>CAZNMY010000069.1:0-32593 GCA_964574325.1 uncultured Devosia sp. | reverse complement strand
CATAGGACTGGAACACCATGCCGACGTCGCGTTTCCACGGCGGCAGCGGCGTGATGTCCTCGCCGTCGAGCAGAACGCGGCCTCGGTCGGCACGGTTGAAGCCGGCGATGAGGCGCAGAAGCGTTGTCTTGCCGCAGCCCGACGGACCGAGAAACGCGAACAGGTCGCCGGGCGGAATGTCGAGGCTCACATTTTTCAGGACGTGGTTGTCGCCGTAGCTGAGATCGACGCCTTCGACCCTGATCGCGACGGCTTTCCTCGTTGGGCTCGATGTGGAGCTGGCAGGCATGTGCGATCAGGCCTCAGTGACGGGAGCTGCCGTTGCCGCTCTCGGCGTAACGGTTCGACAAGTAGGTGCAGATGCCGACCAGCAGCACTGCGATTACGCCGAGCGCTGCACCGGCGCCGCGGCCGGCGGGCGATTGCATGAAGACATAGATGCCGTAGGCCAGAGGCGCATCGGAGTTCGATTGCACCAGCATCAGCGTCGCGGAGAGTTCGACGGCGGCGGTGGCGAAACTCGTGACGAATCCGGCGACGATGCCGCCGGTCATCAGCGGGATCACGATCCGGCGCACCGCACGCGGTTTGGTCGCGCCGAGGTTCTCGGCCGCTTCCTCGAGGCTGACGCTGATCTGGCGAAGGGCTGCGTCGGCGGCACGCAGCGCATAGGGCAAGCGGCGGACGGCGAGCGCCACCGCGATCATCACCCAGAACGTCGCCAGCGATTGGCCGCCGGGAAGCTGCACGCTGTAGAACGCGCGGAGATAGCCGATGCCGAGCACGACGCCGGGCACGGCGAGCGCTGCCATCGCCGCGCCGTCGAGCCAATGCCGCATCGGCAGTTTCGTGCGCAGCACCAGGTACGCGATGGCGCCGCCGATGATGACGTCGATGCCGGCCGCGATGGAGGCGTAGAGCAACGTGTTCCAGATATAGCCCGCGCTGTCGGAGAACACGCGACCGTAGTGGGCGAGCGTGAAGCCGTCGGGCAGGGGAGAGAACGACCACACCGTCGCGAACGACAGCAACAGCAGGGCCGCATGCGGCGCAAGCACCAGCGCCAGGATCAGGCCGACGGTTCCGTAGGCGCCGACGGCTTCCCAGCGCGACATCCGCCGTCGCGTCAGACCGCCGCCGCCGCGCTGCACGGTGGCGTAGTCCTTGCCGGCGGTCGCTGCATACGACAGGCCCAGCGAGGCAACCGAGATCACCATCAGCACGACGCAGATGACGTAGCCGATCGGATCGGCGACGCCGATCGACGTGACCCGCAGATAGGCCTGCGGTGCCAGCATATCCTTGACGTTCAAGAGCAGCGGCGTGGCGAGATCGTCGAACACCTTGACGAACACCAGAACCGCGCCGGCGACGTAGCCCGGCATCGACAGCGGGAACACGATGCGCCGGAACAGGCGGAAGCCCGACGCGCCGAGGTTCTGCGCGGCTTCCTCCATCGAGCGGTCGATGTTGCGCAAGCTCGCGGTGACGTTGATCAGGATGAACGGAAAATAGTGGACGGCCTCGACGAAGATGACGCCGTTGAGGCCCTCCATGAACGGGATGGTGAATCCGAACCAGTCGGAAAGCAGCAGGTTCACGGTGCCGTTGCGGCCGAGCAGAAGCTGCATCGCGACCGCGCCGACGAACGGCGGCATGATGAGCGGGAGAATACCGAGCGTCTGGATGAGGGCGCTGCCGCGGAACTCGAAGCGCGCCGTGAAGTACGCGAGCGGCAGCGCCAGCACAGTCGCCAGCACGACGGTCAGCGTCGCGACCCAGACCGAGTTCACGAACGAGCGCTGGAACAGTTCGTTGCCGAAGAAGTCAGCGAAATTGACGAGTGTGAAAGCACCCGTCGACGTGTCCCGGAACGCGACCGCGACGACGGTGACGACGGGCAGGGCCAGTGTCAGCACGAGAAAAGCCGCGATCGCGATGGCGAGCGCGTACTGCCCTGGCGTGGCAGCTGCGTGTCGGATGCGGGGCAGTGTGAGGGTCATTGGTGTTTCCCCCTCTCCCCATCATTCTACATGATGGGGAGAGGGTCGGGGTGAGGGGCGGCAGAGTGACGACGGCCTGCCGAGCGGCCGCCCCTCACCCTGCCCTCTCCCCGTAATAACAGGGAGAGGGAAAACTAGCGCGCCGACTTCAAGGCTTCGTTGGCCTTGGCTTCCGCTTCGGCGTACTTGGCCTTGGCGAATGCCGACCATTGACCTTCCACCTCGGCCTGCCGGGCGCCCTTCTGCTTGCCCCGTGTGAAGGCCGACGTGAGGTCGGGGTCGGCCGCTTGGCTGTCGGTCACCGGCATTTCGGCGATCGCGGCGCGCGCTTCAGCGACGAGCTTGCGGCCATTGGGGTTGTCCTTCTTGGCGAGCGCTGCCTCGGCATCGTGGATCGCCTTGGTCGCCTTCTTCAGGGCGGCATGCTGGAAGGTGATGAGCTGGTCGTAGAGCGCGGCGACGACCGAGTTGCGCTTCTCCGACACGGTCGCGTCGAACTTCACTTTCGCGCCGAGCGAGGTGTCCTTGAACGGATTGGGATAGCCAGCGGGCGCCTTCGCGTAGATCGCGGGGTTGACGGGCAGGCGCCTGATCGTCGGCTCGAGCAGCACGGTCTGGCCGCGCTCGGACAGCAGGAACTCGACGAACGCTCTCGCGCCGGCAGCATTGGGTGCATTGGCGACGATGCCGACGTTGGCGGGCACGATCGTGGTCACGCTCGGGTAGGCGAACTTGACGGGGAAGCCGGCGGCTTGCGCCGAGAACGCGAAGAAGTCGATGACGATGCCGACGCCGAACTGGCCGGAATTCACGCCCTCGGGCACGCCGAACGAGCGATCCGTGACCGTCTGGTGGTTGCCGGCCATCGCCTTGGTCGTCGCCCAGCCCTTCGCCCAGCCCTCACCCTGAAGGATCGTTTCGATCGTGAGATGCGTCGTGCCGGAGCGCGACGGCGCTGAAATCGCGGTGTGATCGTAGTAGACGGCCTTGGCGAGGTCCGACCACTCCTTGGGCTCGGGCAGGTTCTTCGCCTTCATGTAGCGCTCGTTCCACATGATGCCGTAGCCGGACGCCGCGAAGCCGAAATAGTGGCCCTGAGGATCGTTGATCGGATAGCTGCCGATCTTGTCGGGAATGCCTTTTGCGGTGGGCTTGTAGGCCTGCAGCAGCTTGCGCGCCTTCAGCACCTCGAAGGCATCGGGGGCAGACGCCCAGAACAGATCGACCTGATTGTTGGCTTTGGTCTCTTCGAGCTGGCGCACGCCGGCCACCGTGTTGCGGTTCTGGACCTCGAGCTGGGTGCCGGGATTGGCGGCCTCGAACGCCTTCTTGAACGGGTCCGTCACGTCCTTCGAAAACGACGTGATGACCGTCACCTTGCCGCTGATCTTCTCGGTCGGCGCTTGCGCATTCGCAGGGCCTGCCACGGCGGCGGCAGATGCCAGAACAATGCTCAGTACCCAGGCCTTCATGTCGTTCCTCCCTTGGTCACACATGCCGCTTCCTAGCCGAGCAGGCTAACATAGTAGTGACGGGCTTCGCAGGCCGCGACAACGCGACGACCTATGGGGTTCCCCGGCACAATGCAAGACGTGGCCCGCGCTGATCAACGCCGGCAGGGGCCACCAGCCGTCAGGGGATGGGCGTTGGGGCTTGTGCGTGGGAGCCTTCGGCCATATCGAATATCGCGAGGCCGGCTGCGTGCCGCCTATCGCTCATTCATCGGAAATTTCTGAAAGGGTCGCCGCCGTGACCGCCAAGACCGTCGCCCGACCCGAGTTGCTGGCCGCGTTGCCGGGTGACGCTTCGGGCCTCAGATATCTGAGCCTCGAGCAGGCCGAAAAGCAGGGCCTGCTGCCCGCGAGCCGGCTGCCGCGGACGCTCAAGATCCTCGCTGAATCGATGCTGCGGCGTGCGGCGGTGGCAGACACGGCGGATCTGGGCTGGCTCGGCAAGGCTCCCCGCAAGGGCCTCCTGGAGTTCCACCCCGGACGTTTGCTCCTGCAGGACTTCACGGGCTTGCCGCTGATGACGGATCTCGCCTCGATGCGGGACGCGCTCGCTGGAAGGGGAGTCGATCCGCGGCGCGTGAACCCGCAGATCCCCGTCGACTTCGTGGTCGATCACGCTCTCATCGCCGAGCACGGTGGCAGGGCCGATGCACGCGCCATGAACGAGCGCGTAGAGGTGGAACGCAACCGCGAACGGTTCGAGTTCCTCAAGTGGTGCGCGCAGGCATTCCAGAACATGCGCATCCTGCCGCCGGGCAGTGGCATCATGCATCAGCTGAACCTGGAACATCTGTCGAGCGTCGTCGGGATCGTCGACGCGGGCAGTCTCGGCCGCATCGCGGTCGCCGACACGCTGCTGGGCACCGACAGCCACACCACGATGGTCAATGGACTGGGCGTGCTCGGATGGGGTGTCGGCGGGCTCGAAGCGGAAGGCGCGATGCTCGGCCACGGCACGCTGATCGCCAATCCCAAGGTCGTCGCGCTGCGTCTCACCGGAGAGCTGAAGCCGGGCGTGAACGCCAACGATCTCGTGCTGTCGATCGCGGAGCATCTGCGCGGCATCGGCGTGGTCAACTGCTTCGTCGAAGCCTGTGGCGAGGCGGTCGAGCACATGCCGGTCGAGACGCGTTCGATGATCGCCAACATGGCGCCGGAGTACGGTGCGACGTCGCTCCTGTTCCCGATCGACGCACGCACGCTCGACTATCTCCGTCTGACCGGGCGCGATGCAGCGCACATCACGCGCGTCGAATCATTCGCGAAGGCGCAGGATCTGTGGGGCTCGCCACGCGAGGCCGATGTCGCGGCGAATTACGACAAGACCATCGACTTCGATCTGCGGTCCGTCGAGCCGTGCATGGCGGGGCCGAGCCGTCCCGACGAGCGCGTCGCCCTCGGCGACGTGCCGGGATCGTTTTCCCGCGCGTTCATAGTCAAGGCGAACGGACTGGACAAGTCCAGCCTCAATTCCCCCACCGCCTGTCCCCCCACCCCTAACCCCTCCCCACAAGGGGGAGGGGGACAGGAAACAAGGCGCGACGGCGACGTGGTGATCGCAGCGATCACGAGCTGCACCAGCACGTCGAGCCCGGCCGGTATGATCGCAGCGGGATTGCTCGCACGCAAGGCGGTTCAGCGCGGTCTCACGAAACGGCCGTGGGTGAAGACGACATTCGCGCCGGGCTCGCGCGTCGTCGCCGATTATCTCGCGGCGGCCGGCCTGCAGGAGCCGCTCGACGCGCTCGGCTATCAGATCGCCGGCTTCGGCTGCACCACCTGCAACGGCAATTCCGGCTCGCTCGCACCCGACATAGAGACGGGGCTGGCCGACAAGCAATTCACCGGCGTCGCCGTGCTGTCGGGCAATCGCAACTTCGAGGGGCGCGTGCATGCGCTCGTTCGCGCCGCGTACCTCGCCTCGCCCGCGCTCGTCATCGCGCATGCGATCGCGGGGTCTGTGCGGATCGACATGACGAAGGAGCCGCTCGGCACCGACGCTGCGGGCCAACCGGTGATGCTGGCCGATATCTGGCCTTCCGATGCTGAGATCTCGCAACTGACGCGCGTGGTCACGGCCGAGGGCTACAGCAAGGTCTACGGCGGTGGCCTCCATGGACACGACGGATGGAAAGCGATCGAAGCGCCGCACGGTGATCTCTATCCCTGGAAACCCGGCAGCACATTCCTCGCGCGTTCGCCGATCCGGCCGCCGCAACCGCGCTCGAACATTCCCGACGTGATCGAGGGGCTGAAGCCGCTCGCTCTCTTCGGCGACGCCATCACGACCGACCATCTGTCACCCAACGGCGAGATCCGTCCGGGCACGCCGGCCGCGCGCTGGCTCGCCGACCGCCAGGTGAAGCCCACCGACTTCGGCACCTACGCCGCGCGGCGCGGGCATCATGCGGTGGCCGTGCGCGGCACCTTCGCCAACGCGCACATCGTCAACGAGATGATCGGGGAGGCGGGACCGCGCACGCGGCTGTCGGCGACGGGCAACACCATTCCGCTGGTCGATGCGGCGATGCTGTGCACCGCTCAAGGCATCGGCACGATCCTGATCGCGGGCAAGCGCTACGGCGCCGGCTCGTCGCGCGACTGGGCCGCGAAGGGTGTTGCGTATCTCGGTGTCCGCGCCGTCGTGGCAGAAAGCTTCGAGCGCATCCACCGCGCGAACCTCGTCGCGGTCGGCGTACTGCCGTTGACGTTCCCCGAAGGCGTCACGCGCAAGACGCTGGCGCTGACGGGAACGGAGACGATGCGGCTGCGCGGTCTCGACAAAGAGCTCGGCGTGGCGGGCAAGCTCGAACTCGACATCGAGCGAGCGAAGGGCAAGACCGATACCGTGACCGTCGACGTTCGCATCGATACGGCGCGCGAGGCAGAGGTGCTCGCGGCCGGCGGGTTGCTGTCGGTGCTGTTCGGCGATCTCAGCAAGGCGTGAAATCGCCGAACAACGCCGAGCTGTCGCGTCGAGGGGGCCTAGAGATATACCTCACGAGTGCCGCGACTTCTTGAGGTGCTGGACCACGGCGGCACGCAATTCCGCTTGGCTCTCCGGCGTCCACTTGCGGAAGCCTTCACCAGACTTGAAGCCGAGCTTGCCGTCGGCCACGAGCTTTTCCAGATACGGCGAAGGTCCGGGCCGGCTTTCGATATGCGGCAGCACGTTCTGGTGGATCTGGAGCGTCAGGTCGGTGCCGACGAGGTCTGCGTTCTCGAGCGGTCCGAGGACGGCGATGCGGCGGCCGAACGCGGCCTTGATCACGGTGTCCACCGTCTCGGCATCGCAAATGCCGTTTTCGACGAGTGAGATCGCCTCACGCCACAGCGCGTGCTGCAAGCGGTTTCCGATGAAGCCCGGCACGTCCTTCTTCACGTGAGCGGGCGTTTTTCCGGCTTGCTTGTGAAGCTTCATCGTGAAGTCGATCGTCGCAGCACTCGTCCACTCCGTGCCGATCACCTCGACCAGCGGAACCAGGAACGGCGGGTTCCACCAGTGCGTACCGACCGCGCGATCCCGACGCTTCAGATGCTGCATGATCGCAGTGATCTGGATCACGCTCGTGTTCGACGCGAGGATAGCATCGGGGCGTGCGGCGGCTTCGATGTCGGCGAACAGTTTCTGTTTAATGGCGAGGTCTTCCGGCGCGGCCTCGACGATGTAGTCGGCATCGCGGACGCAGTCGGCGAGGGCTGCAACAGGCGTCACGTGCTCGACCGCCTTGGGGTCGTCGCCGAGGTCCTTCAGGTTCGCTGAAATGCGCTCCTTCACGGTAGCGAGCGAGGCGGCGCTCGGGTCGGTGATCGTCACGTCGTGGCCGGCAAGTGCGAACACCTGTGCGATGCCGTGGCCCATCAGGCCTGCGCCGATCACGGCTATTTTGGATTTGGACATAGTACCACGGCACTCCACTCAAAGACTTGCGTCGCCGGACCAGCGAGGCGGTCAGCTGACCGGTTCGCGCAGAGCCGGGGCCTTCCCGCGAAAATATCTGGGCAAGGCCCCGGGTCTCGCTTCGCTCGCCCGGGGACGCAGGAATTTCAATTTCGCCACGTCGTTACCCAGCCGTGTAGCCACCATCGGCGTAGAGGATGTGGCCGGTGTAGAAAGCGGAAGCATCGGATGCGAGGAACAGCAATGGTCCCGCGAGATCGGACGGCTCGCCGAGGCGGCCCTTGGGCACGCGGCTGAGGAAGCCCTTGCGGACGTTGGTCGCGTTCTCGTTGTCCTCGTACATCCAGGCCGTCAGCGGCGAACGGAACACGGTCGGCGCAATGGCGTTGACGGTGATGCCGGTCGGGCCCAACTCGCAGCCGAGTGCCTTCGTCATGCCGTCGATCGCCGACTTCGACGAGCAGTACGCGGTGTAGCCCGCGGGATGGCCGAGCAGTCCCCGCGCCGACGACATCAGTACGATCTTGCCGGCGTTGCCGTTCGCGGCCGGACCTTGCGCGAGCATCTGCTTGGCTGCCGCGCGCGCCATCAGCCAGGATTGCGTGACGTTGGCGTCCATCACGTCGAGGAAGCGCTCCGGCGTCATGTCGTTGATCTTGGCGACATCGTTCTTGCCGGAGGCGACGACGAGGATGTCGACGCGGCCGAAGCGCTTCACGGCGGCGTCGATGATCTTGGTGCAATTGGCCTCGTTGGTGGTGCGGATCGCAAGCGTTTCCACGTCGGCGCCCAGCGCCTTGCATTCGCCCGCGAGCTTCTCGAGTTCCTTGGCGTTGCCGGTCGAGATGAAGAGCTTCGTGCCGGCACCGGCCAGCACCTTTGCGGCCAGCGCACCGAACGCGCCCGATGCGCCGGTGACGACGGCGACTTTGCCCTTCACGTCGAACAGGGAAAGTGGATTCTTCAGCCAGTCGGTCATTGTGGTGATCCTCGCGGAGGGTGTCAGACCCTCCGGGTCTGACACCAAACTCGACGTTCCGATTTGTGGCGCCGGAAGAAACGCCACATCGCATTCAGGTGTCAGACCCGGAGGGTCTGACACCGTGGTTACTTCGGCATCTCGACGGCGACGAGCATCGTCACGACGGAGTTGCCGCGGTTGATGATCTCGCGGGTCTCACCGGCAGCGATATAGCAACTGTCGAGCGGGCCCAACACCGTCTCCTTACCGTCGATGATGATCGTGAGCTCGCCTGCGAGGATCGTGTAGGTCTTCTCGACCGGGCCCGCATCGGGGCCGGCGCCTCCGCCGGGCAGGAAGTGCGACAGGCCGACCGTGAAGTTCTTGATACCCTCGGGCTTGTTGATCAGCGCGAACGACGTGTAGCCGCGATGGTTTGCGGCCTCGTAGGTCTTGGCGTCCTTGAAGCGTTTGACTTGCATTGGTGGAGTCCTCCCGGGATCGGTTGATGAACCTGGCGGCTACCATACATGAGGCTTGCCACTTGTCAGCCTGCCCCTCGGCCCCATCGAATTTTCAGCCCGCTCATGCTACGATTGGGCCTATGCTGAAGCAAAAGTCGCGCCCCGCCACCTACGCCGACCTTGAAGCCCTCCCGCCGAACGTGGTCGGTCAGATCATTTTCGGCGTGCTGCATGCGCATCCCCGGCCGGCGCCTCGGCATGCGCGTGCTGCTGGCCGCACTCTTTCAGAGCTCGACGGCCCCTTCGATCGAGGCCGGGGAGGCCCAGGTGGATGGATTATTCTCGGGGAGCCGGAGCTGCATCTGGGAGCGCATGTCATCGTGCCGGATATTTCCGGCTGGCGCGCCGAACGGCTGACGCCGTTTCCGAGCACGGCCTACATCACGACGCCGCCGGACTGGATCTGCGAGGTGTTGTCGCCCTCGACGCAAGCGATCGACCGGACGGACAAACTCACGGTTTATGCGGAGTTCGGCGTGAAGCACTGCTGGTACGTCGAACCGCTAGCGAGAACTCTCGAAGTGCTGGCGTTGATGGCTCAGAAGAAATGGCTGCTGGCCGCCACGTTCAAGAACGACGATGCCGTCACCGCGCCGCCGTTCGAGGTGCACACGTTTGCGCTCGATGTGCTGTGGGTGCCGGAAGTGGGCTCGTCGCCTTGAAAAGCCATTACTTCGGCCTGTTGCAACTGGTGTCAGGCCCGGAGAGCCTGACACCGTCGCGAGTTCAGAACTTCGTGCCCTTTTCGATGCGGTAGTTGCCGCTCGGGTCGGTGATGGCGACGAGACGGATGATGCAGCCGTCGCCGCGGTCCCAGTTCCACGGGAAGAAAGCGAACGTGCAGCGTTTGCCGGTCACCTTGTCGAGATCGCCACCGACGTTCTCGATGCCGAGGATGCCGTTGGTGAAGAGCTTGCGGTGCACCGGCTCCCACTCGGGGTGATCTTCCTTCCAGTCGCGGCCGCCGGACCACTTCAGATATTCCGCCTGCAGATGCGGATGCAGCGGGCCGTTGCGGTGCGGGCCGATCGCGGTCGCGAGCGGGTGGTCGTTGGCCTGGGTGTCGTGGCCGACGACCTTGACCTTCTTTTCGACGAACCAGTCGCCCGCGGACTTCACGAAGCCCGGGCACTTGCAGAAGTAGTCCTCGCTGTCCTCGTACTGGTGATGCCAGCCGGTGTTCACGATGACCACGTCGCGCGGGCGGACGATCTTGCCTGCGGCCTTCTCGAGGTCGTCGTAGCCGATCGGCTCCCACATCTTCTTGGGGATCGAGACCACGATACCGGTGCCGAAGAAGTGCGGCAGCGGTACCTCGTCGATGAAGGGCGTACCCTGCACAACGTGCGCCGGCGCATCGATGTGGGTGGTGTTGTGCATCGACGTCGTGATGCGCTGCGACAGCACGCCCGACTTCGCCATGTAGTGGATGCGCTCGATCTTCACATCCTCGAAATACGGCCAGTTCGGAGACTGGAAGCCGAAGCGATGCGAGAGATTGTAGAACTCGAGCCCCATCTCGTTCTTGAGGTTCTCCTCGAACGAGACGCCGCGGATTTTCTTGACCAAGAGCGTTTTCTCCAGAGTTGACGCCGGGTCGCTCAGCGGTGCTGAAACCCGTGCTTGGACTGCGAATGTAGATTTGTATTTTTCACTTCTAGCCGAGGCGGCGCAGCCCCGGCAATGTTCAGATCGCCGGGACCTACCCGATCCGCGCCTCACGTTCTCGCATGGTTTACGTGCGAGCGGGTGGGGGTAACGGCCACGTAATCAGACTTGAACAACGAGTGCTGCGAGACTTGGGCAGACCTTCGAGGTTTTCCTCCCCTGGCGGGGGAGGTGGCGCGTCGCGCCGGAGGGGGCATTGGCCGACGCGAGGAAACGGTATCGAAAGTCTTCGCTTACGCCCCCCCCACCGCCCCTTCGGGGCAACCTCCCCCGCAAGGGGCTACCGGATTCACACAAGTGAGTCGCAAGTGAAGACCTCGAAGTTCTGAAGACCGAATTTGCGAGTTGCTTCTCCCTCCCCAGCGGGGAGGGGAAGGGGTGGGGAGAAGCACCGGGAGAAACCTTCCCGTAATTCGCACTGACAGCTCCCGAAAATCACCCCACCCCTACCCCTCCCCATTCAGGGGAGGGGTATCACTTCGCCATTGATGGTTGCATCAGCGGCACGCGAATCAAATGTGTGAATGCCGTAGCCCGCAAGGGGGGAGGAGAAGTGCTGCTGGAGTAGCAGCGCGGTGAGAATAGTTCGGGGGGAGTGGGCGCTTCGTCAGTGATCCTCGGCCGGGGGCGCTTCCGGGGCGCCGAAGAACGAATGCATCACGTACCACATGCGGTGGCGCTGATGACCGACCATGGCGCCGCCATGCGGCAGGCCGCGCATGAGGTGGAATTGCTTCTCGCGACTGCCGAGCCCGGCGAAGAACTCGTAGAGCTCCTCTTCGGTGGAGTTGCCGTCGTGGTCGGGTCGCGACACGAGTGTAGGGCAATGGATCTTGGCCGGATCGACGAGCGGCAGATTGATCGCCATGTCGATATAGGTTCCGGCCGGAATGCTGTCGCCGAACTTCATCTCGAATGCTTCGAGCCACGCGATGATGGCGGGGTCGGTCTGCCCGGACTTGTCGCGGTTGAACACGTTGTCGACCTGCGCCTTGCCGAACGGACGCCGCGGATTGGCCTTGAGCTGATCGATCATCCGCCGCCGTCGTTCCATCTCGGGCGCGTGCTTCCCGTGATGCGTGTGCGCATGCATCATCAGCCGTTCGACCTTGGCGGGCTCGAGGTTGGTGTAGGCGCCCGCCTTGATCGCACCGGAGGACTCCCCGAACAGCAGGATCGACTTCCGGCCAGACTTTTCCAGCACGAGCGGCATCGCCGCCTGCAGGTCGGCCACGCCGACCATGATGCCGGAATTGCTGTCGGTGCGATCCGAATAGCCGTAGCCCTCGTGGTCCATCGTCCAAACGTCGTAGCCGAGGCGGGCGAAGTGCTCCATCGCCGAATAGTCCGTGTTGCCGTCGACCGTCACGTCATAGGTGCCGCGGCTGGAGAACGTGGAGCCGTGCACCAGGAACAGGACGGGCTTGCCTGTGCGGTCGGCATCGTGCTTGCGATAGACGTACAGCTTCACCGGACCCTTGTTGACCCAATGCTCCTCGGCAACGATTTTCATGCTCTCTCCGCGATCCGGTTCAAATGAAAGTGGCCAATTCCGGCGATGATCGTTACGACCGCACGAGGCGCATCAACCTCTGCACCACGGCGATCCATGTCCCCCACTACCAATTCCTCCCCTCCGGGGGGAAGTGAAAATACACCGATCGAGAAGCCACTGGCCGAGAACCCGTTGGCTGAACTCATCACCATCCGCGACTGGACGCGGTGGGCGGTCAGCCGCTTCAACGAGGCGAAGCTGACCTATGGGCACGGCACGGCGAACGCGGTCGACGAGGCGGCGTTCATGATCCTGGAGACGCTGCATCTGCCGATCGACACCCTGGAGCCGTGGCTCGACTGCCGGCTCACCCGTGCGGAGCGGCAGAGCGTACACGACATTCTCCTGCGCCGGGTGGAAACGCGAAAACCCGCCTCCTACCTTACGGGAACGGCCTACATCCAGGGCCACCGTTTCGAGATCGACGAGCGGGTGATCGTGCCGCGCAGCTTCATCGGCGAATTGATCGTCGGCGGCACTCTCGACGACCTCGTGCCGGACGGCAGGGCGCGCATTCTCGACTTGTGCACGGGATCGGCATGCCTCGCGATCCTCGCTGCGTCGCGTTTCGCTGAAGCGCAGGTGGATGCCGTCGAATTGGCGGCGGATGCGCTCATCGTGGCCGGCCGGAATGTTGCAGCGTACGAAATGGGCAACCGCATCTCGCTGCTGCAGGGGGACCTGTTCGCGCCGGTGGCGGGGCGGCGCTACGATCTCGTCATCGCCAACCCGCCCTACGTCGCCGCGGCCGAAGTCGACGCATTTCCGGCCGAATATGCGGCCGAGCCCATGATGGCACACCTGGGCGGGGCCGACGGTCTCGACCTCGCGCGGCGGATATTGGCGCAAGCCGCCGCGCACCTCGCCCCCGACGGAACGCTCGTGATGGAGATCGGCACGGGACGCGAGTTCCTCGAAGCAGAATTTCCGCGGCTGCCTTTCGTGTGGCTCGACACCGAAGACAGCGAGGGCGAAGTGTTGATGATAGGGGCCGGGGATCTGTAGCCGCGCCTCTCCAGCCGGGCGCACGCCCAGCCGCCGCGATCGCCGCGAGGCGTCTCCATTACCATGTCACGCGGCGGGGCCATGAACTGCAGCAGAGCGCATCCGAACGGAGGGCTGGAATGAAATCGAGCTCGAGCAGACTCAAGTTTCGCGAAAGACTGCTGACCGTCGGCCCCCTGGTCCTCGGCACACTTCTGGTGTTCGCTGCGTTCTGGGCGGCCGCGAAGTACATCACCCCGGCACCGCCGATGCACATGGTGATCGCGACGGCGAGCAAGGGGAGCCCCTATTACAAGGTCGCCGAGCGCTACAAGGAGCATCTGGAGCGCAACGGCGTCCGGCTGGAGCTGAGGGAGACGACCGGCTCGCTCGAGAACATCCGGCTGATCAAGGACGACAACTCCGGCGTTCAAGCGGCGATCCTGCAGGGCGGCACCATGGGATCGGACGATAGGTCCGGCATCCTGTCCCTGGGGCGCATCGCCTATGAGCCGCTGTGGATCTTCTACCGGGGAGACCAGCCGCTGGAGCGACTGTCGCAATTGCAAGGGAAACGCATCCTCGTCGGACCGCAAGGCGGGGGAACACACTACCTCTCCATCCGCCTTCTGGCCGCCAGCGGTGTGACCGAGGCCAATTCCACGCTCGTCTCCATGGAGCTGCCGGATTATGTCGAAGCGCTCGCATCGGGCAAGGCGGACGCCGGCTTTCTCGTGCTCGCCCCGGATGCGCGCACGCTCCAGCGGCTGTTCGCGCTCGACGGCGTCCGGCTGATGAGCCTGGCGCACGCCGATGCTTATGCGCAACGCTATCCCTTCCTTTCGCGGATCGAGCTGAAACAAGGCATCATCGACTTCGCCCGCAATATTCCGCCCGCCGACACGACCATGGTCGCGACACTCGCAGCCGCGGTCGTGCGGGACGACCTCCACCCTGCATTGGCCAACCTGCTGACGCAGGCCATTCTCGTGGAGAGGCTGCAGCCGCTCGCCGGCCCCAACGGCGAGGCCCCGATCTTCCAGCGGTTGACCGAAAACGCCGGCGCCACCGACCCGGAAATGGCGATGTCGGACGAAGCGCGCCGGGTCTACCGTTCCGGGACGCCGTTCCTGCAGCGCTATCTGCCGTTCTGGCTGGCGACGCTTGCAGACCGCCTGATGGTGCTGCTGCTACCGCTCGTCGGCGTGCTTCTGCCGATGCTGCGGCTCGGCCCGATGCTCTATTCGTGGCAGGTTCGACGCCGGCTGCTCTACTGGTATCGCGAATTGAAGGTCGTGGAGGAGGATATCGGCAACGACGCCGACGCCGAGACCATAGACCGCAAGCGCGCACGCGTAGAAGAGATCGAGATGGCGGTGAACGAAATCCCGCTGCCCCTGACGTTCACCAACCAGCTCTACGATCTACGCGCGCATATCGACATCGTCCGCCGCAGGCTCGGCGAGCTGCGCGGCAAGCACTGAAGCTCGCCGACGCGCGGGAGGGCTCGCCGGAACGGAGCCCTCCTTCACGCCAACCGCTTCGCGCCAACCACCGGGAAGGGTGCGGTCCCTATTTCAGGCCCGCGAGAGCTTTCTGGTAGAAGCTCATGTCGAGGAACTTGTCGGGCGCGGGAGGCATGCCGCCCCACTGTCCCTCGAGTTCGGCGCGCAGCGCCAGCACGGTCCGGAAGCCCACCATGTCGAAGGCGAGGTCCTTGGCGAACCCGCCCGCCTTGGCGTTGGCGCCCATCTCGAAGCTCGCCTGCGCGACATCGGGCGGAAGCTTCAGCCGGTCGCCGAGAAGCTTCACGGCCTCGGCCTTGTTGGCCGGATCGAGCGCCCAGCGGATCGCCTCGATGTTGGCGCGCAGATAGCGAACGAGCGTGTCCTCGTTCGCCTTGGCCCAGCTCTTCAGTATCCAGACGCCGCCGGCCTGATAGGGGCCGACCACAGCAAGAGGCGAGCCCAGGCTCTTCAAGGGGCCGGCCTTCAGCGCCCGGACGGAAAACGGCGGGTTCATCATGCCACCCGCATTCGCCTTGTCCTTGGTCATCGCCTCGAGGCGCTGGGTGGTGCCGCCGACGGGATTGACCTTGTAGTCCTTGCCGCGCTCGAGCCCCTTCACCTTCAGCATCTTGTAGAGCAGCAGCGCATAGGCCGTATTCGGCGCATCGACGACCACGGTCTTGCCCTTGAGGTCCTCGATCGAGTTGATCTCCGGCTTCACCATCAGCAGGTTGAGGCCGCTGTCGCCGCCCATCACGATCGCTGCTTCGACCTTCTGGTTCTCGATCTGGGCGACCGCATTGTCGACGGCGGCGTGCGCGATCTGGTAGCGGCCGGCGGCGAGACCTTCGCGCAACTCCTTGCTGTCGGGCGTGTTGACGATCTCGATCGCGACCTTGTGCTTGTCGAACAGCCCCTTGTGCTGCGCGGAGAATATCGCGAGGTTCGACAGTCCCGGAAAAACGATCACTTTGAGTGGGGCTTGCTGGGCGTGGGCGCTCGTTGTCACGATCACACCGGCGAACACTGCGGCAACAGTACCCTGCGCAAACTTCATCGACATCGGTCCCTCCCAGGTTTTTATGACGTGACGGCACGATAGATCGACGCCATCGTAGGGTGCAATAGCGAAGCGTATTGCACCGATCTACAGACGCACCGATGCAATCGTGACGCAGTACGACTACGTTGAAAGTGCTTCTGGTGATTCAATCGAACGGATACACGCCTACCTTGGGCTCCCACGGCTTTTCGACGCCGTCCATGCCGGAGCGCAGCATCGCGGCCCAGCTCTCGAGCGTGGTCGCGCCGATGTGTGGGGAGGCGAACAGGTTCGGCAATTTCAGGAGCGGGTTGTTGTTGGCGGGCTCGATCGCGAACACGTCGAAGCAGGCAGCCGCGATGCGCCCCGACTGAAGCTCGGCGGCGAGCCCCGCCTCATCGACGATCATGCCGCGCGCGCAGTTGACCAGCACCACGCCGGGCTGTAGCCGCGCCATCACCTCGGGCGTGTACATGCCGATGGTCGTGGAGTTCTTCGGCAGGTGGATGGTGAGGACGTCGGAGCGCGCCCACAGCTCCTCGGCGCTGACGCTTTCCACGTTGTACTGGCGGCAGAACTCGGAGGTGTCGACGCGGTCGCAGGCGATCAGCTTGACGCCGAACGGCTGCAGGAGCTTGGCGACTTCCTTTCCGATGTGGCCGAGGCCGTGAATGCCGACGGTGCGCCCGCGGAGGTCGCCGCCGAAGCCGATCGGGCCTTTCCACTCGCCGCGATGGAGCATCGAGGAGAATTCATGCACACGGCGCAACCCGAGGATCATGAAGCAGACCGTCAGCTCGGCGACCGAGGTCTTGTTGATACCCGCCGCCCACCACATCTTGATGCCGTGCTTGTTCAGCAGCGTCGGATCGATGTGGTCGACGCCGGCCGAGCACAGCGACAAGGTCTTCAGTTCGGGAAGTGCTGAGAACACGCGGTCGGAGAAGTTCTCGATACCGATCACCGCCGCGTCATGCCCGCGCGCGAATTCGATGAACTGGTCCTCGCTGAGGCGGTGACGATCTGTGCGGAACTTCGCGCCTGGGTAGCGCCGCGCCAGCTCGGCCTTCAGCTCGGGGAAGAAGTCGAAGTAGGGGATGGTGACGGCAACACGGGTCATGCGGGCAAACTCTCTTGGGCGCGGCAGCATCAGCATACCTCGCGCTTCGTTCCGAATCTTCAAGTGATCGTTACTTGTTGGCCCTATTCACGGGCGCACTCGAGCTATCGCCGAATGTTGGTGACGGCCTGATGGGTCAGGCGGCGGCGGTTTCGAGCTGGCGATCGGCGGTACTGACCACCTCCAGCCGTCGGTGAACTTCGCACCGAGCACGAGTTTCGACAACTGGTTATGACCGTCAAGCCTGCGCCAGCTTTTCTGCGCGGCGTCAACGAGCTTGAACACCATGGCGAGCGCCGTCTTGTTTGAGAGGCAGCCCTTTGCTCGGATTGTGCGGTGGCGCACAGTCGCGAAGGTACTTTCGATCGGATTGGATGTTCTCAGATGTTTCCAGTGCTCGGTGGGAAAGTCATAGAATGCGAGCAGTGTGTCGCGATCCTTCGCCAGGCAGTCGGCGGCCTTCTCGTATTTTAAAGCGTACGCTTCGATGAAGGTGTCGAAAGCGAACACGGCATCAGTCCGCGTCTCGGCCATCCAGATGTCTTGCAATGCGCGCGTGGCTTTCGGCTGCTGGCTCTTCGGCAATTTGTTCAGGACGTTTGCGGTTTTGTGAACCCAACAGCGCTGCTCTTGGGTTGTTGGCCACACCTCGCCGCGCAGGAGTCGCCACCGCACGGCCTCAGGACTGGTCGACCGCTACTTGTGCAGCGACGCGTACAAGCGCCTCGCGCCGGAGACGCAGCGAGCCTACGAGCGTGTCATGCTGCGTCTGTTGTTCAAATATCGACTTGCGAACGTGGGTGCTGCGGCACTGAACGCGCACCGCATCCGGCAGATCGTCCAGCACGAGCACGTCCCCGCCGCCGCGGCCGACCTGCTCAAGAAGCTCCGTTTGCTGATGCGCTTCGCCCAGGACATAGGCTGGCGCAAGGACGACCCAACGCGATTGGTCCACGTCGAGCACGGCGGCGTACCTCATGGGCAGTGGTCCGCGGCCGAGATCGCCGCGTTCGAGTCGCGCTGGCCGCTGGGAACGAGGCAGCGCACGGCCGTTGCGCTGATGTTGCACATGAGCCGGCGTGGCCGATTCTTCGCCGGGCTCACCTGGGACACCGTCGACAAGCTCGCGTCACTCCCGGAGCTCGCGCCTGTCCTCGCCGCATGGCCGCTTCACCATACGCTGGTCCTGCCGACTCCCAGGTTGTCGAAGATGACCATTTCGCCGAGCTGAGGGTGATCGAGGTCAATCTCGATCACGTCTTGCGCGATTTGCTGGGAAGGCATCGAGGCGACAAGGACCCGGGCACGACGTGAGCTGCGCCTGTGCATCTGTTCGTGCACGTGCGCCCCGCGCGTGCAACGGGCGATGACGCTTGTTGTCGGGCACGCGCCGGCTCAAGTCGGCGCCCCTCCGCGCTCACCCACCTTACTTTCGTTCGACCCCGCCGGAGGTTTACTTCCGCCCCGACCGCAGACGTCCTCCGCCGTCGCGCGCAGGGGCGGTCACAGGACGCGCGGCACGCGCGCCCCGGGCCTTTGCCGGGGCTTGTCCTTGACCGCCCCGAGCACGGCGGCACCTTTTCGGATTCGGGGCGCTTACGGTTTGAATGACCGGTGTGACGTAACTTGTCCGGCCTTGATGGCCCTTTAGAGGAGCACGACTTTACGACGGGAGCTCGAAGCAATGGGCGTCAACGGAAAACGGCACGCATCGGAGGCCACCAGCAACGAGGCCGCGACCACGACCGGGTCGAGGTCGACGACCGGGAGGTCCGCATCCTCGGTCGAAAAGACGTGCTTGAGCAATGCGTTATGGCCCACATCAAGCTGGCAGGCGTGGTTCGCAGCTTTGTTCGGGATTGGCTGGGGAACTAGGATTCGAACCTAGACAGGCAGAGTCAGAGTCTGCAGTCCTACCATTAGACGATTCCCCATGCCGGGATCGTGCGGAGCGAGTAACTCCGCGGGACGGTGGGTGTCTAACAGCGCACCACGCGGGTTGCAAGCACTTGATCGGATGAGCTCGATGGGGAGGGCTGCATTGTCCGGCGACGAGGGCTTTCGTGCCGGCTCGCCGGCGGGTGAATCTGCGTCAGAGCCAGCCTCGGCTGCGGAAATAGGCGTAGAAGCCCAGCGCGGAAGCGATCATCAGGCCGATCGCCATGGGGTAGCCCCAATCCCAGCTCAACTCCGGCATGTTCTTGAAATTCATGCCGTAGATCGACGCGATCAGCGTCGGCGGCATCAGCATGACGGCCGCCACCGAGAACAGCTTGATGATCTGGTTCTGCTCGATCGTCACCATCCCGAGCGTGGCATCCAGCATGAAGGTGATGCGATTGCTGAGATAATGGATGTGATCGCTCAGCGACTGCACGTCCTTCGCCTCGGTCTTCAGCCGCTGGCGCACATCCTTGCCATCGGCCCGCAGCACCACGACCTGCGACAGGTAGGTGATGACGCGGCCGAGCGAGAGAAGACTTTCGCGCGCCCTGGCGCTGATTTCGCCGACCCGACCGATCTGCTTCAAGGTGACGTCGAAGCGACCCGACCGGCTCCTCTGCCCGCCTCTCATGTCGAAGATGTGCTGGGCGATCTTTTCCGTATCGAGCTGCAGCCGCTCGATCAGGTCCGCCTCACGGTCGATGATCGCCTCCAGCAGCCCGATCATCACCGACACCGGCGTATCGCAGGGCGTGTCGCCCTGGTTCGCGCGGGATAGGAACAGCCGCATCGCGCGCGGCTCGGCGTAGCGGACGGTGATCAGGTGCTTCTCGCTCAGCACGAAGGTGATGGTAGTGCTCTGCGGCTCCGGCGTGTCCACGGCGTAGATGATGTTGGCGGTCATATAGTGGGCGCCGCGTTCGAAGTAGAGCCGGCTCGACACCTCGATCTCGGCCATTTCCTCGCGGGTCGGAACCTGGATGCCGACCAGTAGCTCGATCTGCTTTTCCTCCGCCCGGGAGGGATTGACCAGATCGAGCCAGATCGCGCCCTCGCAATCGCCGGACATCGGCGCCGGCTCCTGCATCGGCTCCTGCGCCGACTCCAGCTCCGGCTCCTTGCCGGCTGCGGACTGGGGCTCAGCGGCCCGATCGGCATGATCCGCGATCCGGCCTTCGCCGTGGGCCGGAGATCCCGACCCCGGCGTGTTAGCGGCCACCGGAAGCCCGGAGGAGAACTGCCGGGAGGTGAGCTGCCCGCCGCGATGTGCATAAATCGTAATCAAGCGAACGGTCTCCGGCGCATTGGTCGCTGCAGCTTGCCGTGCCCAGCCAGCCTCATACAGCACCGGGAGCCGATGGCGAGCCACAATCTGCCGACCTGTTGCGCTTTGCCACTGGCGCGGCCCGTTTGCCACGGTAGATTGGTCGCCACAGCTCAAGTCAACCCAGCAACTCCGGAGGCGCGATGTACTTCGGCGTACGATTGTTCGTCGGCAGCGTATTTGCGATCCTCGGCTTCACCTTCCTGCTCACGACCGGCGTGCTGATCTGGGAGTATTGGCGGGCGGACTGGCTGGCGCTCGCAAGCTTCTACAGCCATCTGTTCCTGTTCTTCCCGACGTTCGGGATCGTCACGCTGCTGGCGTTCTTCACGCCGGCATGCGTGCTCACGGATATGTACTGGAAGCGTGGTCCGCGCGCCATCACGGCCGGTATCTGGCGCTATTTCGCCGGCTTTTTCGTGCTTGCGGGTCTATCCGTCCTGCTCGCCGTCAACATGCAGGGGGCAGGCGAACGATCGATTTTCGAGATCGAACCGGACCTGTTGCGCCTCGACAAGGGTTTCCCGGAGAATTGCGCGACAAGCGGCGACTGCCAGCGCCTGCCGATCCTGAGAGCGGTCGAGAACGTGCGGATCGTGAGCCAGTCCCGCATCGGATTGTCGGATTTGGCACGGAACTGCCGTCCCGACGGGCTGAAGGACCCGGTGCCGGCCATCGCGCCGGCCAAGCGCTACTGTTTCGCCTCGACCCCGCTGCCCGCCAATTTCAACGCTGCCGGCGACGTGCAGCGGATCACGGATGGGGAATGCTGCCGGTCGCAGCGCCTGTTCACAGAAGCGGTGCGGGAACTCCACGGCAGTGCCGGTGGTGCGTCGGTGACGGGGCTCGTTCATTCCTGGATGCTCCCGTTCAAGATCTTTTTCGCGCTCGTGCTCGTCGCGATCAGCCTCCTGCTGGCGTTCCGCCGTACCAGAATGGAAGTGGACTACGGGGATTATCTCTCCGGCATCGAGCGCGGGGTGCTGATCGGCGCCGCGGCGATGATCGTATTTCCGATCATGAGCCACGCGTTCCTGCAGTCGGCGGCGCTGATCTACTTCGGCGGCGGACCGACCGGCGGCTACAGGTCGATGGCGCCGCTGTTCAGCTTCGCTCTGGGACTCTGGGGCCTCGTCCTGCTGTTCTATTTCTACCGCCGACAGGAGGAGAGCGTGCAGAATCTCGCGCGCATGGGAGGTATCGTGGGCAGCGGCATCGCTGTCGTGAAATACGATCAGATCATCGACTTCTGCGTGCGCCTGTTCGGGTCGGGCGCAAGCCAGATCAACGTAGCGCTTCTCTGCCTCGCGGCTTTCGCGGCGGCAATGCTTCTGTTCATCTGGATTGGGCGCGAAGAAGAACGAGCCGAGGCGGCGGCACACGATCCGACAATACAGAAACTCTAAATCATCCGACGAGCCCGTCGAGCGGGGGCACGTTTCCGCTCGACGGGAACACGGCAGCGGCCAGTGCCTTGTCGGGAATGCCGATGTGGTCGCGGAGCAGCCCTTTCAGTACGCTGCGCAGATCGCGGGTCGGCCTCAGATCCCGCGCCTGATGCAGCGCCTTCTCGGACAGGCCGGGCCAGTCGGCGACGATGCGTCCGCCATTGACCGCGCCGCCGAGAATGAGCGCGGCCGTCGCGGTGCCGTGATCGGTGCCCTCGGTGCCGTTGACGCGCGCGGTGCGGCCGAACTCGGTGACGACGACGACGACGGTGTCCTTCCACGCTGGGCCGACACCTTCGGCAAAAGCCTTGATGGCGGCATCGAGGCCGCCGAGGCGATTGGCGAGCTGGCCTTTGAGGGCGCCGGCATTCGCGTGGGTATCCCAGCCGTTGTAGCTGAGCACGCCGATACGCGGGCCGTCGGCGCTGCCGAGGAAGCGGGCTGCAGCTTGGGCGGTGTCGACGAATTCGCGCATCAGCGGGGGCTGCGGGCTCCCCCCCGGCAACGACTTCGAGGCAACAGTTGCCATCGACGGCGCGGCGACCTTGTCGAGGGCGATCCCGTCGGCAAAGGCTTTGGCGAGACCGGGATCGGTCTCGGCGTAGAGGTCCGCGAGGCGGGCGATGGTCGATTCCCGCAGCGGAATGCCGAACGTCTGAGGGATCCAGGTCAGAACGGAAGCTGGACCGCGCATCACCAGGGGCACAACCGCGCCCATCGCGAGCCCCTTGGGCGACGGCTTCGAAAGTCCGCCCGGATTTGCCTGGGAGCCGATCGCCAGCCCTGCGACGGCGCGGTTGAGCCAACCATCCTCGACGCGGCCGACACCGGCGAGCCCGCTTTCCAAGACATCCTGTCCGTCGAAGTGGGAACGCTCGCGGTAGGGTGTCGCGACCGCGTGGACGACAAGCGCCTCTCGCTTCTGGTAGAGCCCGTGCAGGTAGGGCATCGCCGGATTGAGCACGAAGAAACCGTCGAGGGGCAGGCCGGCGGCGTCGCCGGACCGGGCCAGCGCAAACCTGCCGCGAAGGCGTTCGAGGTCGGGATCGCCCGCAGGCGAGGCGAGCCATAGGCCGTCGAGACCGCCGCGCAGGATCACGGTGAGCAGGCGCGGATCGCGGGTGCTCGCGCTCGCTCGCTTCGGCAGTGCGCCCCACAACGAAAGGCTGACTGCGCCGCCGA
Organism: uncultured Devosia sp.; assembly: GCA_964574325.1. GTDB lineage: Bacteria > Pseudomonadota > Alphaproteobacteria > Rhizobiales > Hyphomicrobiaceae > CAMDPA01. The sequence goes on along the minus strand of CAZNMY010000069.1, from coordinate 9,918 downwards.
GCAGCGCGCGTCGCGATACGAGATGGCCGTCGCTGCAGCGCGCCGTCGCTATGTTCCGAGACATGATGGCTCCTGATCGAGCATGGCTATCTTCTCAGAAATTCCGGACTCATGACCATCAGCTCGAAGCCCTGCTCGCGTGCTTCGGCGCGTTCGATGGCGAGGCGTGCCGCATCCGACAGCGTTTCGCCGAACAGGTCGGCGGACACCGCGCGGGGATCGAGATTGCGGTCGATCTCACGCGCCACCCGCTCGGCGATGCGCAAGCGCTCGCGCACCGCGGACGGTCCCATCCAGGCGTCATCGTCGTCGGGCCAGCCTTTCGGTGATGGCGGGCTCCAGATCGGCTGGCCGATGGCAGCAGCGATGCGCGTCACTTCGGGTGGGCGCGGCTTCAAATCGAAGGCGCGGATCATCGAGACCACGAAGTCGTAGGGCGGAACGACCTTGCGCGGCGGCGTGGTCCAGCACTCGGGTGAGGCGACCAGCGCTTGCGCCACTGCCGCGAGATCGCCGTCGGTCGAGCGGAAAGTCGTTTCCAGGCCGTCGACGAGTGCGGGCGGCGGCTTGTCGGCGACGAAATGGCGCGCGAGCTTGGTTGCGATATGCCGCGCCGTGGAGGGATGCCGCGCGAGGTCGGCGAGGACTTGCTCACCGGTTCGAACACCATTGTCATCGTAGCGCTTGCCGAGCACCGTGCGCGCGCCGGGCTCGTGCCTGTTGGGCGTGAAAATGAAACGGCCGGGGACGATTTCCTCGCCGCCGAGCCGCGCAGCGAGGCGCGGATTGGCGGCTGCATCGGCTGCGAGCTGAGGATCGGCGACCGTCCAGCCGGTGAGGATGCCGGCGAAGCTCGTGACGTCGGCCTGGGAATAGCCGCCGGCGACGCCGAGGGTATGCAGCTCCAGGATCTCGCGAGCCAGGTTCTCGTTCAACCCCTTGCCGCGATTGCGGCCGGCAAGGCTGTTGGGACCGATCGACTGGGCGTTGTCGAGGTAGACGAGCATCGCCGGGTGCTGCTCGACGGCTTTCAGCATGTCCGCGAAGCGGCCGAGCACGTGCGGGCGGATCGCTTCGCGCTCGAATGCGCCGGCCATCACGCGAACGATCGGGCCTTTGATTGCCGAAACGCAGAAGTGATTGGACCAGAAGTAGACGAGCCGTTCGAGAAAGGGTCGATCGCTCGTGACGGCGCGTTCAAGGCGTGCGCGTGTTTCCTCGCGAAAGACTTCGCGGCGGATTTCACCGGGCTTCGGCGAAGCGCCGGGGGCGGCCATGGGCGCCTTGGGCGAGGGCGCTGCGGGCGGGGGCGACGTCGGAACGGCGGCTGCGTTCTTGCCGACATCCAACAGCATATTACGGGCCGCGCGCTGCTCGCGTTGTGCCGTCCGCAGCGCCAGAAACGAGACGTGAGCGGGCTCGAGATCCGGGTGCTCGACGAGGGCCGCGCGCTTGTCGGCGAGCGCAGCCTGGACGTAGCCGCGGGGATCGGACGCGATGCGTGCGACATCGCCAGGGCGGGGGCCGAGCCCGAACCGGCGCAAGGCGATCGAGGCTTCGCGATGCGTCACGACCAGTATCCTCCCGCATGATCGACCAGCAGTCACTTCGCCCTCGGCGCCTCATGAACGCCGGGGGCGGACGGTTTCCGTCGTGACACGATCCAAGGGCAGGATTTCGGCAGCCGCGCGCCCTCCAGACGAGGCAGACCACCAAGCAAGTTCCATAGCCTTGACCAATACGCCAAAGATGCGGCGTTGTCCGGCCACCCATCGGAACTGTCTCCGCCCGTGCCCCAGAGACTTCAGCAATGGGTCGGAAGCGACAGTAGAGTAGGGCGGGTAAGCGGCGCACCTTCGCGCTGCGCAACCCGCCGGGTTCGGGGCGAAATCGGCGGGTTGCGCGCTATCGCGCTTACCCGCCCTACGGAGTCTGCGGGGCAATGGCCGACCTCCACGGATGCCCGCAACGACGCCAGCCCCCTCACTGAAGGCAGGCCTCACCGACTTCAAACAGTGCGGACGCAGACATCGGGCCACAATTTCACCCGTGGGTGAAACCGCGCCCCTGGTCAGTTGGTCTTGAGGCCCAGCGTCCGGATCAGCTCGAGGTTGCTCTTGACCTCGCTCGCCACGAGCTTGTCGAGTTCAGCCGGGGTCATCGCGAGCGGCTGCACACCGTTCTGCGCGAGGCGCGCCTTCACGCTGGGCGTGTCGAGCGCCTTCATCGCCTCCATGTGCAACCTCTCCACGACCGGGCGCGGCGTCTTGGCCGGCGCGAACAGAGCAAACCAGAAGGTGTAGTCCGAATTCGGATAGCCCGCCTCGAGCGTCGTCGGGACATCCGGCAAGGCCACCGCGCGCTTGGGGGTGCTGACGGTCAGGCCGAGAACGCGGCCGTCCTGGATGAATGGAAGCGCCGTGCCGATCGGACAGAAATAGAAGTCGATCCGGCCGGCGACGATCTCCGACAGCGCCTCCGCGCCGCTCTTGAAGGCCACGTGTGTCGCATCGAACTTGGCGGCGAGGCGAAATTTCTCGACGCTGACATGGGTCGCCGCGCCGACGCCGGTGGACGCATAATTGTAGGTGCCGGGCTTCGCCTTCGCGTCAGCGACGAATGCCGCGAGCGTCTTCAGGCCCTTGGCCGGCGACGTGATCAGCACCTGAGGCATCACGCCGAGCATGGCCACGCCGACCAGATCGCGCGTCGGGTCGAAGGCGAGCGCCTTGTACATCGCGGGTGTGAGCGTATGCGCCGACGAGTTGACGAGAAGCGTATGTCCGTCCGGATCGGCATTGACGACCTGTGCTGTGCCGGTCGTACCGCCGGCGCCGGGCCGCGCCTCCACCAGAACGGGCTGACCGATGTTCTGCTGGACCTGTTCCAGGATAATTCGCGGGATCACGTCGGTGGCGCTGCCGACACCGAACGGATTGATGACCCGGATGGGCTTGGTCGGAAAATTCTGCGCACCGGCGGGCGGCACCGCGGCGAGAGCCATGGCGACAACGACGGCAACTGATGCGGCAGCAGAATAGCGCGAAGTCATCGATCGAACTCCCGGCTGAGATATGTTCGAGCACGATCATACTTGCCTCGCCGCCGCTTGTATCGCTCGTCGATCGGGCAGATGGCCGGCCGGCCGCACAAGGCTGAGGCAGCCACGGGCGCAACGAAGTTCGGGCAGCAGCCGGTGCGCAATATGCACCAGCCACTGCCCGAGTTGCCGCCCGGAGCCCGGGGGAAGGTTGGGGGGACAGACCCCTTGCGGCTACGTCGGTCGCGTTGTCGTCCCGACATTCGGATCGAGCGAGGCACCGGAGGGGGACGGGGCCGTTCGTTCGATGCTGGATAATCTCTTATTCCATACGGAAACGTCAGGCTGTCGGGCGGCAACCGGGGCAACTGAGCGGGATGCGGCGAAGTTCCCGTAAATCCCGGTGCGGGATGCGCGTGCATGTACCGGAATTTTCCGGTAAATTCGATTTCTGCACTCGAGGGGAGCACGACGAGATGGCCGCCGCGGAGCGTAACGCCGGACTAGCCCGCATCAAGACCGCGATGATCGAGAAAAAAATGACGCAGGCGGAACTCGCCGATGCGGCCGACTGCCACGAGAAGACGATCCAGAACCTGCTGCACGGGCGGCCGGTGCGCGACCAGACCCTGTTCGACGTGTGCATGGTGCTCGGCCTCGACTTCGAGGAGATCAAGGCAACCTGGTCGGGCCAGACCGCAGGCCGCGACGAGCCGGGCCGCCCCAGCGCCAGCAAGGACGTCGCCCCGGTCTATATGGGCGCCTACAGCCGCGCCGCCGTCGACCACTATCTCGGCAGCTACCTGACGCTGCGGCCGTCGTTCACCGTCGAAGGCCAATTGGTCGCCTACCGGACCGATATCACCTGGGATGGGGACTGGCCGAGCCTGCTGTTCGAGGAAGGCGAGCGGCCCGATGCGACCTATGCCCATCGCGGGCGGCTCTATATCCCGGCATCGTCGATGTTCATCCATCTGGTCTCGCTGACCAAGGGCTCGATGCGGATGGTGATCGTCTCCCAGATCGATCGTGCCGGCATCATGCGCGGTCTCATCACCACGCTCAACAAGCAGAAGGCGATCCTGGTGCCGGTGAGTGCTCCGATCGTCTATCTGAGGCGCGAGACGTTCGACCCCGACGGATTCGGCGACATCGGACCGGGACACGCGCACTACGACGAGTACGCAGCAATGCTCACCGAGACGACCGGACAGGGATACGCCCGGCTCGTCGGCTGATCTCGAGCGGCCGAGGTCTCAGCCTGCCTCCACCATGCGTTCAGTGGTCTGCGATGCGGCGAGGTCGTCGTTGAGTTCGACGATGCGCGGCACGAGGCTGCGGCAGGTGGGAGTGTCGCCCGTGCGGCCGGCACTTTCCAGCGCAGCGCACAGCAGGGCGATGTCGTCGAGACCGACGTTGGCACTGGCCGACTTCAGGCTGTGCGCCAGCAGCGCGATCGATGGGCAGTCTCCGGCTTGGAGTGCCGTCTCCAGGTTCTTCAGCGTCCTGGGCGCGAACCCCAGATACGTGCGCAACAGCTTCCGGCGAAGATCGGGGCGAACGGCGGCAATCGTTTCCACGGGCGTCGTGGTTGCGATCGCCGGCTCGAGCGTGATGGGCGGAGAATCGCCGGGAACGGTTGATGGCGGCTCCGCGCGCACGGCTTTATCGACGTTCGGGGCAGCAGCGGAAGCCACCGCCTTCGTCACACCGAGCAGCGCCTCGGAGAGCTGAGACTGCGAATAGGGTTTGCTCAGATAGCTGTCCATGCCCGCCTCGAGGCACAGCTTGCGGTCGGCTTCGTAGGCGTTGGCCGTCACGGCGAGGATCGGCAGATGGGCTGTGCCGGCGGCCTTCTCGCGGGCGCGGATCTCGCGCGTCGCAGTGTAGCCGTCCATCTCGGGCATCTGGCAATCCATCAGCACGATATCGAAATCACCGCGCTCGATCTCGGCCAGTGCCTGCAGGCCGTTCTCGGCGATCGTGACCGTACAGCCCAAGGACGAAAGATACTCTTCGGCGACGATCTGATTGACCGGGTTGTCCTCGGCGACGAGGACGCGCAGACCGAGTGGGCAGATCTCCGGTACCGCATCGCATTCTGCAACGTCGAGGCTGGTCGTATCCCTATCACGAGCGAGGCAATCGACGGCCACGGCAACGATCTCGTCGCGTCTGATCGGCTTGTGCAGCACCCTCTCGATGCCGGCCGCGACGTGATCGCCGATTTCGGGGCTCCACGCGATCGACGACAGCAGGATCATCTTGAGGCCCTTCAGCGCGGGCGTCGCGGTCACGCGACGCGCCAGCTCGAGGCCGTCGCAGCCTTCCATGATGAAGTCAATGATGGCGAGATCGAACGGCCGGTTTGCAACGTCGGCGGCTTCCAGCCGGCTCATCGCTGCAGCCGCATCGCCGACGGCCTCGACCAGGGCACCGCTCGATGCCATGTAGGACGTGACGATCTCGCGATTGGTGGCACGGTCATCGACGACGAGCACGCGGCGGCCGGCGAGGCTCGTGCGATCGATGCGTACGTTCGGCAGGGATTGCCGGACCTCGAACGGCAGGACGAACCAGATCAGTGCACCCTGGCCGGGAGCGCTTTCCAGCCCGATGCGGCCGCCCATCATCTCGACGAGGTGGCGCGAGATGGAGAGACCCAGTCCGGTGCCGCCGAAGCGGCGGGTGATCGACGTGTCGGCCTGGGCGAACGGCTGGAACAGCTTGACCTGGAGGTCAGGGAGAATGCCGATGCCGGTATCCCTCACGACGAAGCGGACACCCTGGCTGCCCGCTTCCGTGTCCGGAAGCACGAGAACGGAGACCTCGCCTTCCTGGGTGAACTTGATCGCATTGCCGATCAGATTGACGAGCACCTGCCGCAGTCGGACGGGATCCCCGGTCACGGCGCCGCGGACCTCGCCATCGATGAAGAGGTTGAGGTCCAGCGACTTCTTGTGAGCTTGGGGCACGAGCAGCTCGACGGCCTCCTCGACGCAGTGGGCCAGGTCGAAGTCCAATGCATCGAGCGGCAGCTTGCCGCCTTCTATACGCGAGATGTCGAGAATGTCGTTGATGATCGCCAGCAACGAATGCGCGCTGTCCGTTATCGTGCCGGCGATGCGACGCTGGCGCTCGTTGAGGCCGGATCTCGAAAGCAGATCGGCCATGCCCAGCACGCCGTTCATCGGCGTGCGGATCTCGTGGCTCATGTTGGCGAGAAAGAGGGTCTTGGCGCGGTTTGCCTCCTCGGCAGCGGCGTTGGCCTTGCGGAGGTTCTCCTCGGTCTCCAGGCGCAGGCGGCGTTCGCGGGCGAGTGCGAAGATGTTGGCGAGACTAGCCGCCAGCAGGACATCCTCCGTCGACCACTCGCGCGGCGTGTCGTACATCGAGCAGGCGACGACGCCGACGACCTGGCCCTCGCTGCGGATCGGAGCGTGCAGCATCGCTCGGATACGGCGTGGACGCAGGCGCGTGTCGTAGTGTGACGCAGTCCGTGGGTCCTGCGCACAGTCGGCCACGACCAACGGGCCCGATGCGATGGCGGCAGCAAACCGTTTTGGATAGAGACGCCTGGGATCGCGGGCGACCGCGACGATGCGAGCCTCCTCGGCGAGGAACACCTCGGTGTGAACGGCGTCGACGCCGGAATTGGCAAAGAACCTGACGCTCACGCGATCGACTTGCATCTCGCGGCACAGGACCTTGGTCATCTCGCTCAGCAATTCGCCGATCTCGCCCTTGAGCAGGCGCTCGGAGGCGATCAGCGAATTGAGCAGCTCCTGCTGCGCCGTGAGCCGGCGTGCGCTGGTCGTCGCGGCGACTTCGAGTGCGATGCGCTGGTGGCGTTCGATGACGACGGCGGCAAGGTTGGCGATGCTCAGAGCGAAGACGCGCTGCTCGGCAGTCCAGTTCACCCGTTGGGAAACGTTGGTGCAGGTCAGGAAGCCGACGAGGTCGCCATTGGCGACAATCGGAGCGTGGAGCACGGACTTGATGCGAAATCTGTCGAAGAACAACTCGCGGAACTCGTCGAGCCCATTCTGGACCGAGGTGTCATCGACGGCCACAACCTGCTTTGCGGAGGATCGCTTCAGCGCCGCAAGATGCCGGGCATCGCCGTAGCCCGGCGGCGTCACGAACCTGTCTTCGGAAACGCTGTAGACTTCCTTACGTACCACGACGTTCTTGTCGCGATCGAGCAGGAGGAAACCCGCGCGTTCGATGCCCATTCCCAACGCCAGCGCGCGCATGAGGTGTCGCGTCGCCTCCTCGAGGCTGCCCGTACGGAAGCCGTCCTTCGTCATCAGTTCGGCAATGGTGGCCTGATGGACGATCAGGCGAGCCTCACTGCGCTCGACCTCGGCTTGCGCGCGACGGCGCACCTCGACCTCGGTCTGCAACCTGACGACCTGGGACTCGATCCGGCTGCGGATCTGCTCGGTCACCACAGCAGCGATGCCGGAGCCGATGCCCAGGATGGTCATGGCGGCGATACTCAACGCCAGCAGAACCCGGTCGGGCCCGACAGCGGTCAACTCAGCGGATCCTCCGGGGACGACCGTGATCGCTTGCAGGGCGACGGCATGCAACGATGCGCAAGCTGCAAACAACAGCGTGCACGCAAGCCAGAACCCTCTGCGGCCCTCCACTCTGTGGAAGGACCACATCGCCGCTGCCGCCAGCACAACCGCGAACACGACCGCGGCTGCACCGATCTGCCTGTTCCAGACGACGGCGCCGGCAACACTCCAGGCGCCGACGTCGACGAACTGCAGCGCAGCGATGCCGGCACCGACGAAAGCGCCGCCGACGACAGCCCATTCGGCTCGGCCGCTGGCCCGGCAGCTCAGCCGGAAGCCGAACCAGGTGGTGAGATAGATGGTGACGAGCGAGAAGACGCTGGTGGAGGTCGAATAGGATGCGGGCGACTGGCTCGCCAGCATGGCGACGACATCCGCGCTCCAGATACCCGACGCCAGACTGCTCGCAGCCAACAGAAGCCACTTGTCTCGATTGGCCGATGCGAGCGCGACCTGAAACGTCTTCAGCGCACTGACCACGCTACCGGCGCAGATGGCGGCGGCTAGCATGATCAGCATCACGTCGCCGACGTGGGCCGGGTGGCCAGTGAGTTCCGTCACGCGAATTACCCCGAGGAGTTGACGCATCGGACGACGCGTCCTTTGCGGCCGGCCATCTCAACTCCGGAATGCCGAACACGACGCCAGCCGCTCGATACGGCCCGCCGGTGCTGAGCCGGAGTTCAATCGCCTGGAGCATCATCAGAAATTGGTTGCCAGGAGGTGGACGACCGACCGCTTTTGTGCCGAAAATTCGAAGCGATCGCATCTTCGCCAGCGGCCACTCAGTCACGAGCAGCGATCGCGTTAAGGCGTTCTTAACCTTTCCAATTCCATAACAGTGCCGCATGGCGATCCACGTGTCGCCATCATTGTCTGTCACAGGACAAGACCTGGGCGTCATTTTGTACCGCGTTGACGGGGGTCTCGCACATGCTGCCATTACGGCGGCGTCCGGCTCGAACGAGCCGGCGCCTTGGACTGTTGTTGGTTTGCGCGGCTACGGCGGCGCTACTGGCTGGACCTGCTCGAACGGAGAGCGGCGCGCCGATCGTGGCTGCGCGTTCGTCGGCGCAGGGGCCAGCACATCCTCCTGGTCAGGCGGCACCAGCTCAAGCGGCTCCGGGTCAAACCGCACAGCTTCCGATGCGTTTCGTGATCGGTCTCGAACGGCACGCCGACTTCCAGGTCGTCACGTACAACAACCCCGATCGCATCATCGTTCAGCTTCCCGACATCAAGATGCAATTGCCGATGGTATCCGGCGACAAGCCGGTCGGGCTCATCAAGTCGTTCCGCAGCGGCCAGACGGCACCGGGTCAGGCACGCGTCGTGATCGAGACGACAGGTCCCGTCATCGTGGAAAAAGCGACGATCCAACGTAGCGCCGACAACAAGTCCCACAGGCTGGTGATCGATATCGCTGCCGCCGTCGGCGCGGCAAAAGCCGGGGCCGCTCCTTCACCGCAGGCCAAGGCGATGCGGGCGGGCGCCGCCGGCCTCGGAGCAACCGGCGTTCAAGCCCCCGCGCCCAAGGCCGCGCAACGGCCGGACGCGCGCGGGCAGCATATCTATCGACCCCTGATCGTTCTGGATCCCGGCCACGGTGGGCACGACAGCGGCGCCCAGAAGTTCGGCACGGTCGAAAAGGATGTCGTGCTCGCATTTTCGAAGATGCTGCGTGACAAGCTGATGGCTTCGGGGCGCTACCGCGTGTTGATGACGCGGGAGAACGACAGCTTCGTCGAGCTCGACGAGCGCCGCGAGTTCGCCGAGAAGCACAAGGCCTCGCTGTTCATCGCCGTGCATGCCGACTACGCCAGCACGAGCGCCCGCGGCGCGACGATCTATTCGCTGCGCGATTCCGTCGCTGAAAGCCTCAAGCGCTCGCAGCGCAGCGCCGTTCGTGAACGTGTCCTGGCTGGCAACGGACTGACGCCGATCAAGTCCGAAGCCGGTGGCGAAGCAAAGCTCGTCAAGGGCTTCCTCGCCGATCTCGCCCAGCGCGAGGTCGACGCCAACAAGGACCGCACCAGCGTGTTCGCGCAGACCGTCATCGAAACGATGGGCAAGTCGACGACCTTGCGCGACAACCCGGACAAATCAGCGGCGTTCCGGGTGCTGAAGACGGCTCAGGTGCCGGCGGTGCTGATCGAGCTCGCCTACGTCTCGAACCAGCAGGACGCCAGCAACCTGCGCTCCGAGGAGTGGCGCCGGAAAGTCTCGGCTTCCATCATGAGCGCCATCGAGAACTACTTCGCCGATCCCAGCACGCGCGTTCCGATGTGATTT
>CAZNMY010000068.1:0-33135 GCA_964574325.1 uncultured Devosia sp. | reverse complement strand
TTCGGGAGCGTAGAGCTGGCTCTTCAGATTGTTGGGTGGACGCAGGGCCGAGCAGGCCACCAACAGTGACGACAACGCCGACACGACGCTGACCGAGAGACAGCGCCGCCACCTGCCGCCATAACTCCTCGATTTGTCGTCATGGCGCTCGGCCACCCCGCATTCTCCAACGTGCAGTCAGTTGCACTCGACACTGAGCGGCGACCACTGACCACACTCGCGACGGTTCCAAACCCAAAAACAACCTATAGCTGCGCATCAGATCCGGTGACTGCACGGCTCCAAGTCGAATCCCCGCAGAGCGGTTGGTAACACACAGACGTTCCTGGTTTGCGCCTGTACTGTCACGAGACTGTTACAGCGAGATCGCCGGAATGGGCATACAGCTCTGACAGAGCACTGTACGGTTGCTTGAAAGTGGGGACTCGTGTGGCGCTGCTGCGATTCCGTTGAGGCGCAGATCGTGATTTCCTTCCTTCCGTTTGAGCGGCATCTCGGCCTTCAGCTCATCGGGCGTCGCCCGTTCGAGACCTAAGCGCACGCGCATGCGTGCTATCGAGCGGGGCCAGCTCGTCGGAGCGCAGTTGAACCAGCAATCGGCCGTCGTCGGCGAGCACGACGGTGAGCAGGATAAGGCTGTCGAGGCGAGTCGACGAGAGCAACCGCAACTCAAGCAGCAGGCGGGCAGCATCTCTTGAGCTTCGTCGATGATCAGGATCGGGCGAGACGGGACCAATGAAGCGCAGCAGCGGAACGAGCGGTTCGGCGCCCTCGTCATGCTGGAAGCATGCCTCCGGCATGACGATGAGGCGCTCGTTCAGCGGGGCCGGCAAGCTGTGGTGCTCGACGAGCGGCATGAAACGGGCGCGGGCGATCCGCCAAAAGCGCGTTGCCGTGAAGATGCGGCGCCACCACGACCGCCAGCGCGTAACCGTACGACGGTCGACGCTGCCGACCTCCGAGACACAAGCACTCGCTGATTAGATCGGCTCACGGCGAGGACAGTCGAGCTGTTCCATAGCGGCAAGTGTGTCGCGAGCCACGTGCGATCGTCATCCAACCGGCAGCACACAGCGAAGCCTGAGTACATGCCGTCGAGCCATCCCCGTTACGCCGACTGCACGCCCGAGAACTTGAAGCGGCGGGCGGTAGAGATCGGGCCGAGCACGGCGGCGCTTGTCGAGATCATCTTGAGCGGGCGCACGTAACCCGACCGAGCAGAGCTTTCGCTCTTGGGTCGGCGTCGTCGGGCTTGCCGATGGCTTCGGACCCGAGCGGCTCGAAGCGTCGAGCGCGAAAGCAATTGTGATCGGCGCGAATTCGCTCGCGTCGGTGAGTTCTATACTGGAGACCAAGCGATATCGCAGACGGCCTGAGCTTGCCAAGGACGAACCGGCGATAGTTCAGGACACCCCCCCCCGGAATCCGCACCGGTTCTTCCTCCTCGGGACGTGGGCCGCGCCATCCGACACTCGGGCCAGGGTATACCCGAGTAACAAGTTCTTTGCCCCTCATGCACCCTCCGAGCGTCGACAGGAGAATTCCGGAGGCCGCAGGAATGATCGAAGCCTTTTCGCTCAGAACCGCACATCGTTTCGGCGACGCGCTAGCGTCCCAAGCTGCGCTCCGGTTCCGAGTGTTCATCGAACAGCGCGGCCTCGATCATCGCGCTTACGACGGATTGGAGTACGACGAGTTCGATACTCCAGGTGCCGTATATTTCGTCTGGCGGGACGACAATGCTGTCGTGCGCGGTCTGCTCAGACTACTGCCGACAACCATTCCATATATGATGAAATCATATTGGCCCCATATGGTTAGCAGTGGCGAGTTGCCCGCTAATTCCAAAGTCCGTGAGGTCACACGGCTGTGCGTGGATCGCTCCTACGACAGTCATATACGTCCGACGATTTTCCCTGAGCTTCTCTGTGCGCTGCAGGAGTACTGCGCCCAGCAGCAGATCTCGCACGTTGTCGGCGTCACCCGGCCGCATCTCATCCGGCATTTTATCCGAGATGGAATCGAGTGGCTCGGGGATCCGGCGATGGTTGAAGGTGAGACGGAGCGTGCCTTTAAAGTGGCGCTACAGCATATGCGGCCAGTCGCGCATTGCAGGAAGCTCGGTATTGCGGGGCCGGTGCTCACCCTATCGCCGTTTTCACCTCGGAGGATCGCTGCTTGAAGCCGCCGGTGCCTGTTGAACCGCAAAATTTATATAGAAGCAGAATTGCCAGGCAAATGGGTTCTGCAGTGGAGTATCTGATTGACGTCGCGACAACCGCTAAATTCACACGCCTTGTGGAGTTGTTGCATGCAGTGCGTTCCGAATTGAACTCAGCAGGCACCGCCCAAAAAGGAAAAAGCGTGAACAACCTCAGTCGACGAAAGAGCCGAACACCACTATAAACCCAGCGAATTAACAATTCGCTGCGCGGTCATTCAGAGTTTCCGGAGCGAACCCATGGATGCGCTTTCCCTGGAATCCGAAGTCAAAATATATTGCCGCCACATGCCATCTGTCTTTGTAATGGCGAAGAACGCTGTTCTTTATGACGAGGCCGGGCAGGCCCATATCGATCTGCTTTCGGCATGTGGTGCTCTCAATTACGGACACAACCATCCAAAGCTGATAGACAGCCTGCTCCAGTATATCGCTCGAGGCGGGATTTGTGCGGCAATGGATCTCCACACGACGGCGAAGCGTGCCTTTTTGCGCGAGCTGAACGAAACCATCCTTGCACCCCGCGGCCTCTCATACAAGGTCCAGTTTCCGGGACCGACTGGGACGAATGCGGTGGAGGCAGCGCTCAAGCTGGCGCGCAAGGTGACGGGGCGGCAAAGCGTAGTCGCCTTCTCCAATGCCTTTCATGGCATGACCTTGGGTGCACTCTCCGCCACGGGCAATGCAGTGGCGCGGAAGGGGGCTGGTATCCCGCTCGGCGGCGTCGTCAGGCTGCCGTTCGATGATCACACCGACGTCGGTCTGTCTGCACTGGACGCTTATGCCCGAATGGTCGAGTGTTCGTCAGGGGGCATGGATGCGCCGGCTGCGTTCGTATTGGAAGCCGTTCAGGGTGAGGGTGGATTGAATGTGGCCTCCGACGTTTGGCTGGAGGCTGTGCAGACGACGGCGAGGCGTCTGGGATCACTGGTGATCCTCGACGATGTGCAGGCGGGCTGTGGGCGAACCGGGACGTTCTTCAGTTTCGAAGGTAAGCCGCTCGATCCCGATATAGTCTGCTTGGCGAAATCGATCGGCGGTGTCGGCCTTCCTTTGGCTCTGGTGCTGATAAGACCCAAGTTCGATCTATGGCGACCGGGCGAGCACACCGGCACGTTCCGAGCCAACGGAATGGCCCTTGCGTCCGGCACGGCAGCACTCGAGTTGTGGCGGGATGCCTCGTTCGAACGCTCGATCGAGGAGCGGGTAAATGTCCTTTCCGTTTGGGTCGCCGAGATATGCAATTCCTACCCTGAAGTTACGAGATCAAAGGGAATCGGCCTCATGCAAGGTATCGAGTTCTTCTCGCCCGTGCTCGCCGCGTCCGTGGTCAAGAATGCGGTCGGTCGCAATCTACTGCTCGAAGCCTGCGGTCCGAACGACGAAGTAATCAAAATCATGCCGCCGCTTACGATAGAAGTCGACCTTTTGCGTGAGGCGCTCGACCGTCTAGAGGGTTCTATTGCGGAAGTTGCAGGTGGAACGCACCGGGAAGTACGGCTGGCAGCCGAATGACACTGAAATTCAAAAATTCAGCAAACTAGAGCCCATGGGCAGCATGAGCGAACGATCGAGACGCGGAAGTGGGATGCCTATTCCCAATGCACCCGCGGTTCTGGTCATCGACAATTGCGAGGACACGCGGAGTTCTCTGAGCGATGCGCTCGGCACCGAAGGCTTCACTGTGGCGCAGGCCGAGACGGCGGCCGAGGCGGGCGCCATGATGAAAAAACGCTGCTTCAACCTCATCATCATGGATCTCGTGCTTGCTGGAGAGGACGGTTTGGCGTTCGAGAGGGAAGTGTGCGCGCAGAGCGATGTTCCGATCATAATCGTCACGACGAAGTCGGATCCTATGGATAGGATCATCGGACTTGAGATCGGTGCAGACGACTACGTCACAAAGCCATTCATTCCGCGCGAGGTCGTTGCTCGCGCACGAGCGATACTGCGGCGGTTCAAGCGCCGCGAAGCGCAGTCGGCAGACAAGAGCTGCGAGAGCTACGTTTTCGGCGATTGGGAACTGCGCATTCCGACCCGTCGACTGATCAGTAAGAGTGGCGCGAACGGGAACCCCAGACTTACCATCAGCGAGTTCGACCTGATGCAAGTTTTCGCCGAGCGCCCGGAACGGGTAATGTCTCGATCCCTTCTTTTGAGCCTGCTAGGTGGCTGCGAAGGCGATGCATTCGATCGGTCGATCGATACACTCGTTGCCCGACTGCGGAAGAAAATCGAGGAAAATCCAGCTGAGCCCAAACTGATAATGACTGTCAGAGGAGTCGGCTACATGTTCGCCACGTCCGTCGCTCGCCGGTAGGTGGCTCAGAACGCTCGGGCTGCACACTCGCGCAGGACAGCGTTCAGAACTTGCACCGCGCCTCCATTTCGTTTCCCAATGCGATCACGACAGGTCTGGGCTCGATCCGGAATGCATTGTTGAAGCGCCGCATGGCTTGGAGACAAGCCAACTCAGCGACATCATCAGGGCGCACTGGCACGCTTTGCGCCGTTCTGGTCACGTCTCGCGTGCAGGCAGAAACCAGAACCGCGCAACTCAGAGCCGCAAGCGTTACAACAGAGGGCCGCAATCGCGGTGAAAAATGACAAAGGCGGAACAAGCCACTGCCCTGGGGAGCGATTGATCTGGGAAGTTGGCGATCCTGATGCAAAGCGCTTCCCGCCTATGCGCTGGTCATCTTGAATACGGCATCGACAAGATTGATGCTTTGCGACGTCCATTCGACCGGTCCCGCACCTACTGCCATCGCGATCCGATCAATTCTCAGAGCAATTGGATCGGTTTGGAGCCGAAGCACTGAAGCGGTCTCGGGATCCAAGCGGATGGCGCGAGCGCTTTCGATGGTCTGGTTGACGAAGATGTCGAAGTGTAGGGCATAAAGAGGGAACAGAAACCTGTAGCTCCCATCGATCAGGCTCGGGAGATCGGGAAAGAGCAGAGACGAGACGACAATCTGCTCGTATGCGAGTGCACACTTGGGCTCTATCAGCAGCCGCTCTATACGATAAACCGGGCAGCCGATCTCGAGCCCCAACTTCTCCGCCTCCTCCTCGGTTGCCGTCCCAGAGGAGTAGCTGATCGAAGACTGATGCGGCCGGAGCGGTCGTGATCCGACATAGAGATGGCAGAACCGATCCAATTCGCCGTCATCGCAAGCGTCGATGACGAATGTCCCTTTACCGCGCGTACGCCGCACCAGACGCTCGTCCTCGAGAAGCGCCAAGGCTTTGCGGATCGTACCAACACTGACCGATAGCATTACTGCTAACATCTGCTCATTCGGGATCGCCTTGGAAGGCTTCCATTCCACCGAGAAAATTTTCTGCCTCAGTATTTCGGCAACTTGTTTATAGAGGGGACCCGTGTAGCGCTCAGATCCCCAGGCACTGTCCGTCTGGCGCCGCGCATCATATGCCTGGCAGCGAACAGGCGCGTCTTTTGTCGAGATTCGCGACATGGGCTACGCCGTTTCGGTGTGAGGAGCGTGATCAACGAATCACCTTCTCTCAAGTGTCCAATTCGCGCGCCACATTCGTGTGCCGCAATTGTTTCCGTTTCGCGCCTTTTGTGGCGAATGCATTACGGTAAGCGGCTGTCCACGACGTATGCGAGTGTTCACCTGCCCCCGCCACGGAGATCGGGTTCGTAGCTGAATGTGCCGTAGCGCATGTGGTGCTCCCTCTCGGAACAACACCACTGTTTCACCGCCCGCCCGCGCAGGATCGCGCATTCATGGCGTAGCTCGGCTGACGCTTAGGGCACGCGCTGCATCGCTGTCGAATCAGCGACAGAGACAGTCAGAATGGATCGCCGCCACCTCTTCGAGCGGAGGATGCCCTACTCGGCCACGTCGGCTTTGTAATCGACCTGCCGTGCCTGCCTCTCGGTCACGGTTACGGAAGACGGTCGTCCGTCGGTCCCTCACGCGGCTCGAGCGGCAGCGCGCAGAGGGGGCGCTGCCTCCCCCCCCGACAACGGCAGACGCACAGTAATTATCGTGCCGACACCCAGCTTCGAACTTACTCCGATCGTCCCCTGGTGCTCCTCGACGATAAGCTTGACGAAATACAAGCCGATACCGGTTCCGGGAATTCCTTCGGCTGTCTTGGCCCTAAAATAGCGCGAGAAAAGCTTGCCAATCTCGCCCTCTTCGATTCCGACGCCCCGGTCCGATACCTTGATTGTAACCCAACCTCCTTCGCAGCGGCTGGAAATGTGTATTGGCTCGGAAGCAGGAGAATATTTGACGGCGTTCGACAGAAGATTCGTGATAACCTGCTCAAG
Organism: uncultured Devosia sp.; assembly: GCA_964574325.1. Classification (GTDB taxonomy): domain Bacteria; phylum Pseudomonadota; class Alphaproteobacteria; order Rhizobiales; family Hyphomicrobiaceae; genus CAMDPA01. Next base: position 26,608 of record CAZNMY010000068.1, on the reverse strand, counting down.
CAACAGTCGGTCCGCTTCAATTTCGCAAGGCCACTCCTCGTGGTCCAATTGGAATACCCGGCGGGTGTCCAAATCGGATGCCCGAGCAACGACAACCTCGACCATTTCGGTCAATGCGAAGCGCGAGCGCTTGAGATCAAGACGGCCGCTGCTGACCTTTGCCAAGGCGAGAATGCTCTCCATCAGCTCAGTCATTCTTTTTACGGCACCGCGAATCGTTTTTGTCCGACCGACAATATCGTCTGCGCTCATGCTGCCGGCGCGGTTTCTCAGTTTTTGAGCCGAGCTGTCGATGATGGCTAGCGGAGTCCTGAACTCGTGCGAAGCCATCGAAATAAAATTTCGCTGCATTTCGTTCGCCGAAATCTGCTCCTGCAGGGCAATCTCCAACTGCTCGACTTTGATTTTGCGGCGCCCTACAAAAACGAGAACACCAATCAGGATAGTCAATGAACATCCACTGACAATCAGCACTCCGCTTCGGGTCGAGAGGAGAACGTCGCCATGCTTCAGATCGGTTACGATGACGATGCTCAGGTCGTAACCCGGAACCTGCCGCGTCGCGAAGACCCGAGGTGCGCCATCCCTTTCGCGTTCGTCGATGCTGACCTCGCCCATTCTCAATGTTCGTAACACTGGATAATCTTGAAACCCGCGACCGATTCCGTCCTGAAAGGTACCGGTACTCGCACGAACGATGTCATCGGCTCCAATGAGCACAATGCCACTCGAAGGCCCCAGTTTCATTTCATCGAGGTTCGAAAGAAACGCCGTCGGCGAAACTCCGGCAACGGTCGCACCTTGAAACTCCCCATTAGGGCCGTAGATACCCCTGGAAAATTGAATCGTAAATTTTTTGGTACCTCGCCCTGTCATTGGCTTGCTTATGAACAGGCGTCCGGAATTTGCTCTCTGGTGTGCCTTGAAATGGTCTCGATCGCCGATGTTCACATTCCGCGTTCCATTTTGAAATGCCGTGTTGCTCCGCACGTTGCCCGCAGCATCCGTAAAGCTGACGTGATACATGCCATCTTGAAGCGTGAAGATGTGGCGCATATCATACAGAGGCATATTGGCGATTTCGGTCTGTCTGTTGCTCTCCACAAGTAGTTTCAACAGAAAGTCGATCTGACCGATATCATTTGCGACACTTTGACTTATCGCGATAGCCGTATTTTCGAGTTGCGTAAGGGCTTGGCTCCTTTTCTCGCTGCTCGCGATACTCAGGTAGATAGCGACCGCTATCCAGAAGCCGAGTATCAAGGCGAGACCAAAAAACGTGAAGATGTTTTCATATTTCACGTTCTTGCTGGCTTCGATGAGCAGACGAGACCAAGTTTTCACGGTGTGATCCTAGCGTATTGTTGTCTGGCACGTCGATATCGCATCGCACCGATGAGAAGTCTGGAATCGGCGAACGACTTCGATCAATTCTTCATAATCAATCGGCTTTCTGATGATCGCATCGGGGCTGAGACTACAACGGCGGGCAACCTCGGCATCATCGAATGCCGTCATCAGGATAACTGGTGCTTTGGGCAAAAGGTCTCGCGTGCTCCGGATCCTGTGAAGCAACTCGCATCCGTTCATGAGCGGCATGGATATGTCTGACAGGACGAGATCCGGCTTGCGTTCTTCAATCCGGCTCAACGCCTCTATACCATTCGACGCTTGCTCGACATCATACCCTGCGAGGTTCAATTCCTCACAAATGTCGCTCAGCAAGAACGCTTCATCCTCTACACACAAAATCAACATTGCGCTTGATCTCCAGCAGATAGGTTTCATGATGCCGAGTTGAGGCGGCGGATATTCCAATGCCGTTGCTTGCCGCGCGATCGTGTGGGCAATCGATTACTTTCAATCTTCGCCTGCCCAATCGACGCCACGCTCGGCCTTCAGTACAAGTTATATTCGAGAGTGGTGAAGAAATAGTCTTGCGAACGCATTTCCATTTTCTGTCGCTCGAGTAGACTAGTGATTACCCGAGGTTCGCCGTGCCGGGATAATGATAGAATTCGAATCGGGATGCCCCCTCTGGAAGCACTCAGCCAATTGCGTAAATCTCGCACAAATGTGCGGGGTGGGCACGGTTTTTGCGCCGCCCCCCGGATGCCTGACGTCACGAGGGTCCGCATGTTCGACGAATCGCTGCTCTATATCTACATCTGTTTTGGTGCTGCGCTTGGTGGTATCGTTCGGGGCTTTTCCGGATTCGGGGCTGCCACCGTCTACATGCCGATTGCCAGCTCGGTCGTCACTCCCTCGATTGCAGCACCCGCCTTGCTTCTTTGTGACTTGCCGTCCTCCTTGGCATTTCTGCGCGATGCGCTCCACAACGTAAGAGCAGATGATTTAAAGCCTCTGTTCCTCGGAGCATTCGTCGGTTTTCCACTCGGGCTCGAACTTCTGGTGCGTACCGATCCGGTAGTAGTGCGGTGGATCGCCAGCGCGGTCATTCTGTCATCGATGGTCATCATCGCGAGCGGCTGGCGTTACCGCGGACCTTCATCGCGGTTACTGGAGGTCGGGATCGGTTTGATCTCCGGTATTCTCGCCGGAATTGCTCAAATCGGAAACCCGCCTATCGTTGTGTATTGGCTCGGGCGCGATATGCCGCCCGAGCGTGTACGAGCGAACTTGATCGTTTATTTCACGGTCTTGACGGTCATCGGTATTACTGTCTTTGCGCTGAAGGGACTGCTGACGAGCTTCGTCCTTACGATTGCGGCAGTTACTTTACCCGGTTACGCGCTCGGCATGTGGCTTGGGAAGCGATTGTTTCATATGGCACCAAAGGCCGCGTTTCGTAAGATTTCCATGGTTGTCGTCTTTTGTGCAATTTTACTCAGCTTGCCTGTCACGGATGCGTGGTTTAGTCGGCGGTGATCAGCTTCGGTCGATGAACAGGTCGATAAGGTGAGCGTCGGGCATGAGGTCGAATCCAAGTATAGACTTCATACTGTATATTGTAAGAAGACCAATGATTCCGGTGACCGTCATCACCGATGTGAAGGCGGCCGCACTGATGGCAGATCTCTCAACGCTACCGATCGTGTTGTCGACTGCATTCTTCTCGGCAATGATGTTTCGCTTTCTCAGAAAGCTGCTCAAGCGAGAAGCCAATAAATCGTAGTCTATCGGCTTCACGATATAGTCATCGGCCCCAGCACGAAGTCCTGATAAGACGTTCTGGCGTGATGTCAGGGTCGTCATGAAAAAGAAGCCGATACTTGCGTAATCGAGGCCGGACTGAGCAACTGCCTCGATAAGGTCGAACCCCGTCATCTGCGGCATTTCGATGTCACTGAGCACCACGTCGGGCGACCAGTCGAAAATGACCTGGAGGCCTATGCGCCCATCTGGCGCCTGCTTGGTTTCGTAGCCCCATGATTGCAACTGCTCGGCAACGTCGCTGCGGAACGCACCATCATCGTCGATGACAAGGACACGGGACATCTTTCCGCCTACTGCTCTATCCAGTTCCACGAGCCCGCTCCTGCTTTGGGCGCTACGGCTAGCGGCGTGTGCCGAATGCCGGCCGTTGCCTCGGAGTACTATTTCTCATACGCGTCAGCCGCTGAAGCTTCGGTTGCGTGCTCAACAGCATGCGCATCCACCAGGTGTTGCGGCTCTGGAGGCGCAGATCGATCAAACGTCTCAGGACACCGATTTCGATAGGTTTGACGAGATAGTCGGCCGCACCGCACCACTCACCATAAAGAATCGAGTTCTCGTCGGAATTCGAGGAGATCAGGATAACGTGGGTCTCCGATAAACCGTATTTCGGATTGGTGACGTGGCGGAGGAGATCGAACCCCGAACCGTAAGGCAAGTTTATATCGCACAGGATCAGATCGGGGCTGGAGCGCCTCATTGCACGGTACGCGCCGTCGAGATCCGCCGCGAGATCAACGCTGTGTCCCCACTGACGAAGGGTATCCCCGAGATCTTCTCTCACGGCTCCGTCGTCTTCGAGCAAAAGTATCCTTGCCATCCACTTATTCCTTCTGCTTCCACTTGAGGGGCCGTACTCCGGATGTATCCGGACCCCGAAGGCCCACGGTAACTCTTCTCGCGAATTGCTTCAGGTCGCGCTTCCCGCCAGCGCACGATAGTCGGGTGGCGCACCGATTTGCGCCGAAATGATTTCCCGATAGAGGGTGCAGGTATTCGTCATAGTGGCGACAAGCCTCGACGCAGCGTCCCGATTCGCAGTGCCGGTTTGCACAATCGTTTCCTCGACGAGCCGGCTATCCCGTGCGAGACCAGCGGCTCCCACGAGGAGGGAGCTGCCACGCGCGGAATGCGCAATGGCACGCATTTCTTCGACATTGATGTCACGGATACTGTCCGCCAATCGAGCGGTCTTGTCTGGGAGCTCGGCAACGAAGGTCGAGAGAATTCTCTGCGATCGGTCGAAACTCCGCTGCGCAATGAAGTCCGCCAGAGACGCGGCGTCGACAAGCTGCTCATCGCAGATACTCGAACGGCCACATATCGCCGATATCGCCTTCAGCGCGACGTCAAATCCCGGAGCGTTCCGTGACCGAGCATCGTTGCCGCCGCGGGCATCTGGGGAAGCAGGCAGCGAGCCCCTCAACAACGAGAGCTTACGGTGCAGCTTGTCTAGCATCGATCTCATCCAGTGTAATGCGCATTTCTCATCTGCGTCGTATTCTGGTCAGACAGTAGCGATGTCCGAATTAAGGATCGTTTGTCGAAATGTGCCCCCTCCACCGACGTGCGCAGAAAGAAGTGTGCACTCTATAGTTTTGATCCGCTCTTGCCTTGGCCGTTGCAAAGTGGCGCTTCCGTGCGGTGGATGTTTCCGGCAGGTGCCCGGGTGCGAAGGGCTGTAGCACTGCATGTTCGAAGGTCCACGCTATCGAATGGCGCCCTCCCGACTGACACGCCCCACTTACGCTCGGCGGATCCGCGCACCCCAATGCATATTCAGTCGTAATCTTCGAGGGCATCGTAGACGCCGGAGATCGCCCGCCCCTCGTTCATCACCTCGAGCACAGGATTGCAGACGCTGCGTATCTCCGCGAGCCTCCCGATTTCTGCCCGCAATCCGCGCAGTGCAATCACGGCCGTATCGATGTCCGTCCTCTCGAAGCGGATTTTGTCCCCCGCGCGCTTCTGAGCGAATCGGCCGACATCTGCCCGGATGATCGTCGCGATTTTGGGATAGCCCCCGCATCCAGAACGGTCGGCCATGAGCACATAGGGGCTGCCGTCGCCCGCGATCTGAATCGAGCCCAGTGCCGTACCGTCCGTTATGAGATCTCGAGCGACGATGGGATGGATCCGCAGCCCTTGAAGCATGTAGGCCATCCGGTCGTTGCGCAGTGTCAGCTCGAAATTGCTCGCCAGAAAATCAGCGATTGCGTTTTCGTCGAACAATGCGTCTTGTGGACCCAACACGATGCGGATCGGGGCGTCGCTTGACAGATGTGGGAAGTCTACCATGACCGAACCTGAGGTGCTGCGGTTCTCCCCCAGCTCGATTTCGTCACCAGCATTCAGCAGCGCCTCTGGCCACGGTCCGATCCGGTATCGCGCATGCGTGGCGAAGCTCGACAACAACGGAGGCAAGGCCAGAGGCGCGGATGACGCCACATAGAACCAGGCCCCGCCACGACCAGTCTTGATCTTGAGGCGTGTCCCGACGTCGGCGTGAGCGCGCGCCGGATAGTGGACTTCGACGTCGTTCAGGCTCACCTGAAAGCCGCGACCGGCAAGCCCAAGGTCGATTGCAGCACCGATCACCTCGAGCTCGAGACCTCCGACACTGACCTCGATCGCTGCCCTCGATCGCTGCCCTGCCTCCGGCCCATTAGCCAGCGACCTCGCGACCTCGAACGACACCCAGTCCATCGGACCCGAAGTCGAGACGCCATTGCGCAGGTGCCCGCGACGCCCCGAATCCTGGATCGTGCAGCAGGGGCCTGCCGAGATTACTCTCAGCCTCGCCTGCATCTCAAGCTACCATACTGGCGACGGTCTCACCGGTGAGCGCGCGCTCCCGAAGTCGATTGAACGTGTTCCTGTCGACAGGTTCGAAGCGGATCTCGTCTCCCGTCGCAGTCAACACCGTTGGTGACCTGTCGAGCACAAACAACCGCTCCGGGGTCCGGCCGAGGACGTGCCATCCGCACGGCATGTTGACGCTGGCGATGCTGGCCTGGAGCGCCGCGATGATGAGCGACCCCTCGATCACCTCCACTCTGGGAACCATCCGGCGTGGAAGGCGCAGGGCCTCCGGCAGTCCGCCCATTGCGGGCAAGCCGGGAGCAAAGCCATGCATGAAAATACGATACCACACGGATGTATGCAGTTCGACGACCCTGCTTTCCGTCACCCCGAGTGACCAGGCGGACTCTTTCATGTCCAAAGCAAACTCATCGTCATAGCACGCCGGAAAGAGCCACTTTCGGGAGCTTCTCGGGCGAGCCGGAAGCGAGAGCAGCGCACGCAGGTGCGAGACCAGATCCGCACGCCCCAAGACCAGGGGATCGTAGTGGATCATGAGCGATTTGTAGGTCGGCATCACCTCGTCGATACCCGCAATCCCGGACGAAGCCAGCGCATCGTCGAGGGCAATGACGCGATCATTGATGGCGGGATCGATAGCCGCGCCGAGCTCGACCACCAATGCGCACTCGCCTGCATCCTGAAACGTCACGCTCTCCAGAGTGGCAGATCGCGACGGATAAGCATTCTCCAGCAGTCGCTGGACATCGCTTGCACTCATGAGGAAGCATCCGTTCGACCTAGGCTCTGCGCGCAGATGAGCGAAATTTGCATACCAGATATGCGGAAAATTTATCCAACATGCCTCGCCGGATCTAAAGTGCGACCAATAGAGCTCACATCAACTTTGTGTAACTGGGGTATTCATGGGGCACAGACCCCAACCGCACCTCTTTGGGATAATTAATGGCATCAGATTATTCTACGCCATTGTAATAATGCCGAATACGGCTTTGCTTCGAATGCTGATAATGGCGCATCGAGCGCGCGGATTAACGTCGCACACTGATCTAATTCGAGTCGTTGGCACACTACAAGCTTGCGCCTTTGCATAGAGAGAGAGCACCTTTAGACTCTAAATCCTACTTATACTGAGCTATGTTTATATTGTTATCCAAGCCGCGATGATGTCACCTTCACAGGTGTTTGCAGATTGCTGCGTTCACTGGCTTTCGAGGGGGATCAATGGTTTTGCTTGGCGCCGATAGGGTAGAACTGCGTGGCGGTACGATATCAGGAGCGTTGCGGAGGGGCGCCGGGCCCCCTGTTCTGCTGGTTCACGGAAACTCTTCGTGCAAGGAAGCTTTCGCCGATCTTTGGAAGGTGCTGGCAGACCTCGGCCGCGAAGTGTTGGCCATCGACCTGCCTGGACATGGAGCCTCTCGGGATGCGGAGGATCCACAATCGACGTACACTTTTCCCGGCTACGCCAGAATCGTCTCCGGAGTACTCGACGACGTTGGATGGCCTCGAGCCATCGCTATCGGGTGGTCGCTCGGGGGGCACATTGTCCTGCAAACGATGATCGACGACCGCAGGGTCGACTGCGGTCTCGTCATTGGAACGCCGCCAGGAAAGCCCTCCCTGGAGGCATTCGAGGCCGCTTTCAATTCAGACGCGACAACACGGCTAGCGGGTGCTGAAGCCTTCTCCGACGGCGATGCGCTGCACTACACGCGGGCCATGCTGGGCGTCCACGATCCAGATCCGGCTCTGATTGCAGCGGCGATGAGAGCGGATGGACGTGCTCGATCTCGAATGATCCGGAGCGTCGTGGAGGGCCTCGGGGCCGATCAGCGCGATGCATACGCGAATGGTGCAGGAAGAGTTGCGGTCGTCGTCGGCGAGAACGATCCGTTCCTGAGAATGAGCTACCTCGATGCTCTCGACACCGGCGCCTTGTGGCAGAGGAAGGTCCATCGCCTACCGAATGTCGGCCACGCGCCCCACTGTGCTCCTTCCCCCGACTTCATCGAGTTGCTCAAAATCTTTCTGGTCGAATGCAGCGCTGTCACTTGAAGTCACAGGAGTTTGCTAGCATGAAATTCGAACAGTCTTTCGAAAGCTTCATCGAATCTTCCGGTAATTGCCACTCGATTGACGACTTGAAACAAATCTTCGGCTCGTTCGCGGCCGGCGAGGGATATCAGAACCATGTCCTCACGACGATCGGTGATCGCCAACTCGCGAGCGTGGCTTGGTTCGATCTGCCGAATAGCTATCCTGAGGCATACATTTCCGAGAAGTGGGAACGGATCGATCCCATTATTCCCGCTGCTCGCAAAGCGCGAGTTTCATTTTCCTGGTCACAGGCTTTGAGGGGGGTGAAGCTGAGCCGGGCACAGAAAACCTTCTTCCATGAATGCCGCGAGTTGAATGTACTCGATGGTATCGTCATTCCTCTCCACGGTCCTGACGGGCGCTGCGACATCTTCAGTCTCAGTCGTCGCACAGATGAAGTACCGGACGTCGAGCGGCTTCCGCTGATCTATGCGATAGCGGCTCAGACTTGGCGCAGGTACTTGGAGCTATCGGGCACGGGTCTCAGTATCGAAACGCAAGTCGCCGAGCGAATAACCGAACGCGAACTTGAGGTGCTTCGCTGGATCAAGGCCGGCAAAACAAACCATGAGATCGCCGAGATTCTGGATATCAAGCTCAAGTCCGTCGAGTTCCACGTCCACAACTTGCTCAACAAGTTCGGAGCGCCCAACCGGATATCCGCAGTGGTGATCGCCTTGCAGAACGGGCTGATCGCATAGCCGCTTCACGTTCTTGCTGGCCGAGAAGCCATGTTCCGGACCGGCGAACATGCTTCTCGGACCAGGTGGCCAGTGGCCTTCGGCTATTCGAGCGCGGCAGGGCAACTGGTTACAGCGATGACTGGCTTTGCCGGCCAAGCCGTTGTCTCCGACGGGGGAGCCGATGTCACTGCCAAACTTGGCAGAACATGAACGATACATTCGGACCCCACCAGCACAGCATGCTGGAGGCTGCAGCCCTTCTCGTAGCCCAGCTGCTGCTTGTTGTTGTGGTGAGACGTCACGGGCATCTGCCTGCTGAAGAAGCGTAAGCATTCGGTGAGCCTTTCAACTACCCACAAGTGCACGAGCACGCAGCATTCGCCGTTCGCGAAATTTCGTGAGTCGGCAGAATCGGTTGTGATTCATTGACGAGCACCTGATTCGTGGCGGCGGCGTGCTTCGTGACGATAAAGAGCGATTTTTTTGGGCGCATCGAAGTCCCAAGCAGCCGGTCGAAATGATGGTCGCGAACACTGGACCGATAGCGAAATCGATGAAGCCGCCTTCAAGGACGCGCGGCTCGGGCGTAAGCGGGAGTTGCGGACTACAGTCGCCGGTTCCGGTTCCCGCTGGTTTCGGTTCCCGCTTGACGGGTGGCGGCTCAGGCGGCGACGCTACGCGTCGCTGGTGGCAACCCTTTCCAGGGTAACAGCTCGGCCATGTGCGTGGAGAGGTCCGTGATGGGCCGGCATCCGAAGCCCGTCACATTAGCGGCTATCGCCAACAGCGTTGAACCGGACACTCGTCTGTCCGCTCATTCGAGGTAAAGCGGACGCAAGAGAGTCGTGGCGAGGGCAGTGATGGCGGAAACAACCGCTGTTCCCGATGCCCGCGGGTCCCTCACCGACATCCACCATCAAGCCGTCGTGTTGATCTGGCGTTGGCGCAACGGCAATCGCCAGCAGTAATGGTTGATCACGCCGCATGAGTCTGGGCATTGTCGTGTGATCTGCTCACGATGCACGAGTGTTTGCGGAAGCAGCCGCGCGGTGTCATCGGACAAGAGTACGAAGCCAAAGAAGTAGACCGGCACCGCAGTCAGCAGGCTCACCCCGGACTAACAGTCCCGTTGCTTGAACCTGATCGGACCGCTGGCTATGGCAGCTTCGCGCGGTGCGCGTACCCATGGATTCCCGAGGTCAAGGGCCAGCCCGGCCGGTGTACATGGTCGGAACGCGTCCCGACCTCGGCGACGAGGCATTCAGCGCGTAGGAATGGTGGCGCTGAAACGCGCTGACCTACGAACTGGAGGTGGTTCCTTGCCATTTGAACAGACGCGTTCCCGCCGCTCAACTGAGGGCATGGTCGACTACAATGGCAATTCCACTGTGCAACAGTCCAGGGTAGCCACGCACGCATCCACGATTAGCAGGCTCGTAAAAGACATCGGTCCAACCCGGCCCGAGTTCAGGATCGCCGACTATGGTTGCGGGCCGGGCGCAAGCACAATCAACGTAGCCCGGCCGGCAGTCGAGGCATACCGTGAACTGGACCGCAGTGGTCCTATTGCTGTGTGTCACGTGGATCTGCCCGGCAATGACTGGAACGCATTGTTCGCTGGTGCGTCAGGTCCTAACGGCTATGTGGAAGGTCGAACCGGGATCCGGCCGGAAGCCGCCGTAGGATCGTTCTATGATCGAGTCTTGTCGGACGAGTCGGTCAATCTGGCGACCTGTTTCGCTGCATGTCATTGGCTTTCGAAAGCCGTTCGCATCAACGCTCCCGGTGCCGTTTTTTTTGCCGATCTGCAAGATGAAGCGCGTCGACAGATGGCGGAACTTGCCCGTACAGACTGGATTCGCTTCCTTCAACTCCGCGCCCAAGAGTTGCGGCCTGGCGGCTATCTCCTGGTATCCACACTCGGATCGGTTCCAGATACCAAGGAGCCCATGGGAATCGCCACATCAGGGCGAGGCATGTATCGCGCCATCCAAGTCGTCGCCCAGTCGATGGCCGATGACGGCCTGCTCGACAGGTCAGCCCTCGACAGCTTCGTTTTCGGTCTTTGGTTCCGGACGGAACAGGACGCACGAGATCCGATAGAGTTGGATCCGGTCCTTTCCAATACATTCGACATCGTAGAGGCTTCTGTCAGACCACCTCAAAACAATGCGAACGACATATTTGGCGACCTGATCGGCAATCCGGCGGCCTACGCACGAAAATATACAGACTATATGCGCGCGTTTGCCGACACCACGCTCCGCGCCCAACTATTTAATCCGGCTGCGAGAAATTGCGCCGATACAAAATTGCTGGCAAGTGAGTTCTACCTCCGGTTCGAGGAGCTATACCAGAAGCATCCTGGCAAATACAGATTTCCACTTCTGTTGCTGACCGTGATTCTTCGCAAACGACATCCGTCGACTGCACTGTTCAGACCAGCTCCGGCGGACACACGTGCAGGGCGATCGGGTGAATCTGTGAGTGACAAGGCAGGAGAATGCTGAATCTGTGGTGATCCTCTTGATTCGGTGGGGAGATCACCTGCATGGCCGGCAAGGTGGCGACCGAGAAGGCGGCCGAAGCATTCGACACGATCGTCGATTTTCTCGAGTCTTTTCGGCGATCTCGATGTGGTAGTCGGGCGCGACGCGTGCCCGCTTCCATTCGGCGTACGCATAGGGCTCGCTCGGCAGCATCTTCAACGCCGGGCGATCGAGTGTCTCCAGCAGCTCCGCGTGGTTCTTGCGGCTTTCGGCAAGTTGGCAACAGCGACACTGCCCAAGTGCGCGTGCCATGGTTCCTTGCGGTGTTCGTCGCGTTGGCTGCCCTGCACTCGACGGGGATGATTGCCGAGGCTGTGATCTCAAGCGCGGGCAGCATCTCACGTTGGTGTATTGTTATCGCTATCGCGGGCGTTGGCCTCAAGACGTCACTTGGTGACTTTCGTTCGATGGGCTTGCGCCCACTCATATTGGTGGCCGTCACCTCCAAGCTGGTGACTGCCTGATAGAATCCGATTTGCCGCCGTTGTCAGCCTCAGAGCCCTGCGGTTCTTTGAATCACTCTGTCGGTTCAGCCACGGTTGATGGCTTCGAGGCCCTTCTGGGTGTAGAGCGCGGTCCGGCTGGGATCGGCCATGGCCGCGATCAGGCTCGCGGCCTCTCCTGCGTGCAGGGAGCCCGAGAAGACGGCGCCCGAGAATACGAGGTCGTCCTGGATCTCGGCGGGGAGCGCGCCGACGATGTCGACGCCTTCGACCAGCATCAACTCGCTGACCTGCTGCACGGCGAGGTCGCCGCGCCCGTCGACGAGGCCGTCGGCGGTCGTGCCGGCTTCGACGATGGTGGCTCTGGCGTTCACTTCGGCTGAAATGCCGAGGCGCTCGATCAGGCTCGCGAAGAAGATGCCGCTCTGGCCTTTCTTCGAGTAGACGACGGAGCGGGCGGCGAGCAGGGCCTTCTTCGTGGCCTCGACCGTGGAGATGTCGGGGCGGGGAGCGCCGGCCGGAACCGCGAGGCCGACGAGGGAGCGGGCGACGTCGATGCGGCTTCCGGCCTTCAGCACGCCCTGGGCGATCAGCAGCTCGACGCCGGCGGAGGTGAGGAATGCGGCGTCGCCTGTTTCGCCCGCCGCGATCCGCTCCAACATCTTGGCGGTGGGGTCGTAGGTGGCATCGATCACGATGCCGCTGGCTTTTTCCCATTCGGGCATGACGACCCTGAGAACGCCGATCACGCCGAGGGTGCTGAGAAGCTTCATGTCGGGAGCATCACTTCAGGGGTGGACCAATGGCGCTATTTGGAGCGTCGGGCGAGGACATATCCGAGCGCCGCCCACGCGAGGCCAACGAACATCTGGAGTGCGAGGAGGCCCGCCTCGGTGCCGCTGCCGCGAGCGGGCAAGATCTTGAAGTAGGTAGCGAGCCAGATGAGAAGCATCCCGGCCAGCGAGGCCGAGAAGGCAGCGACGACCAGTTTCTGCGGCTGATCCGCCGCGCGGCCCATCATGAAGGCCACGATCGCCACGACCGGATTGAGCAGGGCAATCACCACGAGTGCGCCGGGATCGAACGGCTGGAGACCTGTCACTTCGGCGACGCTTTCGATGGGGACGGGATCGATGCACTTGGGCCGGAATTGGGAAGCGCTGGTGTGCTCGCCATGCTGCCTGGGCGCGTGGGAAGGCCGTGCTTCAGCCAGCCCTGCCCGTAGCGGCCGCCGGCGACACCTTCCGCGACATCGACGACATCGGTGAAGCCGGCCTTGGTGAGGTGAGCCTGGAGCGTGGCCGAGCGGTTGCCGGTGCGGCAGATCAGGGCGATGCGGCGGGTGGGGTCGCCACCGGTGATCTTGAGCAGCTTCGCCGTGAACGCCTGCGGACCCTCGTACATGTCGATGGCATGGGCTGCGACGGGTATGCCGGTTTCCTTCCATTCTCCGGCCGTGCGGATGTCGACCAGTACGATGTTGCCGGAAATCGCTGCCGCGTGGGCTTGGGGGGCCGTCATCGCGCGCTGGCCGGCTGCGGGTTGTCCGGACGTCTGCTGAGACATGATGTAGCCGAAGGGTACGAGGAACAAGGCGGCAAGGGCCGCGGCCGTCAGATAGCGCGAGCGCGTTTGCATGGGGAAAGCCGTTTTTCAGAAGGGATGTAGGGCGGCTATTTTTTCTTCGCGTCGATTTCGATGTTCAGCTTCTCTTCTTCGTACTGGATGAACCAGCCGATCATCTGGCGCCAGAGGGCTTCGGCGAGATCGGGTGGAAGACCCTTCAACTCCGCGTGAGCGCGGACCTTGTCGATGACCTGCTGATTGCGCCAGGGTACGTTGGCTTCCTGGCCGAGGCCGAGCTTGATCTGCCAGGCGCGCTCGACATAGCCGAACCGCTCCGCGATGAGATCGATCAGGGCATGGTCGACACGGTCGATCTCGACGCGCACCTGCGACAGGTCGGTGCATTCATTCGGTGGGCGGATCGGCATCGCAGGCAGGCTCCGTTGCAAGGCAGAAACTGTACCGTGGGGCTTTCAGTCGAACGACATCCGCGGTGGTTTAGCATGGCCCGAGGCGAGGGGCCACGGCCGGGATGAGCTGTCGGGGGGCGGCTCGGTCGCGGTTTGACGGGCGAGCGTGGCGCCGATAGCTTCTGAGCTGAGATACTCGGGAGGGGACGATGCGACGTGCTGCCGGAACAGCTGCGGCGTTTGTTTGTTTCGTGATTGCCGCTTCGAGCGCTTCCGCGCAGGGGTGGCCGGCCCGTTCGATCACGATGGTGGTGCCGTTTCCCCCGGGGCCTGCAGTCGATCTGGTGGCGCGGATCGTGTCGGCGAAGCTTGCCGAGTCGCTCGGGCAGACGGTGGTCGTCGAGAACCGGACCGGGGCGAATGGTACGATCGGCTCCAACGCGGTTGCGCGAGCGGCGCCGGACGGTCACACGTTGCTGATGGGGACGGCGGGCACGCACGTGACGGCGGTGCACCTGATGAAGGCATTGCCGTACGATCCGGTCGCGGACTTCACGCCGGTCGCAGCGGTGGTCGAGCCGGTGACGTGCCTCGTCTTGCACGGGAAGCTGCCGGTCGGATCGGTCGAGGAACTCGTGGCCTACGCGAAGACCCGTCCGGGACAGATGTCGTTCGGCAGCTCGGGGGCTGGCTCGGTGTTCCACCTGATGGGGGAGCTGTTCAACAAGACCGCCGGGGTGAAGCTGGCGCACGTCGCCTATCGCGGTGTCGAGCCGGCGATGCAGGACACGATCGGCGGGCATATCCCGATGACGTTCACCTCGGTCTCGAATGCGCTCGAGCCTGCGAAGGCCGGGCAGGTCAAGATCCTCGCTGTGCTCGAGCCGCAGCGCTATGCGCGGCTGCCCGACGTGCGCTCGATGACCGAGGTCATTCCGGCGTTCGTGAAGCCATCTTCGTGGTTCGGCGTACTGGGACCGGCGAAGATGCCGGCGGATGTGACGGCGCGGTTGAATTCCGAGATCGTGAAGGCGCTGAGCGGGGCCGAGGTTCGTGCGCGGCTCGATGCCGTCGGGCTCACGGTGATCGGCGGGGGGCCGGCTGATTTCGCAGCGCTCATCAAGGATGGAATCGAGCGCTACGGCGCGATCATTCGCGAGGCCGGCATCAAGACCGATTGAAGCAGCAGCGCGGTTCAAGTCATCCAGCGGCGCTGGAGAATGCGGAAGGCGATCAGAAGCAGTGTGATCGAGAACCAGAGAAAGCCAGCGAAGATCATCGGCGCGGCGGTGCTGCCGGTCGCGTCGAGCAGATAGCCGGCGATGACGGGAAATGCGGTGAGGCAGACGAAGTGGACGGCCGAGACGACGGCGAACCCGGTGGTGCGGCTTTCGGGGCGGAGCACTTGGCTCGGCAGCGACATCAGTCCGCCGGTGCAGCCGCCGCGCAGCGCCCCGAACAGGAACACCCACAGCGCGAGCGGTGCAGCGTAGGGGATCATGAGGCAGACGAGTGTCGTCGAGAGCGAGCCGCCGATGATGAAATAATCAGGCTTGCCCGTGCGGTCCGACAGATAGCCGCCGAGCGGCACGGAGACGAGCGAGACGATTGCCGTGAGACTCGTCATCAGGCCCGCTTCGACCGGGTTCATGCCCCGCGCCATCAGCAGTGGCGGCAGGAAACTCATGAAAACGGCATAGCCCGCGCTGAACAGACCGCGACCGAGGCCGGCCAGCGAGGCAAGGACGGCTTCACTGCGCGAGAGCCGCCAGAGCCGTGGCGTGGAGGTCGATTTCGCTTCCGGTGATCCGGGCTGACCGGGCGCAGCGCGGCTTATCGACATGACGAGCGGGATCGCCAACGCAGCGAGTGCCGCATTGATGTGCATCGCGGTCTGCCAGGAGGTCAGCGATGCGAGCCAGGGCAGTCCGGCGATCGCGAGGCCGATGCCGAAGCCGACGCTCGATGCGATGATCGCCATTGCGGTGGCGATTTCCTTGCCGACGAACCAGTCGGTGACGACCTTGGGCAACAGTACCGAGACGGCGACGGCGCCCGCGCCTCCCACGATGCGGCAGGCGAACATGACGGCGTAGTCGTCGGTCAGCGCAAAGGCGACGGTGGAGAGGGCCATCAAGGCCGTGCCGGCGGCGAGCGTGAAGTGGTCGCCGAATCTGGCTGCAATGGGCCCCGTGGGCGCCGCCAGGAATATCCCCGGCAGCATGAAGAGGCCCGTGAAGATGCCGACGTCCGTATACGTGAGGCCGGCTTCCGCGATCAGAAAAGGGGCGAGCGCGGCGACCGCCTGGAAGTGCATGGGAGCGCTGAGGCCGACCAGGAACAACAGGCCGAGCACGACCCAGCGGTTCGATAGGTCCATCATAGCTCTCTTCTTGCGCTCACCTCCTCCGTCTACTGCATCTTGAGGCCGATTTCCTTGATGAGCGGTGTCCACCGCGCGATTTCGGCAGCGACGAACTCGGTGACCTTGGCGGGCTCCAGATCGGGTGTCACGAGCGCGTCGCGGTCGAGGATGCGCTTGACCTGTGGGAGCTTCACGATGCGACGGACTTCGCCCGAGAGGCGCGTGGCGACGGGGGCGGGCAGGTTTCTGGGACCGCACAGCCAGAACCAGGTGAGGCCGTTCACGTCGTAGCCCTGCTCCTTGAACGTCGCGACGGCCGGCAGGGCGGCATTGCGCTCGGGCGCGGTCAGGCCGATCGATGCGACCTTGCCCGATCGGATCTGCTCGCTGGCGTTGATCACGGGCGACATGACGAGGCCGATGTGATTGCCCAGCAGATCCTTGATGCCGTCGCCGGAACTCTTGTAGGGCACATGCAGGAGGTCGAGGCCGGTTCGGCGCTTGGCCTGCTCGATCAGAAGGTGGCCGAGCGACGCGGTGCCCGGCGACGCCGTGGTGATGGCCTTCCGGCCGCTGGCTTTCAATTGAGCGACCGACTTGATGTTCTGATCGGCGTTGGCGATGAGCACATAGCCGTCGCCTGCGATCATCGCGAGATGCGTGAAGCCGCGAACGGGATCGTAGCCGACGTTCGGGTTGATGATCGGGGCGGTGATCTGGGGGCCCGAGCCGCACATCAGGAGCGTGTGGCCGTCGGCTTCCGCGTTGGCGACGAAGGCCGAGCCCGTCGTACCCGCGCTGCCGGTACGGTTCTCGACGACGACCTGCTGGCCGAGGGCGGCGGAGAGGTCTGGTCCGATCAGGCGGGCGAAGATGTCGGCGGTGCCGCCGGCCGAGAACGCGACCACGAGGCGGATCTGCTTTGCCGGCCAGGTGGTGGCCGCAGATTGAGCCTCGACCGTCGTGCTCGCGAGTGCGGTCGCCAGGGCCGCGCCGAGTGCCGCCGTCGCACAGCGGGCCGTCGAAACGATGTGTGTCAGTGTCGCCATGTCGAATGTCCCCCCAAGCTGCTTCTGGTCGCTCGTCAGCGCTCGACTTCGGTCAGCGCTTGGCGCTCACGGTCTGCTTCACGCGTTCGACGAGAGCCGGCGGGGCATCGATGATCCTGGCCACGAGGGCATGGGTCTGCTCGGCAGTGCGGAAGCGGATGCCCAGGCGGCGCTTGGCTGCGTCGTCGAGGAACTCCGGATCCGTCATCATGGCAGCGAACGCCTTGCGCAACGCTGCGACGCGATCGGCGGGCACGTTCGGGCCGAGCGCCATGGCGCGCGCGATCGGCGTTCCGTTGGCGAGGAACTCGACCACGTCGCGCTCGGGACCCTTGGCGAGCTCCAGCAGCGTCGGTACTTCGGGGAGCTGCTTCATGCGTTCGAGCGTGAAGACGAGCGGCACCGCCACTTTCTTCGTCGCGATCCAGTCGTTCTTGCCGGCAGCGATGCTCTCCCAGGCGACGGACCAGCCGGCGATCTCGCCGCGCTCCATCGCGAGGTTCAGCGCGCCGCCGGTGGTGTAGCCGGAGATTACCTTGAACTTCGCGCCGAGGGCCTGCTTGGCCACCATCGCCCACTGGTAGCTGAGGTGGTTCGTCGCCATCGAGCCGAAGATGAGGTCCTTGGCCTTGAGGTCGTCGAGGGTGGCGGCGCCGGTGCCGCTCCAGATCGCCATAACCTGCGCGATCTCGTCATAGGCGCCGAGCCAGTGCAGCTTCTTGGATTCGTAGCGGATCGCCTTGGGGTCCTCGAGCTTCTCCATCAGCGGGAGCGCGTGGCTCAGCAGGATCTTGGACCCGTCCTGGGGGGCGGCGCCAAAGATGAAGTTGCCCGCTGCCGCACCGCCGGCTCCCGGCATGTGCTCGATGATGATGGTGGGCCGGCCCGGGATCTGGCGGGCGAGGTGATTGGCGATCACGCGGCCATAGATGTCGTAGCTGCCGCCTGGGCTCGTGCCCATCACGATGGCGATGGTCCGGTTGGCATAGAACTGCGCCGGCTCCTGCGCGACAGCCGCTGCCGTGAGGGCGCTGCAACCGGTGAACGCCACGGCGATCGTTCGCATCAGCCGGGCATAGACGGACTTGGCTCTCGACATCGCGCTTCTCTCCCAGATTTTCTGTTGCCGGCGCACTTCTCGAGGGGCGCGCAGCTCTCAGGCGTTCGTAGGCGCTGGGGCGGCGTGGGTCAACGATTGGTGTAGGCCAACCACCGGCCGGATCAGCGGTCAGCCGTGTCTCGCTCGGCGAGGCTCCCGTCGCTTGCGATGACGCGCGCGATCGCATGACGGTGCGAGCCGGGTGGAGTTTGGGCTGGTCACAACCTTTAATTAATAATATACACGCTTAAGTTGCGTTTCGACTCAGCTATCAATCGAACGGTTCGACCGACATGGCAGTTTCAGAAGCGCTCCTCTCTTCCCGGCCGGCATCCCGCAAGACCCTCTATTCCCAGGTTCGAGAGCTACTGCTGGCGCGCATTCGCAGTGGAGAGTGGAGCGCTGGCGAGAATCTGCCGAACGAATACGTGCTGTCGTCCGAATTCGACGTCAGCATCGGGACGGTGCGGCGGGCGGTGACCGAACTCGAGGCGAGCGGTGTGCTCGTCCGCGAGCAGGGCCGTGGGACTTATGTCGCCGGGCGAGGGCCGGCGGCGCTGCAGGAAAAATTCGCGGCATTGAGGGGCTTCGACGGGGAGCGCATCGTGGCGATGTATGAGCTCGTCGAGATGCTCCGGCGGCCGCCGACATCGGAGGAGTTGATCGCGCTGTCGAAGGCGGACCAGATGGGCGTCGTCGACATCGTTCAACGGGTGGAGGCCGGCGGACGCCCGATCGGGATCGAGCGGTCGGTGCTTCCGGCATCGCTGTTTCCACGGCTGGAGACGCAACTGAGGTTCGGACAGCATCTCTATCCCGTGTTCGCCGACTACGGCTTTCTCATCACCCGGGTGGAGGACACGATCGGCGTCGAAGCGGCAGATGGGCCTATGGCAGCGAAGCTCTGCTGCCCGGTTGGAGGGCCGCTGCTGCACGTGACGCGGCACGCCGTCGCGCTCGATGGAGAGGTGGTCGAGCGGCGTTCGTCGTATTATCTGCCGGATCGCGTGCGCTATCTCGGCGCAACCAGGATCATGTAGCCTGTGCGGGAGTTCGTTGGCGGGTCAGCCTGTCGAACCGGATGACGAGCAGGATCATGTAGGTGACGAGGCCCACGGTCAGGCCCGCCCAGATGCCGACAGCGCCCAGCCGGGTATGAAAGCCCAACAGATAGGTCGCCGATATTCCGACGACCCAAAAGCCGATCGCGGCGAACACCAACGGCGTTCGCGTGTCGTTGAGGCCGCGCAGCGCGCCGGCAGCTACCGTCTGAATGCCGTCGGCGACGAAGAATGTCATGCCCATCAGCAACAGCGTGGCGGCAAGGGACAGCGTCGCGGCGTTGGCGGGATCTCCGATATCGAGGAACAGCCCGGGAATGCGATACCGTGCCAGCGCGATGATCAGCGTCATCGTCGCCTCGAACAGCGCGGCCAACCCGATCGCACAGAAGCCGGCGCGGCGCACGGCGGCGGGGTCGTTGCGGCCGAAG
This sequence comes from uncultured Devosia sp., assembly GCA_964574325.1. Classification (GTDB taxonomy): domain Bacteria; phylum Pseudomonadota; class Alphaproteobacteria; order Rhizobiales; family Hyphomicrobiaceae; genus CAMDPA01. The sequence goes on along the minus strand of CAZNMY010000068.1, from coordinate 6,852 downwards.
GCGTGGCCCACGCGGATGGTGACGGCCATCGATATGCCGAGCGGCACCATGAACAGGATCGATGCGACCTGGAATGCGATCTGATGCGCGGCGAGTTGCGCGGTGCCGAGATGGCCCATCATCAGTGCGGCCATCGCGAACAGGCCGTACTCGAGCGCGAAGGCGCCCGAGATCGGCAGTCCCAGCACGACGAGACGCAGCAGCAGTGCCCAGTCCGGGCGGAACAGGCCGCCGAGCACGTGATACTTGGCGAACGGGCGCATCACATAGGTGGCATAGAACGCGGCGGCGCACATCGCGACGTTCACGATGCTGGTCGCGATGCCGGCGCCGAGTATGCCGAGTTGCGGCAGGCCGAAGGCGCCGTTGATGAGCGCATATGCGAGAACAGCATTGAGGGGGATCGCGGCGAGCGTGATCCAGAGGGCGGGCTCCGGCCGATGCAGCGCGCTCATGAAGTTGCGCACGGCGATGAAGATCCACGCGGGGATCAGACTCCAGGCGAGGCCCTGCAGGTAGTGGCCGGCGAGCACGGCGGCGGCCTTGTCCTGGCCCATCGCGATCAGCAGATCCGTGCCGCGCAACTGGAGGAGGGTGAGGGGAATGCCGGCGCCGACCGCGGCCCAGATGCCGACGCGCAGCGCACGGCGGGTCATGCGCGGCTGGCGGGCACCGTGAGCTTGCGCGGCCAGTGGAGCGACGGCTGCGACGAGGCCCATGCCGAGAACGAAACTCGCAAACAGAACCGTGTGCGCGAGTGCTGCTGCTGCCACGGCGTCGCCGCCGAGCCGGCCGATCAGCGCGAGGTCCGTCGTCATCATCACGACTTGGCCGAGCTGAGACGCGGCCATCGGGATCGCGAGGCGCAGCGTGTCGGCAATCTCGCGGCGCCAAACGTCGAGAAGGGACGGGGAGGCGGCCTGCGGCTTGCTGTCGGCGGCCGTGGGCTCAGGTTCGCGGATCTGCATCGCGCCGCAGTACATGCTGCGCGAGCGGGCGTAAAGGCGCGAAGGCCGACTTCATTTCGCGGGGGCCGACTTCACGACTTTGCCCCACTTCTCGGTCTCGGCTTTCATCAGTTTTGCGAAATCGGCAGACGTGCCGGGAAGGGGCTCGCCGCCGGTGTCCTCGAGCTTGCGTTTCATCGCCTCGTCTTCGAAGGCGGCGTTGATCGCTGCGTTGAGCTTGGCCAGGACGTCGAGCGGCGTGGCGCGCGGAGCGCCCAATCCCGTGACGGCGCTCGCTTCAAATCCCGCAACGGTGTCTGCGACGACCGGGAGATCGGGAAGCGCTGTCGAACGCGCCGAAGTGGAGACGGCCAGGCCGCGGAGCTTGCCGGAGCGAACCGGCGCGATCGAGGCGGACATCGGTTCGAACATCACTTCGGCGTCGCCCGCAATCATCGCCTTCAAGGCGGGACCGCCGCCCTGATAGTGCACGACGGGCAAGGTGATGCCGGCCATCGACTTGAACAATTCGCCGGTCAGATGCGGCGAACTGCCGACACCGGTCGACGCCATTCGAAGCTTGGCGTCGGGCGACTTCGAGAGCGCGATCAGTTCCTTCACGCTGGCAGCCTTCACCGAGGGATGGACGACCAGCACCAGCGCTTCGCGCGTGATGCCGCCGATCAGCGCGATGTCGCGCAGGAACACGAACGGAAGGTTGGGATTCGAGCCGCTGATCGCGTTGGCGGGGCCGACGAGCAGCAGCGTATAGCCATCGGGGGCGGCCTTGACGACTTCGGCGGTCGCGATGTTGCCGGAGCTTCCGCCGATGTTGTCCACGTTGACGGTCTGGCCGAGCTGTCGAGTGAGCCAGCCTGCAGCCAGACGCCCGAGGATGTCGTTGGGGCCGCCCTGCGGGAAGCCGACGACGAGGCGGATCGGTTTCGAAGGGTAGTTTTGCGCGGAGGCGGCGCACGGAAGCGAAAGCAGCACCAAAGCGAGTGATCGAGCGATGCGGCGCATGTCGCCTCCCTGTGATGTCAGACGGTAGATGGGGTCAGACCCGCCGGGTCTGACCCGAGTTTACTCAAATGTGCTCGACGAGCGGGCGACGGACGTACTCGGGGGCGACGATCGCGTCGATGATCCAGCGCTTGCCGGACTTCACGGCGGCGATGCCGCGCTTGATGGCCGCCGGCACGTCCTCGATGTTGGCGACGTGCTCGCCTTCCCAACCGCCTTGCGCGGTGGCGACCGCGACGAGATCGGGGGCGGGGCCTTCGATGCGCTGGCCGACGTGCGCGTTCTCCTCGGGGCGGTGGCGATCATGCGCGATGTGGCGCTGATGCTCCTCGTCGTTGAAGTACGAGCGGTTGTTGGCGACGATCACCAGGAGCGGAATGCCCTGGTTCGAGGCGCTCCACAGAGCGCTTGCGCCCATCATGTAGTCGCCGTCGCCGAGGATCGCGACCGGCACGCGGCCGGGATGATGATCGCGGATGGCGAGGGCTGCGCCGACGGCCATGCTGGGGCCGGCTGCCAGTCCGCCGCCGCCGTTGGAGCCGAGCATGTCGAGGGGATGCTCGATCGTATTGGCGTTCGGCGGCCAGCCGAGCGAGCGGCAGATGATCGAGATCTTCTCGCCTTCCGTTGCAATTGCAAAGAGGCGGGCGAGATCGGCGACGCCGTAAGCGCCGGACTTCTTTTCCGGGGGCGCGACCTTCGGCACGGTGCGCGAGCCCTTCTGCTTCTTCGCAACCTTCGCTTTGGCAAGGCCTTCTAGGAGGGCTGTGACGCCGGCTTCGCTCGTCACGGGCATCCAGATGTCGGTGGCGGGAAGGATCTCGTAGTCCATGCTCCAGCCGTTGTGGATGACGTGATCGTTGGTGATGTTGATCACGGTCGGGCTCTTGCCGCCGGCTGGCGGGAACGCCTGGTTGACGGTGCCGCCGACGTCGACCCAGTCGAGGGCGATGATGCAATCGCTGTTCTTGACGAGTTCGAGGATGTTCGGGCGCAGACGCCAGGGGATCTCGCCGGCGTAGTTCGGATGCGTCGAGGGGAAGCTCGCGGGGTCCTTGGACGAGGTGATGACGCGGGCGCCGATCCATTCGGCGAGTTCGACGCGGCTGTTCCAGCCGTCCTCAGAACGCAGGCAGCGGCCCGACAGGATGAGCGGGTTCTTGGCTTCCGCGATCGCTTTCACGGCGGCTTCGACCTGGGCGCGCGGCGGCTCGAGATCGGGCGCGGGGCCGAAGCGCTTGACCGGCTCGGCCTTCGGGGCTTCGTCGAGCGGCATCTCCTGGATCGCGGCGTCGAGGTTCACGTAGGTGGGGCCGTAGGGGCGCGTCATCGAGATCTGGAAGGCGCGGCGGATGGATTCTACGGCGGCCCCCGGCGAGCCCGGCTGGTCGTCCCACTTCGTGTAGTTGCGGACGAGCGCACCCTGGTCGGCGCAGGTGTGGATCCAGTCGATCCAGGGACGGCGCTTCATCGCGTCGACCGGGCCGGTCGCGCCGATCAGCACCATCGGCGCGCGGTTGCACCAGACGTTGAACACGCCCATCGAGGCGTGCATCAGGCCGACGTTGGAGTGGACGATGGCGATCAGCGGCTTGTTCGTCACCATCGCGTAGCCGTGGGCGATGCCGACCGCGTGCTCCTCGTGCAGGCAGACGATCATCTTCGGCGACTTGTTGCCGAGGTAGTTGACGATGCTGTCGTGCAGGCCGCGGTAGCTCGCGCCTGGATTGAGGCACGCATAGGGTACGTTCTGCTCGCTCAGCGCGTTGGCGATGACGTCGCTGCCCCACAGCGTGTTCGCGCCGCCGGTCGTAACTGTGCGTCCGCCGGCATTGGATGGTTGCTCCGACATATGTGTTCCTGATCGTTTCGGGGTGGGTCGTGAAAGCTCGCCGGAGGTGCAGGCGAGTGATGTCGTCGAGTGTTGTAGTTGAGGGTTCCGAGCACTGTCTATGGGGATCGGGCTGTGGGGCGCCCCATCGGGCTCGGGGCGCGGACCGCGATCGGCGGACTGGTGATCGTTTCGAGGGTTAACCGACTGTTGACTTCGGCGCGGTATTTTTTGCGCTGGTGTTCATCTTTCGAGCCTCGTGAGGGCTCGGTGTTCGTCGACAACAGGTGCAGGTGATGCGCGGAACGGGCATTATCGCGGGAGCTTTGCTGGCGTGGGCTTTCGGCCTCATCGACGGCGAAGCGCTTGCGCGTGCGCCCACTACTCATGTCGCGACCAGCATGGCGCCGGGCGCGGACCCTGCCCAACTCCAGTCGGCGATCGTCGAGTGGATCCGTGTGACGGCGACATCGACACAGTTTCTCGTCGGACTGGCCGGCGGTGTCGTGCTGGCAGAGTGCGGCCGCTTCATCTGGCGTTGGGTGTGCAAGGCGTTGGGCGGGGCAACGACCGCCGCCAAGTTCGTCATGCATCACCGGTTGATCGCGGTGGCGGCTGCAGGTGTCGGCTACTACGTGTTCGCACGCTTCGTGCTGACCTGATCGCATTCATCAACGGCTAACGCCAACCTAGTCGTCATGCTGTTCGAGGGCCGCGACGCTGCAGGCAAGGGCGGCACCATCCGCCGCTTCATGGAGCATCTCAATCCACGTGCGGCGCGCGTCGTCGCGCTCGAAAAGGCCGAGCGATAAAGAGCGCTCGCAATGGTATTTCCAGAGCTACATCCAGCACCGACATCACCCAGGTTGCCAAAAGCCGCCCAGCGGAGCCGTCTGCGCTTCCCCCTCCGCTTTCATGCGAACCTACGACCCTGCGACCCAAAACAAACAAAAAGTACTATAAGAGAACTGTCTTCCCTATCACCGGCGAGAGGACACATTTCCTGTGGCCGAACTCATACCATTTCCGCGCCGTGCGCCACCGGACCCCACGCCCCTGGCGGATCAGCCCGTGGCCCAGCGACCGAGCCGCGAGGAACTGCGCGCGGTCGACCGTCGGCGGATGCTGGAGAACCTTGCAGCGCTCGTGTTCATCGTCTGCTTCATGGCGCTGGCGTTCTGGGTGATGGACCGGGTGAGCGGCTATTCGAAAGCGCTCGATTGCATGCAGTATCGGCACAGCACGAGTTGCAGATGACGCAGCAATTTACTGCGCGCATTGGCGCAATTCGGAGCGCAGTGTCTGTAAAGACCCCGGCTTTTCACGTTCCGACCTCGCGGTCGGAACGCTCGTCCGGGGACGCAAGGCGAGGTTTTTGCGTACCTTCCGGTCATGTCAGCGCGAGAGGCGGGCAGCCTCTCGCATGGCCGGCAGGCCATCGTGTGCGGCGGTGCAGTTATCGCGAAACATCAGCGGCGCAAATCACCCCCACCCGAAGTGGCGATTGATTTTTCGCAGGACAGCGAAAACTCAAGCCACTCCGACCTCCCACCTCGAGGGGGAGGGGAAAAAAGCCACTACTCCGCGGCGTGCCGGGTGCCGCCGGTCTTGGCGGCGTATTCGTCGATGCGGGCTTCGATGAGGTGGCGGTAGTTGCGGATGAGGCCTTGCACCGGCCACGCCGCGGCGTCGCCCAGCGCGCAGATGGTGTGGCCTTCGATCTGCTTGGAGACGTCGAAAAGGCGGTCGATTTCCTCGCGGCTGGATTGGCCCTTCGCCATGCGGTCCAGCACCCGCCACATCCAGCCCGTGCCCTCGCGGCAGGGCGTGCACTGGCCACAACTCTCGTGCTTGTAGAAATACGCGATCCGCGCGATCGACTTGATCAGATCCGCGCTCTTGTCCATCACGATGATCGCGGCCGTGCCCATGCCGGACTTGAGCTTCGACAGCGTGTCGAAGTCCATCGTCAGGTCCTGGCACTGCGCTTCCGTCAGCAGAGGCATGGACGATCCGCCGGGAATCACGGCCTGCAGGTTGCCCCAGCCGCCGCGAACGCCACCCGCATGCCGCTCGATCAGCTCGCGCAGGGGAATGCCCATCTCCTCCTCGACGACGCACGGCTGCGCGACGTGACCGGAGATCTGGAACAGCTTGGTGCCTGTGTTGTTGGGCTTGCCCATGCCGGCGAACCAGGCAGCACCCCGCCGCAGGATCGTCGGCGCGACCGCGATGCTCTCGACGTTGTTGACGGTAGTGGGGCAGCCGTAGAGTCCCGAGCCCGCCGGGAACGGCGGCTTCATGCGCGGCTGGCCCTTCTTGCCCTCGAGGCTTTCGAGCAGCGCTGTTTCCTCGCCGCAGATGTAGGCGCCGGCACCGTGGTGAACGTAGAGATCGAAATCCCAGCCGTTGACGTTGTCCCGGCCGATCAGCCTGGCCGCGTACGCCTCGTCGACCGCGCGCTGCAGCGCCTCGCGCTCGCGGATGAACTCGCCGCGCACGTAGATGTAGCAGGCGTGCGCGCGCATCGCGAACGAGGCGACGAGGCAGCCTTCGATCAGGAGTTGCGGATCGTGCCGCATGATCTCGCGGTCCTTACACGAGCCGGGCTCGCTCTCGTCCGCGTTGACGACGAGATAGCTCGGCCGCGGATCGTTCTTCGGCATGAACGACCACTTGAGCCCCGTGGGGAAGCCCGCACCGCCGCGCCCGCGCAGGCCGGACGCCTTCATCTCGTTGATGATCCAGTCCGGACCGCGGTCGATCAGCACCTTCGTGCCGTCCCACGCGCCGCGCTTCTTCGCGGCCTCTAGCCCCGGCGAGTGGAAGCCGTAGACGTTGGTGAAGATGCGGTCTTTGTCAGCGAGAGCCATGGGGCGAGAACCGTAGGGAGCGTGGACCGTGGATGTTCTGGAAGTTCCTGGCCAAAGCACTATCCGAGCCCGCCTGACGGCTCAAGCCCTGCCAACGCCGCATGCCCGTTGTCGTTTCGCAACTCCATTTCCAGCTTGCCTTCCCGGAAGCCGAGCGTGTGCGAGGCTATCCGGGATC
>CAZNMY010000067.1:10434-33562 GCA_964574325.1 uncultured Devosia sp. | reverse complement strand
CTGTGCCAAGCCCAACCAAAATAACCGCCGGAAATCGTGACGCAGTACGACTACGATGCCGAGAGCGCATAAAGAGCGCCGTACTTGGTGCGGAGGTAGGCGACGTAGGGTTCGATGCGGAGGGGCGAGCCGGTGGCGCGCTCGATCACCTGCTGGGGCGTGAACTTCGCGCCGTGGCGGTAGAGGTTTTCGCGCATCCAGCCGTGCAGCGTGTCGAATCGGCCCTGGGCGATCTCCGCGGGGATCTCGGGATGGGTGGCGAGGGCGGAATCGTAGAGCTGGGCCGCCAAGATGTTGCCGATCGTGTAGCCCTGGAACGAGCCGCCGATCCAGCCGCCGTACCAGTGCACGTCCTGCAGGCAACCGTCGCGATCGTCGGGCGGGGCGACGCCGATGTCCGACAGCATGCGCGCGCGCCACGCTTCGGGCAGGTCCTTGGCGGCGAGGCGGCCTTCGAGCAGTTCGATCTCGAGATCGAAGCGCAGCATCACGTGCAGATTGTAGGTGACCTCGTCGGCATCGGTGCGGATCAGCGAGCGGCTCACCTTGTTGATGGCGCGATAGAACGTGTCGAGCGGGACGTGGCCCAGTTCGGCTGGAAATGTGCGCTGTAGCTCGGGATAGAAGTGCTGCCAGAAGCCGCGGCTGCGGCCGACGATGTTCTCCCACAGCCGGCTCTGGCTTTCGTGCACGCCGGCCGAGACGCCATGTCCGAGCGGCGTGCCGACGAGCGTGGCTTCCACGCCCTGCTCGTACATGCCGTGTCCGGCTTCGTGGATGCAGGAGAACAGGGCATCGCCGAGATCGTCGAGGCGGACGCGGGTCGTGATGCGCACGTCGTCGTGAGAGAATTTCGTGCAGAAGGGATGATGCGTCTTGTCCAACCGGCCGCGCGTGAAGTCATAGCCGATGGCTTCGCAAGCGCGGCGGCTGAACTCGAGCTGTGGGTCTTCCGCGAAAGGGCCACGCAGGCAGGTGTCGTCGATGGCGGGCTGATCGCAGATCGATCTGGCGAGGGGGACGAGATGGCGCCTCAGGTCGGCGAAAAGCGCCGAAACGCTGGCGGTCGTCATGCCTTCGTCGTGGCGGTCGATCAGCGGATCGGTGATGCGATCCGACGGGCCGAAGTAGCCGGCGTACTCGCGGGCGAGGTCGATAGCCTGCTCGAGATAGGGGCGCATCGTGGCGAAGTCGTCGGCGGGGCGTGCGCGGGTCCAGGCGTCGTAGGAGGTCGCGCCGAGGGCCGCACGGCGGGCGACGAAATCGGCCGGGACCTTGACCGCCTGCTCGAACTCGCGGCGGGCAACGCGGACAAGGCAGGCGTCGTCGTGATCGGCGGACAAGCTCGCGGCGTGGGGTGCGAGTAGGTCCAGCAGGTGGCCGAGGGCCGGGTCGGTCATGCGGTCGTGGGCGAGGCGGCTCAGCAGGGCGCGCTGGCGGCCACGTGCGGCAGCGCCAGCCGACGGCATGTACGTAGCCTGGTCCCAACCGAGCACGGCGCCGGCATAGCCGAGGTCCGAGATCTCCTGCAGGCGTCGGCGCAACTCGGCGATGTCTCGGTGCATCTGTTTCTCGATCCGTTCCGGCTTGTTGCAACGCAGAGAACGTCTACAGCAAGACTGCCGGGACGGCACCTATTCCTCGCCCTTCAAACCGGTCGGGCGTGGCCTTCGATCGTCGTGCGCAGCATCAGGCGGCGCTCGCCCTCGGGGAAGTCGGTGCGGGCGTGCATCGAGCAGCGGTTGTCCCAGACGAGCAGGTCGTGCTTGCGCCAGACGTGTTCGTAGACCCACTCGGGATTCTCCGAATGATCGAAAACAGCATTCAGCAATCGGTCGCTTTCTTCGCGTTCCATTCCCTCGATGTGATCGGTCATCAGGCGGTTGACGCTGACGGCTTTGCGGCCGGTTTCGTCGTGCGTGCGAAAAACGGGATGGGACGCCAACTTGACGTGAGGCACGCCCTTGCCATCGCCGCGTTTCAGCTCGCCGAGATTGTAGCTGTTGTAGGCGCGCTTGCCTTGGAGTGCATCGCGCAGGTCGGTGGGCATCGTCTCGTAGGCGCGATAGCAGTTCGCGAACAGGGTGTTGCCGCCGTGGGAAGGCACATCGATGGAGTAGAGGCACGTTCCCTTGTGCGGGATCTCGGCATGCAGCATGTCGTGATGGAACCACATTTCGCCATCCGGCAGCGCGCCGATGGGAATTCCGTTCTCGCGGATGTTCGAGATCAGCATGATGTTGTCGAGAAGGCGGGCGTATCCGGGAGGGCGGAACTCCGCGGGGCGGGCGAGGTTGGCGAGCTTGCCGAAATTTCCGGTGGCGGCGACCAGTTGCTCCTGGGTCAGTTCCTGGCCACGGAACAGCAGCACGAGATGCTTCAGCCAGAGGTCATAGACTTGCTTGCGCGTCGGTTCGTCGAAAGGTCTGGTCAGGTCCACCCCGCGGATTTCAGCGCCGATATGCGGGGTGAGGGGAATTGCCTCGATAGCCATGCGTTTCCTCCGCTATGTCGATAGCCGATTTCGGGGCTTTCTCGTCGAGTACATCTTGCCCATAGCTTGATCGGCGATCAAGCTGTTCGAGTTCCCGGAGTACGCCGAGCAACACAGTCGTGCGTCGTTCGATCGGCTCGGCCAATGATGCCCCATGATGCGGCATGTCGCGACGGATTGTGGGCAGATTGCTGCCGCGTGCCGGCCATCGTTTGACGCTAGTCGCAACGCACCATATGAACGCGGGGAAAGCGCGGTTCTCGTGCCGTCTGTCGCGTGCCTGCTGTCGTCACTGGTTTCCTCTCTCGTCTGCGCTACATGCGCCTGGATCCACCATGGCTTCACGTGACATCGAGATTCATCTCGGACGGCTGCTGGGGCCCGAGATCTCGGCGCCGGGCGGCGTCGAGGCGTTGACTGTCGCGGGGATCACGGCGGATAGCCGCCGTGTGGCGCCGGGCGTCGTTTTCGCCGCGATGCCGGGGACCAAGGTCGATGGGGCGGCGTTCGCGGGGGATGCGGAAGCCAAGGGGGCGGTGGCGATCCTCGCCGCGCTCGATGCCGAGCTGCCGCCGTTGCGAATTCCGGTGCTCCGGGCGGCCGATCCGCGGCGAGCGCTGGCGCTGATGGCGGCGCGGTACTATGGCCGGCAGCCGGACATCGCGGTTGCGGTGACGGGCACCAGCGGCAAGACGTCCGTGGCGGACTTCACGCGTCAGATCCTGGCGGCTTGCGGCAAGCAGGCGGCGTCGCTGGGGACGCTCGGGGTCGTGAAGCCGAGCGGCCCGGTGTACGGCTCGCTGACCACGCCCGATCCGGTGACCCTGGCGGCGACGCTCGCCGACCTCGCCGACGAGGGCGTCACGCACATCGCTTTCGAGGCATCGTCACACGGGCTCGATCAGCGCCGCCTCGACGGCGTGAAGCTGGCGGCCGCGGCATTCACGAATCTAGGCCGCGATCACCTCGATTATCATCCGACGATCGAGGCCTATCTGAACGCCAAGCTCAGGCTGTTCGATACGCTGCTGGAGCGCGGACGGCCGGCGGTTGTCAACAGCGACGGCGCGCGCGCGGCGGACGTCGTCGCGGTGGCGCAGCGTTGCGGGCACGAGGTGTGGACGACCGGAACCGGGGGCACGCTCGTCGGCCTCGAGCACCTGGAGCGCGAGGGTTTCAAGCAGCGGTTGTCGCTGCGGCTGCCGCGTGGACGTGTCGAGGTGCTGCTGCCGTTGCCCGGGGCCTATCAGGTCGAGAATGCGCTGCTGGCGGCGGGTCTCGCTTCGTGTTGCGGGGTGCCTGTGGAACATACTGTGACAGCCCTCGAAGGGCTCGTCGGCGTGCCCGGCCGTCTCGATGTCGCGGGAGAAGCGCGCGGTGGGCTCGCGGTTGTCGACTATGCGCACAAGCCCGAGGCGCTGACTGCGGCGCTGGATGCTCTGAAGCCGTTCGCGACGGGCAAGCTCGTCTGCGTGTTCGGATGCGGCGGTGATCGCGACAAAGGCAAGCGGCCGATCATGGGGGGAATCGCTGCGGCAAAAGCTGATGTCGTGATCGTGACGGACGACAATCCGCGATCGGAAGAGCCGGCTCGGATTCGCTCGGAGATCCTCGGGGGTATTCCCGCGGGCGCTTCGAATGTGCGCGAGATCGGCGACCGGGCGGAGGCCATCCGTTCAGCGGTTCGCCTGATGCGTGCCGGCGACGTGGTGCTCGTCGCAGGCAAGGGTCACGAGACGGGCCAGATCATCGGCTCGACGGTGGTGCCGTTCTCCGATCACGACGAAATCCGCAAAGCGCTGGGCGAGGGTGCATGACGACGGCGCCGCTGTGGGGATGGGACGAGATCGTGGCGGGTGCGGGTGGTACAGCAGACGGCGGGGCGCCGCGGTCTGCGATCACGGGCTTGTCGCTCGACAGCCGCGGGATCGCCGTGGGCGAGGTATTCGTCGCGCTCAGGGATCAGCGGGACGGCCACGACTTCGTCACGGGGGCCTTCGAGCGAGGTGCTGCAGCGGCGCTGGTGCGCAACGACTACGCCCGCCGGCCTGGGGACGGATCGCTGATCCGGGTCGCCGAGACGCTCGAGGGGTTGTGCGGCGTCGCACGAGCGGCGCGGGCGCGGCTCAGCGACGAAGCGGGCGTCGTCGCGGTGACGGGCAGCGTCGGCAAGACCAGCACCAAGGAGATGTTGCGCGCGTGCCTGACGCGGCTGGGGGCGACGCACGCACCGGAGAAATCGTTCAACAATCATTGGGGCGTGCCGCTGACGCTGGCGCGGATGCCGGCCTCGACGCGCTTCGGCGTGCTCGAAATCGGCATGAACCACGCGGGCGAGATCACGCCGCTGTCGAAGCTGTCGCGTCCGCACGTGGCGATCATCACGACGGTGGAGCCGGTGCACATCGAGCACTTCGCATCGATCGACGCGATCGCGGATGCGAAAGCCGAGATCATCGCCGGCATCGAGCCGGGCGGTGTCGTGGTGCTCAATCGCGACAACGCGAGCTATGAGCGGCTGGCGGCAGCAGCGCGGGCCTCGGGCGTCGACATCTACTCGTTCGGTGAGCACAGGCAAGCGCATGTGCGGCTTTTGAAGTGCGATCTGAAGACCGACCGCACGGACATCGAGGTGGAGTGCGGCAACGGGCGCATCGTCTATTCGATCGGCGCTCCCGGCCGGCACATGGCGCAGAATTCGGCCGCCGTGATCGCTGCGATCGAGGCGCTGGGGCAGGATTTCGAGAGCACGATCCATGCGATCGGCGCTCTGGCGACGTTCGGCGCGCCAACCGGGCGGGGTGCGCGGGAGAGGCTCGATCGCGACGACGGCCCGGTGCTGCTGGTCGATGAGAGCTACAACGCAAATCCTGCTTCGATGCGGGCGGCTCTCGGCGCTCTGGCGCTCGTTCCGCGGTCGGAGTATCCACGTCGAATCGCGGTCCTCGGGGATATGCTGGAGCTGGGGGAGGCATCGCTCGATCTGCATGCGGGGCTCGCCGAGGCGGTCGCGGAGGCCGGGATCGATCTCGTGTTCGCGGCGGGACCGAACATGAAGGCGCTGTACGACCGCGTGGACCCGGCGCGACGCGGCCACTGGGCGGAAGCGGCCGCCGGATTGAAGGATGCGATCAACGGTGCAGTTCGTGGCGGCGATGCCGTGATGGTGAAGGGATCGTTCGGCAGCCGCATGGGGCCGTTGGTCGAAGCGCTCAGGGCGGGAGCGCGGGGAGTTGAGGCGCCTGAGAATACGAAAAGGTAGTTTCGCACTGCACGTGTCTCGCGGCAGCATCGCGATGGTTTGCCAAAGCGCTGGCGACGTCGTGACCGCGGGACCATGGAGGGAAGCCGGATGTTCTACGAGCTAGTTCAATTCAGCGACCAGGTCGGTCCGCTCAACGTGTTTCGCTACATCAGCTTCAGGGCTGTCGGCGCCACGGTGACGGCGCTGCTGATCGTGTTCGCGTTCGGGCCGATGATGATCGACGAACTCCGGGTGCGGCAAGGCAAGGGCCAGCCGATCCGCGAGGACGGTCCCAAGAGCCATCTGTCGAAGCGCGGAACGCCGACGATGGGAGGCCTGATGATCCTGATGTCGGTGGTGATCGCGACGCTGCTGTGGTCGAACTGGCGCAACGCCTACGTCTGGCTCGTGCTGGGTGTGATGCTGTCCTACGGTGCGATCGGATTCTACGACGACTTCCTCAAGGTGACGAAGCGCTCTGCGGCGGGCTTTTCCGGACGGATGCGGCTGGGATTGGAAATCGCGGTCGCGGCGGTCGCGACATACGTGTTCATGCAGCTTGCGCCGGCGTCGCTTTCCGACACGGTGACGATCCCGTTCTTCAAGAGCGTGCTGATCGATCTGGGGCCGTTCTTCCTGCTGTTCGGAATCGTCGTGATCGCGGGGGCGGGCAATGCGGTCAATCTGACCGACGGCCTGGACGGCCTCGCGATCGTGCCCGTGATGATCGTGGCGGCGACGTTCGGCATTTTCGCCTACGTGGTCGGCCGCGTCGACTTCACACGCTATCTGCAGCTCAATTATCTGCCGGGGACGGGGGAACTCACCATCATCTGCGGCGCGCTGATCGGCGCGGGGCTGGGCTTCCTGTGGTTCAATGCGCCGCCGGCGATGATCTTCATGGGCGACACGGGCTCGCTCGCGCTCGGCGGCGCGCTCGGCGCGATCGCGATCGCGACGAAGCAGGAGGTTCAGCTCGCCATTGCCGGCGGGCTGTTCGTGCTCGAGGCGATGTCGGTGATCATCCAGGTCGTGTCGTTCAAGCTGACGGGAAAACGCGTGTTCCGAATGGCGCCGCTGCATCATCACTTCGAGCAGAAGGGATGGCAGGAAGCGACCGTGGTGGTGCGGTTCTGGATCATCTCGGTGGTGCTGTCGCTCGTCGCGCTGACGACACTGAAGTTGAGGTAGCAGTGGGCGTGGGTTGGGTCGAGCGCTGCGAGGCCCAATGTTTGCGTCCACTTCAGTCGAATGTTGGGCCTCGGCATTAGGGGCCTCGACCCAACCTACGGGGATCGAGATGTCCAAGCCCATGGTGCTCGTCGCGGCGGCGGCGCTGACGGATGTGGACCGTCGTGTGCTCATTGCGCAACGGCCGCCGGGCAAGTCGATGGCGGGCTTGTGGGAGTTTCCGGGCGGCAAGGTCGAAGCGGGCGAGACGTGCGAGCAGGCGCTCGTGCGGGAGTTGCGGGAGGAGCTCGATATCGAGGTCTGTCTCGAGTGTCTCGCGCCCTTCACGTTCGCGAGCCATGCCTACGAGACGTTCCATCTGCTGATGCCGCTGTTCCTGTGCGCGAAGTGGGAGGGCGAGGTCTCCCCGCGCGAAGGCCAGACGATCAAGTGGGTGCGCGCGAGTGCGCTGCGCGATTATCCGATGCCGCCCGCGGATCTGCCGCTCATTCCGTATCTGCGTGATCTCTTGGGTTGAGAGGTGCGTTGCAGGTCGGGTCAAGGGCCATCGGCCCGCGACCCGACCTCCGCCGAAAGACATCGGGATCAGCGCAGACGTGGGGATCACCGCAGCCGTGCGAGATAGTGCGCGCTCTCCAGGTGCACGAGGCTGACGCGCCATTCGACCGGGCGGTCGTCGATGGCGTAAGCGATGCGGTCTATCGCAAGGAGGGGCGTCCCTTCGGGAATTCGCAGGTCCTTCGCCGTGCGCCTGTCGGCGGCGACGGCAGTGAGGTGCTCGTCCGCGCGGGCGACGAGAACGCCGTATTCGCGCTGGAAGATGTCGTAGAGCGTGTTGGGGATTTCCGGTTTCTCGGCGAGACCGGGAAAGCGTGCGCGTGGAAGGACGATGCTTTCCGCGACGAACGGCCGGTTGTCGCGAACGCGCAGGCGGTTGATGCGGATCACGAACGCGCCCTTCACGAGAGCGAGGCGCTTTCGCTCGGCGGCGTCGGCTTCGGCGACCTTGGCCTTCGTTGCGATGCTTTCGGGGTGGATGCGCGCGCCGTCGTTCTCGTAGATGTGGAAGAACCGGAACAGCACGTCGTCCGGGGTGTGCTCGACGACGAATGTTCCCCTGCCCTGGCGGCGCACGACGAGGTTCTCGCGCGCGAGGGCGTCGAGCACCTTGCGGACGGTGCCCTGGCTGACGCCGAGTTCGCGGCCGATCTCCATCTCGCTGGGGATCATCTGGCCGGGACGCCACGCGCCGGAGCGGATGCGCTCCCAAAGAACCGCGCGGACGCGAGCATAGAGCGGCAGACCCTCGGCATGGCCTTCGTCGATCGCTGCAGGGCGATTGTTTTTGGGGATTGCCAAGCGGTGAGCCCTTTTATAGTCTTGTATAAGACTACATGATCTCATGAAGGTCGTCAGCAGTTTCGTGCGATGCGCGGCGAGCCGGCGGCCGTTGGCACAGCATCAGCACAGGGAGGCACAGGTGGCAGCACCGCAATTTCTGGTCCACAGCCCCAAGGACAACGTGGGCGTTATCGTCATCGAAGGGCTCGAGGCCGGCACCGACATGCTCGGCGTGGTCACAGAGACCGATACGACGACGAAGGCGAAGGCCAATCACGACATCCCGATCGGCCACAAGGTGGCGCTCGTCGATCTCAAGCAGGGCGATACCGTCATCAAGTACGGCGAGGACGTCGGCCGCATCGTCGCGGACGTGAAGAAGGGCGATCACGTGCACACGCACAACATGAGAACCAAGCGCTGGTGAGTGAGACGAGGTGAACTCGTGGTCTCGACCTCCGGTCGGCCAGAGAACCTGAATTGTCTCGATTGTTCAAATATCTCCAGGCCCGGGGTCAGACCCGCGGGGTCTGACCCCAACGGGAGTTAGAAATGCCCAAGAAAACTGCATCGAAGTCGAAGTCCAATCTCTCCTTCCAGGGATGGCGGCGCGAGAATGGGCGCGTCGGCGTGCGCAATCACGTGCTGATCCTGCCGCTCGACGATCTCTCCAACTCGGTCTGCGAGGCGGTCGCCAACAACATCAAGGGGACGCTCGCGATCCCGCACGCCTACGGGCGACTGCAGTTCGGTGCCGATCTCGATCTGCATTTCCGGACGCTGATCGGTACGGGATCGAACCCCAATGTCGCCGCGGTCGTCGTGGTCGGCATCGAGGATCAGTGGACGAAGATCGTCACCGACGGCATCGCCAAGACGGGCAAGCCCGTCGTCGGCTTCGGCATCGAGGGACACGGCGATATCGCGACCATCGCGAAGGCGTCCTACGAGGCCAAGAAGATGGTGCAGTGGGCGTCCGAATTGAAGCGCGAGGAGTGTCCGATTTCCGATCTGTGGGTCTCGACGAAGTGCGGCGAGAGCGACACGACGACGGGCCTTTCCTCGTGCCCGACGGTCGGCAACATGTACGACAAGCTCATTCCGCAGGGCATCACCGGCGTGTTCGGCGAAACGTCTGAAATCACCGGAGCGGAGCACATCGCCAAGGAGCGCGCCGTGACAAAGGCGATCGGCGAGAAGTGGTACAAGATGTGGAAGGCCTATCAGGATGACGTGATCGAGGCCCACAAGACCAACGATCTCTCGGACAGCCAGCCGACCAAGGGCAACATCGCGGGTGGTCTCACCACGATCGAGGAGAAGGCGCTCGGCAATCTCGAGAAGATCGGCCGCGAGTGCCGCTATCTCGACGCGCTCGGACCTGCAGAGGAGCCGACGAAGGGGGCGGGGTTGTACTTCATGGACTCGTCGTCGGCGGCGGCTGAGTGCGTGACGCTGATGGCGGCCGGCGGCTGGGTCGTGCACACGTTCCCGACGGGCCAGGGCAACGTCATCGGCAATCCGATCGTGCCGGTGATCAAGATCTCGGGCAATCCGAAGACGTTGCGCACCATGGCCGAGCACATCGACGTCGACGTGACCGGCGTGCTGCGCCGCGAGCAGACGCTCGATACGGCCGGCGATGCTCTGATCGACATGATCATCCGCACCGCCAACGGGCGCCTGACGGCTGCCGAAGCACTCGGTCATCGGGAGTTCTCGCTGACGAAGCTCTATCGCAGCGCGTGATGCCATCAGGCGTCATCGGATCGGCGTCATGGGGTCAGACCTGCAGGGTCTGACCCCGACTGAGCTTTCGTAATGGAGAGCACTCGATGTTGGCAGTGTTCGAGCGCCACATGCTGGAGGCGCTGGTTGCTTCCGCGCTCGTGTCGTCACGTAGCCAGCCGACGATTGCAGCAACGGTTGCGCGCGCGCTGGTGCAAGCCGAGATCGACGGACAGAAAGGGCACGGGCTTTCCCGCGTGCCGAGCTATGCCGCGCAGGCGCGCTCGGGCAAGGTCGATGGTTCGGCAACGCCCGAATGGCGGCAGACGCGCGCGGGAACCGCAATGGTCGATGTGCGTGGCGGGTTCGCCTATCCGGCGTTCGAGATCGCCATCGCGGAGTTGCCGAAGCTCGCTGAAGCCGCTGGTATCGCGGCAACCGGGTTCGTGCGCTCGCATCACGCGGGCGTGCTGGGCTGGCACATGGAGCGGCTGGCGGAGAAGGGTCTGATCGGTCTTGCTTTCGCGAACACGCCGCAGGCGATGACGGCATGGGGCGGATCGAAAGGCGTGTTCGGCACAAATCCGATCGCTTTCGCGGCGCCACGTGCTTCCGGCGTGCCGATCGTGATCGATCTGGCGCTGAGCCTCGTCGCACGCGGGAAGATTCAAACCGCTGCACAGAAGGGCGAGGCGATCCCGGCGGACTGGGCGTTCGATGCGTTGGGGCAGCCGACGACCGACGCCAAGGCTGCGATGGCGGGCACACTCGCGCCCGCCGGTGGCGCGAAAGGCGCAGCACTCGCGTTGATGGTGGAGTTGTTGGCCGCCGCCGTGACCGGCGCGAACTTCGCGAGTGAGGCCAGCTCATTTTTTGAAGGGGCCGGCGAGGCACCGGGGGTGGGGCAACTCTTCATCGCGGTCTCGCCCGACGCGTTCGCGGGCCGCGCTCGCGTGTTCGAGCGGATCGAAACGCTGGCCGCTGCGATCGAAGGCGACGGCGGTGCGCGGCTGCCGGGGACGCGGCGGATCGCGCTGCGCGAGAGGGCTGCGCGCGATGGGATCGCGGTCGAGGACGCTGTCGTCGCAGAGTTGCAGAGGTTGGCGGCTGCTGAATGATCCGCTTGCGCGGATACGAGGGGCTGCTCGCCCCTCGTGCTCCCTCGGCAGGGGCTTGCCCCTGCACCCGCCTCGAAGTGGGGATTGCTCAGTCGATGTCGTCGACGGCGACTTCCTCGCCGCCGCCCTTCATGCGCTGGGCCAGGGCGGTTTCGATGAACGGGTCGATGTCGCCGTCCAGCACGTCGTCGGGGGAGCCGGAGGTGGTGCCGGTGCGCAGGTCCTTCACCATCTGGTAAGGCTGCAGCACGTAGGAGCGGATCTGGTGGCCCCAGCCGATGTCGGTCTTGTTGGCCTGATCGGACATGGCCTTGGCTTCGCGGATCTTCAGTTCGCGATCGTACAGCCGGCCCTTGAGGCGCTTCATCGCCGTGTCGCGGTTCTGATGCTGGCTCCGGCCTTCCTGGCTGAACACCATGATGTTCGTCGGTTTGTGAACGATGCGGACGGCAGATTCCGTTCGGTTGACGTGCTGGCCGCCTGCGCCCGACGACCGTGTGAACGTGACCTCGATATCAGCCGGGTTGATCTCGATCTCGATCGAGTCGTCGACCACGGGCGAGACCACCACGGAGGCGAAGCTGGTGTGGCGGCGCGCATTGCTGTCGAACGGCGAGATGCGGACGAGGCGGTGCACGCCCGCTTCCGTCTTGAGCCAGCCGTAGGCGTTCTCGCCCTTGATCTCGAGCGTGGCGGACTTGATGCCGGCCTCTTCACCGTCACTCTGGTCGGTGAGCTTGACCTGATAGCCGCGCTTTTCCGCCCAACGCATATACATGCGCAAAAGCATCTGCGCCCAGTCCTGGCTCTCGGTGCCGCCGGCGCCGGCGTGGACCTCGAGATAGGCGTCGTTGGCATCGGCTTCGCCGGACAACAGCGCTTCCACCTCGCGCTTGGCGACGGAGCCGCTCAGCGCCTTCAACAGCGCTTCGCCTTCGGTGATCGTGGCCTCGTCGCTCTCGGCCTCGCCGAGCTCGACCAGGGTGACGGCATCATCGAGCTCGGTCGAGAGCTGCTTGTAGATGCCGATCTGCTTTTCGAGCTGCTGGCGCGCGCGCATGACACGCTGCGCATTGGCGGCGTTCGACCAGAGGGCGGGGTCCTCGGCCTTGTTGTTCAGCTCGGCCAGTCGTTCCTCGGCAGTATCCCAGTCAAAGATGCCTCCGCAGAAGCGTCAGCGATTGCGTGATGGTGTCGACCAGCTTCTGGGCCTCGGCGCGCATGGGCGGCTCCGTTGATTCGATAGTGTCGGGTTGGCGCGGATATAGGGGCTCGTGCCGCGTCTGTAAACGCGAAGGGGAGCGGGTCGTGAGTTCTGCAGGTCGGGTCAATCCCGGACGCGCGGAGCTCGAGCCGGGGGCGACCCGACATTGCGGGGAAGTGTCGTGGAGTCGGGTCGCGGCCAGCGGCCTTGACCCGACCTACGACACAGCTTCACCACGTCCCGAAAATGCCGGGCTGGGGCCGCGGTGCGGGGCGGGCGCCGTAGGGATCGGCGGCGCGGCGTTGGGATTGCGATCCGCGATCTCCGTCGAACGAGGCCTGTTCGAAGCCGAGGAACGACGAGCCGTCGTCCGGCTCCTCGCCCGGCTTGAAGTATTCCGGGATCGCATCGCCGTCGCCGCGACTGGCGCGCAGCCCCGTGGTCTTGTTGACATAGACCTGCTTGATGCCGGGCGGCGTACGGAACGGCACGGGCTTCTTGTCGACCAAGGCCATCTTCAGGAAGTTGCCGAAGATCGGGGCTGCGATCTGGCCGCCGGTGGTCGACTTGCCCATCGGCTTGGGGTTGTCGTAGCCGACGTAGACGCCGACGACGAGGTCCGGCGTGTAGCCGACGAACCAGACGTCCTTGCTGTCGTTGGTCGTGCCCGTCTTGCCGGCAACCGGCGTGTTGGGCAGGAACTTCTTGATGATCGTGCCCGTGCCTCGATTGACCGCGCCTTCGAGCATCGAGGTCATCTGATAGGCGGTGTGCGGGTCCAGGATCTGGCGGCGATCGTCTGCGATCTCGGGTTCGGGCTGCTCCTTCCAGCTGTCGGCCTTGCAGCTTTCGCAGCGGCGCTGGTCGTGCCGCCAGACGGTGCGGCCCCAGCGGTCCTGGATGCGGTCGATCAGAGTGGCGCGCACCTGCTTGCCGCCGTTCGCGAATGCGGCGTAGGCGGTCACCATGCGCACGACGGTCGTCTCGCCGGCGCCGAGCACCATGGCGGGCAGCGGCGGGAGGTCCTCGTAGGCGCCGAAGCGCTTCGAATATTCGACGATCACGGGCATGCCGAGATCCTGGCCGAGGCGCGCAGTCATCATATTGCGAGACTTCTCGATGCCGGTACGCAGAGTTGCCGGGCCGGAGCCCTGGCCGCCGCCATAGTTCTCCGGCTTCCAGGTCTGGCCCGGGCGGGATTCGATCTCGATCGGCTCGTCGAGCACGATCGAGGTCGATTTGTAGCCGTTGTCGAGGGCGGTCGCATAGACCAGCGGCTTGTACGACGAACCCGGCTGGCGCTTGGCCTGCAATGCACGGTCGAACTGGCTGATCTCGAACGAAAAACCGCCTGCCACCGCGAGAATGCGGCCGGTGTGCGGGTCCATCGCCAGAAGGCCTCCGCCGACATCGGGGATCTGCATCAGCGACCACGGGCCCGTCGGATTCTCCGCATCCCTGGGCGCTACCCAGATGACATCGCCCATGACCACGACGTCGCCGGGCTGTCCGGGCGTCCTGCCCTTGCCGCCTTCGGTGGAGTTGAACTTGCCGGCCCATTTCATCTCGTCGAAGCCGACGCGAACGGCCTCGCGGTCCTTCGGGAGTTGGCCGCCGGGCTGCGATGTCGGGCGAAGGCCGACGAGGATGTTGCCCTTCGTCACCTCGAGTACGACACCCAGCCGCCAGGGCGCAACGTCGGTCGCGACATCGATCTGGGAGAGGCGGATGCCCCAGTCGCCCGAGACGTCGATCTTCTGGACGGGACCGCGCCAGCCGCGGCTGCGGTCGAAGTCGACGAGGCCCTGATGCAACGCTTTGTGAGCGACTTGCTGCAGCTTGGGATCGAGCGTGGTGCGCACCGAGAGGCCGCCACCATAGAGTTTGTCCTCGCCGTACTGGGCGAGCAGCGTGCGCCGCACGTCCTCGGCGAAGAACTCCGAGGCGAATACGTGGGCGCCGAAGTTGCGGATGTTCACTGTCAGCGGCTTCGCCTTGGCGGTGTCGGCGTCGGCGCGCGTGATGAAGCCGTTGCCGGCCATCTCGTCGATGATCCAATTGCGCCGGGCGGTGGCTTCCTTGGCGCGGCGGAACGGGTGGTAGAAGCTCGGCGCTTTCGGCAAGGCCGCCAGATACGCGGCCTCCTCGATCGTCAGGTCCTTCAGCTCCTTGCTGAAGTAGGTCAGGCCGGCGGCCGCGACGCCGTAAGCGCCGATACCGAGAAAGATCTCGTTGAGATAGAGCTCGAGGATCTTGTCCTTGGGGAAGGCCCGCTCGATGCGGGTCGACAGGATGGCTTCACGGATCTTGCGGTCGAACGTCCGCTCGCTCGACAGCAGCATGTTCTTGGCAACCTGCTGCGTGATGGTCGAGGCGCCCTGAATGCTGCCCCGGCCGGTCAGCTTGGCTTCCACGAACTTCACGGCGGCGCGGCCGATGCCGATGAAGTCGAGACCGTTGTGCTCGTAGAAGCGCTTGTCCTCGGCCGAAATAAAAGCGGCGGTCACCAGCTTCGGCACGGTGTTTATCGGCACGAAGATGCGGCGCTCGCGGGCATATTCCTTGATCATCGAGCCGTCGTGCGCGTGAATGCGCGTCATCACGGGCGGCTCGTACTCGGCGAGGCGCTCGTAGCTCGGCAGATCCTTGGAGGCCTGCCACAGGAAGTAGCCGGCGGCGGCGGCGCCCACCACGAACAACGCCACGCTCGCGGCGAACGCGAAGCCGAGCAGCCCGAGAATAGCGCTGCGGTGGCGCTTTCGCTTCCGCTTGGGTTGTGCCGGCGGCAGTATTGGCGTTCGCATTCTCATCTCGTCAAACTAAATGGCCAGGTGACGGCCTGCGGCCTGATACCGGGCCCGGACTGCGACGTACACGACATGACATGCCGGAACAGGCGTCAGACACGTCGTGTACACTAGCATACTTTATGGCGGGCAGTCGCCCGCGGATTGCCTCAGTCCCGTAGTGATCGAGGGTAGCATCCAGAAACAACTAGGATTTGGGCGCAAGAGTGACCGTCGCCGACAAGCATATCGCGAATGGTCTCAGCTCCGACAGTCGCCGATAACGTAGAACTGATTCGCGACCAGAGGGTTATTGCCTCCCGCGGCTGACGAAGAATGTGCGGCGGCGACCGGGAAAAGCATCGTGACGCCGGTTCATCGGTTGCTGCGGGCCTCCCTGCCGGCGAAAAACGCCGTTATCGAGTTGGCGATGGCCGTCGCCAACTGACGTTGGCCTTCGGGCTTGCCGAGCCGGGCGAGGTCTTCGGGATTGCTCATATAACCGAGTTCGATCAGAACGGCCGGGACTTCGTCCTGTTTCAATACCTTGAAGGCTGCCGAACGCTGTGGGTCCTTGGCCAGGGGGATGCGGCCGCGCATCGAGGACAACAGCAGATTGCGGAAGCTCAGCGAGTAGTTGGCGGTCTCGCGCTGGACGAGGTCGAAGAGGATGCTGCGCACCTGATCCTCGGCGGATGACGGGACGGCGGCGAGGCCCGCGGCGATGTCGGCGGCGTTCTCCTTTTCCGCCATGCGCTGGGCTTTGTCATCGGAAGCGCGTTCGGACAGGGTGTAGACGGTAGCTCCCCTGATCGAGCCCGCCATGTCCTTTTCGGCGAGGCTGTCGGCGTGGATCGACACGAACAGGTCCGTGCCGTAGTCGCGGGATAGCTTAACTCGTTGATCCAGCGTGACGAAATTGTCGTATTCGCGCGTCAGGTAGACGTCGAGGCGGCGGCCTTGGCGCAGGATCGCGCGGACCTCCTTCGCGACGGCGAGCGTGACGCTTTTCTCGGTGATGCCGCCTGCGCCGACGGTGCCGGGGTCGATGCCGCCGTGGCCGGGGTCGATCAGGACGACGGGGCGTTGCTTGGGTGCGCGCGGTGAAGCCGGGGAATTGGCGGTATGGGCGTTGGCGATCGAGCCGCCTGCCGGTGCTCGGGCTGCCGGTGGACCTTCCTCGTGGCGGCCGGCGCGAAACTGCTTCGGTGTCGGTAGCGGGGCAGGTTGCGATGTGCCGCGCAACGCCTGGAAGTCCGCGGCATCCACACGAACGATCTCGAAGGTCAATACGCCCTTCTGGTTGCCTTTGGGCGGGGTGAAGGTAGCGTTCCGGATCGTGGCGGGGGCGGTAAGATCGATGACGACGCGGGACCTTCCGGCGTCGAACCGGCCGTAGCGGAAATCCTTGACGAGGCCGGCCACAGCATCGGCGGACGATGCGGGCAGATAGAACTCCAGGTCGGGGACGTCGATGATGGCGCGATAGGGCGCATCGAGCGTGAAGGTGTCGGCGGTGATCGGGCGGTCGACCTCCATCCGGACCCGGGTCAGGGTGGTATTTCCACTGATATGGATGGCCGTGGCGCGGGGCTTGGCCGACGGGGCGGAGCGGTGCTTGACCGCCGCGGTCCATCCACCGGATGAAGGCGGGCGTTCTAGTTGAGCGGGACGGGGCTGCAACGGCTGGTTCTGAGACGTCGGGTTCTGAGACGTCGGGTTCTGAGACGTCGGGTTCTGGGCAATTTGGGCGTGGCAGGGAAGACCAAGTCCGATCGTCAGGGACAGAATTGCACTCCAGGTGAGTAGATGGCCGGTGTGTTCATGGGCACGGAGCCCTGGGGCGCGACGCGCTCGGCGTTTCAATTGCCCTGCCGGCGGCCATATCGCGCTTTTCGTTGCGGCCGGCATCATGGGCACTCGTCGCATCCTATTCCATTCGCAGGCGCCAAATTCGACGGCCACGACCGCTCGTCACGATCGGGGCAGATGCGGCGGCATCCGGTTCGCAAGCTTGTCATTGCAACAGACCGTTTCCCGGTCGAGCACTGCACATTAGTGCCAAATCTCACCAAGTGTTAACGGGTTGTTTGCCAATGGGAAGTGAAACTCGTCTGGCGTCGCCTGAACGACACGGCACGCCGTCTCGAGCAAGTCGTACTTGCCTCAGGAAGGGAGACCACGTACATTCGAACTGCTTCGAGCGCACGAGCGCTTCGGGACGGACCGGTGGGTTTGGCTGAGGGGCGGCAAGCGGTCAATCCGTGGCCGCGACAGTCCTGGCCGGTGGTTTCGTTGATCTGGGAAAGTCGAAGCGAACGATGCCGCACCGAACTTGATCGGAGCTGGTGCAACTTGCGCCTCGCCTCTCGTGCAGTCCGCTCTGCTGTCCTGGAGTTGGCTGTCGAAGAGTTGGCGGGCTGTCCGGATATTGCGGGAGTTGCCTGGCGCCGTCTGGGGCGTTGTACGTCGTAAAGCGACCTCGACCACGAGCCAATGGCGGTGACGTCTCTCGACGTTCGGGAGCACCGTCTCGGATCACGGAAGGCCGCATAGTTCTTCTGCTGGAATATACTTCTGCAATCTCGGCCCGCTGCCCGGGCCTTTCCGTGACTTGCAACGGCCCTGGCTATGGCCATCGCCGTGTCCGGTCACCCCATCGAGCTACGAAACGATGTCGAGCTTCACGAACGCAAAGCTGGTCGACCGGAAGGCGCGCTGCCTTTCCGGCCTGCTCGCGCGTGATGCGTCACTCAGGCATCCGTTCCGGTCAGCTTCCTCATTCGAACCTCACTTCAACCCTGAAAGGCGCCCACGCGCGTCATCGGGCATCGACCGACCGCCACCACCAGATGTTCTGGCTTCGGCGATCCCCCGGCGCAGGCGCCAGGATCCCACACAATGTCAAACCAGAATTCCAATCCGCCACGGAATGTCTCCGCCAACAACAAGATGCTGATCGATGCCACTCACCCGGAAGAAACCCGGGTGGTGGTGCAACGCAACGGACGTGTCGAGGAGTTCGACTTCGAATCTGCCGCCCGCAAGCTTCTGCGCGGCAATATCTATCTTGCCAAGGTGACGCGCGTAGAGCCGTCGCTGCAGGCCGCGTTCGTCGACTACGGCGGGAATCGCCACGGCTTTCTCGCCTTCAACGAAATCCATCCCGACTATTATCAGATCCCCGTTGCCGACCGGCGTGCGCTGATCGAGGCCGAAACCGCGGCCGAGGCGGAGGAGGAAGAAGCAGCCGACCGTGCGGCGGAAGCCGCTGCGCGCCGTTCCAGGCGCCGGGGCGGGCCGCGTCCCCAGCCGCTCGATGAAGCCGAGGAGGGCGCCGTCGACGTGTCGTCGATGCTGCCGCCGGAGCCGGTCGACGAGGCGGGACTCGCGCCGCGGGAGCGCGACGACGCCGATGACAACGGTCATTCTCACGAAGGTCATTCTCACCAGGGGCATGCGCACGAGGGCGAAGCGCACGAAGGTCGTGTCGAGGATGCCGAGCCCCGCCGCGAGATGCAGGAGCGGAGCGAGCGCGATCCCGTCGTTCACGATGAGCGCCGCGACACGCGCGGCGAAAGCCAAGGGGACCCGCGGGAGGAAACGCAGGCTTCCCGGTCCGTAGAGCGCGATCAGGATCGCTCGCAGCAGCACGACCACGATCGCGATGCACATGGTGACGATCTCCATCATGACGATCACGACCACCACGACCTGTCGGGCCGCGACGAAGGCGGCGAGACTGCGCGCGGGGAAGGCCGGGTCGAGACGGTCGAAGCCGGCAGCGGCGCCGAGGCAGAGCAGATCGAGACGGTTTCGGTCAACGAGGATGTGCTCGAGGAAGTGCCGGTACGGCCACGCCGGCGGCTGCGCTCCTACAAGATCCAGGAAGTCATCAAGCGGCGTCAGGTGCTGCTGGTGCAGGTCGTCAAGGAGGAGCGCGGCACGAAGGGTGCCGCACTGACCACGTACCTGTCGCTCGCCGGCCGTTACACCGTGCTGATGCCGAATACGGCGCGGGGCGGTGGCATCTCGCGCAAGATCAACAACCCGCAGGACCGCAAGCGGCTGAAGGCGATCGCGGCCGAGCTCGACGTGCCGGAGGGCATGGGGCTGATCATCCGCACGGCCGGCGCTGCACGGACGAAGCAGGAGATCAAGCGGGACTACGAGTATCTGCTGCGGTTGTGGGAGAGCGTGCGCGAGTTGGCGCTGGGCTCGAACGCGCCAGCACTCGTCTATGAAGAAGGCAATCTCATCAAGCGGTCGATCCGCGATCTCTACGGCAAAGAGGTCGAGGAGATCGTGGTGGCCGGAGCGGAAGCGTTCCGCGAAGCGCGCGACTTCATGCGCATGCTGATGCCGAGCCACGCCAAGAACGTGCACTACTACGAGGAACCGGAGCCGCTGTTCACCCGGTTCGGCATGGAGCGGCAACTGAACGCGATGTTCAGCCCCTACGTGCATCTGCGCTCGGGCGGCTATCTCGTCATCAACCAGACCGAGGCGCTGGTCGCCATCGACATCAACTCGGGCAAGTCGACGCGGGAGTTCTCGATCGAGGAGACCGCGCTGTCGACGAACCTCGAGGCGGCGGACGAGATCGCGCGCCAGCTCAAGCTGCGCGACCTCGCGGGCCTGATCGTGATCGATTTCATCGACATGGAGGAGAAGCGCAACAACCGGTCCGTCGAGCGGCGGTTGAAGGATGCGCTCCGGCACGACCGCGCGCGCATCCAGCTCGGCCGCATCTCGCACTTCGGTCTGCTCGAGATGTCGCGCCAGCGCATGCGTACGGGCGTGCTCGAGGGCTCGACGACGCAGTGCCCGCATTGCCAGGGTACGGGCATCATCCGCTCGACCGAGTCGGTCGCGCTGGCGGTGCTGCGCGGCCTCGAGGATTCGCTGATGAACGGTCCGCCGGCTTCGCTCATCGCGACGACGACGTCGACCGTGGCGCTCTACATTCTCAATCACAAGCGGTCGTTCATCGTCGAGATGGAAAACCGTTACGGCATCACGATCCAGATCATCGCGAGCGAGAAAGTCCAGGGCGCGAACTTCACGGTCGAAAAGCAGGCGCGGCGCGAGGAGCCGGTGCGCCGGGCCGATCGGACGGCGGTGAATATGGACTGGGGCTTCGAGGACGAGGAGCAGGACATCGAGGCCGACGATGGCGACGAGGCGGACGTCGCGGTCGCTGCACCTCAGCGCGAGCGTGGGGGCGAGCGGAGCAGCGAGCGCGGAGAGCGTAGCGCCGGTCAGGGTTCAGGTTTGGGCGAAGGACAGAACGGCGATGGCCGTCGCCGTCGCCGCCGCCGTCGCGGGCGGAGAGGCGAGCGTGAGGGTGATGATCAACGGCAGGCGCGTGGCGAGGCCGGCAGTGAGCGTGCCTCTTATGCAGCCGACGCAGGCGGCGAGATCGAGGAGGTCGGTGAAGGCCGCGGTTATGGCGACGACGATCGCGGCGAGGACCGCCACCAGGTCATCGAAGCGGGCATGGAAGCGCCGGACGCAGACGGCGATGACGAGGATGCCGGTGCCGGAGATGCCGGTGCTCGTGCCGAGGAAGGCGGGGGCGATGGTGAGGGCCAGCAGGGTGAGCGTCGTCGGCGCCGCCGCAGGGGGCGGCGCGGTGGCCGTCGCAATCAAGAGCGTGAGCGGAGCGGCTCGGCGGAAGGCGGCGAGGCGGATCGCCCGTCTGCCGCTGGCGAGCTTGCCGGTGGGGCGGGTTCCGATACGGTGGAGCTTGCCGGTGAAGGCGGGGCGATGCCAGAGCCGCGCGCTTACGAGGAGCAAGTGCAGCATTCGGTGAACGGTTCGTCGGACTATCTGACGACTGCAGATCCGGTCGTATCGGTGCCGGCACACGTTCCGCCGATCAGTGAGCCCGAGCCCGTCCGGGATGCGGCCGCGCAAGGGAACGATGCAGGACCTCCGGCAGTGGTGGAGCGGCAACCCGATCCCGTTCAGCCGGCGCCCGCTGCCGAGCCCGAGCCAGAGCCGGTTGCAGCGACGGTCGAGGCGCCCCCGGCGGTTCCTTCCGCACGCAGTGCTCCGGTTGCGAGCGAGCCGGTGCTCGAACGCGTGGTCGTCGGGCCCGATACCTCTGCAACCCAGGCCAACGAAGATCCCGCGCGGCCTGCGCGCCGCGGGTGGTGGCAACGCCGCTGAGTAACGCTGTTCGATCCGGACGGCTCTGCCCGCAGTTCATGCGCCCGCCGGTCAAAGTGTCCGGCGGGCGCGTTTTTTTTGCCGCTCGCCCGGGTTCTAGCCCGGCGGATTCAATCATTGTTTAGTCCGATGTTATTTAATGACGCTCGGTCAATGACTTGTATTTGCCCGCTCCGTGGGTGGGCCGTGTGGGAGTTCGAGTTCATGAGCGTCACGAGTTTGGGCTCCTTCGAGTCTGTGGGTCTGAGCCTGGCCGACCGGAAGGCGCCGATGAAGCGGGTTTCCCGCCGCGTCGCCATGGATGTGGTCGGTCTCGTCGATGTGATGGCCGTCGTTCTAGGTGCCATCCTGCCGGCGTGGATCTACGCGCAGGCGGGGGGCCTCCAGATCCACGAGGTGACCATCGTCAAATCGGCGCTGATGACGTCGATGCTGTTCTTCGTCTGCATGCAGGCCTGGAACATGTACGACACCAGCCGCATCAACGACCTCCCGATCAAGCCAGGCCGGCTGCTGGCGGCGCTGTTCATGGCGACGTTCGCCGCCCTCGGTCTCGGCGTTCCGTTCAGCGTGGCAGAGGTCCACCTGTGGATCTGGTATGCCGCCTGGATCTCGGCGAGCTTCGTCTCCATTCTCGGCTTGCGCCTCACCTGCCGCTTCGTTCTGCAGAGGATGACGGCGGCCGGCGCGTTCGATACGCGCGTCGCCGTGTTCGGTGCCGGCGAGATCGCGCGCCGGGTGCAGGACAATCTGAGGCACGAAGCGACCGGCATCCGGTTCGTCGGCGTCTATGACGACCGTCCGCGGGACCGCCTCGATGCCGACAACCTCGACATCAAAGGCCGCCTCGAGGATCTGATGGCGCAGGGCCGCAACGGCACGATCGATCAGATCATCATCGCGCTGCCGCAGTCGGCCGACCGCCGCATGGCGATGATCGCCCAGCAGCTCCAGCAGTTGCCGGTGAGCATCCACATGGTGACGCATCTGTCCTCCGACCTTGTCGAAGGCGGCCCGGCCCACAAGGTGTCGGCCATCGGCGGCGTCGGCCTGCTCGACGTGAAGGACCGTCCGCTGACGGATTGGGCGCCCCTCGTGAAGCGCGCGGAGGATATCGTTCTGGGCGGCTTGCTGCTCGTGGTCGCGCTGCCCGTCATGCTGCTGATCGCGATCGCCATCAAGCTCGAGAGCAAGGGGCCGGTCCTGTTCCGTCAGCGCCGCCGCGGACTGAACTTCGCGATCTTCGACGTGCTCAAGTTCCGCACCATGACCTGCATGGAAGACGGCCAGTCGATCGCTCAGGCTCAGGCCTTCGATCCGCGGGTCACTCGCGTCGGGCGCGTGCTGCGCCGCATGAGCCTCGACGAGTTGCCGCAGCTCATCAACGTTCTGAAGGGCGAGATGTCGCTCGTCGGTCCGCGGCCGCATGCTCTGGCGCACGACGCGCAGTGGGGCGAGCAGGTCAAGACTTACGGCATCCGTCACCAGATGAAGCCGGGCATCACCGGTCTCGCGCAGGTCGAGGGTTGGCGCGGCGAGGTGACGAGCGAGAACGATATCGCGAGTCGCGTGAGAGAGGATCTCGCCTACATCCGCAACTGGTCGATCGAACTCGATTTCGCGATCCTGGCCCGTACGATACGCGCCGTCTTGTTCGCGAAGAACGCATATTGATATCGATAAGTCCGCCCAGTGGGCGGACTTATCGAGTCACGGCGCACTGGCGCCGGGCCGCGGTTGCGGCCTCGATGCGCGGCCAAGCCGACGGGATTGCGCATCGAGAATGTGTTGCAGTGAGGCGGCTTGCAGCCGGGATCGCATAGAACGGGCCTCGCTGCGCGGCCAAGC
>CAZNMY010000067.1:0-10334 GCA_964574325.1 uncultured Devosia sp. | reverse complement strand
TGAGGCGGCTTGCAGCCGGGATCGCATAGAACGGGCCTCGCTGCGCGGCCAAGCCGACGGGATTGCGCATCGAGAATGTGTTGCGGTGAGGCGGCTTGCAGCCGGGATCGCATAGAACGGGCCTCGCTGCGCGGCCAAGCCAAGCAGGTCTTCTCGACGAATGAAATAGCATCTCAGAATTGCGGGGCCGGGTCGGGAAGACCTGGCCCGTTTTGCATTCTGTGCGGGCGAATTGCAGCAGGGCCTGCCTCACGGCTTGCGGTCGGTGGCGGGCTGCCACACTATCCGTGTTTCGCAGGAGCCGTTGTCGGTTCCCGGAGACAGTGACAGGGATGGTGCGGGGAGCATGGGCGATCATCACGAACCCGCGGGTTGGATCGGTGCGCGGCTGAAGCGCAAGGAGGATGCGCGCCATCTCGCGGGGGCGGCGCAGTTCGTCGCCGACATCCGTCTGCCCGGATTGAAAGACGTGGCTTTCGTCAGGTCGCAGGTGGCGCACGGCATCGTGCGCGGCGTCGACAAGCCGGCGGACAAGGCGGGACAAGTGTTCACGTTCGCGGATCTGGGCGCGGTGAACGTGCTGCCGGCGGGACCGGAAATGCCGAATTTCAAGATCGGTCCCTATCCGCCGCTCGCGATGGATCGCGTTCGCTTCGCAGGCCAGACGGTCGCGGCGGTCGTCGCTGCCACGCGGGCGGAGGCCGAGGACATCGCCGACCGCGTCGGCGTCGATATCGAGGAACTGGCGGCGGTCGTCGATTGCGTGGCGGCGATGCATCCGGGCACGCAGAAGCTGTTCGAGCATTGGGCCGACAATTCCTACATCACGTCGAGCATTTCGGAGGGCGATATCGCGCGCGCGGCTGCGGCGCCGATCCGCGTGCGGCGCCAGTTCCGGATGAACCGGCAGGCGACCGTGACGCTCGAAGGCCGCGGTGTCGTCGCGCACTGGGACCGGCGGCTCGAGGAGCTGGTCGTCTACCTTTCGACGCAGGGTGCGCACGTAATGCGCATCGGCATCGCGCAATCGCTGGGATTGCCGGAGCACAAGGTACGCGTGATCGCGCCGGATGTCGGCGGTGGCTTCGGCGGCAAGAACCGGCTGATGCCGGAAGAGGTCGCGGTGGCGGCGCTCGCGATGAAGCTCGGCCATCCCGTGCGCTGGATCGAGGACCGGCGCGAGCATCTGATCGCATCGGTGCACGCGCGCGATCACACGTATGATCTGACGATCACCGCGGAGCGCGACGGGACGCTGATCGGCATCGAGGGCGACGTCTACGTGGATGCCGGTGCCTATGCGCTGTGGCCGACGGGCTCGTTCATGGAAACGAGCATGGCGGCGCGCAACCTGCCGGGGCCCTATCGCATCAAGGCGCTGAAGGTGAACACCTGGACGGTCGCCACCAACAAGTCGCCGATGGGGCCCTATCGCGGGGTCGCGCGGCCCGGTGCCTGTTTCGCGATCGAGCGGCTGGTGGACGAGATCGCGCGCGAGATGGGGCGCGAAGCGTTCGACCTGAGACGCCAGAACATCGTGACCAAAGCGGAGCTGCCCTACACGACAGTCGGCGGCATGACGTTCGATACCGGCGACTACGTCGCTTCGCTGGACATGGCGCGCGACCTGATCGGGGAGGCGGCGATCCGCAAGCGGCAGGCGCAGGCCGAAAAAGACGGTCGCGCGATCGGCGTCGGATTCGCGTTCTATTCCGAGCAGAGCGGGCACGGCGCGGCGGAGTGGATGAAGCGGAAGGGGCGGATCATTCCCGGTTACGAATCCTGCAACGCGCGAATGATGTCGGACGGCTCGGTCATCATGGCGGTGGGCACGCAATGCTTCGGCCAGGGTCACGACACGACCTACGCGCAGATCGCGGCGCATGAACTCGGCATCGATCCGTCGGCCATCACGATCCGCTATGGGGATACCTCGACCACGCCGATGGGCTTCGGCAGTTTCGGCTCGCGTTCGATCGTGTTCGCGGGTGGCGCGGTGGCGCATGCGGGCCGGCAACTCGCGGACAAGATAAAGACGATCGGCGCGCATCTGATGCAGGCAGACCCGGCCACGGTGCGCATCGAGAATGGTCGCGTGCATGCATCCGCCGAGGGCGTCGCAGCGTCTTTGCCGATTGCCGAGGTGGCGCGTGCGGCGAACATCCGGCAGGAGCTTTTACCTGCCGGCATGAGCCCGCTGCTCGAGGTGACGTCGACCTATGAGCCGCGCGATTCCGCCGGCGTTTTTTCTTACGGCACGCACGCCGCCGTCGTTGCTGTCGATCCCGATACGGGGGTCGTCGAAATTCTCGATTACGCGATCTCGGAGGATTGCGGCACCGTCATCAATCCGATGATCGTCGATGCGCAGGTTCAGGGCGGCATCGCGCAGGGCATCGGCACTGCGCTCTACGAGGAAATACCCTTTTCGCCGGAAGGCCAGCCGCTGGCGACGACGTTCGCGGACTACCACGTGCCCGGCGCGCTCGAGGTGCCGATCGTTCGCGTCGGCCATCTGATGCATCCGGCCGAAGGCACGGAATACGGTGTGAAGGGCGTCGGCGAAGGCGGTGCGATCGCGCCGCCGGCAGTGCTCGGCAATGCCATCGCGGACGCCTTCCGTGCTATCGGCGCGCAGCCCAACGAGACGCCGATGACGCCGCGACGAGTGTCCGATGCGGTCGCTGCCGCGCGTGCCGCCACGGAGGTGCGCTGATGAAATCCGCACCGTTCGACTACGCCAAGACGAATTCGGTAGCCGAGGCGTGCAAGCGGCTCACCGGCGGCGCGGGAGCCGCTGTTGCGATTGCCGGCGGACAATCGCTCGTGCCGCTGCTGGCGTTGCGGATGGCGCCGGCCGAAGTGCTCGTCGATCTCGGCGGGATCGCGGCGCTGGGCGAGTTCTCGAAAACGGCGCAAGGCGTGCGCATCGGCGCGGGCGTTACACACGCGGCCATCGAGGACGGCAAGGTGCCCGATCCGACGGGCGGCCTGTTGAGCCGAGTCGCGGGCGGCATCGCCTATCGCTCGGTGCGCAATCACGGCACCATCGGCGGCAGTGTCGCGCTCGCCGATCCGGCGGCGGACTGGCCTGCGTGTCTGCTTGCGTTGGGTGTCACGGCACGGATCTCGGCCGCGACCGGTGAGCGGGTCGTGACGATGGATGATCTGCTGGTCGGGGCCTATACGACGTCGCTCGTGGTCGGCGAGATCATTACAGCGTTCGATGTGCCTGCGCTGCCGCCGGGTTCGCGGTGGGGATATCAGAAGGTCGTGCGCAAGAGCGGGGCGTTCGCGATGTCGATCGGGTGCGTCGTCGTTCGCCCGGGGGCAGGCGCGGTAGTTGTGCTCGGTGGCACGGCCTCACGCGCGGCATTGATGCCGGACACGGCGAAGGCGATCGGTGGGGACGAGGCGACACTGCGCGCGGCGATCTCGCGGGATATCGCACATGCGCAGCCGGATGCAGACGACTACGTCAAGCGGTTGCATACGGCGACCGTCTTGAAGGCGATCCGGGAGGCTGACGCGTGAAAGATTTCGCGGCGAGGCCGCGAGAGGGGCTGCCGCCCCTCGCCCCGCGTGAGGGGACACCCCTCACACTCCCCGCTTTTTATTTCTTCAGTGCTGTCGAGGAATTGGCATCGTGAAAGCTAAGGTTTCGTTGGTGCTCAATGGCGAGAGCGTGTCTGCGGAGG
Source organism: uncultured Devosia sp. (assembly GCA_964574325.1). GTDB lineage: Bacteria > Pseudomonadota > Alphaproteobacteria > Rhizobiales > Hyphomicrobiaceae > CAMDPA01. The sequence continues at coordinate 6,636 of CAZNMY010000067.1, read as the reverse complement.
TGGAGCCGCGCGAGACGCTCGCCGATTTCATTCGCGACGGCCGAGGGCTGACGGCCACGCATCTGGGATGCGAGCACGGCGTGTGCGGGGCCTGCACCGTCGTGGTCGATGGGCTGACGACGCGTTCGTGCCTGTGTCTCGCGGTCAAGGCCGATGGCGCTGACGTGAAGACGCTCGAGGGACTTGCCGACGACCCGGTCATGATCGTGCTCAAGCGCTGGTTCCACGACGAGCACGCGCTGCAATGCGGCTTCTGTACGCCTGGCATGCTGATGACGGCGCGGGATATCCTGGCGAGACATCGCGCGCCTGATGCGGGAACGATCCGCAAGGAGCTTTCCGGCCAGCTCTGCCGCTGCACCGGCTACGCCAACATCGTCAAGGCCATCGAGGCGGCGGGGCGTGAGCTGGCCGCAGCTTAAGCGGCCACTCCTCCTCCGCGGCCGTCACTCGGACAGCCACTCCCACAGGAAATGCAGCGGCGAGTTGCCTTCGAACAGGTCGATGTCGAGAGCGATCTTCAGCAGGTAGATGAGGGCGACCGCGCACACCATGAGCCAGAGCGCGAGCGACATCAGCATCACGTAGATCGCCGACTGGCGAAGCCAATGCATCTGGCCTTCGGAGCGGAGACGCTCGGCGCTACGTCGCTCGGGGCCAGCGACGATGGTGACGTACCAGCGGCCGGTGGGCAGGGGGATGCTGGCACGCAGGTCGATCCTGTGGTTGCCGTTCCAGACGCGAGCGCGAGGGGCTGTTGCGGGGCTATCGGAACAAGCCTCGGACATCCCTCGGGATTGCACCAGGGGGACGAGGCTGCCGGTGCGCCATCCCCTGCGTATCCGGAACAATGGCATTCGATCGGACGTCATGGTGGCGCGCTGAGGTTGATGCTCCTGGCGTAGGATGCATCTAAAGCGTGCATATAATGTAAATTATCAACCTTCAGTTGCGGCGCATCATCCTACCTCGCCGATCGTGGTCAGCTCTTCCAGGTTGCAGGCGTACTTGTCGCCCTGCCGGGTAATCGCACCGGTGTCTTCCAGCATCATCAGGGCGGCGTTGACCTTGGGCCGGCTGGCGCCGAGCACCAGGGCCAGTTCGCCCTGGCTGATACCGAGCGCGATCGTCGGAGTTTTCGGCGGAGTCGCGCCGTGCTGCTGGCGGACGGCGCTGAGCAGATAGCGCGCGAGGCGGACCTCGATCCGGTGCAACGCGATCACTTCGATCTGCTGGTCGCCCTCGCGCAGGCGGCGGCAGAGGAGATCGATGGCGGCTTTGGCAAACTGCGGGGAGGTTTCGACGAGGGTGTTGATCTGCGGGCGCGTGAGGGTCAGCGCCTTCGCGGCGGACACGGCGGTGGCGTCGGCGGTGCGTGCGCCGCCGTCGAGGGTCGCGATCTCGCCGAAGATGTCGCCGGGGGCTGCATGGGCAAACGCGAGTTCGCGGCCGTCCAGCGAGATGATCGACAGGCGCACGCGGCCTTCGAGCAGCATGTAGAGTTCGGTTCCCGCGTCGCCGCGCGAAAAGATCTGCTGGCCGTTCGAGTACGAGACAGGCCGCATCTGCTGGGCGACCTTGGCCATCGTCTCAGCGGGCAGGTTGCCGAACAGCGAGGTCTTGGCGAGAAGCTCGGTGACGGTGCTCATTGGATCCTCGTTTGCACGGGCAGCGCCCAGGCCATCCCCTCGTGGCCGGGGGAGAAGCTCGGGCCTGACGTGTCGGGATTGCGATTGACGAGGGGGCGCGCGTAGGACGGATGCGTCATCGATCGGACCTCGTGCTCGAGCTTGGCCAGAACGCGGCCGGTGTCGAGGTCGACGATGTCGATGAAGCGGTATTCGTGCTCGTTGGTCTCGCGCGAGATGACGCCGGCCTTGCCGAGCTTCGCATAGGGCCGCGAGAAGTTGGCGAGATAGATCGCGACGTGATGGCCGTCGAATTCCGGATGCGGGCCATCGGTTTCGCGGAACACGAGGCGCTGGTCGGTGCCGATTCGAACGTGGGCTGCACGACCCTCGGGCTCGTCGCGAACCTCGGCGGGGGCGTCGAACACCTCGCTGTAGAAACGGGCGATGCCGGCGGCGTTGCCGCGTGCGACTTCCAGCTCGACGTAGGGCATACCGAGCATCATGCGGCCGAAGCGGGGGCGGTGGCCGTCGAGGGGCTCGTAGATGCGGATGCGGTTGCCCCACGGACAGGTCGCTTCGACGTGATCGTTCTTCTCGTGGAAGGCGAAGCGCGTGCCTTGCAGGAGCTTGCCGGCATTGTCGAGCCGCTTCAGCAGATTGGCGCGGCCGGGCATGACGACGGCGGTGTGGCCGGCGACGACCTGCGGCTTGCCCGTCGGCAGGTGGAACTGGCAGCGGCCGGCGTTGATCCACATATTGACGAGGCCGACGACCTGGTAGGGGTCACGCGTCAGGCCGAGGCCGACGACGTAAAAAGCCGTCGCGAGCTGCTGGTCGGGCACCTGGACGTTGACGTGCTCGAGGCTGACGATATTGCCGACATCTTCGGCGGCGCGGTCGAACTGTGCCACGGGGGCCTCCTGGGCAGGGAGCGATGGCGAGTTATAGCATGCCATCGCTCCCCGACGAGACCACCTGTTGCCTGCTCACCGCAAACAAGATGTTCATGCCGGTCGTTACGGTGCGGGTGCGCGGATCGGTTCGATCAGGGGTGCGCCGCCGTATCCGCGGAGCCACCGCCGTTGGAGACGATGGTGTAGCGCGTCGTGGCTTCGTGGCGGCTCATCATGACGCGTGCGCGCCATTGCTCTCGGGCGTCGTGATAGCTTTCGTAAGGGCCGAACAGGCGGGTCGAGCCACCCACGGGCCGCATGAACTGCATGTCGCTGTACTCGGCACCGATCACCCAGAATTGCTTAGGCATAGCGGTTCTCCCGGCTGGCATGTCACTGGTTGGTGGATGCCGGCGAGCGACGGGGTATGGCATCGCTCGCCGGTGCTGGTCACTCGGCGGCGGCGGCGTGCCGGTGGTCGTCGCTGGGCTTGGCGGCGGCGAATTGTGCGGCTTCGGTCGAGCCGTCCATCGCGGTGGTCGAGGAGCTGCCGGCGGAGATCGCCATCGCGACGGCATCGAAGTAGCCGGTGCCGACCTCACGCTGATGGCGGACGGCGGTGAAGCCGTTGGCCTGCGCTGCGAACTCGCGGTCCTGCACCTCGGTGTAGGCGCCCATGCCGCGGGTCGAGTAGCCCTTCGCAAGCTCGAACATCGACAGGTTCAAGGTGTGGAAGCCGGCGAGGGTGACGAACTGGAACTTGTAGCCCAGGTCTCCCAATGTCTCCTGGAAGCTCTCGATCGAGTTGCCGTCGAGGTTGGCGCGCCAGTTGAAAGACGGCGAGCAATTGTAGGCGAGCAGCTTGCCGGGATACTGGCGATGCAACTCGGCGGCGAACTCGCGGGCTTCGCCGAGGTCGGGCGTCGCCGTCTCCCACCAGATCATGTCGCAGTAGGGCGCATAGGCGAGGCCGCGTGCGATGGCGTGCTCGACGGAATGATGATGGCCCTGCTTGAGGCGGTAGAAGCCTTCGGCGGTCCGATCACCGGCAATCCACCTTGCGTCGGTGTCGTCGATATCCGAGGTGATGAGCTGGGCGGAGTGGGCGTCCGTGCGGGCCATCACGATCGTGTCGGTGCGGGCGATGTCGGCGGCGAGGCGCGCGGCGTTGAGGGTGCGGATGAAGGTGCGCGTGGGGACGAGAACCTTGCCGCCGAGGTGGCCGCACTTCTTCTCGGAGGCGAGCTGGTCCTCGAAGTGGACGCCCGCGGCGCCGGCCTCGATCATCGATTTCATCAGCTCGAAGGCGTTGAGCGGGCCACCGAACCCGGCTTCCGCATCGGCAACGATCGGGGCCATCCAGTAGGTCGAGGTGTCGCCTTCCATGGTCGCGATCTGGTCGGCGCGAAGGAGCGCGTTGTTGATGCGCTTGACGACCTCGGGCACCGACGAGGACGGGTAGAGCGACTGGTCGGGATACATCTGGCCGGCGTTGTTGGCGTCGGCGGCGACCTGCCAGCCGGACATGTAGATGGCCTCGAGGCCGGCCTTGACCTGCTGCACGGCCTGGTTGCCGGTCATGGCGCCGAGCGAGCGGACGAACGGGCGCTCTTCGAGGAGCTTCCAGAGGCGGGCCGCCCCGAGCCTGGCCAGCGTGTGCTCGATGTGGACCGAACCGGCGAGGCGGTTGATGTCCTTGGTCGTGTAGTCGCGCTTGATGCCGTCGTGGCGGCGGCTTCCGGTTGTGCTGGTCATTTTCAACTTCATCCCTGTTGCGTGCTGCCAACTGCGCTGCAGCATTTTCAGTTATTGACAACTTGCAGTATCGATAGATGTTGCTGCGGCGCAAGAAGTGATTGTAAAACTGATATAAATGTTGAAATCGATCGACAGGATGACAATTTTCGATCTGTAAAATGCAAAGAAAATGACAAAGCCGAAGCTAAGCGAGGTGTCCATGAAGACCATGCAGATCGGCGGAAAGCTCAGGCGGCTCCGGCAAGAGCGGCGGCTGACGCAATCGCAGATGGCGGCGGAGCTCGGCATCTCGCCCAGCTATCTCAATCTCATCGAAAGCAACCGGCGGCCGGTGACCGCGCGGGTGCTGGTTCAGCTTGCCGACAAGCTGCGCGTCGAGATCGGAAGTCTCGCCGGCGAGGACGACGAGCGGCTTACTTCCGAGCTGATGGAGGCGCTCTCGGACCCGATCTTCGAGGAACACGACGTCAAGGCCAGCGACGTCAGGGATCTCGTCTCGACGCTGCCGGGGATGGGGCGTGTTCTGATGGCGCTCTACCGCTCGCACAGGGCGCATTCGGGCGGGGCAGGGGACGATGCAGGCGGCCCTGCGTCGGATGGCGGCGGTGATCCGCAGCTCAGCGGTTTGCCGACGGAAGAAGTGACGGAACTCATACAGCAGCGGCTTAATCACTTTCCCGAGCTGGAAAAGGCCGCAGAGCAGCTCTGGCAGGAGAACGACATCTCGCTGCATACGCTGCACCACGATCTCATTCGCGTGCTGGCGCAGCGTTACGCGGTGCAGGTGGAGATCGTCCCGGTCGCGAGGATGCCGCGGCTGCTGCGGGACTACAATCCGCTCACGCGCAGGCTGGAGCTTTCGGAGATGCTGCCGCTGTCGAGCCGGACATTCCAGCTCGCGCACCAGATCGCATTCCTGGGCTATCGGCCGCAGCTGGAGCACTTGTCGGCCCTGGGGAAGCTCACCTCGGCGTCATCGGATGCGCTCGCGCGGTCGGCATTCGCCAACTATTTCGCGGCGGCCGTGATGATGCCCTATAACCAGTTCGTCGAGGCGGCGCGGACGACGCGTTACGACGTCGAAGTGCTGCAAAGCCGGTTCGGAGTGTCGTTCGAGCAGGTCTGTCACCGGCTCACGACGTTGCGGCGTCCCGGGAACGAGGGCATCGCCTTCCATCTCATCCGGGTCGACATCGCCGGCAACATTTCCAAGCGGTTCTCATCTTCGGGCATCCACATCGCGCGGTTCGGCGCGGCGTGTCCGCGATGGAACGTCTACGACGCTTTCACGACGCCGGGGATGATCCGTGTGCAGGTCAGTGAAATGCCGGACAAGCAAACATTCTTCTGCCTGGCGCGCACGGTGGAGGCGGTGGGAAATCGCGGTGGGCGGTCGGGGCTGCAGCCGCGGATGGAGAAGCGTGCGATCGCGCTGGGGTGCGCCATTCATCATGCGCGCGACATCGTCTACGCGGACGGGCTGCACCTCGAGGACAAACAGATCGTGACACCGATCGGCGTTTCCTGCCGCACGTGCCCGCGCATGGATTGTGCGGAGCGGGCGACGTTGCCGTTGGCGCACAAGCTCGAGATCGACGAGAACCGGCGCGGGCAGTCGGCTTACATGGTGCCGTAAAGGAGTGGCGAATCTGGCGACGGTGCCCAAATTTCGGGCCGAATGCCGTAAGTTTGTGCGGTTGGGCGAGGCGGTGGTGCAAAGGCGCACGCGCACCCGGCGCCAAGTCGTTGCCGGGTTTCGGAACTCGTAGACGGGCAAGATCTGGAACGCTATTTGCTCCGGCATGTCGCGTGACCGACATCGAGGGGGATCATTGATGCGTCCACTACCGCCCTACAATTTCCGTCCGGCGAAGCGGCCGGCCGAGGCTCGCACAGGTGCCGCTTCGCAGGCCAGTGTGCGAACGCTTGCCGAGAGCCTGTCGAAAGACCTGTCGGTGCGTTCGGGACGGCTGTCGGTCAAGCCCGAAGCCAACCGGGACAAGCCGCAGCTCAAGGTGCTCGGGCGGGAATAGCCGGATCGCGGCGGCGGAGGCGGATCAGGCTTTGACCTGATCCGCCCTACGGCTCGTCAGCCGCCGGTGACGCTCATGTGGCGGCCGACGGCGGGCCGTTTGGTGCGGCGATCGATGATGAAGTCGTGACCCTTGGGCTTGCGTCCGATGGCTTCGTCGATGGCGGTCATGAGCATTCCGTCGTCGGCTGACGCGCGCAACGGCGTGCGCAGATCCGCGGCGTCCTCCTGGCCCAGGCACATATAGAGCGTGCCCGTGCAGGTCAGGCGCACGCGGTTGCAGCTTTCGCAGAAGTTGTGCGTCATCGGCGTAATGAACCCG
>CAZNMY010000066.1:0-33662 GCA_964574325.1 uncultured Devosia sp. | reverse complement strand
AGCCCAACCAAAATAACCGCCGGAAATCGTGACGCAGTACGACTACGTGGAAAGCGCTTTAGACCTTGCCCGTCAGGGCCGCGAAGTTGGCGCCGAGCGCTGCCTCTGCCTGCGGGCCGGGAAGCGAGCGCCGCACGAAGCCGACCGGATCGGGCAGCACGAGCAGGAACGGCGCGTCGGTGCCGAACAGCAGGCGCTCCGGCGGAATGACCGTCGCGGCGAACGAAATGTAGCCTTCCTCGAACCCGGCGGTGTCGTACCAGAGCCCGTCGAGATAGTCGCCGACGCTGCGCTTCAAATTCTTCTGGATCGCCGGGTTCTTGTCGACCTCGCACTGCATCCGTCCCCGCAGCGCCAGGCTGTATCCGCCGGTATGCGCGCAGACGAGCTTCAAGCCGGGATGGCGCTCGAGGAAGCCGCTGCACACCATCCGGAAGATGTTGATCGACGTGTCGAACAGATAACCGGCGACGGTGGTCAGCTCGAACTCGGCGGTGCGGTCTTTCCCGGCAGGATCGGCGGGATGGATGAACAGCGGCACGTCGAGCGCGCAGGCGGCCTCGAAGATCGGCTCGAACTGCGGCGCATCGAGATAGGCGCCGCGCACGTTCGTCGCGAGGTGCCCACCGACGAACCCGTGCTCGTTCACGCAACGCGTGAGCTCGCGCGCCGCCGCCTGCGGGTCCTGCATCGGCAGGAACGCCCATGCCGCGAAGCGCTTCGGGTTCGTGGCCACGAGCCGCGCGAAGCCGTCGTTGCAGGTCTGCGCCGCATCGATCGCGAGGCCGGACTCGGAGAAGTAATTGATCAGCGGCGTCGCCAGCGACACGATCGTGCGGTCGATCCCGAGCCGGTCCATCCGCGCGATCTGCCGTGCCGGATCGAAGAACGTGTCGTTGAGCGCGAACGTCGTGCCGCGAACCTCCACGTCGATCATCTCGCCCCGCCGCGCGACCTCGCGCACCGCGAACGTCGCGTTGCCCTGCACGAGCTTGTAGTAGTCCTCGGGCACGAAGTGGCAGTGCATGTCCGTGATCATGAGGCGCGAAACTCCAACGCGAAGGGCCGACGATCGCCGAATGTTAGCCCGCCGGCGAAGCGTTGCCCATGGTGGTCGGGTTCAGACAGGTACGCACTGAATTCGCTGCGTCCCCGGACGAATGATCCGACCGACAGGTCGGAACGTGAAGAGCCGGGGTCTTTACACATCTCAGAAGGGTAAAGGTCCCGGATAGCCTCGCTACACTCGGCTTCCGGGAGCGCAGCGGTTCAAATCAGCGCTCGCGGATATCAGCCCCCCACGCCCAACTGCTCGGCCATCCAATCGGCCGTTTGCAGCCGCCACTTGTAGCCGCGGTTGTTGGCGACGTGGTTGCCGTCCTCGATCAACGAGAACACCACCGGGCCGCGCACTTCCTTCGACAGCCGCTCCGCATCCTGCCACGGCACCACGCGGTCCTGCTTGCCCGCGACGATGTAGATCGGGCAGGTGATCTTTTCGGCCACGCCTTCCATCGACAGCGTCAGCGCGTTCCGGCGGCCTTCGTCCTGTGTCTTGGCGTGGGAGCGGACGCGGATCGCCTCGCGCGTGAGATCGGGGATCGTGTCCCAGTTCTTGCCCATATTGTAAGGGCCGGACAGCGCGATGCACGCCTTCACGCGCTTCTCGAACGCGGCCGAGCGCGGCGCGTAGTAGCCACCCATGGAGACGCCCCACAGGCCGATCCGCTTCGTGTCGACGTCGCTGCGCGTCTCGATGTAGTCGCACACGGCTTTCACGGCGGTTTCGTAGTTGCCGCGGATCGGGAAATCGTACTCGGCCTCGCCCTGGCCCGGACCGTCGAACACCAGGATCGCGATGCCGCGCGCGAGAAACGGCATTTCATACGCGTCCGTCTCTTCCTTGGCGCTGTCGAGCCCGCACGCCATGATCATGACCGGTGGGTTGTTGACGCCCATTGTTGAAGCTTCGGGGGGCTTGCGCAGGATGCCGTAGAGATGCTTGCCCTCGAATGGGATCGCGACGCGCTCGCCCGGCGGCGTCAGATGCGGCAGCGCGAGCTTACGGCATTCCACGGCCTTCATGTGCGCCGCCTTCATCTGCGGGACATCCTGCACGAACAGGAACTTTCCGAAGTGATAGTAGACGCCCGCCCGCTGCAGGTGCTCGCCCGCCGTGAGGAACTTGCCTTTGGCGAGTGCATCCCGCCCCAGTGCCTCGTGCACGGCCGCCTTGTCGGACCACGCGCGGCACCAGTCGTCGTACTTCTGGACCGACGCGACGACTTCCTCGAAGTCCGTCAGCACGACGCCGTTGGCGACGAAGCGCGCCGCCCAGTGCGACAGCGCTGATTTGACGAGTGCATCCTGGGTCATTGCTTTCTCGCGTGACGTTTCTGCTCGACACCATGAGTGGTGGGTTCGAAGCACCTTAAGCGAGGCAATCCGGGTTGACTACCAGAGCAGCCGCTCGACGGCGGTTACGCCGGCACTGCCTGGGGCGTCATGCCGGGCATGAAGCTGTCGGCGCGCGCGAGCGCCCACGCAGCGCGAAATTGGGGATGATCGGTGCCCGCCAGCAGTTCACCCGGCTTCAGCGGGCGGTAGATCTCCGCGAAGCTCGCGACCCGGTCTGCCGCCACACGCTGCATGAAATGGTGTGGCGACAGCTGCGCGGGATGATCGAGCCCGGCGGCGGCGACAAGCTCAGCCAGCGTGTGCAGCGTTTCCCGGTGGAAGTTCGCCACGCGCTGGGCCTTGTCGGAGACGACGATGGCCCGGCTGCGCGCGGGATCGGGAGAAGTGACGCCGGTCGGGCATTTGCCGGTATGACAGGCCTGCGCCTGGATGCAGCCGACCGCGAACATGAAGCCGCGTGCGGAGTTGCACCAGTCGGCACCCAGCGAGAACGCGCGCGCCATGTCGAACGCGGTCACGATCTTTCCCGATGCGCCGATCTTGATCCGGTCGCGCAGCCCGGCGCCGACCAGGGCCGAGTGCACAAAGGCTAGTCCGTCGCGCAGCGGCATGCCCAGGTGGTCCATGAACTCGAGGGGTGCCGCACCCGTGCCGCCTTCCTTGCCGTCGACCACGATGAAATCCGGCGTGATGCCGGTTTCCAGCATCGCCTTGACGATCGCGAGGAATTCCCACGGATGTCCGATGCACAACTTGAATCCGGCCGGCTTGCCACCGGACAGAATACGCATCTGTGCGATGAAGTTCATCATGCCGATCGGTGAGTCGAATGCCGTGTGCGAGGACGGCGAGATGCAGTCCTCGCCACGCGCAACGCCGCGGATGCGCGCGATCTCCGGCGTCACCTTGGCCGCAGGCAGCACACCGCCGTGGCCGGGTTTGGCGCCTTGCGATATCTTCAACTCGACCATCTTGATCTGCGGCTTCGAGGCGACTTCTGCGAAGCGCTCCGCCGAGAAGCTGCCGTCCTTGTTGCGCGCGCTGAAATAGCCCGAGCCGAGCTCCCAGATGATATCGCCGCCGTGCTCCTCGTGGTAGGGCGAGAACCCACCCTCGCCGGTATCGTGCGCAAAACCGCCGAGCTTGGCGCCTTTGTTGAGCGAACGAACCGCGTTGGCGGACAGCGAGCCGTAGCTCATCGCGGAGATGTTGAACACCGAAGCGGAATACGGCTTGGTGCAGTCCGGCCCGCCGATCGTGATCCGGAACTGGTCCTTTTGGATGGGCCGCGGCGCGATCGAATGGTGCATCCACTCGAATTGTGTCTGGTAGACGTCGTACTGCGTGCCGAACGGCCGTTTGTCCAGCTCACCTTTGGCGCGCTGATAGACGACAGCGCGCTTGTCGCGCGAGAACGGCGTGCCGTCCTTGTCGGTTTCGAAAAAGTACTGCCGCATCTCCGGCCGCACCTTCTCCAGCATGAAGCGCAGCCGCGCCGTGAGCGGATAGTTCCGGAGAATGGCGTGTCGGGGTTGCAGGAGATCGCGCAAACCCATCAGCGAGAGGGCTGCGAAGACGACGAGTGGCGCGGCAATCAGCCAGATCCAGTCCGGGAAAAACCAAGCGGCAGAGCCGAGCGTGGCGGCCGCAAGGATGGACAGAGTGACCGCGATGTAGCGCAAAGCAAAAGGCAGCAGCAGATAGCGCATTCCGGTTCCCTCCTGGACGCGAGCGCCCGCACCTTGCCGCTACCGGATGTCGCTTTGATGAACATCTCGGGCCGTGCGGGATTCGCGTGATTGTAGCCGGAAAGGCGTACGGACGCGCCTATCCGTTGCCGGATTGATCAGGGGGTACGATCAGCCGCTGGGGACGCTCGGAAGCGATCTGGGGCTCGGCCGGTTGGTGCCCGAGTGCCGGCGCACCGGATGGGGGCCCCGCCTGCGAGTAGAGTTGCGGTGCGGCCCGATTGATCTCGAGATGGAAGATGTCGGGCCTGTTGTAGTGCCCGGCGAAGTCGTGCCTGAGCTTCATCTGGATGCCCTGCTCGAGATCGCAGTCGGCATAGAGGATGCCCTCCTCCGGACCCAGCGGTCCGGCGATGATGCGGCTCATCGGCGACACGATCATGCTGCCGCCGCAGCAGTCGGGGCTGCGCAGGAACTTCTCCATCTCGGGCGTCGGCTGCAACGCGCGGATCGTGGTCTCGTCGACCGTCCCGCATGCCGAGATCACGAACGCCTTCGTCATCTGCGCGAACGCCTGGCTGTCGATCGCGACCCTGTTGCGCAACGGATCGCCGCTGAACGGGAAATGGCAGGGCCAACTCATCACGTGCAGACGCGTGTGTTCGGCCGTCAGCGCGAAGATCGCGAGCGGGTTGGAGTTCTCCCCGCAGATCAGACCCGAGACCGGCCCGAACTCCGTCTGGAACGCGCCGAACGTGTCGCCGTAGCCGCCGGTATGGACGAGCCGTTCGCCGACCGTCGGCATGATCTTCTGGTGCTTGCCGATCAATTGCCCGTCGGGCCCGATGTAGACCTGGGTGTTGAACATGGTGCCGAACGTGTTCGGCATCTTCTCGCAGACGCCGATCATGACGTAGGCGTTGGCATCGCGCGCGGCAGCGCACAGTTGCGCGATCTCCGGGCCGGGGATCTCGACCGAGTTCTTGAACAGGGCGACCGACAACTTGTTGGCGATGGCTCCGGTTGCGGGATGGTGATGATACCAGATCGGGTGCGCCGGGATGAAGCTCTCCGGCAGGCCGATCACGCGTGCGCCGTTGCGGCCGGCCTCGCGGATCAGCGAGCATGCCTTGTCGGTCGAGGCCTCGCGGTCGAGGAAAACCGAGGCGGCCTGGATGGCGGCGACTTTGACGGTGGCATAGGTATCGCCCATCTGGCGTGATCTCGCGATTCTGGTGTGCTGCTTCACAGGTAGGCCATGTTCACTATTGGGACGCGGCCCGCGCCAAGGTGTAGCCTCGGCTCGTGAGCGTTGCACGGGCATAAATTGACGCCGGGTCAGCCCGTTCGATCCGGTATCGGGAAGACGGCTGAGTGGTGAGGAAGTCGAACGGGCATGGATGTGGGCGGCAATGCACTCCTTTTCGCGGCTGGAATTGCGGGCGGCGCGATCTCGTCTCTGATCGGCGGGGCGTCGCTGGTGACCTTTCCGGTCCTGCTGGCGAGCGGGCTTTCGCCGACGGCGGCGATCGCTGCCAACACGCTGGCGTTGACGCCCGGCAACTTCCTGGCTTGGATCTACGATCGGGGGCAGTTGCCGAAGCTGGACCGCTCGTTCGCGGTGCTCGTCGCCGTCTCGTTGGTGGGCGCGCTGTTCGGCGCGCTCTTGCTCGTTGCGACCCCGGTTCGGCTGCTGTCGCTTCTGGTGCCGCTGTTGCTGGGCTTTGCCACCCTGGTGTTTGCCTACTCGCGCCAGATCGAAGGGTGGATAGCGCGTCGCGCCGCGGCAAGACGAACAGTGCCCGGCAGCGGCGGCGACCACTGGGGGGCGACCAATGCCGCACTGTTTCCCGTCTCCGTCTACGGCGGCTATTTCGGTTCCGGCGTCGGCGTGCTGTTGATCGCCGTTCTCACCATCGGCTCCGGTGGCGACTACCGCACGACGAACGTGCTGAAGAACTTCATTACCAGCCTCAACAGCGTGGTCGCCTGCGGTGTCTACATCGCGCTCGACGTAGTGGTGTGGACGCCGGTGGTCACGATGATGATCGGCGCCCTGGGCGGCGCACTCGCCGGCGCACGCATCGCCCAGGTCGCACCGCGCGAGGTCATGCGGCGCGCCATCGTCGTGCTGAGCGCGTTGCTCACGGCCGCCTTCGCCTGGCGCTATTGGCTATGAGGCGAAGCTGACGGGATGGGCATTCTCGATCTCACCTACCTGATCGTCGTCGGGCTGATCGGCGGCGTCATTACGTCCCTGGTCGGCGGTGCCTCTGTCGTCACGTTTCCCGCTCTGGTCGCCTTCGGCCTCGCGCCGATCGATGCCGCGATCGTCAGTCTCGTCGCGCTGACGCCGGCCAACCTCAGCGCCGCCCTGTGGGATCGCAGCCAGTTGCCGCCGCTGTCGCCTGCGTTGTGCCTGCTGCTCGGCGTATGCGTCGTCGGATCGGCGCTGGGCGCTTGGCTCCTGCTGGTCACGCCGGCGAACGTGTTCTCGGCTCTCGTCCCGCTGTTGCTCGGCCTCGCGACGGTGCTGTTCGCCTATGCCGGCGATATCGCCCTTTCGATCGAGCGCAATGCAGTGAGTGCTGCTGCTGCCGAGCGGACGCGCTGGGTGATGGCGATCGGCGCGATGGTGCCGGTCTCGATCTACGGCGGCTATTTCGGGGCCGGCGCGGGCGTGATGCTGTTGGCGATCCTGATGGTGATCTCGCAGGGCGACTATCGCCGGGGCAACGCGCTCAAGAACCTCGTCGCTGGCGTCAATTGCACGGTGGCGACCGCCGTCTACGTCGTGCAGGATAAGGTGGAATGGGGACCGGTGGCGATGCTCACGGCCGGCGCCATGGTCGGCGCCGTGATCGGCATTCGCATCGTCCGCATCGCACCGCGCGAGGTGATGCGGCGCAGCGTGATCGGGCTTGGCGCGCTGCTGTCGGTCGTTCTGGCCTGGAAATACTGGTTCTGAAGCAGCACCTGGAGGAGGAAACGATGATCGAGCTCTATTTCTGGACGACGGACAACGGCTACAAGGCCCGCCAGTGCATGGAGGAGAGTGGGCTGCCCTACGTCGTTAAGCCCATCAACATCCGCAACAAGGAGCAGTTCGCGCCGGAGTACCTGAAGATCAGTCCGGGCCATAAGATTCCCGCCATCGTCGATCCGAACGGCCCCGGTGGCAATCGCATCACGCTGTGCGAGTCCGGCGCGATCCTGAAATACATCGGTGCGAAGTCGGGGAAGGGCCTCTATCCTTCCGATCCCCTCCAGCAGATCAAGGTCGACCAGTGGCTGTTCTGGGGCTCGGCGACGTTCACGACCTTGGCCCAGCAGTTCGGCCATTTCGTCGTGCGCTGGGATCAGGACGTGCCCAAGGGCAAGGAGTGGTACACGAACGTGCTGAAGGACATGCTCGGCACGCTCGATCGCCATCTCGCCGACAACGAGTACGTGGCCGGCGCCTATTCGGTTGCCGACATCTCGATGTACCCGGACACCCATCTTCACGGCGTCAACGACATCGGCCTCGACGCCTACCCCAACGTGAAGCGCTGGCACGACGCCATCGCTGCACGCCCTGCGGTGCAGAAGGCGTGGGGGCCGTACTGAGCGCGGCGTCGGCAGTTGGCTGACATACAAGTCGGAAGGGTCTTGTTAGACAGAATGTATAACGTTATACATTCTGTCTAACATCCCATCCGACCGAGGTCGCCACCATGAAGCTCGAGCTCAAGAAGATCGGCAATTCCACCGGCTTGATCCTGCCGAAGGAACTTCTCGCCCGCCTCGGCCTCCAGCAGGGCGACAGCGTCACCGTGACGGAAACGCCGGATGGGCTCGCTATCCGGCGCGGGGACGAGACGTTCGAGAAGGGAATGGAGATCGCCCGTAAGGGAATGAAGGTCTACCGGAACGCGCTCAAAGAGCTTGCAAAATGAGCGAACCCATTTGGCTGACGCCGGAACTCGTGGCAGCTTTCCACGACGAGCAATTGCGTGAGCACGGCGGCCTCGATGGCCTTCGTGATCCCGCGATGCTCGAGTCCGCTCTCGACCGGCCGCGCAACAAGTGGGCGTACGGCGAGACTGATCTCGCCGTGCTCGCGGCCGCATATGCTTATGGTCTGGCACGCAACCATCCATTCGTGGATGGGAACAAGCGGGCGGCACTGCTGTCCGTCTACACCTTCCTCGGACTGAACGAGGTCGACTTCGTCGCTGACGAAGCAGAAGCCGCGGTGATCTTTCGCGACCTCGCCGCAGGCGAAGTTGACGAGGACGGCCTTTCGCGCTGGATCAGGGACAACTGGCCGCGATAAGCTCCACAAATCCGCGCATGAGACGCGGGCGTGAACCGGGAGGAGCATCGATGGCCATTGCAGGAGCGCGTCGCGCTGGCGTTTTCGTGTCGTTGGCGCTGGGCGTGGGCTGCGCAGCGTTGCCCCTCACAGCGGCTGCCCAAACCTTCCCGAGCAAGACCGTCCGCATCATCGCGCCGTTCCCGGCCGGTGGCCTCGCCGACGTTCTCGCCCGCGCTGTCGGCGAGGACCTGCAGAAGTCCCTCGGCCAGAGCGTGATCGTCGAGAACCGGCCCGGTGCCGGCGGCAACACCGGCGCGAACGCCGTCGCCACGGCCGAGCCCGACGGCCATACGCTGCTGATGTCCTCCACCGGCATCCTCTCGATCAACGAGTTCATCTTCTCCCGCATGCCGTTCGATCCGGACAAGGCGTTCGCGCCGATCACGGTCGTCGCGGATATGTCGATGCTGCTCGTCGTCCACCCCAAGGTGGGCGTCACCGACTTCAAGGGCTTTCTCGCGAAGGTCCGCGCCGAACCCGGCAAGCTCAACTTCGGCTCGGCCGGCAACGGAACCACGGGCCATCTCGCGCTCGTGATGTTCCAGCGGACGGCGAACGTGAAGATCACCCACGTGCCCTACAGCGGTGCTGCACCTTCCGTGCAGGATCTCATCGCCGGCCAGATCGACGGACTGTTCGACAATCCACCGACCGTCATGGGTCACATTCGCGCTGGCACGATCCGCGCACTCGCTGCCACCGCGCCGCAGCGCATGTCGATCCTGCCTGATATCCCCACGACCACCGAGGCGGGGCTGCCCGGCTTCGAAGCGTCGTCGTGGTTTGCGCTCGTCGCTCCTGCCGCCACGCCCAAGCCGGTCATCGATCGCCTGCATGCCGAGACGGTGAAGGCACTTCGCCGCCCGGTCATGGAGGAGCGGTTCAGCAAGCTCGGCGCGCGCCTCGTCGGCAACACGCCCGCCGAGTTCGCCGCCTTCATCAAATCCGAGCGCGCGAAGTGGGGCGCTACCTTGAAGCCGGCGGGCATCAAGCTCGATTGAGGGACGGCGTGCGGGCGGTACCGCGTTGGGCAGGATGCTGCTGCCGCTGTTGTGTGCAAACTCATCCTCTCGCGTCCCCGGCCGGAGCGCTTTGGCGCGGAGAGCCGGGGGCTTGCCGGGTACGACTTGAGCACGAACGCCACCGCGCAGGCGGCGCAATTGGAAGACCCAGCCCGTCGAAACCAACAACCCGACGTGGCGGGATCTGTTTGGCGATGTCGTGCGCGCTGATGGGTTCGAGTTGTGAAGGGTGTGCCCAACTCGTTCACGGCAAGATCCCGGATAACCGCGCTGAGGCGCGGCTTCCGGGAATGCAAGTGGAGAGGTATGCCACGTCAGCTCCGGCAATCCGCGTCCCAACCTCGGGCACCGATGTCCGCACGCTCTTCATAGCGGTTCACCCAAGCGCCGAGCGTGATTCCTACAGCAACCCCGTCAGACGTGCTGGCCTTCGCCGAGGGGGATGTCGCGCAGGGTCGAGGGCGCGAACAGATCGTCGACCTTCAGCCGTCGGTCGGTGAGCGCGTGCTCTTGTGTGAACTGGCACAGGGCTTCCAGCGTCGGGCGGTTGGCGTCGACGCCGTATGCGTACCAGTCCTTGCCGAACACGCGCTGCTCCTCCTCGATCATTGGCTGCAGCCACGCGAACGACGCCTTCGGCGAGCCGGCATCGAGGAGCATCCGGTAGCAGCGCTCCTTGGCCGCGCAGAATGCCTTGTAGAGCGACAGCGCCACCCAGGGATCACGGTCGTAGATCTCACGCTTGATCACCACCGTGTGCATGATCGGATAGATCTTCGTGCGCTTGTAGTAGTCCTTCTCCAGCTCGATGTAGTTCGGGAACATCCGGACGCACTTCGGACTGCCGCGCCGGAACGCCAGCGGATTGTTCGCCGTCATCATGAAGTCGAGTTCGCCCGCCTCCACGAGATCGCCGAGTTCCGTACCCGGAGGCGCCTGATCGACGACGACACCCGGCGGCAGCGCGTGAGCGATGCGGCTCGTGCGGCCCTGCAGCCAGGACAGCTTCGACAGGTCGACGCCGTAATCGTGCTGCAGGAGGCCGCGCATGTAGACGGCGGCCGTCATCGAGTACTCGGGCACTCCGCCGCGGCGGCCTTCCAGATCCTTCGGGCTCTTGAAGCCGCCTTTGAACTTCTCGGGATTGTAGAAGAAGTAGCCGTGCCGGAACACGCGGCTGGGAAACACGGGGATCGCGATGAACGGCGGCTTCTCCCCCTTGGCGAGCGCAACGGCCAGCGTCGTGGTGTAGTTCGACATCGACATTTCCGATACGTCGAACTCGCGGTACTGGAGCTGGCGCCAGAAGATTTCGGCCGGCTGCAACGCCAGATACGTGAGGTCGATGCCTTCGGCCCGGACGCTGCCGTCGATGATCGCCTGTGTCCGGTCGTAAGGCCCGCAGGCCAGCGTGAGGCGAAGGTTCGCCATGGGGTGCTCCGTTGTTCGGGGTCGGATGAGATCGCGCGCACTTTGGCAGGGGACGGGCGCCTTCCGCAAGAGCGAGTGGCGCCCGCTTCACCAAGCTGGCGGAGCGCGGCACTCCCCACTAAAATGGCGTTTCAGGAAAACGAAAATCCGAAGCGAGGAACGCCCATGCCGACCGAAGTCCCCCACACGCCCTACGGCTGGCGCGCGCGCATAGGCTACACCTCGCCGCCGCTGACCACCGAAGTATTCCCGTACGAGTTCTACAAGCTCGTGCCCGATGGCGTATCGCTCGTCGTCACCTCGCTCGCCATTACGGTGCGCAGCAAAGAGGAGATCGACCAGTCCTACGAGATCTCGATGAAGGCCGCGCGCGAGATGAAGGCGGCCGGCTGCAACATCATCTGCCTCGGCGGCGTGCCCATCAACGTCTCGCGCGGGCAGGCCAACGCCGACCAGATGATCAAGGACCTCGAAGCCGAACTCGGCATCATGGTCTCGACCTCGCAGTCGGCGCAGAAGAAGGCAGCGTCGCTGCTCGGCGCGAAGAAGGTCGTCGTCGCCCACCCTTACGCGCAGAAGGACACCAACCGCATCGCCGGCTACTCCGAGCACATGGGGTGCACCACGCTGGGCGCGATGGGCTGGGGCAACGACTTCAACAAGATCGGCGGCACACCTCGCGACGCCGCAGTCATCATGGGCCGCAAGCTCATGCAGGCGCACCCCGACGCCGATACGATCATGTTCCCATCGCCGCACTGGCCGACGCTCGAAGCGATCGACGTGCTCGAGGCCGAGTTCAAGGTCAATGTGATGTCCGCCTTGCAAGTGATCGTCTGGGACGCGTTGCGCCGCGTCGGCATCGACGACAAGATCAATGGCGCCGGCCGCCTGTTCCGGGAGTTCTAGAGCGCTTCCCACGTAGGTTGGGTCAACCCCGGATGCGCGAAGCGCAAGCCGGGGGCGACCCGACATCCACGGCACACCGTGCGATGTTGGGCCTCGCAGTGCTCGACCCAACCTTGAGTTGGCGGTTGTTGCAGTACAGAACTCTCGAGGAGGGCAAGCTATGCGAGTTTCCATGATGGCGCTGGTCTCGGCAGCACTCGCGTTCGCGATTAGCCCCACCCGAGCCGATCCCGTTGCCGATTTCTACAAGGGCCGACAGATCACTCTGCTGGTCGGATCGGGCGCAGGGGGCGGCTACGACGTCTACGCACGCGTGTGGGCGCGCCACGTCAACCGCTACATTCCAGGCCAGCCCCAGATCGTCGCCAAGAACATGCCGGCAGCCGCGGGAATCGCTGCTGCGAACACGCTCTACAACACGTCGGACCGCGACGGCGCGACGATGGCGGCGCTTCCCAACGGCACGGCGATGGACCCGCTCGCGGGCAACGCGCAGGCCCGCTTCGACGCGCTCGAGATGGTCTGGATCGGTAGCATCGGTAAGCTGCAGAACGTCTGCGCCACGTGGCACACGAGCCCTGTTCGCACGATCAGGCAGGCGCAGGAAAAAGAGATCATCGTCGCGGGCGCCGGCGCCACATCCAACACCGCGATCATGCCGCGCATTCTCAACGACCTGATCGGCACCCGCTTCAAGATCGTGGCGGGGTACGATCCGACATCGGGCCTCAATCTCGCACTCGAGCGCGGCGAGGCCGAAGGCATTTGCGGCCTGTCGTGGTCGACCATCAAGGCGTCGCGCCCGCATTGGATCAAGGACAAGCTGCTCAACGTCATCGTGCAGGTCGGCGTGGACAAGCTGCCCGATCTACCCGACGTGCCCGGGGCGCTCGATCTCGTAAAGGACGCCGCGAGCCGGCAGGTGCTGGAGCTGGTGCTGATCCGGCAGGAAATCGGCCGGCCGATCGTGTTGCCGCCCGGTGTCCCCGCGGACCGCGTCGCAGCTCTGCGCAAAGCTTTCGATCAGGTGCTGATCGACAAGGATTTCCTGGCTGACGCGGCGAAAGCCGGCATGGAGATCGAGCCGCTGTCCGGAGCCGCAGTACATGCGATGCTCGCCAAAGCCTATGCAGCGCCCAGACCGGTCGTCGAGCGCATGATTTCGCTGATCGAACCGCCGCGGAAGCGACCGTAGGGCGGATCAGCGAAGCGTAATCCGCAGCATGTCAGCCCATCAACCGCTGCGCGCGCGTTGCGAGTTCGGTGCGGTTGCGGACGTCGAAGTGCGAGAACAGCGCGGCGAGGTGGATCTTCACGGTGCCCTCGGCGATGTCGAGTTCTCGCGCGATTTCCTTGTTGGCGAGGCCGCGAACGATCCCGGCGAGTACGTCGCGCTGGCGCGGCGTCAAACCTTCCATGGCCGCACCAGGGCCGGGGGCTGGAACAGGAGCCGGGACCGCCTTGGCGGCGGTGACGCTTGGTACGAATACCTTGCCGGCCATCACGTCTTTGAGCGCGGCGACGATCCTCTCGTCGGACAGGCTCTTGGGCACGAATCCGTGCAGCCCGTGCGCCAGTGTGGCGTCGATGTTGGCGCGATCCTCGAGACCGGAGATCACGGCCACGCGCAGCTCGGGATAGCTGGTTCGGACGACTGCGAGGCTGGCGGGGCCACCCATGCCCGGCATCGACAGATCGAACAGCGCCAGTTTGATCGACGGGGTATCCGCCAGCCTGTCCAGAGCCTCGTCGAAGCCGCCGACCTCGATCACCTCGGTGACCCCCAGTCGATCCTCCAACAGCATGCGCAACCCGACACGGTACAGGCCGTGGTCGTCGGCGATCAGTGCCGATGTCTTCGAAGCCGGGCTCATTTCAACGCTCGTGGTCGCTTCCCATGGTGCCGCCATACCACATCGGCGGCTTGCACGCTAATCCACTCGAATTAACCTTCATTCCGCAGCCTCGGCCGGCGGCAGCCCGGGACTGGGTTGCGGCATCCACACCGGCGTGCGCGGCTGACCGGCGGCGGTACCCTCGGGGGCTTTGGGCGCGGCCTTGGCCTTGGCGGATGCCACGAGCAGTTCCGACAGCACCCGCGCAATGGCATCGGGATCGGCTGGCTTCGTCATCCAGCGGCGGCCGTTCAGGACGAGGCCGGACAGCGTTTCGGCGTCGGTCGCGCCGGTGAGCACGAGCGCGGGGAGCGAGCGCCCCAGCTCCCGCTCCATGCGATCGATGAATTCCGGGCCTGTTTCCCCATGATCGAGGTTGATGTCGACGACGGCCACTTCGACCGCGACGCTGCGCAGCTCCGCCTCGCCCTGTCCGACATCGCCCGCCTTGAATACGACCGCCCCGCGATCGGTGAGGTCGCGTGCCAGGCTTTCCACGATCAACGGCTCGTCGTCGAGCACGAGGATGCGCCGCCCCTCCAGGGTGCACGGGGAGTGCGGGGTGGCGGGACGGGTCGCGCCGCACGATACTTCGGCGCTGGCGGGCATCACGAGAACGAACTTCGTGCCGCGCCCGTGCCGCGATTGGAACCGCACGGAGATACCCAGCAGATCCGCATAGCGCTTCACAATGGAAAGGCCGAGGCCGAGACCATCATTGGCGCCGGAAGCTGCGAATTTCGAACGGCTGAATTCCTGGAAGATGTGGCTGCCGGTCTCCTCGCTGATCCCGACACCGGTATCGTAGACCTCGATCGCGATCCGTCCCTCGACCCGCCGGCACGCTAGCATGATGCCGCCGCGGCGCGTGAACTTCATCGCGTTGGACAGCAGATTGCGCAGCATCGTCTCCAGCAATGCGGGATCGGTGCGCAAGACGGCATCGATCCGCCGCGAGCGGAATGACAGGCCGCGATGATCGGCTTCGGCCTGGAACCCGCCGGCGACGCGCTCGATGAACTCCGTCAGGTTGATGTTCTGCGGTGTCGGCTCGATCAGGCCGGCATCGAGCCTGGAGATATCGAGGAGCGCGTCGAACATTTCCTTGAGCGAGCCGAGCGCCTGTTCGGTCTGGGCGACGAGATCGCGCGCTTCCTTTCCTTCGACGCGGCGGGAGAGCGCACGCGCGAACAAGGTCAGGGCATGCAAGGGTTGGCGCAGGTCGTGGCTGGCCGCGGCGAGGAATCGCGACTTCGATGCCGTCGCTTCCTCTGCCCGCTCTTTGGCGGCGGCCAACTGAAGGTTCCGCTTTTCGAGCCGCCGGGTACGGTCCGCGACCTGCCGCTCGAGCGAGGCGTTCAATTCCTGCAGGTTGGTCTCGCGATGGCTGAGTTCGTCGACGAGCGTGCGCAGCGAATTGCCGAGGATCTCGGCTTCGGCATACGCCCCGACATGCGGAATGACGGCGCGTTCGCCGCGGCGCAACTGATCGGCCGCCGTGGCCAGTCTGAGCAGGGGCGCTGCGAGCCGGCCGGCGAGGAACCACGCGAGAAAGGCCGACAGCGCGACGAACGCAGCGCTCCACAGCAGGATCTGCTGGCGCAGGCTGACGACGGGCGCGAGCGCGAGCGCCGCCTTCTGGCGGACGAGAATGCGCCAGCCGAGCCCGCCGAACAGCGGATACTCCACATCTTCGGCAAAACCGGACAAGTAACCCTGGCCGTCCGGCCAGGTTTCGACCGCGAACCGCCGCTGTCCCACCGTCTGCGTCGGCGCGCTGATGCTTTCCAGCGCCAGCGGCTTGCCGATCACCTCGGGCGGGCCGAGCAGCACGGTCCCGTCCGCACCCAGCACCAGCGCTTCGATGCCGACATGCCCGCTGACGCTGCCGAACAGGGAATCCTGAACTTCCTTCGCCCAGTTCCAACTGAGCTGCGCACCGACCACCCCGGTTATCCGTCCTTTGACGTTGACCGGAGCCGCCACCGCGATCAGGCGCGTCGCCTCGCCGTCCCGCGCCGCCGCGATCTTTGCGGCGAGTGACCCGGGACTGTGAACGTCTCCGAACACGGCGCCCTTGAGGCCGGCTTTGAACCAACTGTCCTGGGCGACGCTCGCGCCCTCGAACACGCCTTGTGCCGAAGCGTTGACGCGTCCGCTCGCGTCGGCCACGCCGATCCACACATAGTCCGGCAGCGTCATCTGCATCTGCTCGAGCCATGGCCGGACGATCTCCGGCGCCGGGCGCTGCTCGCCGGAGGCCAGTATGCCCGCGATGTTGTTGATCTCGCGGATGCGCTCGAACAGCCCGCGGTCCAGCTTGTCCTGCATCTGGTCCGCGAGCATCGCGAGGGACTGGCCGATCGACCGCTCGAGCCGTTCCAGACCGCTGCGCCCGATCGTGAAGCTCACCACGGACGTGATCACCAGGGCCAGCAGCGTGATCGACGCCGCCAGGAGGAACTGCAGTTTGAACGGCCGATTCTGCATCTGTTTCCAGCGTTGGACTTGACGCGCCCGGCCGTGCGGGCCGAGTTCCGGATCGGCAGTCCGATCCGACGACCCGATGCGAACCGGGGATGGAGGCTAGTGACCGGTTGCGGCGACCCGACGACGTTTCAGATACAAAAAGTATAAGCCACGTTCACGGTTGGCCGCAATCAAACACTCCGGACATCGAACACGCCGGGCGGCCCCTCCGGGTGAACACTCCGGGCGACCACTGCGGACGGAGTACCGCCGCGCACCGCTTGCAGCACACGACGGCGATGCCGGGCGGGCTCTAACTCTTCGGTTTTCGCGGTGGCCGGGCGAAGGCCCCGGACGTCAGGGCTCTCACCACGTATTCAGACAGGCACGTATATCCGTTGTCGGTCATCGTGAAGGCATTGGGCGACGGGCCGCTGCCGGTGCGCCGGGCCTGTTCGATGACCTGCATCGCTTCGTAGCGGCCGATCCAGAGCACCTTTTTCTCCTCCGCGATCGAGCGAAGTACGGTGCGGATCTCCTGGTAGTGCTGGTCGGGCACGAGCCGCCGGAGGTAATGCACGCCGACGAGCACGACATCGACATCGTGTAGTTTCAGCCAGTCGAGTGTGGTGCTGACGGTTGCCTTGAATTCTTCCACGGGGACATGCATCAGCGCGTCGTGGGTCCCGAGCTGCCACATCACGACATCGGGCTGCGCCAATGCGACCTCGTTCTTGAGCCGATCGGCCGCCTGCTGAGCCAACTCGCCGGATATACCGCGATCGATCATCTGGACGTCGACGCCGGGAATGGTCTTTTCGAGCACCGACTCGATGATCGCCTGATAGCCGCTATCGCCGCGACCGCCTTTGCTGGAGGCGCCGATGGCCATGATCTTGATGGATTTGCGCTGCCGCAATGCTTGCGTGATGCGTGGCAGGGGAACTTCGCCCGATATTCTGACGCCCGGTGTCTGGCATTCACGCGACAGAGCCGGCGGTGTGGGGCTGGTATCGCCGGCCGGCTGTGTAGCCTGCGGCGCGCTGAGCTCCGGTGGTGTGGGTTGCGCCGGAGGGCCGGACTGGGCTGTGACGAAGGGCACCGCGGCCAGCGCGGCAAGCCCAGCCAAAGGTACCACGATACGATTCGTCACGCGGCTCACGTCCGCTTCTCCCTTTGATCCCGCTTCTCTGCGAGAAATGCCGTTATATACATCAATACGATGCCGACGACTACGATCGCGGTATCGACGAGGTAGCTGCCCTTGAAGATGAGACGCACGATCTGACCACCCAAGCTCAGCAACGACCCCACGCAGAATACATGCAAGGAGTTGCGGCCGAGTTTCGCAAGGAAGGTCACCATCGGCCTCGCATGACGGAGAATCCATGGAAACGCCACGGAAACCACGGCCAGCAGGGCCAGGAACTGGATGAGCCGGGGGGGCGTCACGTAGGTCTTGGAGATCAGGAACAGCAACTTGGGTTCCGGCACTCTGGTCGGATCCGGCCAGATCCCAGGGTTGAACTTGACCACTGCCGCCACGATCAGGATGGGCACGGCCACGATCCGGATCATCGTGATGTTGCGCCGCACAAAGCCGCCGACGCCGCGTTCGCGGGCCATCAGAAAGCCCAGCACGAACACGAGCTGCCACGCCAGCGGGTTGAAGAACCACTGACCCTCGCCGGGCCATGCCGGCAGCGAGACACGGTAGGTCAGCGCGGTGAGGTAGATCGCCAGAGAAATCGGAAGCAGGTAGTTCGGCGCCTTGCGATGAATGACGACAATGAACGGCGCCATCATCATCAGCACGACGTACAGCGGCAGGATGTCGAAATATCCGAGCTGGTGGGTGAGTATCATCAGCCCGATGTGCGCACTGACGGGATCGTAGAACACCGCGGCCGCATTGTGCCATTCGAGCAGCAACGGGTTGTCCAGCAGCCGGGCGGACACCGCCAGCATGCCGATGGCGATCGTGACGATCGTGATCTGCGCGGCATAGAGCGTGACCATGCGCCCGCCGACCCGGAACAGCACGCGCTTCATCGGTGTCGGATCTTCCGGACGGCCGACGGACAGCCGGAGGGCCCATCCGGCGAGGAAGACGAACAGGTCGGCCGAATCCGAGAACGACAAGTTCTTGTGGGTGAACCGGTCGTAATAAATGCCGGGGATGTGATTGACGAATATCGTCACGAGCGCCAGACCGCGCCAGAAATCGACCGCATTGGCTTCTCTTACCACGCGCTTCCTCGATCACTTCGCTACTGGGGCCGACTGCTGCTGGTCGATGGCGCTACGTCTCGTGCCGTCGATGATGCGATCGTACCTTCGCACCTCCCCCAGAGCAAGGCGCGCAGTCGTCGCGCAGTCGACGCCCCCGCCCGGCGCATGACCGTGCCGGCGTGATGCACGTTCGCCGCGTGCAAATTCCTCGAGGTACGGTAATTTCGGCCTCGGCCTGCGCCAGAGCGAACGACCGAGACGGACATGGATTTCCCCGAGCTGTCCTACGCGAACCCCAACGATCCCTGGGTGAAGCGCACCTTGATCTCCGCGATGGAGCGCTGGGCGGGTCGCGGCTATTTCGTGCCGCTCTACCGCCGCTGGCAGACCGAGGTGATCCCGAGCGGTGCGCCGATCATGCGCCCCGTGTTCGATTTGTGCGATGTCGACCTCGATATCTCCGGCGCCTGGCCGCCTCGGATCGCGCCCGGCGTCCCGCTGGTGATCGTCGCCAACCATCCCTACGGCATCCTCGACGGCTTTGCCGCGCTCGTGATGGCCGAGGAGATCGGCAGGCCGTTCCGGGTCCTCATCAACAAGGACCTGACCAAGGTTCCGGAGATCCGGCCCTATTCGCTGTCGGTAGATTTCGCCGAGACGCGCGAGGCGCAGGCCGCCAACCTGCATATGCGCAACGAGGCGATCGCGCTCCTCCGTCAGGGCACGACCGTCGTCGTATTCCCTGCCGGAGGCGTCGCGACGGCACCATCGGCGTTCGCGCGTGCGATCGATCTGCCGTGGAAAACCTTCACCGCCCGGATGATCCAGACCTCGGGTGCCCAGGTGCTGCCGGTCTATTTCGAGGGCCAGTGCAGCCCCCTGTTCCATGTCGCCAGCCGCTTGCATTTGACGCTGCGCTTGTCGCTGATGATCCGCGAGTTCAGGCGGATGGTCGGCGGAACGGTGTCGGCTCGCGTCGGCGAGGTCGTTTCCAGCGCCGAACTGGCCCCGATGCGTGACCGACGCGTGCTGACCGACTATCTGTTCGAGCGGGTTCATGCGCTCGGGAGCATAACCCCCGAAGAGGCACGCGCATCGGCGGACCTGTTGCCGGATTACCTGCGTGGCGCGGATAGATGAGCCGCCGGCTGGCGCGCCGTTAATCAAGTTCCCGCATCAGGATTGCCCGGTTGACGATTGATACTACACCGCTTCAGCCGCTTTAGCGTCGTCTCGTTCGATCGGCCGAATTGCGCGTTCCCCGCGCACGGTGCCTGATTTGTGCGCCGCACGAATCGTGGCAGCTTCGTGACATACCGATGTGGGTGGCATACCGATACGAAGGCAGGCGTTCCCGAGAAGATCCGTGGTTGCAGCGCTGGAACGCATGCCGGGGCGAGTGGGGACAACGACCCGGGGGATCTGAGCTTGCTCTATCAATGGTACGAGTTGGGCCACGTCGTGGTTCAACCGGCACGTCTTGCCGCCGACGCCACGCGAATGATGCTGGCGAACCCGCTGAATCCGTTCAGCCACACCCCTGCCGCTCGTCATGCTGCGGCAGCGTTCGAGGTCTTCGAACGAACGACCCGCCGCTACGACAAGCCGCCGTTCGGCCTCACCGCGACCAAGGTTCACGGCGAGATCGTGCCGGTGAACGAACGCGTCGTCTGGCGGTCGCCGTTCTGTCGCCTCCTGCATTTCGAACGCCAGTTCGGCGCCGGCCACGCGGTCGACGACCCCAAGCTGCTGATCGTCGCGCCGATGTCGGGCCACTGGGCCTCGCTGCTGCGCGGTACGGTCGAGACCTTCCTACCCGACCACGACGTCTACATCACCGACTGGGAGGACGCGCGCGACGTCCCCGTCATCGAAGGCCGGTTCGACCTCGACGACTACATCGACCACATCCGCGAGATGTTCACCTGGTTCGCCGGCGATGTGCACGTGTTCGCGGTCTGCCAGCCGTCGGTTCCCGTGCTCGCAGCTACAGCCCTGATGGAAGCCGCCGGCGATCCGAACGTGCCGCGTTCGCTGATGCTTGCCGGTGGCCCGGTCGACACGCGCTCCAATCCGACGGCAGTCAACCGGCTCGCCGAGGAGCGGGGAACCGAGTGGTTCGCCCGCAACGCGATCACGACGGTGCCCTGGCCGAACATCGGCTGCGGTCGCAGCGTCTACCCGGGCTTCCTGCAGCTCACCGGGTTCATGACCATGAACCTCGACCGGCATCTCACGGCGCACAAGGACTTGTTCTATCACCTCGTCGAGGGCGACGGTGACAGCGCCGAGAAGCATCGCACTTTCTACGACATCTATCTCGCGGTGATGGACCTGACGTCGGAGTTCTACCTCCAGACCATCGAGAGCGTGTTCGTGCGCCATCTGCTGCCGCGCGGACTTCTGCTGCACCGCGGCACGCCGGTCGATCTCGGTCAGATCCGCCACCCCGGACTGATGACGATCGAAGGCGAGAACGACGACATCACCGGCATCGGTCAGTGCTCGGCTGCGCAGGAGCTGTGCCGGGGCATACCGGATCAGCGCAAAGAGCACTTCGAGTGCCCGGAGGTCGGCCACTACGGCATCTTCAACGGCTCGCGGTTCCGGCGCGAGATTGCACCGCGGATGTCGCGCTTCATGCGCCGGTTCGATGCCGCGGGCTCGCGCAAGGACGTGCCGGGCGATCATCGCCGGGATGCGCGCCCGGATGGGCCCGAAGGTGCCGCGTTCACGTTCCGAGGCAAGCGCGACCTGTCCTGAGCGGGCGCGCGGAGGGTTGGTTCGCCCTCGAGTTCGCCCGCGAGCTCAACTGCGGGATCACCTGCGCGTTCAGCGGCGCGCAGGCGTGGCGGCACCTGCAGCATTGGGCTGCTGCTGGCCGAGGACGCCCGAGAGCAGGGCTGCGGCTCCGGCAAGGCCACCGCTGTCGCCGCCACCGACGACCACCTGCGGCACGAGACGGCCGACGAGGGAAGCGAGTTCCGGCTTCTTCTCGAGCGACGACAACACCTTCTCGAGTGCCTGTAGCATGGCCACGCGATCCTGGCCGAGCACCTGCGCCTGGGCCTGCTGGCCGCGTGCGAGTTCTTCCAGATACGAGCGCTCGGCGCGGCCCAGGGTGGCGCGCTCCTTTTCACGCTGGCCCGCGACCTGCACGGCGATCTGTGATTCGACCAAGCGCGGCTGCTCGTTGGCCGTGGCGCGCGCCTGCTCGGTTTCGATGCGCTTCGACTGTGCGGTCGATTCGCGCTCGTAGGCTTTGGTGAGCTGGTCGGCGAGTTGCTCGCGCAAACGCGACACCAACAGCTCCGGCGGGATCGCGGGCTCGCCCAGGCGGATCTCCTGGATCTCCACGCCGGCCTTGCGGCCTTCGCGCTTGACTGCTGTCTCGATCGCCTGTTCCAGCGCGTCGCGGTTCTCGATCAGATCCAAAACGCGCGTCTGCCGTTTGATCCGTTTGGTCGGGTCGGCGGGATCGGGGACCTCGATCTCGGAACCGGTGACGTTGCGGACGATCGAGCGAATGGCCGGCGTCAGGATGCGGTCCTCGATCTCCTCGAGTCCGCCCACGGCGCCGACGACGATCGGAGCGTTCTTGGGATTGACCTGGACGAGCACGCGCAGCTCCTGCGGGATGTCCCAGCCTTCGACTTTGACGAAGACGGCGCGGTCGGCGGCTTCTTTCAATACCGGCTGGACCTCGGTCCGCTCGACCTGCCGGATGTTGCCCTGCTGGTCGACCGACAGATCGATGATCCGCTTGGTGTAGCCGCCCTTGTACTCCCAGGTCTTCACCCGGGTATCGATCAGCGAAATCTCGTAGGCCTTGCGGTTGAGATAGTATGCGCCGGGCAACAAGGGCTCGCGCCAGATGCCGACGCAACCCGGTGGCACCAGCGGCACCGACAGGGCTCCCTCGATGGCGCCGTCCGCGGCCTTGACCTCCTCCTCGATGCACTTGGTTCCCGGTTTCGAAACATTGCTTTTGACGACGCCGACGTGGCCGGCTGGGATCACCGTAGCGCTGGTGGATCTGTCGACGCGGACGTTGAACAGGTAGCGGTTGAGACGGTACTCGCCGGGCTTCAGGACGGTCTCCTGTGGACCGCGGTGGCCGCCGCGCGTCAGGAAGTTCTCCGCCTGCATCATGGCGGCCAACTCCTTGTCCGGAATCTGCGGCGCTATGAACATGCCGTCCGGCATCGGAGCGCCATCGACGGCGACGAGTTCGCCGTAGTGGCCTTCGGGCACTTTCACCAAGTCGAACTGCTCGACGGTATAGAGAACCTGCACGAGCGGAATGAAATGGAAGCCCGGACCCAGGATCTGTGCTTGCGGCCCCTTCTGTCCCTCGAGGGCGATGATCCGGCCGGGGGGCAGCTCCTTGTAGCCGTAGATCCGCTTGAGATGACCGACCTTGGTGGCATCGATGTTCACGAACGAGGTCGAAGCCAACAGACCGGCGCCGGCACTGATCAACAGGATCGCGCCAGCCGTGCTGCCGAACAGCGCTCTGACGAGGTTGGCCGCATCGGCGGGCTTGGGCACCCCGGCGGGAACCGGCAGGGTCGTTGGCGCGCGCCTCGCGTTGAACAAGGCGAAAAGGCCGGCAACGAGCGCAATCGAGCCGAGTACGACATAGAACATGGGCTGCTCCCTCGGGCCGGAAGCCCGGCGCAAATTCAGGAAAGCAAGCTAAGCCACAAAGGTGTTTACAAAATCTCTGATTTTACGAGAAAAATCAAGGGTGGAGGCCCGGTCGCCCGATAAGTGCCGGGCCTCGCGCTCGTCTCGATCGGCTATCGCAGGCGAGACGTTCGGTGAGACGGTCGCCGATGACGGGTGAGCCGCGATCTTCAGAGCGAGCCCGCCAGCCCGAGTTGAGTGACGAGCGCGCCCCAGCGCTCACGCTCCTTCTTCATGTAGGCGACCATGCCGGAGACCGAATCCGGCTTGATCGGAATGAGGCCGACGGTCGTCGCGCGCTTCTGGAACGCATCGCTGCCGGTGATCGCGGCCATTTCCTTCTGCAGCCGCTCGACGATCGGTTTCGGCGTCGCCGAGGGGGCCAGCAGCACGTGCCACGACACGGCTTCGAAACCGGGCATGCCCGCGGCCTCCGCCAGCGGCGGGACCTCAGGCAGCCGGGGATGGCTCGTATCGGATGTGATGCCGAGGGCTTTGACCTTGCCGTCCCGGATGAGCGTCAGGGAGGCACCGGTCTCCGAGATCGCCGTGGTGATGTGGCCACCGATCACGTCGGTCACGATCTGCGGCGAGTTTCGATAGGGCACGTGATCGGCCTTGAAATTGAAGTCCCGTTTGAGAACTTCCATCGTCAGATGCAACAGTGTGCCCGCGCCCGGCGTGCCGTAGGTGAAAGGCTTGTCGCTCTCCTTCGCCTTCTTGATGAAGTCCTTCATGTTGGCCGCACCCAGCGAGGGGTTGACGATCAGCACGAACGGCGACTTCACGTAGAGCGAAAGCGGTACGAAATCCTTCTCGGCGTCGTAGTTGATCTTCTTGTACAGGGCCTGATTGATCGCCATCGGCGACGAGGTCGAGACGACGAGGGTATGGCCGTCGGGGGCTGCGCGGGCGACGTTCTGGGCGGCCAGCATCAAGGCCGCGCCGGGCTGGTTCTCGATCACCACCGGTTTGCCCAGCTTCTTCTGCAGCTCATCGGCATAGACGCGAACGAGGGTATCCATGCCCGTGCCGGGGGCGAGTGGGACCACGATGGTCACGTTGCGGCTGGGGTAATCCTGTGCGCGGGCGTCTCCCGTGGTGAGAGCAGCGAGCGCCAGTCCGAAAACCGTCGTAACCAGATTGCGATGCAGCATCGTATCCTCCCTTTTACCTCGCCCTCGTGATCGGAGCGCTGGCGCATCCTGTCGGCGTTGAGCCTGCCGGTGACATTGCCATGCATCCCGGGCAATTCAAATGCCGAATTGGCCTGGACCGCAGGCGCACCGAGTGACATATCGAAAATCAGCAGCGAGTCTCGAAATCAGAGCAGGGGTGCGCACTGTGCTGACCCGCCAGCAGATCAGGCAGCAGGATCGGGCTCTCGCCAAGCGAGGCCAGGCCGTTGCTGCGTCCGGCCTGCCGGTTACTCCCGCGAAACAGGACATTATCGCCGTGGCGCTGGTGCTCGCGCGCACGCTCGAGAACACCGCCGATGCCGCCCGCGCCAGCACCGCCGCCCGCCTCGTCCACGGTCTCAACGACGTGTCGACCCGCAAGGTGCCCGGGACCGCCGAACTCGCCTGTAGCCGCGGCTGCGGCTACTGCTGTCACAACTGGGTGGGCGCGACCATACCGGAGGTCTTCCTGCTGGCCGATGCAGTGCGGGGCGCCGCAGGAAGCCGCGCCGGACTGCTCGCGGAAATCGGGGAGCGGGCAAAGGCTACGGCGGGCCTCGGCCGCGTCGAGCGTTTCGGCGCCAAGCGCCCGTGTCCGCTGCTCGTCGACAACCAGTGCTCGTTCTATCGCGAGCGGCCGTCGGTCTGCCGCCAGACGACCTCGCTGAACATCGCCGGTTGCCTCGACGAGTACGAGGGTCGTGGCTACGGCGGCGAGATCGAGGTGTCGAGTGTATATCTCGCTCACGCCCGCAACTGCCGTGTGCCGTTGTCGGCGGCTCTGCGGCTCACGGGTCTGGATGCCGCGACCTACGAATTGTCGGCAGCATTGGTGCGTGCCCTCGAGCGCGAAGATGTCCAAGCCCGCTGGCTCGCAGGTGAGGATGTGATGGCAGGCATCGCGAAAGGCCCTCGCGATCCCGCCGTGGACACCGCGGTCGCTGCGATCGAACGGGAGCTGGCGCCGTTGATGCGCCCCGCGACTGCAGCGCCCGACCGATGACGGTCACGCCGATTTCGGTATCGCCTTCACGTTCGGCTGTGGCGACAGCACGGCCTCGTCCAATGCGGTGAACGTCGCCTCCAATGCGCGCGTGAACTCCGCCGCGACGAAGGCACCGTCGATCGGCGCCCCCAGGTTGGCTGCAGCTTCCAGCTCCGTCACGATTTCCGCCACGGCCCGCGCGCCGATCGAGACGCTCATCGATTTCAGGGCGTGCGCGAGACGTCCGGTTTCGCTCCGGTCCCCCGCATCGAGCACGGCGACCAGCTTTGGGCCGAGCGTGTCGCCCTGCTCTCGAAAGATCCGGACCAGCCGCGCGAGGAGCTTGCCGTCGCGATCCATCTGGCGGATCTGGTCGAGAACTTCGAAATCGAGCAGGTCCGCCGGGGTGGGGGCTGCATCCGAATGGGCCGGCTGCTCGGAAGCGAGGGCTTCCCCGATCGTCTCCAGGCCCGGCGCCTTGCGCCAGCGGATGACGACCTCGGTCAGTGCGGCCAGCGTGAACGGCTTGGCGAGGTAATCCGACATGCCCGCGCTCTGCCACGCCGTCGCGCCTTTTCCGATCACATGCGCGGTGAGCGCGACGATGGGGGTAGCAGCACGCGCGTCGCCGGCTCGAGCCTCGAATTCGCGGATTTCGCGGGTAGCCATATAGCCGTCCATGACCGGCATGCTGCAGTCCATGAACACGAGATCGAACCGTCCCGCCTTGAAAGCGTCGAGCGCCTGCTCGCCGTTCTCGACGCTGAGTACCTCGATTCCGAGCCGCGCCAGGCTCGCTTCGAGTACCACTCGATTGACCGGGTTGTCGTCGGCGGCGAGCACGCGCATCCCCTCGCAGGAAGGCACGGTGGCCGCATCCGGGCTCTCCGGTTGCGTCATCCGCATATCCATCGCAGCAGCTGGTATGGAACAGGTGAAGCGCGAGCCTTCTCCGGTGCGGCTCTCCACCGTCAGCGTTCCCCCCATCGCTTCCGCCAGCCGGCGTGAGATGGCCAGACCGATACCCGTGCCACCGAAACGGCGCGACGTTTCCTGGCCGGCCTGCTCGAACGCCGCGAAGATCCGCTCGAGGTTCGCCTGCTCGATCCCGATCCCGGTATCGCTCACGGCCAACCGCAGGTGGCCCGCGTCCGGCGCATCGCGAGGCGCCACGGAAAGATCGACGCTTACACGCCCCTCTTCCGTGAACTTGATCGCATTGCCGACGAGGTTGGAAATGATCTGGCTCAGTCGGACGGGATCGGCGGCGATCCATTCGGGGACGTCGGACGTGGAGGTCATGTCGAGTCCGATGCCTTTGGCCTCGGCGCGGGCCGCAAACAGTTGCACAGCATCTTCCGCGATGACGGCCGGCTGGACCGGTATCCGCTCGAGTTCCATCCGGCCGGCTTCGATCTTCGACAGATCGAGAATGTCGTTGACGATGGCGAGCAGGCTCTGCCCCGACTTCGTGATCATTTCCGCGAACCGCCGCTGCCGGTCGTCGAGGGGGGTGGTCTGCAGGAGCTCTGTCGTCACCAGCATGCCGTGCATGGGCGTGCGGATCTCGTGGCTCATCGCCGCCAGGAAGTCGGTCTTTGCGGCGTTGGCCGCCTCGGCCGACTGCTTGGCGATCTGCAATTCGGCGGTCCTGTCGCGCACCGCCTGCTCGAGATCGGCTCTATGGCCTTCGAGCTTTGCGTCGCGGGCCTGGATCTCGTCGATCATGTCGTTGAAGGCAGCAACCAGCACACCCGTCTCGTCGCAGGCACCAGGATCGGCGACGCGGCTGAAGTCCGCACTCTGGCGCACGCGTCTCATCGCCGCCGCCAGCGTCCGGAGCGGCTCCGTGACCAGGGCCAGGATCGGCATCGCGATCAGCAGTCCGAGGCCGGCAGCAGCCAGCGCCGAGACGACGGCAGCCCGTATCGCCGACCAGAATGCACTGCCGACGCTCGACACGTCTGCAACGAGGTCGAGCCGCCCGACACTCACCCCACCGGCGATCACGGGAAC
Organism: uncultured Devosia sp.; assembly: GCA_964574325.1. Classification (GTDB taxonomy): domain Bacteria; phylum Pseudomonadota; class Alphaproteobacteria; order Rhizobiales; family Hyphomicrobiaceae; genus CAMDPA01. The sequence continues at coordinate 6,370 of CAZNMY010000066.1, read as the reverse complement.
CGAGAATGCGTGGTCGCGAAGCCGGATAATCTCGGTGAACGGCTTGCCCGAAAGGCGGTCATTCGTGGTCGAATTCGAGGTGAGGACGATGCCGGCGCCGAATTGCGTGACGACAGCGCCCCGCGTGTCCAGCACTCGCGCATATCTGATACCGGGCATGCGCCCGACCGCACGCAGCGCCCGCGTCACGTCTCCAGGCTTGTCCTGCGACAGCGGTAACGACAACGTGACGGCGAGGGCGTCGGCCATTGCGTTGAACTCGCTTTCCGCGTCGCTCACCCGCCGGTGCGTCTCCCGCCACGCCGAGGCGATGCTCGCGAGCATCACGGCCGGCACCACGCCCGCGATCACGACGAGGCACAGCTTGGCGCGGATCGAGGAGACCAAACCTTTCACGATGAAAAACCTTTGTTTCTTAATCGGACAACGCGGTTCTACTGTAGCGATATCGAATTCCGATTGCGTTAATCTGTGGATGTTGACGCCAATTAACCGCGAATTCTTACTTCGTATTAATTGGAGGCAATTACTGAGACCTGTGATGCGGTTTGTGCAGATATCAGGTCATTCGATATGCAAGTCCTTCAAGGCGGCGTGCGATTGAAGCCGGTCCGGGTTCTCGTCGCGGACGACGATGCGGTTTTCCGATCGCTGGTTTCATCGAACCTCGAGGGGCGCGCGGACGTCGTGCGCGAAGCCGAGGATGGCCAGCGCGCCTGGGAACTGCTTCTGGGCGAGACCTTCGAGCTGGCCTTGATCGATCTGTCGATGCCCGGCATCGACGGCTTCGCGCTGATCCGCTGCATTCGCAGCCATCCCCGGACCCGTCACCTTCCGATCGTCGTGATCACGTCGACGGCAGATCCGTCGGCTGTGAAGCGCGCCCTGGAAGCCGGCGCGACATCGTTCCTGACGAAACCCATCAACTGGAACCTGTTCGGCCACCACATCGACTATCTGGTCCGCGTCGAGCAGAACAGCGCCGTCGAGCGCGCCACGAAGCGACGTGCCGAGGCTGTCGCACGCGCCAAGGACGCATTGATCGCGGCGTTGGCAGCACGCGTCCGCGAGCAGACGCGCAAGCTGGTGGCGGCGTCCGAGCTGGAGCTCTGGCGCCGTCCCGCCGACGACGGCCACAGCCTCGATTACGCCGCCGGTATTCTCGCTGATGCGCGTTGCGTCGACGAGATCCTGGACGAGGTTCTGCCGTTCGTGCGCAGCATGACCGAGCAGATCGTGGTTGACGATCGCCTGGTCTCGATCGACCGGCTGGTGGAGGCTTGCGTCGAACGGCTGCGTCCGATGGCGAGCAGAGGCGACGTGCAGATCGTCATCGCACCCGTTCCCCCGTCATTGCGCATCCGCTGCGACGAGGCCGCGATCAGTCGCGCGTTGAGCAACTTGTTGCGCAACGCCATCGAGTTCACGCATCCCGGCACGGCTGTGCATGTCGGCTTCGAGTTGCGCGAGGACTTCGTGCTCTGCATCACGATCGACGACGAAGGCCCCGGCGTCGATCCCGACGTGATCGCGCGTTGTCTGAAGCCGCTGGACCTGCGGGAGGGACACGAGACGCGCGCCCCCGAGCAGGCGGCGTTGGGCCTGCCGATCGCCAAGGCCATCGCGCAGGCGCACGGCGGCACGGTCGAGGTTCTCGGCCGCAGTTCGCGGGGCACGCGGGCGAGCCTCGTCATTCCTGCCGAGTTGGTGGAGCAGCGGCTCGATGATGTGGCTTGAAACAATGCAGCGCGCACGCGGCCACCAGGGTGCAGGCGGCTTGGCCCGGCGCTTGGTCTGCGACCGGAGCGGCACGATCTTCGTGAAGTTCGCGTTGGTGCTGCCGGTGATGTTCGCCATCGTCGGCGGCACCATCGACTATGGCCTGCTCGTGCGCCAGAAGGAGCGCCTCCAGGCGGCGGCTGATGCGGCTGCGAAGTCCGCGGCTCTCGAATTCACGATGATCGACACCTCCAAGAGCGATGTCGACGCGATCACTCGGGCGACGGTGAACGCTTGGATCCAGACGGACGGGTACAAGGAGGGCGGTTCCGTCTCGGTAACGGGACGCGCCGATAAGACGCCGTTGCGGGTGACGGTCGATGTCACTCAGGACTTCAAGGGACCGTTCGGTGTCCTGTCGGGCGGTGCATCCCGGATCGCCGTGCGCGCCGTCGCCGAGGTCGTCGGCAAGCTCAACATCTGCGTGCTCGGCCTTGCAACCGACGTCGAGGGGGCCATCGAGCTGTGGTCCAAGGCAACCATGACGGCGCAGAATTGCGCAGTGTACTCCAATTCGACGTCGGCGAGCGGCATCAAGTCGAAGAACAACGCGCAGCTGTCGGCGACGTTGATCTGCAGCGCCGGTGGAAAAGACGGCAGCAAGGGCAACTTCTCGCCCGATCCCATCACCGATTGCCCGATCTTCGAGGACCCGCTCGCCAATCGTGCGCCCCCGTCATTCTCCGGCTGTGCATTCACGAACAAGAAGGTGATCGGCGGCCAGGAGACGCTCCATCCCGGCGTCTATTGCGGCGGGCTCATCATACGGCAGGGCGCAGCCGTGACGTTCGCGCCCGGCGAATACATCATCAAGGATGGTCCGTTCGTCGTGGGCGACACCGCCAGCATCACCGGCGAGGGCGTCGGCTTCTATCTGACCGGCGCCACTACCCGGTTCCAATTCGGAATTGATACGACCGTCAGTCTGGCGGCGCCGACCAGCGGTGTCATGGCCGGGCTTCTGTTCTTCGAAGCCCGCGACCAGCCCAGCATCGCCTCGCACGCGATCCTGAGCGACAACGCGCGGGTTCTGCTCGGCACGATCTATCTGCCGCGGGGCGATCTGAAGATCGATGCCAAGAAGCCGGTTGCCGACCAGTCCGCCTACACCGCGATCGTGGCCCACACCTTGAAGCTCTACGCCGGTCCCAATCTCGTGCTCAACACGAACTACGACCAGACGAGCGTTCCAGTGCCCGACGGTATCAAGGGTGTCGGCCAGCCTGTCGCGCTGGTGCAGTAGCGTTGGCGCCGAACGAAAGGTGTGCGCGCCGCAGGCGTGATCAAGCCGGTCGGAGGCGCCAGGGCGGTTCGATTCTCCCGTCATTCTCGAAGCAGACGAGCAGGTCCTTGCGTTTGAGCGCTTGACGGTGACCTTCTGGTCCCCATCGACGCCGTGAAGCTGAAATACCTCATTGGTGAGGTCCAGCCCGATTGTGGTAGCGTCACTTCATGGGCGGCTGCCTGTTCCACGTAATGCGTACGACACGGTTCACTTGCTGGCGCCTAGACGCTGCATGCAGGGAGCCGTCCACAGCATCATCCCGGCCGAGTGAGCGGCGCTTCAGCCATGGACACGAGCCGGGACCCCGGGCAAGAAGTGCCGTTGGCATCCGAACCTATCCAGCGGAATACGAAGTGAGGAACCGATGACACCCACCCACCACGACCGCGCGCCGTCGGACGCGATCCTCACCGAGATCATCCGCAACGGGGTGCTCGCGGTGACGGAGGACATGAAGACCAACCTCACGCGCACCGCCTACAACATGATCATCTACGAAGCGCTGGACTTCACGGTCGGCCTGTTCACGCCGGAGGGCGAGACGGTTTCGATCGGGCTGGGCCTGCCGATGTTCATCCGGGGCATGGCGGAAACCGTGCGCGCGAAGGTCAAGCACTTCGGTCTCGACAACATCAAGCCCGGCGACATCCTCGTCACCAACGACGCCTACATCACCGGCAGCCACCTCAACCACTTCACGTTCTCGCTGCCGATCTTCCACGGCGGCGAGCTCACCGCGTTCGCGTGCTGCATGGCGCACTGGCAGGACGTCGGCGGACAGCTCGGCGGCGTCACCACCGACATCTACGCCGAAGGCATCCAGATACCGATCGTGAAGTACCAGAAGGAAGGCGTCGTCAATCAGGATCTCGTCGACATCATCCGGATGAACGTGCGCCTGCCCGAGCGCGCGATGGGCGATCTGCGCGCGCAGGTGACGGCCGTGAAGACGGGCGAGCGCCGCTTCACCGAGCTGCTCGAACGCTACGGCCGCGCGCCCGTGCAACGCGCCATCCGCGCGATCATGGACCAGTCCGAGCGCGCCGCGCGTGCCCGCACCGCTGCGATCCCCGACGGCGTCTACGAGGCGACGAGCTTCATGGACGACGACGGCGTGGAGATCTCCAAGCGCATTCCGATCAAGGTGCGCGTGATCGTCGAAGGCGAGAAGATGACGATCGACCTGACCGAGGTCGCCCGGCAGGTGCGCGGGTTCTACAATTCCGGCGAGACGACCGGCTATGCCTGCGCTCAGGTCGCCTACAAATGCATCACGTCACCGACGGATTATCCGATCAACGAAGGCAGCTTCCGTTCCCTCGAAGTGAAGCTCACCGCAGGCACCGTCGTGAGCGCCGTCAAGCCCGCTGCGATGCGCTGGTGGATGACCTTCCCGATGACCATCGTCGACACGATCTTCAAGGCGCTCGAGAAGGCCGTGCCCGACCGCACCATCGCCGGCCACCACGCCGACCTCGTCGTCGCCCAGGTTCACGGCATCCACCCGGCGAGCGGCCAGTTCTACATCGGCAACTTCGGCCCCCTCGGCGGCGGCTGGGGCGCGAAGTCGAGCGAGGACGGCATGAGCGCCACCGTCTGCCTCAACGACGGCGACACCCACAACTCCCCGGTCGAGCAGATCGAGACGAAGCATCCGCTCATCGTCGAGCAGTTGGCGTTGCGCGAAGGTTCCGGCGGCGCGGGCAAGTATCGCGGCGGTCTCGGCATCGCGCGCACCGTGCGGGCCCGCGCAGGGCTCACGCTCAACACCACGATCGAGCGCATGCACTGCCGGCCGTGGGGCCTTGCGGGGGGGCACGACGGCGCGGGCAACGAGGTCTGGCTGAAGCTCGACGGCCGCGAGGTGACGGACCTGCCGAACGCCAAGGTGCTCGTGCAGCGGTTGAAGGCGGGCGATACCTTCACGCTCGCCTCCGGTGGTGGCGGCGGCTTCGGCGATCCGGCCGAGCGGGATCCCGCTGCGGTCGCCTCCGATGTCGCCGAAGGCTACGTCACCGCCGAGGAAGCCCGCACGATCTACCGCGTGGCGCTGACCGCCGACGGCGGCGTGGATGGCCCGGCGACCCGACAGATGCGATCTGCAACCTGAAGGGTGTCGGCCGTAGCGGCTGCACGCGGATGTGCCACGCTTGTTTCCCATGGCCAGCATTTGCGGGGCGGGCAGAGCAATTTCGTGCTATTATCAGCGAAATTTCATGCATTGTTGACTCGCGCTCGGCGCTTGTACGTCTTGTTGCTTCAATCACAGATTGAAAGGGCTCTCCAGCATTTGATTGGCAAGTTCCTGCATCACGACGTCTATTCGGTGTTGCACCCTGAGAAGCGTGCTCCGTTTACCCGGTTCGCCCATCTACGCGTTACAAAGAGGTTCCCCCGGCGCGGCAGGAAGTCAATGAGGCCACCTTCATGACGATACCCGAGATCCTCTTTTTCCTGACGGCGTGCGTGGCCGTCGTCTTCGCGATGGCGATGTTCCGCTCGAGGCTCTGGGTGTGGGCTCTGGCGGCATTCATCGGCACATGGGCATTGAAGGCGGGATTCTTCGATGGCTCGTTCGAATGGGACGACGGCTGGAGCACGCCGCTCGCGCTTCTGGGCTGGCTGCCGGCTCTGGTGTTCGCCATCTTCTCGATCGGTCCCATCCGCCGCGCGCTGATCGTCGAGCCGGTGTTCAACATCATCAAGCGCATCTTGCCGCGCGTGTCGGACACCGAGCAGCAGGCGCTGGAAGCCGGCACCGTCGGCTTCGACGCGGATCTGTTCGCCGGCGAGCCCGACTGGACGAAGTTCCGCACCATCCCCGGCGTCGTCCTGAGTAGCGAGGAGCAGGCGTTCCTCGACGGGCCGACCGAGGAGCTGTGCCGGATGCTGCACGATTGGAGCATCCGTCACGCCAATCGCGAGATACCCCCGGACGTTTGGGAGTTCGTGAAGCGGCACGGCTTCCTGGGCATGCTGATCTCGAAAGCGCACGGCGGCCTCGGCTTCTCCGCCCAGGCCCAGTCCTTGATCCTCGGCAAGATCGCGTCGCGCTCGCCCGATGCCGTCACGATCGTCATGGTGCCGAACTCGCTCGGACCAGGGGAGTTGATCGAGAAGTACGGCACCGACGAGCAGAAGCATCACTATCTCCCGCGTCTCGCGCGCGGCGACGAGGTGCCGTGTTTCTCGCTGACAGGGCCCACCTCCGGGTCAGACGCTGCCACCATGCGCGACATCGGCTATGTCACGAAGGGCATGCACGATGGGCGCGAAGTGCTCGGCATCAGGCTGTCGTGGGACAAG
>CAZNMY010000065.1:25096-33955 GCA_964574325.1 uncultured Devosia sp. | reverse complement strand
GACGGATAGGGGAACATCTCCAGCACATAGCACTTCGGCCGCTTATCGGTATTCGAAGCGCTGAAGATATTGGCTTTTTCCCAAGCCTGCTGCCAGCGCCGCTCCGCCACGGGCGCGTTGTATCGTTCGATCGTCTTGTCGGCGGACTTGTCGGTGGACATGGGCGTTTACGTCGTCTTGCTGTAGGATTCACACGGTTCCAAGCCGCTATTGGGCCCGGATGCGCGACGTGGTCAAGGCGGGCGGTATCGACAACGGTGCTCGACGGCACAGGAGCGTGAGCGAGATGCGCTGCATGTGTCGATAGAATTAAAAAACGTCCACATGACATATTGGACGTGTCGACGAGATCGACACAGGGCACATCATGTGTCGATAAAATAGAAAAATGTCGACATGCGGCGCTGGACGTGTCGACGAGATCGACATATACATCATGATGTGTCGATGAAAACGCAAAATGTCGACGCATGCGGAGCGCCACAACCATGTTCGATCCCAAGCGCCCATACAACGAATTGCCGCCGCTGCCGCCCGACGGGGATATCGAAACCAAGGCTGTACTCAAACGCTGCACGCCAGCGCGAGCAGCACTTGCCGAGTTGAAGATCGCTGGTCAGCTCATTCCCGACCAGTCGGTGCTGATCAACTCGATCCCGATACTGGAAACCAAAGACAGCTCCGCCATCGAGAACATCGTCACGACGACAGATGCGCTGTTCCGCGAAGTGTCCGCCACCGACCAATCGGAAGATCCGGTCGCCAGGGAGGCGCTGCGCTACCGGACGGCCTTGCACCAGGGCTTCAAGTCGTTGAGCGAGCTCCCGCTCACGACACGCACGGCCGTCGATATCTGCCGAACCATCACCGCCATCGACCTGGACATCAGGCGCGCACCGGGAACGACGCTCACGAATACCTTCACTGGCGAGGTCATCTATACGCCGCCGGAGGGCGAGACACGCTTGCGCGATCTGCTCGGCAACTGGGAACGCTTCCTGAACGACAAAACAGATCTCGATCCACTCGTTCGCATGGCGATCCTGCACTACCAGTTCGAGGCTATTCATCCATTCCCCGACGGTAACGGCCGAACCGGGCGCATCCTCAATATTCTGGCGCTGGTGCAGGACGGTCTCATCGACCTGCCGACGCTCTACCTCAGCCGGCATATCGTGCGCACCAAGGCCGACTATTACCGGCTGTTGCAACGCGTGACGTCGCACCAGGAGTGGGAGCCGTGGATCCTCTACATGCTGACCGCGACGGAGGTCACCTCGATCTGGACCAACGCCAAGATCCGCGCGATCCGCCGCCTAATCGACCATACCAATGAGCACGTCAGGAAAGGGGCGCCGAAGATCCATTCGAGAGAACTTGTCGAGCTGATCTTCTGCATGCCCTATTGCAGGATTGCCAACCTCGTCGAACGCGGCATTGCCAAGCGCCAGGCCGCCTCGACGTACCTCAAGGCACTTTCCGATCTCGGCGTGCTCACCGAGGAAAAGGCTGGCCGCGAGAAGCTGTTCCTGCACCGCAAGTATCTCGACTTGTTGTCCAGCGACGAGCATGACTTCGCCCCCTATCCCGGCGCACGAGGTGCACCCCCATGACCACCCATCCCCCCCTCGAAGCCGTCCGCGCCCGCATCGACGCTGCCGCCCGCGACGTCGGCCGCGACCCCGCAACCGTCACGCTCGTCGCGGTGTCCAAGACCTTCGAGGCGGCCGACATCGAGCCGGTGCTCGAGGCGGGCCAGCGCGTGTTCGGCGAGAACCGGGTGCAGGAGGCGAAGTCCAAGTGGCCCGCACTGCGCGAACGATTTCCCGGCGTCGAGCTGCACCTCATCGGCCCCTTGCAGTCCAACAAGGCCCGCGAAGCCGTTGCCCTGTTCGACTGCATCCACACGATCGATCGCCCGAAGATCGCTCGCGTGGTTGCCGAGGAGATGGCCCACCAGAAGCGCCGGCTGAAGCTGTTTATCGAGGTCAACACCGGCGAGGAGGCGCAGAAGGCGGGCGTCACCCCAGCGGAGTTGCCCGCTCTCGTCGCCCTCTGCCGCGACGAGCTGAAACTCGAGATCGCCGGCCTGATGTGCATTCCCCCGCATGAGGAGGAGCCTGCCGTACACTTCGCGTTCCTCGCCAAGCTCGCCCGTGAGCAGGGGGTGGCCGCGCTCAGCATGGGCATGAGCGCCGATTTCGAAACCGCCATCCAGTTCGGTGCGACCCACGTGCGCGTCGGCAGCGCCATTTTCGGATCGCGCGGCTGACCAAACGCCGCATGTCCAGCTACGGAATTCCGATGCACGATCGGATTTCGGTGCTACCACTGCTCACTATCGAGACAAGCTCGCGCGAATTCCGTGCGCGTGCGGAGCGGTCGTCTGCATCGCTCGCCGCTCGAATTCCGGATTTGTCGTATGGCGTTTCGAGACAAGCACCTGATCATCGGCGCGGGCCCCGTGGGCCTCGCGATGGCCAATGCGATGAAGCAGCAGGGCTTGGCCTACGACCACGTCGATGCAGGACCGGGCCTCGGCGGCAACTGGCGCCACGGCCTCTATGATAACGTCCACATCGTATCCTCGAAGCGCTCCACCGCCTTCGCCGACTATCCGATGCCGGCGCACTATCCCGATTTCCCGAGCGCGGCGCAGCTGCTCGCCTATCTCGAAAGCTACGCCCGAGATCATGGCCTCGTCGCCGCGATCGAGACCGGCCGGACGGTGACGGCTGTGCGCCCGCTGGTCGACGACACCTGGCATGTCGAAATAGAAGGCGAGGAGCACCGTCACTACAAGGGCGTCATCATCTGCAACGGCCATCACCGCGATCCCCGATGGCCGAGCTACCCCGGCCAGCAAACCGCGCCGCTTATCCACGCCCACGACTATCGCGCGCCGTCGGATCTCGCCGGCAAGCGCGTGCTCGTGATCGGCGGCGGCAATTCGGCTTGCGACATCGCTTCGGAGGCGGCCCGCGTCGGCGCATCGAGCGATATGAGCCTGCGCAGCGGCTACTGGTTCCTGCCCAAGACGTTCCTCGGCCGCCCGCTCACCGACTTGCCGATCTGGAACCTGCCGGTTTTTATGCAGCGTCTGATCCTGCGCGGCGTCATTCGCGTCGTGATCGGTGACTATCGCGCTTATGGCCTTCAGCGGCCCCGGTCTAAGCTGTTCGAATGCCATCCGACCTTCGGCACCGAGGTGTTGGGCTATATCGCCCAGGGCCGCATCGCGCCGCGCCCCGATATCGAGCGCTTCGACGGCAGTACGGCCCACTTCACCGACGGCTCGACAGGCGAATACGACCTCGTCGTGGCCGCGACCGGCTATCACAACAGCTTCCCGTTCCTGCCCCCCGGCATGATCAACGTGAAGAACGACGCCGTGCAGATCTACGGCAGCGCATTTCCAGCGAACGTGAAGAACCTCTACATCGTCGGCTCGAACCAGCCGCGCAACGGCTTCGGCAACATCGTCACTCCGGCGGTGGCGTTGTTCGCACGGCTGATCCGCATGCAGGACGAGATCGAGCACCCCATCGGCGCTATTCTGGAATGGCAGGGCGATCCGCTGCCCGAAACCAACCTGATGGACCCTGGTGCCGCCAAGCGCGAGATCTGGCTGTCGAACCGGATGCTTTGGTTCCTGCGCCTGCAGTCGCGCCGCCTCGTCCGGAAACGCCGCTGGCTCGGCCCGCCGGCCGAGTTCATCGGGAATGAATCCCGGCCATCGGATATGCCGGTTGCGGTCCCGGAGAATCGCAACGTCGCGGCCGCCTGAGCGAGCGCGGGCCTTGACCAAACCGACACAATCAATGCCGCGCGCCGGCGGCCAATTCTGAGGATGAGAGTTCACCCGCGCCGGACAAGTCGCGTCTGATCGAGGCACGCTCGTCGCCGTCGGCCGCCAGAAAATGCACGTGCACCTCGCTCGCGCCGAGCTCGGCGGCGGTCCGGCGGATCTCCGCGAGGTTGGAGCAGCCGACGCCGTGCTCCACACTGGCGATCGAGAGAACTTCCGCTCGCCCCGAAGGATGACGTCGCACGAGCAGGATATTGGCGTCCGGCAACTCCGGGCATTCGAGCAGCGGGTAGACGGTGTGCACGTAGCGGCTGCCGGTCGCACCGCGCCAGAATGTGAAATCGTGGGCAGCTTGCGGAGCAGCGGAGGCCGCACGCTTCTGCGCTGAAGCGGCGCCTCTCGGATTGAGGCGCGCGCGGGCAGAGCTGAAATCGATCACAACCGCGGACATGACGCACAACCCTTGACGTGACAAGGCGAACCCGAACCTTGCGCGAGAGTCGCAGATCCACGGTTCCAAATTGTGACCTCACCTTCCTTGCTAAATCGTTGAAGTCCAACGCGAGGCGTAACGATTGCCGCATCGCTGCCGCAATACGGCACCGCTCCTCCGGGAAAATGCAGGGAAACCTGCGGCCTGACACCCCGCCGTCTCCGCCATACGACCGAAAAACAAGCGCCGTCACGGCCGCGAAGGCGGCCGTCCACGACCCGCTCACGACACCCGGACGTGTTCGGATTACCTGCGAGATCGGGCAATCAGGAACTCTGTACGCTCACCAGATCGACGATCAGGTGCCCGCTCTCGCCTACCGTCACCCGGTCGCCGGGATGGATCAGGATGGTCGAGTTCGGCTCCTCGACCACGGCCGGACCCTCGAACGTGAAGCCGACCGGTAGCGATGGCCGCCACAGGATGCGTGTCTGCACCGGGCGGCTGGCATCCGTGAAGATCACGTCCCGCCGCCGCTCCTCGCTGACGCCCTCGGCCGTCCACGGCGCGGTCAGCCACGTCTCGGCCAGCGTATCGGCGCGCTGCGAGGTCAGCACCAGCCGCATGTTCACGATCTCGAGGCTCTCCTCGATCGCGGCTTGACCGTAGCGCTTGTCGTGCTCGGCGTGGAAGCGATGCCGCAGCGCATCGAGATCGCCGGTCAGTGCATCGGGTGTCTCGACTGCGATCTGCAACGCATGCTCCTGGCCGACATAGCGAAGATCGGCGAAGAACCGGAACTGCGCATCCGCCTCGGCGATACCGTCGCGTTTCGCTTCCTCGGCGCCATGCCGCGCAAGCTCGTCGAACACCTGCGCCACGACGCCGTGATCGAGCGCCCCGATGCGGCCCACGAGCGTTCGCACGAAGTCCTGCCGCCACGACGCCATCAGCATGCCGAGCGCGGAGAAGTTGCCCGGCAGCTTCGGAATGATCACGCGCGGCACGAAGATCTCGCGTGCCAGCGCCAGCGCGTGCAACGGCCCCGCGCCGCCGAATGCAATCATCGTCGTGTCGCGCGGATCGACGCCCTTGTTGACCGACACCGCCCGCACCGACAGCGACATCGCCGCATCCGCGATCTGTGCGATGCCGAGCGCGGCTTCCTTCACCGACAGCCCCAGCGGCTTCGCCACCTTCGCATCGATCGCGCGTTCCGCAGCGGCCATGTCGAGCTGCATCTTGCCGCCGAGAAACCGCCCCGGATTGATCCGCCCGAGCACCAGATCCGCGTCGGTCACCACAGGATCGGCATTGCCGCGCCCGTAGCACGCAGGTCCCGGGTCGGCGCCGGCACTACGCGGCCCCACGTGCAGGCCGCCCGCTTCGTCCACCCACGCGATCGAGCCGCCGCCCGCACCGACTTCCACGATGTCGACGACGGGAAGCTGCATCGGCTGCCCGCTGGCGAGATCGCCGATCACGTAGCCTTCCTCGATCGCCGCTTCGCCATTGACGATCAGGCTCGACTTCGCGGTCGTGCCGCCCATGTCGAAGCCGATCGCATGCTCGATGCCGAGATGACGCGCCAGCCGCCCCGCTGCGATCATGCCGGCGACCGGACCGGACTCCATCATCGACACCGGCTGCGCGGTTGCATGCGCGAGCCCCATCACGCCGCCGTTCGACCGCATCAGGTGCAGCCGCCCGGCAAATCCAGCGCCCTTCAGATAGCCTTCCAGCGTGCCGAGATATTTCGACACGCGCGGACCGACATAGGCGTTGAGCACCGTCGTCGACGTGCGCTCGTACTCGCGGAATTCGCGCAGGATCTCGTGGCTCAGCGTGACGAACACACCCGGTAGCGCGCGCCGCAGGATTTCGCCCGCGCGCCGCTCGTGGCTCGGGTTCGCCCACGAATGCAGGAAGCACACCGCCACGGCATCTATGCCGCGAGATTTCAACTCGGCTGCCAACTTCTCGACGGCCCCTTCGTCGAGATCCGTCAGCACGCGCCCTTCGGCATTGACCCGGCCCGCGACCTCGAACGTCAGGTCGCGCGGCACCAGTGGCTTCGGCCGGTGGAAGTCGAGATTGAACGCCTCGATCCGGTTGCCGCGCCCGATCGCATAGACGTCGCGGAAGCCTTTGGTCGTGACCAGCGCCGTCGCAGCACCTTTGCGCTCCAGCACCGTGTTGATCGCGATCGTCGCGCCGTGCAGCACTTCGGCGATTTCGCTCATCGCCGAGCCGGCGAGGTCGAGACTGGTGGCGACGCCCTTCGTCGGATCGGCCGGCGTGGTGGAGGTCTTGGCTGTGATGATCCGGCCGTCGACACAGCCGACGAGATCCGTGAAGGTGCCGCCGATATCGACGCCGACGATGTTCATAAAGGGCAGTCCTCGTAGCTCTCCCCGACCACATCGCGCGACCAGGCACCAGCCGCGCTCTTAGCCCCCCTGCCCCTGCCCGGCAAGGCAGCTGGACAGCGATCTACGTTTCCGGCTTGTCGCCAGCCGGCCGCTCGGGAACCCGCAGGGCATCCGCGAGCCGTGCCCTTGCCGAACCCGGCTTCAGTGGCTTCTGCTGGCTTTCGTGCGGCGCCCAGCCGGTCAGGGTGATGATCTCGAAGGTCGCGTGCACGCGCCCGTCGGCGGCGCTGAACCGCTCGGCATAAACCTCCATGGCGTGCAGCAGTGTCGCTCGCCGCAGCGGCGCACGCCGCCGCGCGACGAGCATGTTGGATGCCCCCATCCCCTTCACGTCGCGCATCAGGTCGAGCGGCGTCGCGTAGGTGACGTCGATCGTGTCGGAGTCCGCCACCGGCAACGCGAATCCGGCCCGCTGCAAAAGCGCGCCGGCATCGCGCACATCGGCGAACGGCGCGACGCGAGGGGACGCGCCACATTCGATTTCGGCTTCTGCGACCAGGAACGCCTCGCGCAATTCGACGAGCGACCGGCCGCCGATCATCGCCGCGAGAAACAGACCGTCCGGCTTCAACGCGCGCCGGATCTGCACCAGCGCGCCCGGCAGATCGTTCACGAACTGCAGCGCCAGCGCCGAGACGACGAGGTCGAGCGCCCCATCGCGGAACGGCAGCAGCTCCTCGTCCGCCAGCACCCGCGGACCATCGCACTGCGCGAGCATCCCCGCCGCGCTGTCCGTCTCGACCGCCCATCCGACGTTCGCAAGGCCGCGAACCCGCCGGCCCAGGAGGCCGTGATGAGCCCCGATCACCGCCGCAGTGTCGAACTGCCGCTGCACGATCGACAGCCTGTCGCAGATGTCCTCCGCCGCACGATCGAGCAGGAACGCGAAGCGCCCGGCATCGGCGCTCACGCGGTTCCGGCGCCGCACGAGGAGATCGCGGTCGAAGATGTTGGGAGCGTCTCTGGAAGGGGTATCTGGCATCGCCGCACTCTATACCGCATCCGGCGTCGCGCGACATGCGGGGCCAGAAGCTTCGGCCAGAAGCTCGGGCGAGAGGCTTGCCGTTGGCGCCGCCGCGGGGCACTGTTCAGCCATCCCGCATCCACGCCCGCGAAGGACACCATGAAGAAGATCCCGCTGAGCCTTTCCGTCTGCAACTACGATCGCACCGCGGCACTGTTCGATGGCCGCGTCGAGATGGAGGGCATCGATCTCAACGCCGTCGCGCTGGAGCCCGAGGAATCGTTCCATCGCGCCTTCAAGTATCGTGAGTTCGACGTCTCCGAGCTGTCCCTGTCGAGCCATACGCTGTCGGTCGCGCGCGGCGACAATCACTACGTCGGCATCCCCGCCTTCGTCTCGCGCCTGTTCCGCCACTCGAGCCTGTATATCCGCACCGATCGCGGCATCCGCTCCCCGGCCGACCTGAAGGGCAGGATCGTCGGCCTGCCCGAATATCAGATGACCGCCAACGTCTGGCTGCGCGGCATCATCAAGGACGAGTATGGCGTCCACCCGCGCGACGTGAAATGGCGCAACGGCGGCCTCGAGGAACCCGGCCGCGAGGAGCGCACCGCGATCAAACTGCCCGCCGACGTGGAGCTGAAGTCGATCCCGACCGACCGCACGCTTTCCGACATGCTGGAGAAGGGCGAGATCGACGCGATCTTCGCCGCGCGCGCGCCGTCCTGCTTCCTGCGCGGCGCACCCCATATCGATCGCATGTGGCCCAACTATCCGGAGGTCGAGGAGGCCTACTACAAGAAGTCGAAGATCTTCCCGATCATGCACATCATCGGCGTCCGCAAGTCGCTTGCCGAGGCGCATCCGTGGCTGCCGGTCAGCATCTTCAAGGGGTTCATCAAGGCGCGCGAGTTGTGCAACCACGAGATGGGCCAGATCGGCCATCTGTACTCGTCGCTGCCGTGGAGTGTGTACGAGTTCGAGCGCCTGTCGAAATCCATGGGCCGCGACTACTGGAGCTACGGCCTCGAAGCCAACCACCACGTGCTCGACACGCTGACGCGCTACTCCTTCGAGGATGGCCTGTCCTCCCGTCGCGTGAAGCCCGAAGAATTGTTCTGGCCCGGCACCCACGACCTCTCGAAGATCTGAGTATTCCAAATTTCGCCCCCCACGCCGTCATGGTCCGCGAAGGCGGACCACCCACGACACTTTTCCTGTT
>CAZNMY010000065.1:0-24996 GCA_964574325.1 uncultured Devosia sp. | reverse complement strand
GTATGCCCTTTGCCAGCACCCTCCAGCGCTGAGGCGATCCCCGTCTCCCCCCACGTCGTCATGGTCCGCGAAGGCGGACCATCCACGTCACTTCCGTATCGAGCGATCTAAAACCCGTAGAGCTCCGCCGGGTTCGTCACCAGCACGCGGCGCAACGTTTTCGCATCGCCGCACCAGTCCGCGAGTGCGGCGAGTGCGGCGCGGTCGTCGATCTTCTGGAACGGCTCGATCTTCTTGGGCGAACCTTTGCGTCCTGCATGACCGCCCGTGTGCGGCCAGTCCGATCCCCACACCAGGCGATCGGGAGCGGCGTCGATCAGCGCCACCGCCAGCGGTGCCGCGTCGTTCCACATCGTCTCGGCGTTCGAACTCACGCGATAGGCACCCGACAGCTTCACCCACGCAGGCCCGTCGCGCATCAACCGCATCAGCACCCGCAACCCTTCCGCCGAACCGGCCTGCCCCGCGCGCGCGCCGCCGAAATGGTCGAGCACGACCGGCCGCTTCATGCCCGCGATCGCGCGCTCGCTGGCGACCACGACGGGTAGCGGCGCGTAGATCTGGATGTGCAGGTCCGAGCCCTTCAGTCGACGGTCGGCCGCCTTCAGCGAATTCGCCAGATCGCCGCGTTCGCGCGTGGTCACGTTGAGCCGCAACCCGGCGACACCAGCCGCTTCGAGATCGGCCAACTCCTCGTCCGACACCGTATCGAGATCGACCACCGCAACGCCCCGGGCCCGCCTCCGCCCGAGCACACCCAGCGCATCGACCATCGCCCGGTTGTCGGTGCCGTAGACGCTCGGCTGGACGATCACGACCCGTTTCAGGTCATGCGACGTGAGGAACCTTCCAAGCTGCCCCGAAGTGATACGCCCCGGCGTGTAGGCCCTGTCCGCCGCATAGGGGTAGACGTCGGGCCGGAACACGTGGACGTGGGCATCTGTGGCCCCGGCAGGCAGCTTGGTTTTTTTCATTTACGCGGTCGTTGATCGATCAGCTTCTTGAGACGCATCGGTGTCACGGGCAACTCCGTGACCGCGCCCGGCCAGCCGAGCGCATCGTCGATGGCAGAAGCAAGCAGCGCGCCAACCGGTGAGATACCGCTCTCGCCCGCGCCCTTGATGCCGAGCGGGTTCTGCGTGCTCGGCGCGTCCTCGGTGAGAAGGATATCGATGTTCGGCATCTCGAGCGCCGTCGGCATGATATAGTCGGCGAGCGACAGCGCCAGCGGCTGTCCGCGGCTGTCGTAGATGAATTCCTCCATCAGCGCCCCGCCGAGCCCCTGCGCGAACCCGCCGACGATCTGCCCTTCGATCATCTTCGGATTGATCGCCTTGCCGATGTCGTAGGCGGCCAGCAGCCGCTCGATCTTGAGCCCGCACGTCTCCGGATCGACGCGGACCTGCGCGATCTGCACGCCGTAAGGATAAGTCTGGTGCTTGGTGTCGAACCATCCGTCGGCCGACAGCCCCGGCGTGCGGCCTGCCCGATGCGGCGAAGTCGGCTTGAGCCGCCGCGCGATCTCTCCCAGGCTCACGGTGGGGCCACCAGCGCGCCCCTTGACGCCGACGATGCCGTCCACGATCTGGAGCGCCTCCGGCTTTTCCTGCATCAGCTCGGCCGCGACCTCGAGCGCCTTGTCGCGCACCTTGCCCGCAGCGGCGGCCGTCGCGTTGCCGGTCATGACCGTCGCGCGCGAAGCATGTGCGCCGATTCCGAACGCGATGCGGTCGGTCCGCCCGTGCACCACCCGGATACGGTTGTACGCAACGCCGAGCACGTCCGCGCATACCTGCGCCATCGCCGTCTCGAAGCCCTGGCCGACCGATGCCCCGCCCGTGATGACTTCGACGGTGCCGTTGGTGTCGACCGAAACGTGCGCGCCGTCGGTCGGGCCGAGCCCGCTCTTCTCGACGAAGCAGACGAGGCCGAGGCCCACCAGTTCGCCGGCCGCACGGCGCTTGGCCGCTTCGGCCTCCGCCGCGTCCCAGCCGAATTTGGCGAGAGCCTTGTCGAGCAGCAGCGCGTAGTCGCCGGAATCGTGACACACCTCGTCGCCGAGCACCGCCAGATCACGCTCGAACGGCATTTCGGACTTCAAGATGAGATTGCGCCGTCGCACTTCGATCCGGCTGATCCCGAGCCGCGCCGCGATCGCGTCCATCATACGCTCGCGCACGAAGTTCGTTTCGAACCGGCCCGGCGCGCGATAGGTCGCGCACGGTGTCTTGTTGGTCAGCCGGAAATGCCCCGATGCCCTGTAGTGCGGCAGCCGGTACGGCCCCGGCAGGATGCCGCAGGTCATGTCGGCGACCCGCGTCGCGTGCGTGCGGATGTAGGCGCCCTGGTCGTGGAAGAACTCGTCGTCGATCACGATCAGCTCGCCGCGCGCATCGACACCTGCGCGGATCTTGTGCCGCTGCTGGCGGGAGTGGTTCGTCGTGATCAGATGCTCGCGCCGGTCTTCGATGAACTTGATCGGCCGGCCGAGCCGCTTCGCCGCCACCATGACGAGGAAGTCTTCCGGATAGAGCTCGCCGCGCACCCCGAACCCGCCGCCGGTATGGCCCTCGTAGAGCTGTACCTGGGCATTCGAGAGGCCGAACATTTCCGCGATCGTCTCGCGGTTCTTGTGCGGCACCTTCGCCGCGCCATAGAGTTCCAGAATGTCCCGCGCCTCGTCGTAGCGCGCGATCGCGCCGCGCGTTTCGATCGGCACGCCGGTATGGCGCCCGATCTTGAGATCGAGTTCGATCACGGTCGGGGCCTTCGCCATGGCGGCGGCCACTTCGCCGAAGCCTTGTTCGCACAGCGTCGGCTCGGTCGATCGGCCGGGCACGAATTCGCCGGGCTCGGCCGATGCATCGAGGATCACCGGCAGCGGCTCGATCTCGACGACGACCAGTGCCGCGGCATCCTCCGCGATATAGGGGTCTTCCGCGAACACGGCCGCCACGGGATCGCCGACATAGCGCACGCGCTCGTCTGCCAGCACGCGCTGCCGCCACGCCGCCAGCTTCTCGATCGGCCCTTCGCGGAACTCGATCGGCGGCACATCGGCCACGTCCTTCGCCGTCCACACGGCATGCACGCCCGGCATCGCCAGTGCCGCGCTCGTATCGATCGAGACGATGCGCCCATGCGCTTCGTGCGAGCGCACCATGCGCAGGTGCAGTTGCCCGGGGAACGCGAGATCGTCTGCGTAGGCGCCTTTACCGATGAGCAGCGGCCGGTCTTCGAGACGCGTGACCGATTCGCCGATCCTGCCGGCGCTGCGATTGCTCATGATGCCTCCGAGTGGAAAGATTTTGCGCCGGGAATGGGCCGCGCGCGCTGCAGGTTGCCTGATCGACCGCAGTTTGCATGATCCCTAACGGCCGTAAAGCAACAAGCGCCTTGGCTACTTTTGCGCAGCGATTTCGGCTCGAAATTGCGAAGCCTTTACCAACTTCGGCGACGCAACCTATTTTCGCATGTCCGATCAGCCAGTTGCTGCAACTGGCCGTTGACCGGAGGGATCTTGCTCGCTAGGTTCCGACCCGGTCGTGAGGGCCTGGGAGGGCATCATGAAGAGTAAGACACTGACGCGCGCTGATCTGGCCGAGGCATTGGTCAACAAGGTTGGTTTGCCGCGAAATGAATCACAGGACGTCGTGGAACTCGTGCTGAGCGAGATTTCCATGGCGCTGGCGCGTGGCGAAGGCGTCAAGCTGTCGTCCTTCGGATCTTTCGGGATCCGCCAGAAGGGGCAGCGCATCGGCCGTAACCCGAAGACGGGTAAGGAAGTGCCCATTACGCCACGCCGCGTTCTGATTTTCCGGCCGAGCAATATCATGAAAGAGCGCATCAATGATGGGCTCTCGGGCAAGACCGCCAAGGCCGCCGAGTAGGCAACGCATTGATGCGCTTGCCGTTTGGCTTCAGCCGCCGACGCCGTGGCGGCAGTGTGAGCGATTCCGGCTTCACATCTTCGATGGGGACCATCGCGTCAGAGCGGTGTTGCACGAGCGGCAAATACTGTAAGCGAACTGACCGGTGCTGACCCGACAGCAGGATTTCGACGCAGCGACATAGTTCTGGCGTTGGCGCTGCATAACCATTGTTCGAGGCGTGGTGGCCTGCATTCATATTGCACGCGGCTTCACCAGGCCTGACATAGCCAGAGCGAGGCTCCACTATGAGCAAAGCCGCGGACGCATTCCGGACCATCAGCGAGGTGGCCGACGATCTCGAGGTTCCCAAGCACGTTTTGCGCTTCTGGGAGAACCGCTTCCCGCAGATCAAACCGATGAAGCGTGGCGGCGGCCGGCGCTACTATCGCCCCGCGGATCTGGATCTTCTGCGCGGAATCCGCCACTTGCTGCACAACGAAGGCTACACGATCAAAGGCGTGCAGAAAATTCTGCGCGAGCAGGGCCAGGACGCGGTCAAGAACTGCTGGCATCCCGGCCAGCAGCTCGAGGCGCCCGGCGCCCGTGGCACCGCTGCATCGAAGGTCGCCAAGACTAAGGACGCGCGACGCGGCAGAACGACCGCGGCACAGCCGCCGCTCGACCGGCAGTCCGTTCTCGACCGCATCGTTGCCGAATTGAGGGCCTGCCGTGGTCTTCTCCTGGGCCAACCAGAGCCTGCGGTGGCCACGCCGAAAGTCCGCGCGCGCCGATGAGCGCCGCCGGGGCCACACCGCCTCCGGACCCGCGGATCTGGCTTGCCGATCTGGAAGCACTGTCGCCGGCGCTGGAAGCGAGCGACGCACGTTACGGCCTTCTTTCACCTTCGGAGCGATCGTGGCCGGTGCATTCGCCTCCCGAAAACCGGCGGTTGCGTCGTCTCGCCCGGATTGCGCTACGGGCCGTACTTGCACGCGCGGGGGCCTCACAGGCCCTCGGCGTCGAGTTTGATGCGGACGCGAACGGAAAGCCCGCGCTGCCCGGCTCGGCGCTCGCCTTCAACGCCTCCCACGCCGGCACTTACGCGCTCTTCGCCTTGTCAGCCCGAGGCCCCGTCGGCATCGACCTCGAAGGTCGGCGCACGGTCGCATTGAGCGAACGCCGACGCGTGATGATCGAAGCAGCGGCAGCGGGTCTTACGCGTGGGGACCGCGCGCCCCCGTCGGCCCCGAACCTTGATTTTTTGCAGGCGTGGACCTGCCTCGAAGCCTTCGGCAAGGCACGCGGAACCGGCATCGGCGCGCTTCTCACCGAGCTTGGCATCACCGCATCGGGAGCAAGAGTTCACACCGACGCCGACGCCGATGTCGCGGCTCGCGCGTCGACGATCATCGCAGCTTCGGATCTGGAAGTTGTGCCGCTGCGAATGGCGCCGAACGTTTATGCCGCGGTCGCGGCCCCGCGGCCCATCTCGCCGGCGGGCCTGACCGTGCATACGCTCGACGCTGCACATCTCGATCTCGCCGAGCCCGGCATCACCGCAATCTGACCGTCACGCGATCGACGCGTCCCTTGGCGTCGATCACCGACAGCTTCACGAACCCGCGCCCGTCCGGCTGCCATTCGATCTCGCGCTGTCCGCGGCCATCGGCTATCGGCGCACTGTCGACGAGCCACGTCAGCGGCAACGCGCCACCCTCGGCCTTCAGCACGACCGGCATTCCCTCGCCCGCCAACTCGACTTCGGATCGATCGGGCGGGAATGCGATCTGCACCGGGGGATCGAGGAACGCCCCCGTCGGCCGCTCTTCCATGCCTTCGGCGAACCGCTTCAGCGGCTGCGGCAGCGCCCCGCCACTGGACTTCAGCGCTCCATTCGGCGCACCGGCGAGCGGTGCCCGCGCCTGCGCCACGCGCGGGAATGCATCGAACAGCAGCGGCGCGGCGCCGCTCCGTCCCGTCAGGCCGGCACTCGAAGCGCCGTCCGGCCGCCCGACCCAGACCGCGACCGTATGCCGCCCGTCGAAGCCGACGGCCCAGGCATCACGATAGCCATAAGACGTGCCGGTCTTGTACGCGATCCGCCCACCGATCGTGCTGGGCGGCGTCGGCGCATCTTTCAGAATGTCCGTGATGTACCACGCCGCCACCGGCGACAGCATCTGGCTCTTTCCCGTAGGGCGGGTAAGCGCATCTGCGCGCAACCCGCCGCTCCCCGGCACCCGCGTCCCAACGCTGTACCGCAGCCCCACCGTCTCTCCTCCCCGCGCCACCGCCGCATAAATCTGCGCCAGATCGGCCAGCCGCATGCCGAGGCCGCCGAGCCCGACCGCCAGTGTCGGCTCGCCGTCCCCGGGCAACACCGGCACGATGCCGTTACGCTTGAAGCGCGCGATCAGGCGCGGCGGTCCGAGCGCATTCAGCACCTTCACCGCGGGAATGTTGAGCGATTGCGCGAGCGCGGTGCGGATCGACACCGTGCCTTGGAAATCCTCGTCGAAATTCTTCGGCGTATAGCCGCCGAACCGCGCCGGCCGGTCCTCGATCAGCGTTTCGGGATGTGCGATGCCGCTCTCGAACGCGAGCCCGTAGATGAACGGCTTCAGGGTCGATCCCGGCGAGCGGATCGCCTGCGTCATGTCGATCGCGCCGAGCCGCGACGCATCGAAATAGTCCGACGATCCGACGTGCGCGATCACCTCGCCCGTCCGGTTCTCCACGACCAGGATTGCCGCCGACAGCTTCTCGCCGAGCGAGCGAGCATGCCCTCGCGCCAGCGTTTCCAGGCTCGCCTGAATGTCCCGCGAAACCGTCAGCATATGAACGGAGGTATTGGGCTTCCGGGCGATCTCTGCCTCCGCTAGATGCGCAGCGAGCTTGGGAAATTCCGCGCGCTGTGTCGGCACGGGCTCGGCGTTCGCGCGCTTGGCTTCATCCGCCGTGATGATGCCGCTCTCGACAGCCTTCGCCAGCACCCGGCCACGCGCGACACGCGCCGCGCCTGAATGTCGATCCGGCCGGCGCGTCTCCGGCGACTGCGGCAGCGCCACCAGCAGTGCCGCCTCACCGATCGAAAGCCGGCGCGGCTCCTTGCCGAAATAGGCCCATGACGCCGCCCGCACGCCCTCGATATTACCGCCGAACGGTGCGAGCCGCAGATAGAGCCGCAGAACCTCGTCCTTCGAGAGGCTCGTCTCGAGCTGCAGCGCGCGGATCGTCTGCCGCACTTTGCCCATCGCGGAACGCTCGTGCTCGCCTTCGAGCAGGCGCGCAACCTGCATCGTCAGCGTCGAACCGCCGGAGACGAGTCGCCGATACCTCACGAACTGCCACGTCGCTCGCGCGAACGCGATCGGATCGGCGCCCCAATGCAACCGGAAGCGGCGGTCCTCGAACGCCAGCAGCATCGCGATGTAGCGCGGATCGACCTCGCGCCCTTCGACCGGCAGACGCCAGCGACCTTCCGGCGTCGTGAACGCGCGCAGCAACTGCCCGTTGCGATCGAGCACCGTCGTCGAGACGTGATCGCCACGCGCGATCGGCGGCGGCCCCATGACCGCCGCCCCGATCCCGAACGCCACGACCGGCAGTGCGACGAGCAGCGCCAGCAGCCCTGCAACGTAGCGGAGCCTGCCTGCTCTATCGACGCCACAGTTTCGCAGACCGAACTGCATATCACCTCACCAGACGTATTCAGGCGTTCACATCACGTCTTGCGTTCCCGGACGCCGAGCATCCGGCAGAGATCCGGCCCAGTTTCGCGCCGCGGTTGCCGGCGAAGCGAGCAGCGAGGCGAGCCGGGATCTTTCTCCGAATTCGACTGGGAAAGACCCCGGCTCTCGGCTCCGCCTCGGCCGAGGATGCGGGCATTTTTCCTCTATTCGTTCGCCGTCACCGTCAGCCGGCCTGCAGCCGACCGCGCATAGCGCTCCGGCCGGTACATATCTTCGACGGTTGCGGCCGGATGCACGAAGCTGCCAGGGGTGACGGCGCGCACCATGTAGGCGACGGTAGCGCTCGCCACCGGACCCTTCTTGGCTTCGTCGTCATCGTCGTCCTCGCTGCGTGTGGTGCGGCCGGAGAAGTTGAAAGCCGCCACGAATCTGTCGTCGCGGAACTCGGTGTGCTCTGGCCGCGCCGTGGTCTTCAGCCACGACATGCTCTTGAGATCGGCGCTCTCGATGATGCGCGGGTTCTCGATTTCGAGGCCCGCCGGCAGACGGTCGACCAGCATCACCCGGCCGCCCTTGTCCGTCGCATCTACCTTAACGACGACGACGAGCCGGTCGTTCTGGGCGAGCGTTCCAGCGCCGCCCTGCGCGCTCTTGAGATCGACCTTCCGGCCGTCGAGCGTGTAGTAGCTGCGCTCGATCTTGAAGCCCTTCTCGACGGCGGGCTCCGGCGTCAGCGCCGCACCGATGATCGACACGACGGCGTCCACCGCCGCACCGCTTTCGTTGGTGATGACGAGCTGGCCGTCCATCAACTCGGGCCCCGTCAGACGACGCATGAGCTGCCCCTTGTGCGCGACGCCGCCGACATTGAGCTCCGTCGTTGCCGCCTGCTCGGTGAGCGCGCGAGCGGCCAGCAGCATCCACGCCTGTTCCTGCGTCGATGTGTAAGTCCGTTCGGCGAACGCCTTTGCCAGCACGCCTGCGAGCTGAGGCACCTCGCCGGGCAGCACGCGCGTTTCGGATGCGAGCGTCAGCATCGCAGCTCCGTCCCGTACACGGCTACCGTAGTCGGCCCGGTACTCGGACGTCTTCTCGGCCGGCAGTTCGAGCGCTGCACGAAACGCCCGCTCTGCCCGCTCTTTCTCACCGATCATCGCGAGCGATGCGCCGAGCTGAGCCTTCGCCAGCGACGACGAGAAGCGATCGAGCCGCGTATCGGCGTAGTAGCGCAGCTCCCCTACCGGCGCGCGACCGTTGCGCGTCAGCACATAGAGAGCGTACGCGCGGTCCTCGCCGCCCTTCTCGAAGTCGGACGCGTAAGAAACGAACGACTGCAGCCGGTCGAGCGCCGAGGTGAATGCCATCGCCTTCACCTCGTAGCCCGCTTCTTTCGCCCGCGTCAGGAAGTCCGTGATGTAGGCCGTCAGCCACATGTCGGGATTGCGCGGCCCCCAGATGCCGAACGCACCCGACGAGGTCTGCATCTCGAGCACGCGATCGATCGCGCCCTGCACGCGATCCTTCAGGTTCGCATCGGCGCGCAGGCCGAGTTTCGACGACATCTCGTTGGCATAGAGCAGCGGCAGCGCGCGCGATGTCGTCTGCTCCGCACAGCCGTACGGATAGCGGTCGAGCTGCGTCAGCAGGCCCGGTACGTCGAAGGCCGCGACCGGTCCCACATTGACGTTGATCGCCGTGCGGCCCGGGATCAGATCCGCCAGCATGTCCTTCGACACCGTGATGCGGCCCGTACGCGGCGCGAGTTTCGCCACGGTCACGCGCCTGATGTCGCCGCCGGGAACCTTCACGTCGAGCGTCAATCGCCGCTTCACGTCGACGCCGCCTGGTCCCGTCACGCGCACGTCGTAACTTTGCAGTCCGATTGCCGTAGGTTTCACAGACAGCCGTTCGGAACGCCGCTCGCCGGTCTTCAACGCGACGCTGCGGTTGACGAGGCTCGCCGCCTCGCCCTTCGCGCCGTCGAGGGGCAACGCATTGATGTTGAGCGTATAGCTGCCCGCAGCGCCTTCGACGTTGTGCAAGGAGAGGTCGAACCGCGCCTCGTCGCCGAGCGTCAGGAAGCGCGGCGTGCTCGCGGTGAGCGCGATCTGATCGCGCACGATCACGTCTTTCACGCCGTGACCCACTTTCGTGCCGCTCCACGCGACCGCCATCAGGCGAACCTGGCCGTTGAACTGCGGCAGGTCGAAATCGACGCGCGCGGTGCCGTCGGCGCCGACACGCACGATGCCCGAATGCAGGGCCAGCAGCGTCTCGACAGGAGGCGTGCCCGACATCGACATGCCGCCGCCGTTTTCGCTGTCGTCACCGCCCGAGCGCAGCTTGCCACGCTCGGCGCGCATGCCGTCGATCAGGCGTCCGTAGAGATCACGGATCTCCGTGCCGAGCTTCGTCTGGGCGTAGAGCCAGCTCTCCGGCTTCGGCGCTTCGAACCGCGTCAGGTTGAGAATTCCGACGTCGACCGCGGCGACGGTCACGCGGGCTTCTTCACCGCGTGTAAGACCGTCGATCTTGAGCGGCACCGACAAACGGCTCGCCGAGCCGACCTTTTCGGGCGCGGAAAGCTGAACCTTGAGTGTCCGTTGGGACTGGTCGACTTGCAGCCACTTCAGGCCGAGCGCCCGCGACGGCATGCGCCGTGCCTTTTCGTCGAGCGGCCGGTAGAGCGACGCGGAGACGTAGGCGCCAGGGCCCCAGTCGCGGCCCACGTCCAACGAAACTTCGCCGCCGCCGTTCGGCAGGTCGAGCGTGCGATGCGCCAGGAGCCCACTGCCGAGCACCGTGACGAGCAGCTTGCCGCCTTGCCGGCTCGCGACCTTCAGCTTTGCCGTATCGCCTGCCTTGTAGGCCGGCTTGTCGAGCGCGATGTCGAGCATCTCGGGCGTATCGGCCGCCTCGCCGCCATACCATCCGGCCGAGAACATGAAGCTCGACATCGGGCCGCCCGGCTCAGTGCTCGCCACTTCGAGCCGGTAGCGGCCGGTATCGAGCTTCTGCACGATGCGCGCCGGCGTGTCCGTCTGGCTGTCGAGGAGACCGTTGCCGGCCTTCCGCGTCAGCGTCACGCTGTCGTACTGCCAGCTGTCGTCGCGGCGATACCATTGCCAGCTGCTTTCCAGGCGATAGAGCGTCCAGGCGAGACGCTTCCCGCCGAGCCGGCGGTTGGCCTCGTCGAGCATGATGACGTCGAACGCTGCCGTATCGCCTTCGCCGATCGAGTCGCCGGTGAACCCGGGCTTGATGCCGATGCGCGACAGCTTGGGGTCGACCGGCATCGTCACCTTGCGCTCGATCGCGCGCCCGCCGGGCTCGCGCAGCCGCACCATGACTTCCGCAGTCAGCGGCTGCGCGGTGCGAGGTATCGGCGGCAGCAGAACCTCGAGCGGCAGTTCGCCCTTCGCATCGGTGCCCGGCACGTTCTCGAGTGCCTTGCGGACGGCAGTGATCTTCTCGTCCGCCAGCCCGAACCGATAGCCCGGGAAACCCGCGACTTCCTTGCCTCCGGCCTTGACGACCACCTCGCCTTCCGCAGCGAGGTTGGCCGCAGGCGGGCCGTAGAGATAGCGGCCGGCGACGTTGATCGTGCCGGGAACTTCGGGCGTCAGCGCCGCTTGCGCCGGCGTCAGCTTGAGCTCGAGCCGCTCGGGCACGAAATCTTCCACGAGGAACGAAACGGCCGAAAGCGGATCGGCCTTCGGGTCGGTGTGCAGTTTCGCCCGCCACGTTCCCGTCATCGCTGTGCCACTGAGACGAAGTGCGTGGGCTCGACCGCCCAGGCCCTGATCGGTCACGGCGGTGCGGCTGTGCTCCACGCCGTCGGGGCGCGTGACGATCAGCGTTGCGGGAACGACAGCGGCAGCGCCGATCTTGTCGCGCACCAGCGCGTTGAGATGCACGGTCTCGCCCGGACGATAGACGCCGCGATCGGCATAGAGGAACGCATCGAGCGCGCCGGCCTTGTCGCGGCCCTTCACGCCCCGGTCGGACAGATCGAAGGCGCCCGTGGCCACGTCGAGGAATGCGTACTGCCCATTGGCCGTCTCCGCGATCAGCAGCGCAGGCTGCAATCCGCCCTCGCCGCGCACGAGGCCGGGCTCGAACCGCACGTAGCCGGCGCCGTCCGTCTTGCCCTGTGCCAGCACCTCGTTGTTGCGCGCGACGATCTTGACGGCAGCGCCGTTGACCGGCTCGGTCGAGGTGAGCGAACGCACGAACGCGTGCAGGCCGTTGTCACCGGTGAACGCTGCGAGACCGAGATCGGAGACGATGAACCATTGCGTCGCGGTCTCGCTGTTGTCGCCGTCGCCGTTGCGCCCTTTCTTGTCGAGTGTACGTGCGACCATGGCGTAGACGCCGGGCTTCAGCTCGGGGAGCGCTTCGCCGATCGGCACCGCCGTGGTGACCTCGGCGTTGAGCTTCGGCGTCACCTCGAGCTCGCCCGAATAGACCTTTGCTCCGCGCTCCTGGCCGAGCGTAGAGGCATCGGACGCGGAGAGCTGCTTCTGGAAATCGCCGTTGCTGTTGGTGACGGAAGTGAGGTTGCGGTCGTTGACGCGATAGATCTCGATGCCGAGCCGGCTCGCGTTGATGGATACGACGGGCAACCCTTGCTGGCCGCGTGACGGCAGCACGTAGCTCTTGCCGGAAAAGCGTACGGTCGGCGAGCGGTCGCGGACGTACACCGGTACGACGGCGGGCTTCGACAGCGTCTCGCCGATCTCCGACGGCAGGCCCGCGCGCAGGACGATTTCGTAGCGCTTGCCATGTCCGAGACCTTCGACGCAGACCTGCCGACCCTCGCCGGTGAGGTTGTCGGCCGGCTTACCGTCGATGGCGACGAAGCGCGAAAGATCGGTCTCCCCACGCTGCAGCCGCTCGGAGAACTGAATGCACAAACGCGGATCCTGCGCCTCGTTCTCGACGGTGTAGTCCATCATGCGGAAGCCGTGCTCGGCGCGCAGCTTCTCGTAGGAGGCCCGAACCTGGGTGTTGTCGGCCAGCGTGAGGCTCGCCGAAAGCGCGTCGATCGCTGGCCGCCAGAACTGCCGCCGACGGAATGTTTCGCCGACTTGGGCGAGCGCGCGCGCCTTGGCCGCCGGGTTGGGCGCACGTTGGTAGGCGATGTAGGCAGCGGCGGCTGCGTTGACGGGCAGCTCGTAGCGCTCCGCCCCCTCGGCCTCGGGCTTGATGGCGAGCAATGCCCGCGAGAGCGCAAGCCAAGTCTCCCAATCCGCGGGATCGAGTGGCGCTGCGACAGCGAGCAGTTTCATGGCGCCGCGCGGATCGGTCGGCAACAGCTTCTCTCCGGCGGTCCGCAGGTCGCGCGCACGACGGTTTTGCATCGTGGCGGGCAGCGCCGCTTTCAGTCGCGCCTCGTAGCGGACGGCGTCGCGCTGAGCGCCGGCATGGGTGAAGGCGGCGGCTTGTTGCAGCGGCGGTGGCTGCGGCGCTTGTTGAGCCATCGCCGGGGTGCAAAGCAGCGCGAGTGTGAATGTGGCGATCGTGCGGAACATGGGGCCCTCATGACAACGAGGTGGCAAATGACTTCTGCCGGTCCGCACAACATCACTCAATGCTGCGCGTAATTCCAGGCGGCAGCGCGAAACATCTGCCGACAAAATCGGATAATTGCGCCCAATTGCGGGCGTGTATCGGCCTTTCACCGTAGGGCGGAACAGCGCCGCATATCCCGCCTCCTTCGTTCCCGCGCCATCCACACACGAAAAACCAGTGGAGCGTGCTCCACTGGTTCAAATAATCTTCGATAACCCGAGCTTGGACGCGTCAGGTCGACGATGAGCCCAGCGGATCGTTGCCGGTATCCTCGGCCGCCACGGCCGGCAGGCAGACTTCCGGATCGCCCGGCTTGGCGTGCTGGAACAGATCGTCCGACATCGGCTCGCAGGCATCCCATAAACGGTTGAACGAGGTTTTCGCCCAGCCCGCGGTCTTGCTGCAATCGGCGGCGTAGCATTCGTAGGCGTCGCGCTTCATCGGATCGCGGCGCATGCAATCGCCTACCCAACTGGCGGACGTGCCGAGCACGAGCTGCTCGTGAGCATCGAACAGCCGGCTGTCGCGGACGATGCGGCCGCCGTTGCTGCCGACGAGCGCCGAGAACGTGTCGAACGAATTGTCGCCCTCGACTTGCTGGCGCGGAGGCAGCGCCAGGATGAGCTTCACCGTCGTCGTGATGACGCCTTCGCGAACCAGCGTGGCGACGGCTTTGGCGACAGGGCTGTCGATCGAACGTGCGATCAGCAGAACCGGGGTACTCGCTTCGTTGTCCTCGCACCGCACCTGGGCTTGCTCGACGACGGTACGCACAAAGGACTTGAGTTTGTTTTCCTTGTCCTCGAGGCGCACGATGTCGATGAAAGGTGCGATCTTACGGTTCATGCCAGTTCCCTCTTTCGCGGCTGGATGGTGGAGTGGGCAGCCACCGCCCGAGCCGTCTTGTTGTACGACGTAGTAAAGACTCTACAGGGTTAAATAAGTATTTCCGGCTGCCCCGGGATCGATCATTTCGTCAGCCGCGTCCGTCGAATTCAGCGGCCGCTTCGAGACCGGTTTCAGCCGCGATGTTCGTGCTCCCGGATCGGCGACGGCGGCATCAGCGCCATCATGCGCTCCGATCCTGCCGGTTGCGCGGTGTAAGTCGTTGTCGGAAGCTCGGTAATCGCTGCCGTCGCGGAGGCGTGCGGGGCCTCTCCGATGGTGGTCTCCGGAGCCGGATCGAGCGCCTCTGAAGCCACTGCCGGGGCATGCTGACGCAAGATGCCGGATATACCGTAGAGTCCCTGCGAGATGCGTTGATCGTGCAGCGGCAACTCGAACGAGAACCGCCGCTCCGTCGCGGTCACCGTTACGGCTTGCGGATCGGCTGAAGCCGGCTCGAGCTTGGCGGCGAGCGCCGTCTGCCCGCGAGCGATGATGTTCGGCATCCGCATCTCGTCCGTCCCGTGCGTGGCCTCGTCGGCTGCCGACCTCGGAGCAGCCGGTTGATGCTTGAACGGCAGCACGTTGGGAGCCTCCGTCGCGGTGAGTTCCGGCATGGTCGAGAGCGGCGCGCCGTAGTGGCCGTCGCGCTGATGATGGCTCGGGCCCGGTCGGGTATTGCTGTTGGCGTGCCGCGCTTCGTCGGCCGCAGCGCGCCTGAGATCGTCCATCACGTCGGCATTGTGCTCGGCCTGCGCCCGGCCCGCATAGGGTCCGTACCGCGCTGCGATTTCCGGATCGACCGGCGTTTCCGTCGGCATGTAGCTGCGACGATGCTCGAAGACGGGTTTGGGCGCCGGCACGTACCGCTCCGCGTCGGCCTCGACTTCCGCCTGCCGCATCCGGTCGAACAGCGCGTCGAGCGTCGGCTCGCGGCGGTCGGCCTCGTCCACGCCCTGCGCCCGCCGCACTTCGACCCGGCGCGCCGCACCCATGACCGCGCCTAGAATGATCTCCGACCACGCGCCGTCCGAGAACCGGTAGATCCGGAACGCTTCTGCGTTGGCGAATTTACTGCCCTGCTGCTGCAGCCGGCGCCGTGCAGAATCCGTATTGAGCCACATCACGCGCTTGAACACGTTGTCCTTCTCGAAACTCGTGAACAGGTTCGAGATCAAGTGAGCCTCCACGCGCAACTCGTCGCGGCGGGCGGCCGGCAATGCGATCTGCCGCGTCACCAGCTTCGCCTTGCGGGTCGCCGGATCGACGACCTGCTCGCGCCGCGTCTCGACGAATGGCGCATCGAGCGGCACGGCGACGTAGTAGGCGCCGGCATAGTCGAACACCACGTGCCGCAGCACCTCGAAGTTTTCGCGCATCTTCTCGTCGCGATGGATTTCGCTGAACCGCGACAGGATCTGGATCACCGGGCCGCGCTCGGCGTCGCGCATCTTCGGCACGAGGCTCTGCAGCCGGTTGATCGGTCGGCCCATCGAGACCAGCAGCAGGCAGAGATCGACGAACAGCGCCACCGCGAGCGGAACGTAGTCGCGCTTGGACAGGCCCGATTGCTCGGCCATCGCTGCGGCGAGACGGGCGGCTGCCTGCGGGTTCTCGACCGACTGCACGGCCTTCTTCTGCAACTCCCGTTGCTCGTCGGCCGACGGCGGCATTTTGAACGTGAGCATGCCGTGGAACGTCGCGGTCAGCCGGCGGAATGCCTCGATCGTCGCCTCTGCGCCTTCGACGGTCGCGATCTTCGGCTTGTCGATCTCGGGCAGCCCGTCGATGGCCCGCACCACGCCTTTCAGCGCGCCCGAAAGCTGCGCATCCGGGCAGGAATAGGTGCCGCCCTTGCTGTCGGGGAAGGTCGACTTGTCGGCGCGCTCGGCGAGGTCGCTGCGGATCTGCTTGAGCTGGGGATCGGTCCGGAAAGCATTGAAGCCGGTCACGGTCGCATCGAGCTTGCGGCTCAGTGCGCGCATGAACTCGTTGCGCGTGCCTGACCTGGCATCGACGATCGACTTGTCGTCCCGCGTGATCTTGACGAGGTCGGCTTCCAGCGCCGAGATCTCGCCCTTCACGGTCGAAGCGCGCGTCTTCACGAAATCGCCGGCGAAACTGAACCGCGCCGCGTCGTCCTCCCGCATCTTGCGGCGGGGGCCATCGCCGGCCCTGGATGCCGGGCAGGACGTGCCGGTGTTGCGCTCGTTGTCGGCCTTCTGACGCGAGATGGTGGTCAGCGAATCGAGCGTCTGCTGCAGTTGGTCGAGCCGCGTCGAAGCGCCGAGCAACGCGGTTTGCACGCCCCCGACCGCGCCTTCCGCAGACCGCGACGCCTCCGACCGGCTCTCGAGCACCTTCCAGTAGAAGCCGAACCCGAAACCGACCGAAATCAAGGTCAGGAACACGTAGCCGAGCGCATAGAGCACCTTGGTGAAGAACGGAACCGGCGCGAACAGCTGGTCGAGCAGCCAGACGATCATGACCATCAGCATGCCGACCGAGAAGCCGACGATGACCCTGTGAACGAGCGGCAGGTCGCCGATGTTCGCCTCGATCAGCTCGAGCATGCCGACATAGGTCGCAACCCACGACAGGATGCCGAGCCCCGCGATCAGGACGACCTTTTTCCAGTCCTTGGCCTCTCGC
Organism: uncultured Devosia sp.; assembly: GCA_964574325.1. GTDB lineage: Bacteria > Pseudomonadota > Alphaproteobacteria > Rhizobiales > Hyphomicrobiaceae > CAMDPA01. Next base: position 8,321 of record CAZNMY010000065.1, on the reverse strand, counting down.
GGCGCTTCGTACCAATCGTCGATGCCCTGCGCTGGGTGACCATTCGCGGTGTTCTGGCGACCCGTGCGACCCGTCCCGACGCCGTCCAACATGGTGCCCAACCGTCTCTCGAGTTCGGATCGGAAGGAGCCCTTCGCCAAACAGCGGCGCGCCTTCGATCCCGCAATCCCCAAAGAGAGTCAGCTAGTGTTGCATTCGGGCGCCAGTAGGTTGCCCTTGCGGCCGAGCCGTGGCGCATTCCTGTCGGACAGGTGAACGGTCCTGTGCGCCGATCGGTGAGAAGGCACGACATATCCCTCATCACGCCGTCATGGCCCGCGCAAGCGGGCCACCCACGACACTTTCGTTCGTGCGCGCCGAAGCCCTTACTTCCCCCCGAACCGCCGCTGCGCGTCGATCGCAAGCCCCGTGGCGACGCTGCCGAACGCATCGCCGGAAACCGTCTTCGCAGCAGGCGCCCCGCGCGCGATTGCCTCACGCACGGCCGGCACACCGCACGAGCCGCCGGTGAGGAACACGGTGTTCACGACGTCGGGCTTCAGACCCGCGAGCCGCAGCGTTTCAGCGACACTTCCCTCGATCTTGTCGAGCGACTCCGAAATCGCCGCCTCGAATTTCTTTCGCTCCACCCGCAGAGCGATCCCGCGCGAGATACCGGCGAGCGACAGTGGCGCCATCGTCTCCTCGCCGATCGCGATCTTGGCTTCCTCGATCCGGCCGAGCATGGCATGCCCCAGCCGCTCCTCGAGCACGCGCAGCAGGCGCTCGATCTTCATCGGCTCGGCGGAATCGCGCCGCACCGTCTTCACCTCGTCGATCACCTTGGGATCGTAGAGGAAGTTCACACGGTGCCACGTCGCCAGATCGGCGAAATACCACGACGGCGCATCCATGCCTTCGCGCTTCAGCTTCGAGCGCAACCCCAGAAACGGCATCAGCGTCGCCATCGACAGCAGCCGGTCGAAGTCGGTTCCGCCGACATGCACGCCGCTGCATGCCAGGATGTCGTCGCGCCGGTCGGCCTTCGCTGCGCGCCTGGGCGAAACCCGCACGATCGAGAAGTCCGACGTACCGCCGCCGATGTCCGCGACGAGCGCGATCTCCTCCGCTGTGACGCCCGCCTCGTAGTGCAGCGCCGCCGCGATCGGTTCGAGCTGGAATTCGATGTCCTCGAAGCCGGCCGCGCGTGCCGCCGCCTCGAGCTGCGATTGCGCTGCGCGGTCGGCTTCCGCGTCGTCATCGACGAAGTACACCGGCCGCCCCATCACCACGCGCGTCGGCTCCCGGCCGAGTTCCGCAGCCGCTGCGGTGCGCAGGAAACGCAGGAAATCCGCGACGATGTCCGCGAACGCATAGCGCGTGTATTTGACCTGCGTGGTCTCGTTCCACAGCGCTGTGCCGAGCAGGCTCTTGATCGAGCGCATCAGCCGGCCGGGCTCTTGCGTCAGATAGCGACGCATAGCCTCGCGGCCATGGCTGCGGCTCTCGTCCTCGAACGAGAAGAACAGCGCGGTCGGCACCGAGGTCGAGCCGTTCTGCAGCGGCAGCAGCCGCCCTTTCCCGGCCGTGACCGTCCCCACCGCCGAGTTGGACGTCCCGAAATCGATTCCGCAGGCGAGCGTCATGAATCATCCGTCTTCATCTGTTGCGGAGATCGATCTGAAAACGTCACGTCATTCTCGACCGAAGTGCGCGGCACGCGCACGAGCGTCGGGAAGCCAGCGCGAGAATCGTGCGAAGCACGCCTCATACTGTGCTTCGCCGGATTCACGAATACCGGTCGTGCAGGCCAGCACCTACAAGATGAACTTGCTCAAATCGGCGTTGCGCGCGAGATCCCCCACGTGCGCCTCGACATACGCCCGGTCGATCGTCACCGTTTCGCCGTTTCGGTCCGACGCCTCGAACGAGATCTCGTCGAGCACCCGCTCCATTACCGTCTGCAGCCGCCGCGCGCCGATGTTCTCGACGGTCGAATTGACCAGCACGGCCATGTCTGCCACGCCGTCGATCGCATCGTCTGAAATGACGAGGGTCAGACCTTCGGTCGCCATCAGCGCGATGTACTGCTTGATGAGGCTCGCTTCCGGCTCGGTGAGGATGCGCCGGAAATCATCGCGCGTCAGCGCTTTCAGCTCGACGCGGATCGGCAGACGGCCCTGCAGTTCCGGCAACAGGTCCGACGGCTTAGCGATGTGGAACGCACCCGACGCGATGAACAGGATGTGGTCCGTCTTCACCGGCCCGTACTTCGTCGAAACAGTTGTGCCTTCGATCAGCGGCAGCAGATCGCGCTGCACGCCTTCGCGGCTGACGTCCGCGCCGCCGCGTGCGCCATCGCCGCGCGAGCAGACCTTGTCGATCTCGTCGAGGAACACGATGCCGTTGTTCTCTACGGCTCGCATCGCCTCCTGCGTGATCTGATCCTGGTCGAGCAGCTTGTCGCTCTCCTCCGAGATCAGCAGCTCGTAGCTGTCCTTGACCAGGACCCGGCGCGGCTTCGAGCGCCCGCCGAGCGCTTTGCCCAGCATGTCCTGCAGGTTGATCATGCCCATCGACGCGCCGGGTTGGCCCGGAATATCGAACATCGGCATGCCCCCCGCCCCGCCGCCGGACTCCGCGACCTGGATCTCGATCTCCTTGTCGTTGAGCTCGTTGTTGCGCAGCCGGCGCCGGAAACTCTCGCGCGTGGCCGGCGACGACGACGCCCCGACCAGCGCATCGAGCACGCGCTCCTCGGCGGCCTTCTCGGCCCGAGCGCGAACTTCCTTGCGCTTCAGCTCGCGCACCTGCGCCCGCCCGACCTCCACGAGATCGCGGATCATGCTCTCCACGTCGCGGCCGACATAGCCCACCTCGGTGAACTTTGTCGCTTCGACCTTGATGAACGGCGCGCCCGCGAGCTTGGCCAGCCGCCGCGAGATTTCGGTCTTGCCGACGCCGGTCGGCCCGATCATCAGGATGTTCTTGGGCAGCACCTCTTCCTTGAGGTCGCCCTCCAGTTGCTGCCGCCGCCAGCGGTTGCGTAGCGCGATGGCGACGGCACGCTTGGCGTCGGCCTGGCCGACGATATAGCGGTCGAGTTCGGAGACGATCTCGCGAGGCGAAAAGTTGCTCATGGGCTCTGACGATGCATCCAACAGGTGGGACTGCCGTCATTACCAGATAGTGCGCCGGAAGAAAGGCGGAAGGAGGGAACAGTCACGTGGCGTCGTCGGTCGCCTTTTCTTCTTCCCCCTCCCCTTGATGGGGAGGGGGCGGGGGTGGGGTGAAAACAGGAAGCCGTCGCGAGAATGACCCCCACCCCTATCCCCTCCCCACAAAAAGGGGGAGGGGACCTGTCGCGCGTTGGTTTGGCGAAGCCAGCCATTCTCCTCACGTCCAAAGCAGGTTTGGCGACGTACCCGCCCGCGGCCGCCCCACATCCACTCACACCTCTTCGGCGCGGTATTCCTGGATCTTGGTGGTGCGCAGGCCCTTCATGCCGTGCTTGGCGGACATCGCCTGCCAGCTCATGAATTCGTCGACGGTCAGGCGATAGCGCTCGCACGCTTCCTCGATCGTCAGCAATCCGCCGCGAACCGCGCAGATCACCTCGGCCTTGCGGCGAATGACCCAGCGCTGGGTCTCGGCCGGCGGCAGATCCGCGAGCGACAAGGGGGCGCCATCCGGACCGGTCACGAAACGGCGCGCTGGCGAAAGGGGATTTGCCATAGGTACTCCGACTACAATGTTCAACGATTCCAAATGTATCAGTTAAGAATTGCTGCATCGAAAAACAAATTGCCGGCATTTAATTCAAATTGTTCGCGTTGATATCCACCCGGCAAGTCATTGTGGAGTTGCCGAGCGAATCGAAAACTGACGTCGTCATGGTCCGCCCCAGATCAGTGTCCGGGGTAAACTGCGGCGGACCATCCACGACACATCGATGTTCGTCCACCGAGTCGCTAAGGAAAACGAGTCGCTCAGGAAAACAAAGAGTTGGCTGCACTATCGCCTGGAGACGTGGATGGACCGCCTTCGCGGACCATGACGGCCGAACCAGGGCGCGGCGCGGGCGGAGCGACGGGGCGATTGCGATAGAGTGATTTCTCGCGCGGCCCCTCAATCCGGCCTCATCCCCGACGCCTCGATAACCTTCCGCCAGCGCTCTTCTTCGCCCTTCATGAACGCGGCGAGCTTTTCCGGCCCGCCGAGATCGAGCTCGATGCCATCCTCTTTCGAGCGCCGCTGGAACAAATCGGACTTCGCCGCGATCTGTATCGACTGGCTCAATCGCGCGATCATCGCCGGCGGCGTCCCGCCGGGCGCCAGCACGCCGTAAAACGCCACAGCATCGTAACCCGGCACGCCTGCCTCCGCGACCGTCGGCACGTCCGGGAAGAACGGCGAGCGCTTGCCCGAGGTCACCGCCAGATGCCGCAGCTTACCGCTGCGTATATGGCTCTGCGCGCTGGCCGACGTCGAGAACACCATGTCGAGCCGTCCGCCGAGCAAGTCGATGATGGCCGGCGACGCACCCTTGTAGGGAATGTGCGTGATGTCGAGCTTCGCCATGTACTTCAGCATCTCGGGAAAAAAGTGCGGCGAGCTGCCGTTGCCGAAGGAGCCATAATTGAGCTTGCCAGGATTGGCTCTGGCGTGCGCGATCAGCTCAGCCATCGTCTTGAACGGACGATCCGGATTGACGACGACGACGTTGGCATACCGCCCGATCATCGCGACGTGCGCAACCTTGGTGTGATCGTAAGGCAGCTTCTTCTGCAGCGTCTGATTGACGTTGTGAGCGAACGACGCCATCAGGATCGTGTAGCCGTCCGGCGGGCTCTTCATCGCGAAGTCCGTGCCGATGATCGTCCCAGCCCCCGGCTTGATCTCGATGATGACCTGCTGGCCGAGATCTTTCGTCATGCCCTCGGCGAGCGCCCGCGCCGTGATCTCGTTGCCTCCGCCTGCCGGGAACGGCACCACGAAGCGCACCGGCTTTTCGGGGAATTTCTGAGCCGATACGGCCCCCGGCGACACCGCGCACCCGATCGATAAAATGACTGCCGCCAACGAACGCCGCATCTCTGCCTCCCCTTGCTGCGCCGTTTTTGCCGGCGCTTGTCTAAATCACCCGGCGCTGCCGCCGCGTTCCAATCAGGACACTATCTTCAGGCCCATGATCGAGCCGATCAAGAGAGTAAGAAACACGAGCCGCAGAGTTCCCACCGGTTCATCGTACCACAGGATGCCGACGAGCACCGTTCCGGCCGCGCCGATGCCCGTCCAGATCGCATAGGCCGTACCGAGCGGAATAGCCCATGTCGCAACGATGAGTAGCCCGAAACTCACGTTAGCAGCGATCAGGAATGCGATCAGGGGCAGCGCTTTCGGGGGCCACCCGATATAGCGCATCGCGGTCGTCATCCCGATTTCGGCTATGCCGGCGAGTAAGAGGTACAGCCAGGCCATGCTATCGCTTGCTCGCCAGGCTCTCGACCACCAGGCTCGTGTTGGTGTAGACGCAAATCTCCGCCGCGATCCCCATCGCCTTCCGCGCGATCGCCTCGGCGTCGAGCGGCTGGTCGATCAGGGCGCGCGCTGCCGCCAGCGCATACATCCCGCCCGAGCCGATGCCCATCACGTCGCTCTCCGGCTCCAGCACGTCGCCGGTGCCGGTCAGTACCAGCGTCACCTCGGCGTCGGCGACCAGCATCATGGCTTCCAACCGCCTGAGATAGCGATCCGTCCGCCAATCCTTCGCCAACTCCACGCACGCGCGCGTGAGCTGCCCCGGATACTGTTCGAGCTTGGCTTCCAGCCGCTGGAACAGCGTGAACGCATCGGCTGTCGCGCCGGCAAACCCGCCGATCACGTCGCCGCGGCCGATCGAGCGCACCTTCTTCGCATTGGCCTTGATGATCGTTGCGCCCAGGCTCACCTGCCCGTCGCCCGCGATGACGACGCGGCCGCCCTTGCGCACGGTCAGAATCGTCGTGCCGTGCCAGCCTGAGGAGGGCTCATGGCCAGGGGTTGTGGAGGTCATGGGATCGCCCGCCTTACCGTGCAGCCTTCGCGTGCAGAAATCGTGAACGAAGTCTTGATATGGTGCGCCCCGTCCGGTGTTCCAGTTCGCGGCGCGCCAGCCCCTACCAACGGGGCCTGCAAGCTGTTAAACGCTGGGCCCATCGGATTCAACCCGGGAGCAATGGCCCGTGAAGCGGCAAGCCACCATCGAGCGCAACACCAGGGAAACCCAGATCAAGGCCACGGTCGATCTGGACGGCTCGGGCGCCTACGACGTCAAGACCGGCATCGGCTTCCTCGACCACATGCTGGAGCAGTTGGCCCGCCACTCGCTGATCGACATCACCCTGTCCGCCAAGGGCGATTTGCACATCGACCACCATCACACGGCCGAGGATTCCGGCATCGTGCTGGGGCAGGCCATCGCGAAGGCCATGGGCGACAAGCTCGGCATCACCCGCTATGCGGACGTGCATCTGCCGATGGACGAAACCCTGACGCGCGTCGCGATCGACGTGTCCGGCCGGCCATATCTGGTCTGGAAGGTCGAGTTCACGCGCCCCAAGCTCGGCGAGATGGACACCGAGCTGTTCCGCGAGTGGTTCCAGGCTTTCGCGCAGAATGCCGGCATCACGCTGCACGTCGAGACGCTGCACGGCGAGAACAACCACCACATCGCCGAGACGTGCTACAAGGGCCTTGCCCGCGCGCTGCGCACGGCGTTGACGCTCGATCCGCGCCAGGCCGGCCGTGTCCCCTCGACCAAGGGCACTTTGTAACAAACAAAGGGAGTTGGGAATGGGGAGTTGGGCATAGGGAATGCAAGGCGACTTCGCCCCACTCCCTATCCCCAATTCCCTACTCCCTGCATCACCATGCAATTCTACACCGTCCACGAACCTCCCGAGCCGCCGATCGATCGCATCGACCGTGCCGGCAGCCTCGTCTTCGTCGCCGACCGGTTCACCCCGTTGGCCGTGGTGCTTGGCCCGCTGTGGCTCCTCGGAAACCGCCTCTGGCATGCCTTCGGCGTCTATCTTCTGGCGCTCGCCACGGTTGTTCTCGTCGTGTTCGCGACGGGCCTCAGCTGGCGCTGGATCACGATGATGATCAGCGCGTTCAACCTGCTCCTTGGTTTCGAGGCAGCCAGCCTGCGCCGCTGGGCGATGGAAAACCGCGGCTGGCGCACGCTCGGCACGGTTTCCGGTCGCACGCTCGATGAATGCGAGCGCCGCTTCCTCGAGACCTACCTGGACGACCAGCGCCTCGCCGCCCAAAATCCTTCGATGGGCTCGTCGGCGAGCGCGCCCGCGAGCGGTGGCCTCCGGCTCACCGGCGCTGCGACCGGCGACGCGATGGGCGGACGCCTCGGAGCGCGCACCCGTCGCTGTTGGCTACCCTGGCGCGCGAGGACATCCTCGACATGAGCGAGCGCGTCGTCATCATCGATTACGGCTCCGGCAACCTGCATTCAGCCCAGAAAGCGTTCGAGCGCGCCGCCCGTGAAGGCGGCAGCAACGCCGAGATCATCCTCAGCGGCAAGGCCGAGGATGTCGCGAGCGCTGACCGCGTCGTGCTTCCCGGCGTCGGCGCCTACGGCGATTGCCGCCGCGGCCTCGACGCTGTTCCCGGCATGCACGACGCGCTGTTCGACACCGTGCGCCGCAAAGGCCGCCCGTTCCTCGGCATCTGCGTCGGCATGCAGCTCATGGCGACGCGCGGCCTGGAGTTCGGCGAAACGCAAGGCTTCGGCTGGATCCCCGGCGATGTCGTGGCGATCGAGCCGAACGACCCCACGCTCAAGATCCCGCACATGGGCTGGAATACGCTCGACGTGCAGCACCCGCATCCACTGTTGGCGGGAATGCCCACGGGCCGCGACGGCCTGCATGCCTATTTCGTGCACTCCTACCACTTGGCCGCGACAGACCCCGCGACCGTCGTCGCCCGCACCGACTACGGCGGCCCGGTCACCGCCATGGTCGCCCACGACAACATGGCCGGCACCCAGTTCCACCCCGAAAAAAGCCAACGCCTCGGGCTGGGCCTGCTCGCGAATTTTTTGAGCTGGAAACCTTAGACGCTACAAAATCTCAGCCCTTGGAACGCGATTGGCGTCTTAAGTACTCAGACTTCTCTCCACTCGATTTGCCACAGAGAAGTCGTCACGGCCGCGAAGGCGGCCGTCCACGACAGGCTGCCGTATGCGCGCCGTTTGAATCCGCCCCCAATTGCCTGGACAGATGACGCTCATGCCTATCCCCATAGATCCGGCGCAATCTCGTGCGACATGAGTTCCAACCAGG
>CAZNMY010000064.1:0-34221 GCA_964574325.1 uncultured Devosia sp. | reverse complement strand
GCGAAGAAGAGGTCGACTTCAATCCTCCCGACGGCGGGTATTGATCTTCGCCCCTCCCCCCGGGGGGGTGGGGGTGGGGGTGGGGTGAAACATCGGGCGATTTTGCTTCGCCCCCACCCCTATCCCCTCCCCACGAGGGGGAGGGGGACCACCACAACTATCGTCTCCACAAGGAATCTCGAAAATGGCCTGGGGTGAATCCAAAGTCTGGCTGCAGGGCAAGCAGAACGAAGGGCTCTATCAGAAGCTTTTGACGGAGGCCGAGAGTGCGCCCTCGCGCAACGCGCGCCGGAAGAAGGTCGTGACGCCGGAGGAAATGCCGTGGGAGATGTCGCGCCAGGGCATTCTCAAGCATCTGCTGAACTCGGAGATGAACGTCCGATACGAGACGATCGACGCCTACATGCAGATCATTCCGCCGGGCTCGAAGTCCGGCAAGCACCGCCATCTCGCCGAGGAGTGCCTCTACGTCCTCGAGGGCAAGGGCTATGATCTGCACCAGGACTGCGACGTGGAGGTCAAGGACCGCTACGAGTGGACGATCATGCCCGAGGTGAAGAAGTTCGAGTGGGAAGCGGGCGACATGATCTACATCCCCCCCAACACCGTGCACCAGCATTTCAATGCCGACCCCAAGCGCCCGGTGCGCCTGATCTCATCGATCAACCGCATCTACAAGAACTTCGGCCTCAACGACCTCGAGCAGATGGAAGACGCGCCGGAGTTCGATCCCAAGGTGAAGCTCTCGGATGAACTGGTCCGCAAATACCTGCGCGGCGAGATTTCGCATCCCAAGCGGTAACTCGACTTACCCCGGTAGATCCTCCGGCAGTTCGACTTTGCCCGGTGCTTGTCACCGGGATCCGGCGTGCCTTGGAGAGCCGCAGCATCCGCTCGAGCACAGAATACCGGCATTTCCACTGAACATTTCCCCGAGCCCCGCGTTCTCCTCCGAACATGAAAACCATGATCGAAGGAGCCGGAATGTCATGTGTGATTTCAGAGTCAAACTTCTGCCCGTCGTCGGAATGGCGTTCGCGGCGATATCGGTTTCTTCGCCAGCAGCCTTCGCAATCGGTCCGAACGGCAATTCGACCTCCGACGCCGGCACGATCGTTGTCGCTCAGGGCAATCAACCCGGCGGTGACGGTGGCGGCCGCGGGGGCGGTGGCGGCCCCGGCGCCGGAGGGCGTGGCGGCAGCGGTGGTGGACCCGCAACGTCCCCGGGCGGTGGCGGCGGCGGTGCCGGCGCCGGTCGAGGCAGCACGGGCGGCGGTCCCGCGATCGGCGGCCGTGGTCCCGGCGGCGGCGATGGTGGTGGGCGCGGCGGCATCACGAGGGGTGGGGATGGTCCCGGCCGTGGCTCCATATCTAGAGGCGGCGATGGTCCCGGCCGCGGTATGATGCGCGGGGACGGCCCGGGACGTGGCGCTGATCGCTCCCCCCGGGTTCGTCAACCCGACGGCGGTGGCGCGGGAATTGTCCGTGGCGGAGACCGTGGAGATCGCGGTGACCGTGCAGGCCGGAAACGAGGACCCGTCTTGGGGCGGGACGACCACCGCAGCCGCGCGCCCTGGCGCAGCGGGCGACGCTTCAACTGGGGGCCGGGCATCACGTTTTACTACTATGACGGCCACTACTACGGCGACTGCAGCTGGCTTCTCCGCCGTGCACGCGCAACCGGTAGCCGATACTGGTGGTCGCGATATCGGCTTTGCCGCAGCGGCCTCTGACCGGCCTACGTGACATTCAAGAGCGAGGAGCAGCCCCGGCGTCTCCTCGCTTTCGTTCGTCTATCCGCCTCGCTTGACCTGAAACGTTCCCGCCTGCACTTATCCAACCGACACCGTCGAATGGAAAAGGCCAATTGCCGATGCGCAGCCGAGAAAACGAATATACCCCCGACCTTCGCGGCTATCTGGAAATGCTCGAACGCGAGCACCCGGAGCACACTCTGCGCATCACAGCCGAAGTCGATCCGAAGTTCGGCGTGGCGGGCATCATCCATCGCCTGGAGCAGGACGGACATTCGCCCGTCGTCATCTTCGAGAACGTGAAGGGCTCGAAGGTTCCGCTGGTCGCCAACATGCACGCGAACTTCGAGCGCCTCCGCCTCGCGCTCGGCATGGAAAAAGGGACCATCGCCGAGTTCGTGCGGGAGTGCTCCGCCCGACAAGCGCATCCAATCGATCCGGTGATGGTCGCCTCCAAGGACGCGCCCGTGCAGGAGGTCGTCGTCACCGGGGCCGACATCGACGTCGAAAAGCTGCCGATCTGCACCTATCACGAGAAGGACGCCGGCAAGTTCATCACGGCGGGGCTTGCCGTCATGCGCGACCCCGACACCGGCATCAACAACATCGGCATCTATCGGCATCAGGTCCACGAGAAGGACCTGCTGGGCGTGCAGCTTTCGGAAACGGCCGACGGCAACGTCATCTGGAAGAAATACGAGCGCCGTGGGCAGCCCACGCCCATCGCCATCGTGATCGGGCATCATCCCGCTTTCTTCATCGGCTCGCTCGCCTTCTCGAAGCTCGACGACGATGAAGTCAAAATCGCGGGCGCGATGCTGCAACGGCCGGTTCCGCTCGTGCCTTGCAAGACCATCCCGCTCGACGTGCCGGCCGACGCCGAGATCGTGATCGAGTGCGAGATCCCGCCGGAGATCCGACGCCTCGAAGCACCGTTCGGCGAATACCCCGGCACCTATGGTCCAGAGCGCATGAACCCTGTGCTGCAGATCAAGGCGATAACGCATCGCCGCAATCCGCTCTACCAGAACGCCTTCGTCGCCCATTCCGACAACCTGCTGCTGTCGGGCGTGATCCGCGCCTCGTTCATCGAGAGCACGGTGAAGATCGCCTGCCCCACCGTGCGGGCCGTGGCCGTGCCCCGCGCCGGCCGCTATCGCTTCATGTGCTACATCGCCATCGAGAGCATGATCGAGGGCGAGGCCAAGGCCGCCGCGATGGCAGCGTTCGTCGCCGATCCGTTCCTCAAGTACGCCATCGTCGTCGACCACGACGTCGACGTGACGAACGACGCTGCCGTTCTCGAAGCGATCGCGTGCCGGGTGCGGGCGGACCGCGACATCTTCATGATCCCCTACGCCAAGGGCTCGCCGCTCGATCCCGCTTCTTATGATCCCGCCAACGGCTCGCACCTCGTCACCAAGATGGGCATCGACGCCACGCGCAAGTCGAACTACCCCGACGAGGTCCACGTCCCCGACGCCGACAAGCTCGACCTGACGACATTTATTCCCAACTACGGCGGCCCCGGCCGTCTCCGCGGCTGACAGTGAATCGCGTTGTATGCACTCAACCCACGGGAACTATTTGGTAAATCGAATCCTATATTGATACGGACTGGCGCCTCGCCGCCTAATATGCGCCCTCGATGAGGTGCATACGAAAGGCGAGGTTTGGCGGATAGAGCCAGTACGACGAGGTGGGACGATGGCCGGGTTCATGACGCGCTTGGGGCTGACATGCGCCCGCGCGCTGCTGTCGGTGCACTACAAGGTCGAGGTGAAGAACCTCGATGTCCTCCGTGGCATCAAGGGCGGCATCATCTGCCCCGACCATGTCGCCTACACCGATCCACCGTTGCTGTTGACCAGCATCGCGCCCCACGTGGTGCCACGCCCCGTCGCCTACGCCGGGATGTACAATATTCCATTCCTGAAGCCGTTGATGAAGGCAGTTCGCACTCTGCCCATCGAAAGCACGTGGGACGGTGTCAGCGACTGGAAGCGCTACAAGATCCGTCGCTCGATGGAAGCGATCCGCGCCGCGGTGGAAGCGGGCGATACGCTGCTGATCTACCCCTCCGGCCAGCTCCGCGGCACCGAAACCGAGCAGCTCGGCGGCAAGTCGAGCGTCTTCGATCTCGTGAAGCAGTTCCCCGACCAGCCGCTGGTGCTGGCTCGCATCCGCGGCCTCAACGGCAGCATCTGGTCGCGCTATTTCACCGGCGGCGTGCAGGTGCCCTCGCTGAAGCACATTTTCGCAATCCTGCGGCGCAACCCGAGCTTGATGTTCAAGCGCGTGCCCGTCTCGATCGAGCTCGAGCGTTTCGACAAGCTGCCGGCTTTCGAGACGCCGCGCGAGCTGAACGAATGGCTCGAGCGCTGGTACAATTCCGCGCCCGATCCCGTGATGCCCGGCCGCGCCGCGGCGCAGGTTCCCGGCTTCAGCTATTCCAGCCGCGTCAGCGAGCACGATGATGTGCCGCTCGATCCGGAGGTGTCGAAGAAGGTCATCGCTTATCTCGCCGGTGAAGCCCGCCTCGATCCGGCCGGCGTGACGCCGGACAAGGATCTGATCCGCGACCTCGGACTCGACAGCCTCGTCACCTCGACACTGCCGTTGTGGATCGAGGAGCAGTTCGGCAGCCAAGTCGACGCCGAAGCCCGCATTCTTCTCGTCCGCGACGTGATCCTCGGCGCGCAGGGCGTGCTCGGCGAAGTCGGCCCCGCCCGCGATGTCGCGACGCCCGCCGGCTGGCTCGAGAAGCACCGCGTCGCCCCCGCCTATCCGCGAGAAGCCGTCAGCATCGCGCACGGCTTTCTGCTGCAGCGCCAGCGCATGGGCGGCAACGCCGTGTGCATGGGCGACGACCGCTCGGGCGTGCTCACCTACGATCAGGTGACCGAGCGCGCGATCATGCTCGCCCGCGTCATCGCGAAGCTCCCCGAGCAGAACATCGGCATGATGCTGCCCGCGTCGGTCGGCGGCGCCGTGGTCACGCTCGCCGTGCTTCTGACGGGCAAGACACTCGTTCCGCTCAACTGGACCAACGGCCGTGCCGCGCTCGACGCTTCGATCGAACTCTCCGGCGTGCGCACCATCCTCACCTCGGACCTGTTCCTCGACAAGGCGAACGTCGAGTTGTCCGATCCGACGATGACCAAGATCTTAGCCCTCGAAAGCCTCCGCTCGAAGATCGGCCTGTCCGGACTGATTGCCGGCAAGCGCATCGCCCGCCGCTCGCCCGACGGTGTGCTCGAATACTTCGGCAACATCGCCCAGGAAGGGGATACCGCCGTCATCCTCTTCACGTCGGGATCGGAGTCGGTCCCGAAGGGCGTGCCGCTCACCCACGCCAACATCCTCTCCAACATCGACGCCTCGCTCGAAGCGATCCAGGGCTATGATACGGACGTGATGTACGGCTTCCTGCCGCCGTTCCATTCGTTCGGCATGACCATCATCGTGTCGCTGTCGATGGTCGGCGGCTTGAAGGTCGCATTCGATGCCGACCCGAAGAAATACCGCCACCTCGCGCACGGGGTGGAGAAGTGGAAGGCGACGCTGCTTCCCGGCACACCGGACTTCCTCACCGGCATCATCAATGCGGGCGAGCCCAAGAACTTCAAGACGATCCGTGTGTTCCTGGCCGGCGCGCAGAAGGTTCCGGCAGCCCTGCGCGAGCGCGCGCAGCAACTGGGCACGAACCTGATCGAAGGCTACGGCATCACGGAAACAGGTCCGCTCGTCTCGTGCAACCGCCCTGGCGAAACCGTTGTCGGCGTCGGCAGACCGATCAAGAACACGGATATCGCGATCGTCGATCCCGGCACCATGCAGTCCCGTGCGCCGGGAGAAGAAGGCCTGATCCTCGTTTCCGGGCCCGGCGTGTTCGCCGGCTACCTCGGCAACATCAAGTCGCCATTCGTGGAGATCGACGGCCGCCGCTATTACAACACCGGCGACCTCGGATCGCTTCAGGACGGCAACCTCGTCATATCGGGCCGCCTCAAGCGCTTTCTGAAATTCGCCGGCGAGATGATAAGCCTTCCCGCGATCGAGGACGCCTTGATTGCCCGCTGGCCTGCCGGCGAGAACGGCCCCATCGTCACTGTCGACGGCGAGGAACGCGACGGACAGGCCCCGATCGTCTGCCTCTATACGACCAACTCCGGTATCTCGACGGAGGAAGCCAACCGCGTGCTCAAAGTCGCCGGCCTCCCCTCGCTGGCCTACGTGCGCCACGTGCACGTGATGCCCGAGATCCCGCTTCTGGGCACCGGCAAGACCAACTACCGTGCTCTGCCGAGGCCGTCGGCGCTGGTGGCGGTTTGAACTCGGCAGCGCCAACAGGTCTTGAGTTTCCGCGCTGATTGACGTATATCCAATTTGGATATACGGAGATGAAGATGACCATTACCACGTCCTTGTTCAAATCGAACAAGACCCAGGCTGTTCGGCTTCCGAAGAGCGTTGCGTTTCCCGACGACGTTAAGGAAGTCGAGATCATCGCGGTCGGCCCGTCTCGAATCATCTGCCCGGTAGGTCACCGTTGGGATGACTTCTTCGCGAGTCCACGCAGGGCATCGCCCGATTTTCTCGTCGAGCGCGACCAGGGGGAATTCGAAGATCGGGAGCCGCTTTGACGCTCCGATTCATGCTCGACACCAATACGTGCGCCGTCGTCATGCGTGGCGAGGCGGATCGGATCGTCGGCCGCTTCAATCGCCACGCCGACCAGATCTGCATTTCGTCCATCGTACTAGCGGAGCTTCATTACGGCGTCGAGAAATCCCAGCGCATCGCGGACAATTTCGACCGCCTCGAACAGTTCGTCGCCCGCCTCGCTGTTCTCGACTTCGACGGTGCCGCCGCGACAGATTTCGGCCGCATCAGATTTGCCCTGCGTCAGTCCCCGATCGGTCCTCTCGACACCCTCATTGCAGCGCACGCTCGTAGCAGGGACCTGACGATAGTAACTGCCAACATCGACGAATTCACACGCGTCCCTGGACTTCGGGTGGAGACTTGGCTCTGATCGCGGGATGATATCGGCAACTCGAGACTGAAAGTCCCGGCACAATGACCCTTCCGCTCTCCCACATCCGCGTGCTCGATCTCTCGCGCGTTCTCGCCGGCCCGCTCGCCACGCAGTACCTCGCCGATCTCGGCGCCGAGGTCATCAAGGTGGAGCCCCCGGGCAAGGGCGACGACACACGCCACTGGGGGCCTCCATTCGCCGTGCCGCCGAAGGACGGGGTGCCCGGCATCGCGGCGTACTTCATGTGCGTGAACCGCGGCAAGAAATCGGTCACCATCGACCTCACGAAGCCCGAGGGGCAGGCGCTGCTGCGCGATCTCGCCGCCAAGTCCGACGTGATGATCGAGAACTTCAAGGTCGGCGGTCTGAAGAAGTACGGGCTCGACTATGCGTCGGTGAAGAAGATCAACCCGCGCATCGTCTATTGCTCGATCACCGGCTTCGGCCAAGACGGTCCTTACGCCAACCGCGCCGGCTATGATTTCGTCGTGCAGGGCATGGGCGGCCTGATGAGCGTCACCGGACAGCCCGACGGCACGCCGGGCGCGGCCCCGATGAAAGTCGGCGTCGCGATCTCCGACGAGATGTCCGGCATGAACGCGCTGTCGGGCATTCTCGCTGCCCTGATCGGCCGGGAAAAGAGCGGTGAAGGCAGCTACCTCGAGGTTTCGTTGCTCGAAAGCACCGTCCACGCGCTCATCAATCAGGCTTCGAACTATCTCGTTTCAGGCGACGTTCCCGTGCGCCTGGGCAACGACCATCCGACCATCGTGCCCTATTCGGCGCTGCCGACCAGAGACGGTCACATTATCTTGGCCATCGGCAACGACGGCCAGTTCCAGCGCTTCTGCGAAGCGGCCGGCATTGCCCACCTCGCAACCGATCCGAAATTCGCGATCAACTCGCAGCGCATCGCGAACCGAGTAGAGTTGCTGGCGCTCATCAGCGCACGCCTCACTCAGGAAACCAGCGCCTACTGGATCGATCTGCTCGAATCCCGCGCGGTGCCCTGCGGTCCCATCTATCGCATGGACGAGATGTTCCAGGACCCGCACGTCATCGCCCGCGGGATCAGGCGCGACACCACTGTCGGGGCAGCCGCTCCGCTTCCCGTCGTCGCCAATCCGATCAAGATGGCGGGCGAGGACACCACCTCGTCCAAGGCTCCACCGCTGCTCGGCGAGGATACCGACGGCGTGCTTGCGAGTGTCCTCGGGCTTGCGCCGAGCGAGATCGCGCGGCTGAGGCGGGATGGCGCCATTTGAACCGATGCCGACCGGCCCCGCCCGCGGGTACTCCATCATCCGGTCTACGCTAAGCATCTGCCTCGACAGCGTTCGGATCATGGGCCAAGCTGCTGTTCCGCGGCGATGCTCGAATGAAGCTGCTGCGGCAGCTCGACGGCCTCGCCGTGCGTATGGGAACTGCAAAGCGATCAACAAGCTTTCGTTCCGAAGCCAGGAGGAAACCCATGATGGGACGATACTCGCCCGCCTCGGTCTCGCGCAGACTGGGAAAAATGGTTGCGATCGCGACCGCCATCGCCGTCTCTTCACACGCAGCACCCTCATTCGGTCAGGACTTCTACAAGGGCAAGACAGTCACGATCACGACGGGTTTCGGATCGGGTGGCGGGTTCGACAACTACATGCGGCTGGTCGCCCAGTATCTCGGCAGTTTCATTCCCGGAAATCCTGTGATCAAGCCCGTCAACCGCCCAGGAGCCGGTGGTAGACTCGATGCAAACCTGACGTTCTCCTCCGATCCCAAAGATGGAACGCACATCGCCCTGCTCGGGCCCTGGATCGCGACCGAGCCGTTGTTCGAAGTGCCCGGCGCAAACTTCGAGCCGACCAAATTCAACTGGCTCATCAGCGCCTCTCGCGACGTTTCGACCTGCATGTTCTGGAAGCGCAGTGGCGTCATGACTTTCGCGGACCTCGTCAAGAAGGGGGCGGTCAGCGTCGGCTCGACAGGGCCGACCTCCGTCACGACGACGGATGCGCTGCTGCTCAACGAGTTCTTCGGGACGAAGATCAAGGTCGTGCATGGATTCAAGGGCACCAACGATGCATTCCTGGCCGCCGAGCGTGGCGAGATGGACGGCGCCTGTGGCGTGTGGGTGTCGAGCGTGCAATCGAGCTACAGCGCGCCGGTCAAGTCGGGCGACGCGAACGTCATCGTGCAGCTCGGGACCTGGCGCCACCCCGCATTCCCGAAGGCGACCCACATCCTGGAGGATCTCAAGCCCAACGCGGACGACGCGAAGGTGATCAAGCTGGTGCTCAGTCAGCTCGACATGGCGCGGCCGTTCGTGATGCCCCCGGGTGTGCCCGACGAGCGCGTGAAAATCATGCGAACGGCGTTCGAGCGAATGCTCAAGGACCCCCAGTTCCTCGATACCGCCAAGAAGCGCAGCCTGGACGTCTTGCCCGTATCCGGCGAGCAGATCCAGAAGCTGATCGCGGAGATGTACGCCTCACCCAAACCCGTGGTTGCCCGGGCCAAGAAACTGGTCGGCTATTGAGGCGGCGACCTGCCGCCGTTGCGTCATAGAGCCGGACCTGCTTATACCGCGGCACCAGTTCACGGTAGAGGGCAGACGACATGGGGCAGTTCGGCATCGGCCAGCCGGTTCGGCGCAAGGAGGACGTGCGACTCGTCAAGGGCAACGGCGAGTTCACCGACGACATCGACCTGCCCGGCACGACCTGGGCGGCATTCGCGCGTTCGCCTCACGCACATGCCCTGATGAAGTCGATCGATACGACAGCGGCCCGCGCCATTCCCGGCGTCATCGACATCATCACGGGCGAGGAACTCGAGCGCGCCGGTATGGGCAAGCTCATCACCGACGCCGAGTTCGAGGATCGGAGCGGCCGTCCGATGTCGCGTCCGCTGCGCCGTGTCCTGCCCATCGACCGCGTTCGATTCACCGGCGAATGTGTCGCCATGGTCGTTGCGGAATCGGAAGATGCCGCGCGTGAAGCCGCCGACGCGATCGACATCGACTACGACCCGCTTCCCGCCGTCGTCGCCACCGGCGATGCCTTGAAGCCCGGCGCGCCCAAGGTCTGGCCCGAGTTCGATTCCAATCTCGTGGTCCACTGGGAGTACGGCGACAGGGCCGATGTCGCCGCCAAGCTCGCCGCTGCCCCGAAACGCGTCAAAATCGATCTCGTCAATCAGCGCATCGCGGTCAGCCCGATGGAGCCGCGCGTCGTCGCGGCAGCTTTCGACAAGGCGAGCGGCGTGTTGACGCTCTATTCCCCGACGCAAGGTGGACGCCGCATCCAGACGCAGCTCGCCAAGAACCTCTTGAAGATGGACCTCGACAAGGTCCGCGTCGTCTCGCGCGACACCGGCGGTGGCTTCGGCATCCGCAGCAAGACCTATCCGGAAACAGCTTGCGTCGCGTTCGCGGCGAGAAAGCTCGCGCGGACGGTGAAGTGGCGCGGGGATCGCCTCGAAACATTTCTTTCCGACTATCACGGCCGCGATCAGCTCAATGTCGCGGAAATGGGTATCGACGACGGGGGGCGTATTCTCGCGATCACGCTCGACACGACGCTGAATGTCGGCGCGTACCTGTCCGAGAACGGCGTGCGTCTCGCCCACAACGGCGGGGGTCGCATCATTCCCGGCGTCTATGCCGTGCCGAGCTTCTATTTCTCCGTGAAGACAGCTTTCACCAATACGATCTGCACCGACACCTATCGCGGCGCGGGCCGCCCGGAAGCCAACTACATCATGGAACGGCTGTTGGATGCTGCCGCGGAAGCTACCGGATTGGCTCGTGAGGAAGTGCGCCGTCGCAACTTCGTGCGGCCAGAGCAGATGCCCTACAAGACGCATCTGGGCTTCACGATCGACAGCGGTGACTTCCCCGCCACCATGCAGATGGCGCTGGATGCGGCCGACTGGAACGGCTTCGAGGACAGGCGCAAAGCCGCCGCCGCAAAGGGCAAACGTCTCGGCATCGGCCTCTCCGTCTTCATCGAGGGCGCCGGCAGCCGTCCACAGGAAGGCATGCGCATCCGCCTGGAAGCGGACGGCCGAGCCACCGTGTTCGCGGGGACCTACAGCCACGGACAAGGCCATCACACCGTCTACTCGCAGATCGTCAACGAGCTCCTCGGTATCGACTTCGACAAGGTCGATCTCGTGCAGGGCGACACTGCCACGGCACCCGAAGTCTCGGCGGGCACGTTCGGCTCGCGCTCGTCGCTGGTCGGGAGCTCGAGCCTCAAGATGGCCAGCGACGCCATCATCGCGAAGGGGAAGCGCATCGCCGCTCACCTGATGCAGTCACTGCCGGAGCAGGTGACGTTCGAGGCCGGCCAGTTCCGCACGGCAACGTCCAGCATGACCATTGCCGAGGTCGCACATGCGGCGCACGATCCGGCGCGCTTGCCCGAAGGAGTTTCCCCCGGCCTCGACGAGGAAGTCACCTTCGAGGGAAAATTCGAGAACTTCCCCAACGGCGCGCACGTCTGCGAGGTCGAGGTGGACCCGGAACTCGGCACTGTCGAGATCCTGCGTTTCGTGGCTATCGACGATTGCGGCGTCGTGCTCAATCCGTTCATCGTGCACGGTCAGGCGATCGGCGGTATTGCGCAGGGCCTCGGTCAGGCTCTCACCGAGGCCATCGCCTACGATGCGGACGGCCAGCTCCTTTCCGCGTCCTACATGGATTATGCGATGCCCCGTGCGCACCACATGCCGCACGTCGAGGGCGAGTTCAACGTCGTTCCCTGCAAGACCAACGTGATGGGGGTGAAGGGCGCGGGCGAGGCCGGCGCAACCGGCGCACCTCCTGCAGTCGTGTCGGCAGTTTGCGATGCGCTGAAGGACTTCGGCGTCCGCCACATCGACATGCCGCTGACACCGCAACGCGTGTGGGCCGCCGTTCAGGCGGCGAAAACAATGTCCGCTGGTGAATTACTACCCAGGTCCGGTTCGGGCGATATCCAAGCTGCCCGTGCGCTCGCCGACGCTGTAGGTGGCTGAGAATGCCTTGTCCTTGAACGCGCCGGAGATGACGACGCCCTCGATTTGAAATGTAAAACCGTCGGCCATCTCGTCTATACGTGTCACTCGGCCATCGATACCGCCATCCGCCAGCTTGAAATGCACCTGTTCCTTCTCGGGATAGGTCAAGGCCCAGATCAGTCCTGGCTTGTCAGGCCCATCCATGATTTCGAGATTGATCTCATGTTCACTCATCGCTGCTGGACTCCACTTCGATTCCCAGCCTGCTCAATCCCTCCGACAGGTATTCTGCAGCCATCGGATTGCCGAGGATGTAGCTGGCCGTCGACGTATCACGACTTGCCGCTGCCAGTTTCACCACGTCGGGCCACTCCTCGAGTTCGGAGTCGCCGCGACCGATCCACATCAGCGCGACGAGTTCGTTCTGCTGCTGTTCGTCGAGGCCCTCGACCTCCTTTGCGAACTCGAGCGCGGAGAGATCCCCGGCTCCGTCCTGCAAGGTATCGATCATGTTGTCGTCGGTAGGGTTCGAGCCCGGATTCGGGTCGGTCACAGGCTCACGGGCCTCGATGGCGCGAAGCTTCACGATCAGCCGCTCGACATAGGCAGGTATGATCGAAAGCTGGATGTCCGACGTGCTCATAACCAGCCAACGCCGAGCCGGCCACGTGGGTTCCGACCACTCGTCGGACCCACGCCCCGACATTGCCCCAAGTCAGCCCCTATCGGCCCGCAATTCCCGTTTACCTCCCGTTAACGATCCGATCTTAACGATGGGCTCGATGCTGCCGCCGCGGCCCAAAGGGCAAGATTGCTCTTGGAACTCGCTTCGCGGGCATCTGCGATGCTCGGTTGCAATGCTCTGGGGCCGGGGCGGAGCGGGGAAACTGCGCGGCGCGTATGCGTGCTCGCGGCAGTCACGAGGGTTCCGACGTGGGAGTTCGCATTCGAAGTCTGCTCGCAGCCGGCGCTTTCACGCTGGCCGGGGGACTTTTGACTTTCGACCTGGTGGCCCAGGTCGCCCAGACCCGCACCATCTCTTTGCGCAACATCCACACCGACGACGTCGTCACCGTCGAATACAAGCGCAACGGCCGGTACGTTTCCGAGGCGATGGAACGTATCAATTGGGTGATGCGTGACTGGCGCCGCAACGAGCAGACCCGGATGGATCCCGCGTTGATCGATCTGCTCTGGGAGATGCACAGCGAACTCGGCTCGCGCCAGCCGATCAACCTCATTTCCGCCTATCGCTCGCGCAACACCAACAACATGCTGCGCAACACGCGCGGCGGACAGGCGAGCGAAAGCCGCCATATCCTGGGCAAAGCCGCCGACGTCCAGTTCCCCGACATTCCCGTCAGAAACATCCGCTATGCCGCGATGATCCGCGAGCGCGGCGGTGTCGGCTACTATCCGACATCCGCGACGCCGTTCGTGCACGTCGATACCGATCGCGTTCGCGCCTGGCCCCGTATGCCGCGCTTCGAGCTGGCACTGCTGTTCCCGAACGGCCGCACGCAGCACAAGCCGGCGGATGGCGGCGACATCACCACGGCGGACGTGAAGGTAGCCCGCGCCCGCCAGCCGGAAGTCGCCATGCAACTGGCAGCTTTCCACGACATGCGCCGGAATGGCAGCAATCAGCCCAACCTGATGACGGCCTTCGCTCCGGGGACCGCCGACATCGTTTTCACGCCGGCTCCGCCGCAGTCCGCAATCCAGACGAAGATGCTGCCGCAGGTTCAGCACAGGCCGCCGCAACTCGTTGCAGAACCCCGCCTCGCCGACCGCCCCGTGCGTCTCTCCGCGAGGCCGAGCGATGACGACCGCCGTAGACTGACACAGCTCGTCGCCCTCGTCGGTATGCCCGAACTCGTCAGCCAACCGGCGCTCGCCACGCGCCCACAGCGGCCCAAGCACAAGATTGTCGAGCCCGAGATCACGGGCCAGACAGCGCTGGATTCCGTCGCGAGCCCGTATCCGCGGCTGGCCTTCCTGAGTGCGGCCGGGATCGAGGCGCTGATGGGCTGGGGGACCGGTTTTGCGCCTTCGCCGGCGTGGGACGAGGACCATCCCGAGGAAGCCGCCTATCGGCCCTTTCCGCTCGCTCCGTTCCTGACCGCGACTGCGTCGATCGACGATCCGGCGCTGACGAAGCTGGTGCACCCCGATCTGTCGCGCACCGGTGAAATGTTCGCGGACCCCGGTTCAATCGGCCAGATGAAACTGCGTCCCGGCCGCGAGGTGGCTCAGCTCTTGTGGTCGCAGGATGCGGCCGGCAGCAGCATCGACCTGAACCGGCTGAGCAAGGCCACCACCGAAGAAAATTTCGCCCGGGTCGCCACCGCTCGCCGCGTTCCGACCGAAACGGCGAATTAGCATCTCTGAGCCTCGCTTCCACCACTCCCATCCGAACTGCGAGCCGCCCGCATGATCCAGCAAGACATCCGCCTGGCGCTCGCCGCCATGCCGGGCAGCCTCGACCCGAAGTTCTCGATCGCGACGAAGCAGCTCTACGAGCCTTTGCTGCAGCATGCGGACGAAGGCGTTACGGCTACACGCGACATCGCCTATGGCCCGCATGAACGCCACAAGCTGGACGTGTTCCACGTCGCCGGTACCAAGCCTTCAGCGATCCTGATCTACGTTCCCGGCGGGGGCTTTACCGGCGGCGACAAGCGATCCTTCGGACACCTGGGCTGCTATTTCGCGAGACGCGGCGTGCTCGGTATCACCATGAACTATCGGCTGTCGCCCGAGATCGCGTGGCCAGCCGGGGCACTGGACGTGGCCGCTGCCGTCGTCTGGGCGAAGGCGAACGCGGCCACCTATGGCGCTGACGCCAGCCGTGTGGTGGTGTTCGGCCATTCTGCCGGCGCTTCCCACACCGCGACCTTCCTGTTCGACCCGGAAATCCGCGGGCACGCTCTCGTCGCCGGCGGCATCCTCGTCAGTGGCGCGGCCTACGCACTGCCGCCCGACATGGCCATCACAGCTCCGAACATCCAGGCCTATTTCGGCACCGACAACACGCAAGTCGCTCGCCGCTCGGCGGTCTCGCACGTGCCTGGGACGAAGGTTCCGGTTATGCTGGCGGTCGCCGAGCTCGATCCGGGCCTGCTGGTCACGCCGACCCTCGCGCTGGCCGCCGCTTTGACCATCCGGGACAATCGCTGCCCACCCCTTTACCGTCTCGAAGGCCACAACCACTTCTCGCCGCCGTGCAGCCTGGGCACCTCGGACGACGAACTCGGCGGCGCGGCCGTCCGATTTATCAAGGGCTTGCAGGCGGTCTAGCGCATTCGCCGTTAGTCCTACCGGACCATCGTGTCCTTGACGCTGCGGCGTTGGACGCCCATAACCCGCGTCATGAAAAGCGCCGCCCATAAACTTCGTCGTAACATTCGTTGCGGCATTGTTATCATTACGAGCTAGCACATCCGCTGGCGCGCGGCCTCGCTCTTTGCCCCATCCGAGACAGAGACACGCCCCGCCAGATGGAGGGGAACCGTAGCGGGCTCGCCCGCCTGAGGCATTCGAGAGTCATGTCGATCACGCTTTACAATACGCTGACGCGGCGGAAAGAGCAGCTCGTTCCGCTCGATCCGAGCAACGTGCGCATGTACGTCTGCGGGCCCACCGTCTATGACTATGCGCATATCGGCAATGCACGGCCGGTCATCGTGTTCGACGTGCTGTTCCGCCTGCTGCGCCACGTCTACGGCCCCGGTCACGTCACCTACGCGCGCAACATCACCGACGTCGACGACAAGATCAACGCGCGTGCCGCCGACGAAAAGGTCTCGATCCGCGACCTCACGGAACGAACGGCGGCGCAGTTCCATGCCGACATCGCATCGCTCGGCGTCCTTCCGCCGACCGTCGAGCCACGCGCGACCGACCACATTCCCGAGATGCGCGCGATCTGCGACGAACTCGTGAAGCGCGGCCACGCCTACGTCGCCGACGGTCACGTGCTGTTCGACGTTTCCTCGATGGCGGACTACGGGCGCCTCGCCAATCGCAGCCTCGAGGAGATGGAAGCCGGCGCCCGGGTCGACGTCGCGCCCTACAAGAAGGGGCCGATGGACTTCGTGCTCTGGAAGCCTTCCAAACCCGGCGAACCGTCCTGGCCGGCTCCTTGCGGGATCGGCTCCGAGGGTCGCCCGGGCTGGCACCTCGAATGCTCAGCCATGTCCGAGAAACATCTGGGCCGGACGTTCGACATCCACGGCGGCGGCATCGATCTCGTCTTTCCCCACCACGAGAACGAGATCGCGCAGAGCCGCTGCGCGCACGGCACACCGGTCATGGCGAACATCTGGATGCACAACGGCTTTCTGCAGGTCGAAGGCGAGAAGATGTCGAAATCTCTCGGCAACTTCATCACCATCAACGAATTGATGGCGACATCGAAGTTCGGCGGCCAGCCCTGGCATGGTCGCGTTGTCCGCTTCGCCATGCTCGGTACGCACTATCGCAGCCCGATCGACTGGACGGTCGAGCGTCTCGTGCAGGCGCGCGCGACGCTCGCGGAGTTGGCGGATACGCTCGGGGGCGTCACGCCTTCTGCTGCACCGCATGCCGATGTCATCGCGGCGCTGGAAGACGATCTCAACATACCCTCCGCGATATCGATCATCCATGGTCTGGCGAAGTCCGCGCGCCGCGGCAATGAAGCGACCGCCGCGGAGTTGAAGAGCGCTTTGCAGTTCCTCGGCGTCTACGACAACGAGAAGCCGGACGACTTCTTCGTCGGCGCCGGCGGCCCGCAGATCGACGACGCCGAGATCGCACGCCTCATCCAGGCTCGCCTCGACGCGCGCAGCGCCAGGGACTTCAAGGAAGCCGACCGGATCCGCGACGACCTCGCTTCGAAAGGCATCCAGCTCAAGGACGGCAAGGACCCCAAGAGCGGACAGATCGTCACCACATGGGAGGTGAGGCGATGAAGGAAGCAGACAAGCCACCTTTCGCGGGCCACCGCGCCTACTACATCGCGATCAAGCTCGCCGTGCTGGTAGCTGCGGCTTATGTCGCGATCAGGTATCTGTGGCAGTGAGGTCCGGAGCTGCGCGATGATCTACGATGAGGTCCAACCCAAGCCAGAAGACGTCCAGAAGGCGCTGGCCGACTACGCCGCAGCTGTCCGATCACGATACGGTGCACGATTGGAAGCCGTCGTGTTGTTCGGCAGCAGAGCACGCGGCGACATGAGACCTGATAGTGATGCTGACGTGGCCGTCATCATAAAAGACGAGGACTGGCGCTTCTGGCCGGAGAAGAGGGTGCTGGCAGGCTTGGCATACGATGTCCTGATGAAATGGGGTCTCGTCATCCAACCCTGGCCCATTTCTCTGACTGCCTGGAAGAGCCCGGAGACACATCACAACGCGCGCTTCGTCGAATCGATCAAGCGCGATGCGCGGCCCCTCGAAGAGGCAGCATGAACGACTATTGGCGTAAAGCGTGCGAAGCCGCCTCGGAAGCGGAGATCTTGCTCGCAGCTCAAAAGCGCGACGGCGTGGTCAGCCGCGCCTACTACGCCATGTTCGATGCAGCCCGCGCAGCCCTCGACTCCGTCGATCCGGATTTGGTTCGAGCAAAGTCGCACGCGACCATCATCAGTCGTTTCGGCAGTCACATCGTGCTGGCCCGCAATCTAGATCCGTCGCTGGGTCGCATTCTGAACGAAGTCGAGGATCAACGAATTTCCGCTGACTATGATCGGGCCTCCATGACCACCGAGGACGCCGCAGAAACGATCGTTCTCATGCGTCGATTTCTGGTGGCAGTAGCCGAGGTGCTCGGAGAGCAGCCACCGCCATGATCACTCGCCCCACACATCCGCTGCGTCCGTTCATGCCGGCCGACACCATCGGCCTGCGGGAATTGTTTGCGCAGTCGATCGAAGAATTGACGCAGGAAGACTACGACGAAGAGCAGCGCCTGGCTTGGATTTCCGCAGCCGAAGACGCGCAGGCGTTCGCCAAGAGGCTCGGGGCGATGGTCACGCTCGTCGTTCAGATCGAGGGCGAATATGCGGGTTTTGCCTCGCTGAAGGACAACAAAGTTCTGGATATGCTCTTCGTACATCCCTATCACGCAGGCGAGGGCGTCGGCACGTCGCTGTGTGATGCGCTGGAACGAATTGCAGCGGCACGCGGCGCAACCGAGATCTCGGTCGACGCGAGCGAGACGGCCGCGGGCTTTTTCGAGGATCGCGGCTACGTCGCCACGCGCCGCAATTCCGTTCCCATCGACGACCAGTGGCTCGCAAACACGACCATGACCAAGAAACTGACGCCGATCGGCAGCGGAAAGCCTTCATGAGCAACGATCCCCAAAACGACGGCAAAGGCCCGAAGATCGATTGGGTCGGCCAGATCCGCTACACGCTCCTGATGATCGTCGCCATCGTCGCAGGGCTGGCACTGATGCGCTACCTGGGACTGAGAGGCTGAAGATGTCGACCACCAAAGAGCGCCTCTACCTGTTCGACACGACGCTGCGCGACGGCGCGCAGACGATGGGCGTCGACTTTTCCGTCGAGGACAAGCGCCGGATCGCGGCTGTGCTCGACGACCTCGGGGTCGATTACATCGAAGGCGGCTATCCCGGCGCCAATCCAACGGACACCGAGCTGTTCGCCTCGAAGCTTCCCCTGAAGCACGCGACATTCACCGCCTTCGGGATGACCAAGCGCGCCGGCCGCTCGGCATCGAACGATCCCGGCTTCCAGGCGCTGCTGCAGGCGAACGCCGATGCCGTCTGCCTCGTCGCCAAGAGCTGGGACTATCATGTCCGCGTCGCCCTCGGCATCACCAACGAGGAGAACACCGCCGGCGTCGCCGAATCAGTGAAGGCCGTCCGTGGCGCGCAGAAGCAGGCGATGATCGACTGCGAGCACTTCTTCGACGGCTACAAGGCCAACAGGGCGTATGCACTCGAGGTTGCCCGAACAGCCTATGAATCCGGCGCGCGCTGGATCGTGTTGTGCGATACCAACGGCGGCACGCTTCCCGACGAGATCGAGGCGATCGTCGCTGATGTGGCCAAGATCGTTCCTGGCGATCACCTCGGCATCCACACGCACAACGATACAGAGAATGCCGTCGCCAATTCGCTGGCCGCTGTCCGCGGTGGAGCGCGGCAGATCCAGGGCACCCTCAACGGTCTCGGCGAGCGTTGCGGCAACGCCAACCTCACCTCGATCATCCCGACACTTCTCCTGAAGAGCTATTTTGCAGATCGCTTCGAGACCTCGGTCACGCCCGAGCGCCTCGTCAAACTCAGCCATGTCAGCCGTGTGCTCGATGAGATCCTCAATCGCGCTCCGAACCGCCACGCGCCTTACGTTGGCGAATCCGCATTCGCGACGAAGGCCGGCATCCACGCCTCCGCCATTCTCAAGGAGCCCGAGACCTACGAGCACATTGCGCCTGAAGCCGTCGGCAACTTCCGCCGCGTCATGGTCTCCGATCAGGCCGGAAAATCGAACGTCCTGTGGGAGCTCGAGCGTCGCGGCATCACCTTGGACAAAAATGATCCGCGCGTCGCCGACCTGCTCGAGGAAGTGAAGCGCCGGGAAGGAATGGGCTTCGCCTACGAAGGCGCCGAAGCTTCGTTCGAGTTGCTTGCCCGCCGGTTGATGGGCGAAGTTCCGCGCTACTTCCAGGTGACGAGCTTCCGCGTTTCCGTCGAGCGGCGCTTCAACGCGAAGGGCGAGCAGATCACGGTGTCGAACGCCGACGTGCAGGTTCAGATCAACGGCGACAGCGAGCCGGTCTGGTCGATCGCATCGGGCACCGGCCCCGTCCACGCGCTGGACGAAGCCCTGCGCAAGGATCTCGGACCCTATCAGAAGTATATCGCGACCGTCGAGCTCGTGGACTACAAGGTCCGCATTCTGACTGCCGGCACCGAAGCCGTCACGCGCGTCCTCGTCGAAAGCCGGGACACGTCGACCGGCGAGCGTTGGTTCACCGTCGGCGTGTCGCCCAATATCGTCGACGCGAGCTTCGAGGCTCTGATCGACTCGATAACCTACAAGCTGATGCGCGACGGCGCAAAGGCGCATTAACACCTAAGCAAAGTCTTGCAGCTTGACCAACGAGGCACGGTCCGCTTCTCAGCCGAGACCGCCAATGTTCCGCCTCGCAGAACCGAAGCGGACTGGGCCAGAAGGGGACTCATCCGGCACTGTTCGTAACGCTGCTTCACACGCGGTTGCGTATATGTAATATCGAATGCCGCTACTCACTCATTCGACGGTTTGCGGATACTGTCGTCGGGCGGTCGGTTGTCTCCGGCGAAAATTGCTTCGTTCGGTAGCCGACAACGTGGCTGCTATGGTAGCGCGACTGCCAACTTATGGATGACCTGGCGGGGCATCGCACATGATCGAGATAGTTTCTATTGCGAATGTTCGTCAAGATGCCTTACGAGTCACCCGCGGCTATTTGGGGGTTGTTGCGTTTGCGGCAGGGTTGCCGTTATCGGTTCTTCAGCTTCTCCAGGCGCCGCATTGGATTATTTTGCCAATTTATATATCAGCGCAATTCTCTCTAATTCCACTGACCCTCTTCATGCGACACTTCACACGAAAAGCATTGACCATTGCAATATGCGTATCCTGCCTCACCGGATTCGGCGTTTTGGTATTTGCCATTATAGTGCTCAATGTTGCAACGCAGGCGTGGAGCGATCTCAATTTTCTTCTTGTGATTGTTATGTGTGCAATTGAAATTGCGTTAGCAATATATTGCTACTATTTTAGTTTCTTGCCCATTATTGCAGCGCGCCGCCTGATGGGGACTCGAATACTTCCGGGCCACGCTCTATTAACCACGCTTATGAAGCCGTTACGTGCTCCGCCTGTTTGGGCGCAAGGGTTGGGTGTAACTTGGACCAAGAAAAGAAATGCATTTTATCTAAAAATGACTGGTGTCGCTGCGCTTGTTGCCGCCTTCGCACTGTTTGGAAAGGCTGCACTCGATATTGATTACAACGAACCGCTTCGCTGGGCATCTATTCTGCCCGCTCTAATTTCTTTGTTGCCGCTACCGTGTGGTATTTGGTTGCTAGGGCGCGGTACCCGTTTGGGTGTCGAGGTTGCAGCGGAGGCTCTACGTAACGATATGCGCGCGCCTATTCTTTATCTCCGATCGTTTGTGGACGACGGTCGCAAGATTTATGGAGATGACCACGCCTGGAAAGCCGTTGAACGGCTTTTCTATTCGAGCGGTCTTCTTGCACGATTAGGGGGTGAAAGCGTTGAGCAAGTTCTCGCGCAAACTTTGGGCGGTACAGGGCCGTTTATTGCGATCGCAAACCCCAAAGAGACGTTGCCGATGTTGGGGGCTGCGCGAGCCAGACTCACGGATGAGACGTGGCAAAGCGCAATTGTCGACTGGGTGCAAATGGCTCAACTTATTGTTCAAGTTGCAGGCGATACCAAATGGGTAAGGTGGGAGCTTCAAACTATCATGGCCAATGCGTCTGGCTCAAAACTTGTTTTGCTGTTTCCGCCGCCACATTTTACTGCTAACGTTTTGCGTTGGGAAGCCTGCAATGACATCATTGGGGTATCGGAATGGGGGCCCGCATTTGCTGCTCTGGATCGCGATCGAGTTATCGCAGTGCGTTTCCTTGAAAACGGCAGATTGCTGGTCGTTCGCGACGGCTATTTTCGAGGAATAGATTATCGTTTGGCTATCGGCATTATTCTCGGCCATTCGGTTGGTTTCGAGGCGAGTGCGGATGCAAGGCAGTCGTGATTGGTGGACACACATTGCTGGCTCCAACGACGGCGCATCGTCGGTCGGTGTGGGGTGGACCTCTGCTGTGGTGCTTGATGTACGTTAGCATCACCCCCCGTTGCAGAGCAAAGTTCGCTCTCTCTATCGGTTGTTCTGCATGCTGAGTTAGCTACAACCTCTGAGGACTGCTACGGGTCATTCACGTCGGCGCCAGACGCGTTAGGCTATGTCCGCATCTGCCGGGTGCGGACATTGGGTCACGGCGTGATGTGTTGGTCAAGTCGGGGCCTGCTTTGCGTTTGGTTTGCGGCGGAGACTAGGCCCGGATGCGATGGTCTTGCACCTCATCCAGGCTTGCCAAGACGACCGCGAGCATCCATGTGCTCGCAACGAAGCATCACAGGTTCCATCGGGAGAATTGCAATGCTCAAGACCTTCTCTGCCGTCCTCGTCGGTTTGGGGGCCATCGCCGCTCCCGCTGCCGCCCAGCAATGGCCGTCCGGCCCGGTCACGATGATCATTCCATTCGCGGCCGGAGGCCCGACCGACGTCCTGGGCCGCATCGTCGGCGAGCGCATATCGAAATCTCTCGGCCAGCAGGTCGTGATCGAGAACGTCGGCGGCGCCGGTGGCATGACCGGCTCGTCCCGCGTCGCCAAGGCCACCCCCAACGGCAACACCTTCGGCGTCGGCACCGTCGGCACGCACGCCCAGGGCCAGACCCTCTATGCGCGCCCGCTCTACGATGCTGCCGCGGACTTCCAGCCCGTCATCCTGATCGCCCAGGTGCCGATCGGCCTGCTCACCAAGAACGCCCTTCCCGTCAGCGACATGAAGGCATTCATCGCCCACGTCAAAGCGAACGAAGGCAAGCTCAACTTCGCTTCCGCCGGCACAGGCTCGGCGACGCATCTCGCCTGCGTGCTGTTCAACGCGGCCGCCGGCCTCAAGGCAGCACACGTGCCCTACAAGGGCACGGGGCCGGCCATGAACGACCTCGTCGGTGGGCAGGTCGACTATATGTGCGAGATCATGTCGACGGCGAAGCCGCAGGTCGAATCCAAGACCGTGAAGGCGCTGGCTCTCTTCAATACGACGCGCTCGCCGGCACTTCCCAATCTGGCCACGGCCGACGAGCAGGGCCTCAAGGGCTTCGAGGCCTACACCTGGAACGCGTTCTTCCTGCCGAAGGGGACCCCCGCCGACATCGTCAAGAAGCTCAACGCCGTTACTGCCGAGGCGATGGATGACCCGGCTGTCGCCAAGCGCCTGACCGATCTCGGCGCCGTGATCGTGGGCAAGGACAAGCGCAGCCCGGAATATCTCGGCCAGTTCGTCAAGAGCGAGATCGAGAAGTGGGCCAAGCCCATCAAGGAAAGCGGCGCCAAGGTCCAATAGGCGAGAGGTTTCGCAGACCAGAAGATCGAAGGGGCCTGTCATCGTCGGTGGCAGGCCCTTTTTACTTGCTGCACACCATCTGCTGTTACGCTGGGGACAGATCGCCCGATCGAAACAGCGCTACGGTCCTGGAATGACGCAACCGGACGGTCGGAGTGACGTTCGCGGGCGCATTTCGAGGCGGGTGTTCCCATGACGGATCTGGCCGACAATTCCGCGGGCATAAGCCGGCACATCGAGCCGACGGCGAGCCGAACCGGCGTGGGCAAGGCCATCGCGACCGCGGTCGGCGCAGCCGTCAGCATCTATTTCGTGATCGTCGCCTTCTGCATCTACTGGCTTGCGTTCCTCCCGGCCGCCGCCGTCACCCGACTGGTGCCGCGCCGACTTCTGGAGCGCTTCGCACTCCCCCTTCTCGTCCTGTCTGCGATCGCTGCTGCAACGCTGACCCAGACCATCGACGGCTTCTTCCCCGACTACTCGAACCCGCGCGATATCCTGGCTGAGCTTGCCCTGTGGTGCGGCGTCGGCGTCTTCGCCCGCTGCTATCTCGCCTACACGAAGCAGCCCGCGACTTTCGAGGAGGTGGAGACGAGCGTTCGGACGCGCTGGCCCGACCGCTGGTTCGCAGCCAATCTTCACAATCCGCTCGATGCCGCGTTCACGCGCATCTTCATCGGCAACGCCATCGCGATGGGGCCCGTCACCGTTCTCCTGGTGATGCCGTGGACATTGAACTACCTCGTCGTCGCGCTGTGGAGCGCCGCTCTCCTGCTCGTGCTCTTTCCACAGGACCTGATCGAGCACACCCACATGCACAACCGCATCTTCACGCCGCGCATCGGTTCGACGCCGCGTGTGAAGCGCATCCTTGCGGTCTGCCAGTGGATTTTCGAATATCCGGTGACGCTGCTGACGATCCGAATCCCCGAGTTCTACCGCATCCAGCACGTCTATATTCATCACGTCGAAGGCAACGGTCCCGACGACACGCAGTCGACGATGACCTACGATCGGGCAAGCTTCCTCGACTACAGCCGCCACGCGCTGCTGCAGGGCCTCGATCTGCTGACGGGGTGCCTCGTGATCCCGTACCTGCGCCGCAAGGGCAAGAACCGCCAGATCCGCGAGTTGCTGCAGGGGATGGCGATCTTCTATGGCCTCGTCGCGGTCGTCGCGGTCTTCAATCCGATCGCCGCTGGTTTGATCGTCGGGAGCCGGTTGCTCGGTGGACAGATCCTCTCGTTCTTCGCTTTCTTCCAGCACGGGCTGATCGATCCCAGCGACGTCACCGATGTTCACGGCAACACGATCAATTACGAGGGCGACGAGCACGGCCATCTCGGCGCGGACTTCCACGTCGAGCATCACTTGAAGCCGGCGCGGCATTGGAGCACCTATCGCGAAGCTTCCCGCAAGGAAACCGAGGCGCACGAAGAAGGCCACCGCGCGATCGTCATCGACAAAGGCTTCTATTCGCCGCTCGGCATGATGCGTGCGCTGTGGCAGCGCGACTATCTCGGCGTCGCTGCGGTTGCCAGCACGCACGGCCTGGGCCACGATAAGATCGAGATCGCCGCCCGCGTGCAGGAGCGCACCCGCCCGATCGGCGAGATCGAACGGACTGGTTTCATGGCGACGCTCGACCGTTGGCTCGGGCAGATCATGGGGCGCGCCTTGCCGACCGATCTCCGCGTCGGGCCTTGACGAAAGGTATCTCGCAGGTTGGGTCGAGCCCTGCGAGGCCCAACAATTCGCGGCACGCCTTGGAAGTGTTGGGCCTCCCCCGGATTGCGCTTCGCGCTTCCCGGGTCGACCCAACCTACCGGACCACCTTTATCCGAACTGCAATCGCAAGTGCGATTGCCCCTGGTCGAACCTGCTCTAGCTACAGCAACCCGCAGCCGCAACCGATCGTCCAGCGCTGGCCATCCGCGCCGATCACGGTCGGCATCGCCTCTTCGATCATCATCTGGGCGTGCTTGATGCCTGTCGGATCGGTGTCCTCCAGCGAGGCGAGGCGCGAGAAGCTGGCGTAGTGATTGATCGGCAGCCAGTCCGGCGAGACCCGCAGCGGCTCCGGCGCCAGAGCGGCATAGCCAGCGGCCCCGTACACGACCTTGCCGCCGACCATCGTCAGCATGGCCTGCATCTGCGAAATCCGATTTGCCGGCACGGTCATGTAGTCTTCGGCGAGGATCGCGAGATCGGCCCACTTGCCGACTGAAAGTGTGCCCTTCTTGTTTTCCTCGCCACTGATCCACGCGCCCTGGGCCGAGTAAGCCCTGAGCGCCTCCTCGCGGCTCATGAGATTGCGATCGGCCTGATGTTTGAAGCCGCCCTGCGTCCGCCCGGTGACCAGCCATTCGACGCCGGACCATGGGTTGTGGCTCGCCGCGCGATTGCCGTCCGTACCGAGCGCGAACGGGATGCCCATCTCCTTGATGCGGCTGAACGCCGGTGCATCCTCGGAGGCTTCCGTTCCCCACTTGGAAACGTAGGCCTCGCCATCGAGCGACATGCGGTTCTGGAGACCGAGGCTGCCGTTGAGCTTCCTGATACGCTCGAGCGTGCTCACCGACAGCCCCTCGGCGTGCTCCAGGCCCCAGCGCAGCTTGTCGATCGGCGTTTCGGCGTGGACCTTCTCCAGCACGCCCAAAATGCGCTTCGCCGTGTAGTCGAAGCTGGCGTGCATGCGGAACGGCCAGTTGTTGGAGGCGAGGAACTTGATCACCTCCGTCAGCTTCTCCTCCATGATCGGCGGCTGGAGCACGGGATCGCGCGCGAAGTTGGTGTTGTCGCCGGCAGCCCAGACCGTGTACTCGCCCGCCCCGATCAGGCGGAAATAGTCGTCGCCGTCATAGAGCTTCGCGGCCTTCAGCCAGGTCTGATAATCCTCGATCTCGCGGCCCGGACGCTGCGCCATCAACGTGTAGGCGATGCGCACAGTCAGTTGCTTGTCGGCGGCCAGCTTCGCGGTCGCTGCATAGTTCTCCGGATAATTCTGGCCGCCGCCACCGGCATCGATCAGGCTCGTGACGCCGAGCCGGTTGAGCTCCCGCATCATGTGCCGCGTCGACAGGATCTGCTCTTCCGCGCCGAGCTTGGGCACCTTCGCGAACACGCCGAGCAGGCTCGCCAGCGACGTCGTCGAGATCACCATGCCGGTCGGATTGCCTCTCGCGTCGCGCGCCAGCACGCCGCCGAAGGGATCGGGTGTATCCTTGTTCCAGCCGAGCACGCGAAGGCCGGCGCGATTGACCATGCCGCGATCGTACAAGTGCATCACGAAACACGGCACGTCGCCCGTCGCCAGGTTGAGCTCGGCCAGCGACGGCAGGCGCTTCTCGCGGAACTGATGATACGACCAGCCGCCGACCACCTGAACCCAGTGCGGAGCCGGCGTTCGCGCGGCCTGCTCCTTCAGCATCCTGAGGGCGATCGCCAGCGAGGGCACGCCGTCCCAGCGAACCTCCTGGCTGTAGGTGAGACCGCCGCGGATGAAATGTGTGTGGCTGTCGTTGAGCCCTGGAACGATCGTCCGCTTGCCGGCGTCGATGATCCTCGTGCCGGGCTGTACGAGACCCGCCATATCGCGCCGCTGGCCCACGGCCATGATGGTGTCGCCCTTGATCGCGATCGCATCGGCGATGGGGTTTTTCGGATCGAGCGTGATGATCTTGGCGTTCTCGATCACGAAGTCCGCACGCCCTGCAGCAGCACCTTGCGCGTTCGCATCGACCGGGCCGAGCACCTTGGCGCTCGCATAGAGGCCACCGAAAGCCGCTGCATTCGACACGAAGCTGCGCCGGCTGAGGGGGGCCGCGCCCGTGACACTCGAAACGCTTTTGACCGGCACGTGCGACGCTGACCCACAGAAAATACACATGCCGGAATCCTCCCGCTGAATTGTGGATGGGAGATTGCGGGCTGGCCCCGGGGGCCGTCAACAGCAACCGAGGACGCATGTGCGCGAACCGAATGCAGGTGTGGCTCAAAGGAGAGTGGCAACAATGAGCGCTGCGAGGTCGGGGACGGCGTTCGAGGTTCCCCTCCCCCCTTGCGGGGGAGGAGAAGCGTGGCGATTGGAGCCGAAGTTGTGCACCCCTAAAGCCCGTCCCACGCCTCGGCGATACGCCGGCGTTGGGCCGCGTCCGGCAGCCGCCCCACCCCCGCCGCGAGGTTGTCCTTCGCGTGATCGGGGCGCGCGGTGCCGGGAATGACGCACGTCACCGCGGGATGGCCGATCAGATATTTGAGCATGATCTGCGCCCAGCTCGAGCAGTCGATCTCGCCGGCCCATTCCGGCAACGGCTTGCCTTTCACTTTGGTGAACATCGTTCCGCTGTCGAACGGCTGATTTGCGATCACGGCAACGCCGCGCTCCTGAGCGACCGGCAGCAAGCGCTGCTCGGATGCCCGGGTCGCCAGCGAATAGCCCATCTGCACGAAGTCGAGCTTCTCGTTCTTCAAGATTTTCGCCAGCTCGTCGAGCGCAGGCACCGTATAGTGCG
This sequence comes from uncultured Devosia sp., assembly GCA_964574325.1. GTDB lineage: Bacteria > Pseudomonadota > Alphaproteobacteria > Rhizobiales > Hyphomicrobiaceae > CAMDPA01. The sequence continues at coordinate 6,758 of CAZNMY010000064.1, read as the reverse complement.
TGATCCCGATATAGCGATATCGCCCTGCTTCCTTGGCAGCGCGGAGCGACTTCAGGTGCACGCGCCAGTCGACGAGATTGTGGATCTGCATGAGGTCGATGACAGGTGCCCGCATCTTGTCGGCGGACGCCTTCATCTGTGCGAGGCCGGCCTTCTCGCCGGACGTCCAGACCTTGGTGGCCAGGAACGCCTTGTCGTGCGCGCCCATCTCCGTCAGCAGCTCGCCAACCACGGCTTCGCTGCGGCCGTACATCGGCGAGCTATCGATCATCCGCCCGCCGGCCGCGAACAGCGCCTCCAGCACCTCGCGCCGCTGTGCCCTTTCGGCACGATCGTTCCCGATATCGAACGTCTGCCAGGTGCCGAAGCCGACGACCGGCATCGGCTCACCCGTCGAGGGGATCTTGCGAACGTGCATGGCCTCACCCTTTGCGCTGGAGCCGCTCGCGCCCAGGCAGAGGGTTGTGCCGACGGCGGCCCCGGCTCCGATCAGAACCTGTCTGCGATCCTTGTGCAATCACAGCTCCGGCAGCTTGCGATGCTCATGCGTCACCGCGCCCGAGAGGTATAGACGGCAGGCGCGAGATCGGCTCGGAAACGCCTGGCGGTTCGCTCCGTAGCCTCGAGTGCAGCATAGGCTGCATTTACCCTGCGCGCCATCGCGTCGAGATAGTCGCCCACTTCTGCCGGCAAACTCGCCGACGAATACCTGTCGGGATGATAGGCTTTGGAAAGCTGCACGTAGGCCGCACGTATTTCGTCCCAGGTGCTTTCGGTCGAAATGCCCAGGATCAGGTGCGGATCGAAGTCGTCGCCGAGGCTGGTTCGGGGCCGCAGGGCCGGGGCGCGCGGGACGCCGACCAGTTTGATCGACGCGATGGTCGACTTCGCGATCAGTCTGGACTCGCCGGCATACGGTAGGAATTCGACGAAACCGCCGGCATTGTTGATCGCATCGAGCGGCGCATGTCCGGACGCGACCATGAGCTTGCCCTTGGCGACGCTGCCGTCGAGCAGCTCCAGTTCCACAGGCACGGGGGTGGGCTCTGCCGCCCGGTTGTCGATCCTGCCGCGCTCGAACATGGGGCTGTCTCCTGCTGGGCCTTTCGTCCCGGGATCGTCCCAAACCTGGGCGCGCCGAGACCTTTCGAGCCGAACCGAGCAAGAAGCGTGCAGCACGTGAGAGCCTGGACGCGCTATGGCAAACCCCGGGTTAAGGACACTGCGAACAATAGCCGAATCGAGAATAGGGCGTCGCTCCTCACCAGTTGTGGGGCGAGGTGAGGACGCACCTGATCGCACGGCTTCCGCTGGACCTCCCCCCTCCGGCCCTACGGGCCACCTCCCCCACGATGGGGGGAGGAGAACCGAGAGGCTGGTCTGAAAATCGAAGCAGTTTTTTGTTCGGAGTTGCCCAACGTTGGAGGGACGCTCAATCGAAGATCGCACCCAGCAGGAAACGCAGCGACATCAATCCGAGGAACGCAGCAAACGCGATCTCCATCTTTCGCTTCGGCAGGCCATGCCCGACCCGGACGCCGATCGGCGCGGCATAGACGCTGACGGGAACGATCAGCGCGGCACCGAGAAGGCTCACATAGCCCAACGAGAACGGCGGCAGGTTCGTTGCCTCCCAGCCCGCCCAGATGAAGCCGATCGTGCCGGGTATCGCGATCAAAGGCCCGAGACCGGAGCTGGTCGAGATCGACGGCATCAGCGGTCGGCCGAACATCGTCATGAATGCCACCATGATCGACGCGCCGCCGATGCTCATCAGCGTCGAGGCGAGCCCAATCACCAGTGAGACGGCTTCCGTCACCCAATTGCCCGGCACGTCTTTCGCGATCACCCATTCGTCCCGGCTGAACGCCATCTTGATCGCGAGCAGACCGCCGCAAACGGCCCAGATCCATTGCAGCGTGCGGCTCGGCGCAACTCGCGCGATCAGCGCGCCGATGATGACGCCGAGCACGATCCACACCGCAACCCGCTTCAGGAATGCCTCGTCCACGGTGCCCTTGGCACGATGCGACCTGAACGACGTGATCGTCGTCGGCACCATCACCGCCAGCGACGTGCCCAGACACAGATGCATCAGGACGTCGTGATCCACGCCGATCGCCCGGAACGCTTCGTACAGAGCGGGCACGAGAATGGCGCCGCCACCGATCCCGAACAGCCCTGCCAGAAAGCCCATGACGAACCCGGACGCCGCCAAGGCCAGAGCAAGCAGCACGAGGCCTTGCGTCGAGACGCCGATCGTCATTGGAACTCCGGATGGATGAGTTGAGGCGGGGCGGGTGCGAACATGATCGAGCGCCCGCAGTGATCGCTGTTCTCACACATCCGAGCGAAAATCGAAATCCCCGATTTCCAGCCGCTACCTGGTGCCGAACATCCGGTCTCCGGCATCTCCCAGACCCGGGATCACATAGCCGTTCTCGTCGAGCCGCAGATCGACCGCGCCGGTGAACACCGGCACCTCCGGAAACGCCCGCGCGAGGGCGTCGAGCCCTTCGGGAGCGGATACCAGGGAGACGAGCTTGATGTTCTTCGCCCCGTGCTCGGCGAGACGGCTGATCGCGGCGATCGCCGTGTTTCCGCTCGCGATGACGGCGCTGACGACGACCACCGGGCGCTCCGCCACGTCCTCCGGCAACTTCAGGAAGTATTCGACCGCCGTCAGTGTCTCCGGTTCGCGATAGATCCCGATGTGGCCGACGCGGGCCGACGGAACGAGATCGAGGAGCCCGTCGACGAGCCCGAGAGCGGCCCGCAGGATCGGCACGAACACGACCTTCTTGCCCTTGATGAAAGGCACCGAAGCCATACCCATCGGCGTCTTTATCTCGCGGTCCTCCAGTGGCAGATCGCGCAACACTTCGTAACCGATCAGCAGCCCGAGCTCGCGCGCGAGATTGCGAAAACGTGCCGTCGACGTCTCCTCGTCCCGCATCAGCGAGAGCTTGTGCGCCACGAGCGGATGATCGACCACCGTCAACTTCGGATGCATACGCATTGCTTTCCTTCGAGGGACTTCAGAATACCGAGCCGTCGCTGATGATCCGCACCGGCGGACCACCATCGGCGCGCTTCTGCTTCGCGATGCGGCGGCCCGCGGACCACGTTCCGCCTTCGAGCACCGAGGCGAGTGGCATCGCATCCGCCGTAACGCCGAGTTTCGCACGGACCAGCGGCGCGATGCGGTCGAGCAGCACGACCGTCAGGGCACGCCACTCCACGATCGGCTCGTCGCCGGGATGATGCTCGCGCTCCTGTAACGAAGCCGACCGCGGCTCGATCACGCCGAGATCGACGAACAGTCCGCCGTTGCGATATTCCGCGAGCCCCGTCAGACCGTCGATGTCGGTGACCTCGATACCCGCCTCCTGCAGCGGCTCGATCAGGGAGTACGAGAGCCACTGCGACAGCTTGTGGAACGGCACGAGACCTTTGGTCGGCCCCGGCACCACCACGGCGGGATGCCGCCACGTATCGCCGAGATCGACGCCGTCGAGCGCGATACGCCCCGGCCATATCGATCCCAGCGCCTCGAGCAGAAGGCGGAGTATGTCGGGTGCTGCCACGACGACCTTCCCCCCTCCCCTTGATGGGGAGGGGGCGGGGGTGGGGTGAACAAGACCAACCGACGTTACGCTTTCGCCCCCCACCCCTACCCCCTCCCCACTAGGGGGAGGGGAAACATTCACTTCGGCACGCGCGACCAGAGTATCGAACAGCCCGCCCAAACGGCCTTCGGTGCCGAACAGATCCGGCCGGGCGGTTATCGCATCCCCGAGTCGGTTGAGCAGCGCCGCACGGCCTTCGAGCCCATCGAGTGGATTGTCCGGCCCCACCAGAAATGCCTTCGACAACTCGTCGACCGACAACGTCCGGAGCCCCTCGGCATCGACGCGTCGCGGCTCGTCGAGCGTGCTCGAGAAATACCCGCGCTCCCAAGCCGCGAAGCTCGCCAGTGCCAGGCCTTCAGACCGTCCGACGTGGCGCCACGTGGCGACTCCCGCTGCCGACGACACCGGCTCGGCCCATCGCCACGCCGGTCCTGCGCCCGCGTCCAGCAGAACACTCGTGATCGCAAGTTCGAACCGTGCGCGCGCTCTTGCAGCCGAACCGGGCGGCAACGAACCATCGCCTGCCGCCTTCAGCCAGCGGTCCTGGCCTTCGATCACGAAGTGCCGCCAGCGCGAATGGAACGGTACTTTCAGCGAGGGATAGTTGAGGCGGATCGTATCGGCCACGAAGTCGGCCGCTTCATCCAGACGCTCGAGCCGCAGCTCGAAATGCGCGAGCTTACCCGCTGAGCCGGCCTCGAAGATCATACCGCAACGCTGGCGTATCGCCGCTGCGGAGAGCAACGAAGCGGCGGTTCCAACCTCAGTAGTCTTCAAGCGCGCGCCCCTTCGTCTTGGCGAGATCGTCCGGCTTGGAAACGGTTTCGTCGGTGTAGTATCCAGCGGCCTTCTTGGCATCCATCTCGACTTGGGCATCGAGCGGGATGAGATCGTCGGGGATCGGCACGCGCGCAACGATGTCGATACCCTGCTGGCGCATCGGCTCGAACTTCAGGTTGCTCATGGAGATCCAGCGATCGATCCGTCGCATACCGAGCCAATGGAATACGTCCGGCATCAGGTCCTGGAAGCGCATGTCCTGCACGCCGGCCACGCATTCCGTCCGCTCGAAATAAGCCGCCGCGCTGTCGCCGCCCTGGCTGCGCTTGCGCGCATTGTAGACCAGGAACTTGACGACCTCGCCGAGGGCGCGGCCTTCCTTGCGATTGTAGACGATGATGCCCGCGCCGCCCTTCTGCGCGCTGCGAATGCACTCCTCGATGCCGTGGGCGAGATAGGGCCGGCACGTGCAGATGTCCGAGCCGAACACGTCCGAGCCGTTGCATTCGTCGTGCACGCGGCAGGTGATCTCGCCCTTGCCGTCCCACAGCCGCTCGACCTCGCCGAAGATGTAGAGCGTGATGTTGCCGATCGGCGGCAAGAACACCTTGTGGTCGGGGCGCGTCACGAGATCGGGGAACATCGCGCCGGTATGCTCGAACAGCGCGCGCCGGAGTGCTGCTTCCTTGATGCCGAGGCGATGCGCAATGCCCGGCAGATACCACACCGGCTCGATCGCGATCTTGGTGACGCTCGCTTCCCCCGACGGCAACAGTATCCTGTTGTCGGATACGAGGCGCTTGGCGACCAGCGCGTCGCGGATCTCCGGAAAGGTGATCCGCGCCTTGGTGATCGCAATCGTCGGCCTGACGTCGAGCCCCGCTGCGATCTCGTCCTTGAAAACCTCGGCGACACGGTGCCCCCATGGATCGATCGAAACGATCTTGTCGGGATCGAACCATTGCGGGAATGGACCGATTTCGACCGGGGGAAAGGTGTTGGTCAGATCCGGGCGATGGATCGGATCGAGCTTGCCCGCAGCCACCGCGAGCGCGCGATAGACTCCGTAGGCGCCTGAATGAACGCCGATGACGTTCCTCTGCGACGGATTGTTGGAGCTGCCGACGACGGGGCCGCGCTCTCTGGGCGTGGCCGCTCCCCACTTGATCTCCGGGGCCTGATAGCCGCCTTTGGAGGGGTGGGACGTGAGAACGATATGTTTATGGCCCGACAAGGTTTGCCTCCGGTACGACGGAAAAAGGGGCCGATATCGACCCCTGCCCGCTATTGGAAGCGAAGAAGTCTAGCACGGCTTTCTGACATTTCCATTGCCTTGTTGGTGTGATGGGTAAGGGGAACCGAGCTGCCCCTACCCCTCTCGCATCCGTTCTCGAGGGGGCGTTGCCGAGTAAACGCCTGTAGTGATAGCTAGCTGGCAACACACACCCGCAGCCGGGCAAGACGACGATGGGGGATACGATGGCGGCCAAGTTCAAGGGGGTGATGCAGAGCCCGGTTACTCCTCTGAAACCCGATTTCAGTCTGGATCTCGCGACGTTCGAGAAGGTCCTGGAATTCCACGTGCGAACCGGCGCCACGGCTATTTCCTGGCCGCATCACAAGGGCGAGTCGCTGAGCCTCACGATCGAGGAGCGCAAGCTGTTCGCCGAAGCATGTGTGAAGGTCGTCAATGGCCGCATACCCGTCACCGTCCACGTCAGTGCCCTGGCGGTCGAAGATACTTTCGCGCTCGCCAAACACGCCGAGAAGATCGGCGCCGACGGTATCCTGGCGATCACGCCCTACGTCTGGGCGCCGACACAGGAATCGATCGAGGATTATTTCACCAAACTGTGCCGCTCGATCTCGATCCCCGTACTTTCCTACAATTCGCCGAGCTACCTCAACGGCGTCGAGATCACCGGCGACCTGATGGCCCGTCTGATCGAAAAGCTGCCGAACTTCGTCGGCGTCAAGGAAGCGAGCTTCAACTCGGAAAAATTCATCGAAATCTCGCGGCTCGCGCTCAAGCTCCGGCCCGACTTCGCGCTCGTCACGGGCGTCGAGTTCCTGCTGCCTTCCGTTCCGCTCGGCGGCATCGGCTCATACTCGGCGGCGGGCTCGATCTGTCCGAATCTGTGCACCGAGCTCTACACGTCATGCGTTGCGGGCGATTGGCCGCGGGCCCGCGAGGCACAGCGCAAGATGACGATCCTCTGGCACTTGTTCAAGGATCAGTACCCCTCCTCGCTCAAGGGCGGGATGGTGTTGATGGGGCGGCCAGTCGGACCGACCCGCGCGCCGCTGCCGACCGCCACCCGGGAGCGGCAGGACTATATTCGCGGC
>CAZNMY010000063.1:0-34576 GCA_964574325.1 uncultured Devosia sp. | reverse complement strand
GCAGCACGGTCATCGGGGAGTTTGCGCAATCGGGTGCGCTGGGGATCACCAACATCGATGCCGAACAGCGCCATGCATTTCTCGACCAAACCCGAATTTCATGCAGCCCAAATGGCAAAAAACGGGTGGTTTGGCGGGTGTCCCGCCAATTGGGTCTGGGTCCAAGACCCGGTCGCGGCATCGCCGCGAACCTCACCCCGCCGCGCAAGCCGAGCTCACGCCTTGCCGGACACCTTGCCCGCCGCATTCGACGACGCCGGCACCGGCAATCCCAGCTCTGCCATCACTTCCGCAGTATGCTCTCCCAACAGCGGCGGCGGCTGCATCGGCTGATCCGACCGCGTCCCATCGAGCCACATCGGCCGCATGATCACGCGCACCTTGCCCTTCACCGGGTGCTCCAGCACCTGGAACGAGCCGAGGTGCCTGACCTGCTCGTCCTCCGGCACCTCCGTCACGTCGAGGATCGGTGCGAACGGCACGTCCGCCTCCTCGAGCAGCGCCATCCAGTGCGCGCGCGGCTTCGTCTTGATCGTTTCGCCCATCACCTCGGCGATGAGATCGTAATTCTCGATCCGCAGCATGCGGCTCCCGACGCGCGGGTCCTTGGCGAACTCTTCCAGCCCCAGCGCCTTTACGAACCCCTCCCAGAACTGCGGCTGCGACGACAGATGGATGCACAACAGCGTTCCGTCGCCGCACACAACGGCATACGACTGCGAGTTCCGCGCGCTCGTGTAGGGATCGGACACGACACCGAGGAACTCGTGATAACCGAACGGATCGGGCATCAACGCCAGCGTCGCGTCGATCATATTGATCTCGACCCGCCGCGCACGCCCGGTCCGCTCTCGCTCGAGCAGGGCCGCAAGCATTCCGCTCGCCGCATAGGCGCCGCAGACGTTGTCGGAAATCGTCGGCCCGGTGATCCGCGGATTGCCGGGATCGACGAACAGGCTCGACATGCCCACGAGCGCCTGAGCGACCGCGTTGTAGGAAGGCCGCATCGCGTACGGCCCATCCGGACCGAACCCCGTGATCGAGCAATGGATCAGCCGCGGATTGATCGCCGCGAGCGCATCGGGCGTGAGGCCGAGACGGTCGAGCACGCCGGGCCGGAAGTTGTCGAGCAGCACGTCGGCACGCTTCAACAGCGCCTCCAAAGCCACCTTGCCGTCCTCCGCCCGCAGGTCGAGCGCCACGCTGCGCTTGTTGCGGTTGTACGAGCAGAAATGCGCGCTGTAGTCGCGGCTCGGCCCGAAACTGCGAAACGGGTCGCCGCCGTTCGGGTTCTCGACCTTGACCACCTCGGCGCCCATGTCGGCGAGCATCATGCCCGCCGACGACGCCGTGATCATGGTCGACAATTCGACGACCTTGATGCCGGAGAGTGGGCCTTGGAGCATTGATCGTCACTCGCTGGGAAGGCAGGCATCGGGCAGCAGGAACTCAGGCAGCCGGCAATACGCTATCCCGAGTTCCGCTTGCCTGATGCCTGATGCCTGATGCCTCACTGACTGATGCCTGCTGCCTCACTTCTTCTTCGTGTCGTCGGTCAGCATGGTGCCGAGCTTGAACGGCGACATGACCGGCTTGTAGGCCTTCTTGTCGAGGAACTGCGACAGGCCCGTCTCGTAGGACTTCTCCTGATCGCCGACCTTGATCGCCTTGCCCTTCTCGGCGAGGTAGTCGTAGGCCTGACCGAAGTCCATCGTACGCACGTGGCGGATCGCCTGCTTGGTCGCACGCAACACGCGCGGGCTCTTGAGCATCAGCTTCTTCGCGAGGTTCTCGGTCTCCGCGATGAGCTTGTCGTGCGGCACCGCGAGATTGATGAACCCGACGCGCGCGGCCTCGACGCCGTCGAACGGCTCGCCGAGGCAGGCATACCAGAGCGCGTGGCGATAGATCACCGCGTCGGCGACGACCTTGGAGACGAGCGCGCCGGGCAGAATGCCCCAGTTCACTTCCGACAGCGAGAACGTCGCGTTTTCGGCCGCCACGACGAAGTCGGTTGCGAGCAATTGCATGAACGCGCCGCCGACGCAGTAGCCTTCGATCATGCAGATCGTGGGCTTGTCGTAGTTGTAGAGCCGCTCCCAGCGCCAGCGGTTCGCTTCCTCGCGCGCCTTGCGGCCCTGGCGCGGCTTGCCCTCGTTCTCGCGGAAGAACTCCTTGAGGTCCTGGCCCGCCGAGAAGTTACCGCCGGCGCCACGCAGGATGACGACCTTCGTGTCCGGATCGTCCTCGAGCATGAACAGCGCGTGGTCCATCTCCTCGTGCAGAGCCGGGCTCATCGCATTGCGCTTCTCCGGCCGGTTCAGCGTCAACCAGGTGATGCCGTCCTGCTTGTCGATCTTGATGTACTTGTACTTGCGCTCCGTCATGGGTTTCCGCTCCTCGTGTGGTCTTTTGATGTGCCGTTTCATTGTTGGCCGCAGAAAGTCTAGAGGCTATCCCCAGCGAACGGAACCCCTCTGCAGCGCAGCGTTACCGCGATTGCATCGCACGTCTGCCTGTTCTGCCGAGCGTCCTCACTACCGGTCCCGCTCGTTCGGCGTGTCCGGAGGCGCGTCCGCCAGCCGCGCGTGCATCACCGCGAGCTTCAAGCTCAGCACCAGCCACAGAACCGCGAACGGAACCGTGACGAAGGCGATCGCTGCCCCGCCGAGCCCCATCGTCTTCGACAGCGTTCCGAACACCCACCCGGACGCAGCGTCACCGCCGCGAAAGACCACGGTATCGATGAAGCTCTGCGCCTTGTACTTCGCTTCCCTGTCGACCACCGTCCACAACACCCGCGCCGCCGGATTGGCGAACGCGAAGCCCAGCGCGCGCTCGGCGATCATGATCGCGAGAATGACGCCGACCACGGGGGCGATGGCGAGCGCGATGAACCCGCCGATCGCCACGATGGGCACGCACGCGATCGAAAGCCCCAACCCGAGCTTCGACATCACACGCCCCGTCATGAACACCTGCAGCGCGATCGTCAGCAGACTGACCGCGAGATCGACCCGCGCCAGCATCTGCACGCGCGCGGCCCGGTCGACGATCGCCGCCCCCACGATCCGCGCCTGCTCGAGATAGAAATAGGTCAGGATCAGATTGGCCAGCAGCACCCACAGCGCGATCCCCATGAGATAGGGCGACCGCCAGACCATGGACGCCCCCGCCAGTATCCCGCTGCGCTTGGGCTCACCCTCCGCCTCGCCCCTTCCTCTGCTTCCCAGGGTTCTGCGCAACACCACGGACAGCAAGAGAGCCAACCCCAGGAAGCCCGCTGAAATCAGCAGCAACGTGTCTGTTCCCACCACGTTCACGAGCGACTGCGCGATCAGCGGCCCCGTCATCGCGCCCGCGCTGCCGCCGGCCGCCACGAAGCCATAGAGCCGCTTCGCCTCCTCGCTGCGCCACAACTCCGACAGCGTGCTCCAGAACATCGACACGACGAACAGGTTGAACACGCTGACCCAGATGAAAAACAGCCGCGCCACGCCGGGCGTCTGCCCGCCGCCTTCCAGGATCAGCCAGAACAGCACGAGATTGAGAATGAAGAAGCCGTAGACCGCCGGCACCACGCGCCGCAGCGGTACGTTCTCCATCACCCATCCGAACAACGGCACCGCCGCGATCATCACGACGAACACATAGACGAAGAGGGTGTGCAGCGCCTGGCCGTCCTCCTTCGTCAGCATCATGCCCATCTCGTCACGGACGGGACGGATGATGTAATAGGACGTCAGCACCGCAAAGAAGAACAGGAACGAGGCGAGGAGCGCCGATGCCTCGCCCGCCCTGACATCGACCACGCGCCCTAGCAGCCGTTGCAACGATGACCGGCCGGCAGCGTCTTCAGCGGATGGCTTCAAGCGGATCGACCTCGGGCTCTGGAGAGGCCCCGATCATACACGATAGCCATCGCCGATCGACTACCCCGATGGACCAGATCCGATCATCGGCATCGATACCAACTTCGTCCGCGGCGGCCGCCCACCGCACACGATCTGTCGGGAAAAGAGCCCCCGGTGCACCGAAGGGGGTCTACCGGACGTCCGATGGACAGCCCCTCGCCCCTTGTCTAGACCTGTAGCAGCCGTCCGGGTTCCCGAGTTCGAGCTGGACCGGCGGCGACAATCCGGCCCAGACAGAGCCGGAACACGAGCAACGAGCCCTGGGAGGATCGCCATGACCGCCACCATGTCACCATTGGAGCGGCTGTTCAGCCCCCTGGCAGCAGCGATCGTCGCCGTGGTCGGTGCGATTGCCGGAGGCACCGTCTACATCAGCTTCTCCGGCGCTGTGCTCGGACTGATCTTCACGCTGGCCATTCTCGGAATCCTGGCGAGCATCCTCGACGCGATCGGCCTCTTCCCACGATCAGCGCCTTCCGCAACCGCTCGGGCCTCCACCTCGATATCATCCGCTTCAACCCTCGTTCCGACGGAGACGACCATGGCCGAAACCGACAACACCCAGCCCGCCGATGCAGCGGCAGAAGTCACGGCAACCGAAGCCGAGCTGTTGAACACCGGCCGCTTCGCCGAGTATCACTTGGCCAAAGCCAAGCGCTTGTTCGCAACCCAGAACTTCAAGGAAGCCGCCTATCAGGCCGGCGCAAGCCTCGCGCACGACGATCTCGATGAAGCAAAGACGCTGCGCCAGACGGCACTCGCCGCCATGAAATGATCGTGGCCGCCACGCGATCCCGACACCATCGAGCGCGGGTCTCAGCACCCGCGCTTTTGCTTTTCTGCCTTTCGCCGCACAGTGATCGCACGCTAAGCTCGCCACGACAGCCGACGACCGAACGCGACCGCACGACACCTGCGGCCCACCTTCGAGGCCGGTCGCTCACCGCCCGCTCGACCCGAATGAAAGGACCTGCCATGCCCACCGATGCCTCTTCCAAGCCGGCACGACAGAAGGGTCCCATCGTCTGGCTGGACATGGACCAGAAGGAGCTCGACGACGCCTACGATCAGGCCGTCTACGCGCCCAATCAGGCCAAGGTGCAGACGCGTCGCGACGTATCCACCGCGAGGGCTCGCGAAGCCCTCGGCAACCCGCAACGCCTGAAATACGGCGCGCCCGACATCGAAGGGCTCGACCTGTTCCGCACCAAGGCGCCCAACGCCCCCGTCGTCGTCTACATCCACGGCGGTGCCTGGCGGCGCGGCGTCTCCGCCGACAACCACACGCCCGCCGAAATGTTCGTCAACGCCGGCGCGCATTACCTCGCAGCCGACTTCAGCAACATCGACGATCACAAAGGCGACCTCCTGCCGATGGTCGATCAGGTCCGGCGCGCCGTCGCCTGGACGTGGAAGAACGCGCGCGAATTCGGCGGCGACCCGAGAAAACTCTACGTCATCGGTCACTCGTCGGGCGCGCATTTGACGGGCTGCATCATCACGACCGATTGGGCGACGGATTACGGCGTGCCTGCCGACATCATCGCCGGATCACTCACCTGCTCGGGCATGTACGACCTCACGCCCGTCCGGTTGTCCAAGCGTTCCGAATACGTGAAGTTCACCGACGAGACGGTCGACAAGCTGTCCGCCATACGCCGTATCGACCGGATCAACATGCCCCTCGTCGTCGGCTACGGCACGGACGAAACGCCGGAGTTCCAGCGGCAGGCGCGTGATTTCGCCGCCGCGCTGAAAGCAGCCGGCAAGCCACACGAGCTGGTCGTCGGCCCCGGTTACAATCATTTCGAGATCGCCGAGACGATCTCCAATCCCTACGGCCTCATCGGCCGCCGCGTGCTGAAGATGATGGGCCTCGGCCCCGGCTGACAAAACCCTGGCGAACCCGTGCGACGGCACCAGTCATCGCGCGGGTCCCACGTCGCGCCTGGATCAGCGCACCACCAGAACGGGAACGGTGGAATGCGTCAGCACCTTCTGCGTCTCGCTGCCCAGGATCATCGCCGAAACCCCGCGCCGGCCGTGTGAGGCCATCACGATGAGATCGCAGCCCTTCGTCTTCGCGGTCTGCACGATTGCTTCCCACGGGTGATCCTCGGACTGCCGCACGAGTTCGACCGGCACGCCCGCCGCCTCTGCGGCCTTCTTCACGACAGCGAGTTTCGCATCGGCTTCCTTGGCCATTTCAGCGTGAATGATGCCTTTGATCTCGGCCGGGATCATGCCGCTCGGCGTGCCCGTGTGAAGCGGCATCGCGACGGTCAGCCCGATTATTTTTGCCCCGGACAGCTTGGCGAGTTCGATGCCGTGATGAATGGCACGCTCACAGAATTCGGTGCCGTCGGTTGGAATGAGAATGCTCTTGTACATGGCGTGGCCTCCTTGCCGATCCCTCGCAGCATAGCACGACCTGAAGCATCATCCGCACGGCCGGAATGCCATCGTCATTCTCCAGCCGGACGAACCTCCCCCGGCTCAGGAAGCGCGCGCCCTTTCTGCCTCGGCCTCGTGACGCACAGCCTGCACCGCGATCGACATCAGAACGACCGTCACCATGAACACGCCGAGAAACCACGCTTGCCACATCCCCCAGGAGAATGCGCCCATCACTACCGCTGTCGTCACCGCCGCCCCAGCATAGGGTTGCGCCCTGAGCGGTAGCCGCGACAGCGAACCGATCAGCGCCAGCCCGGCCGCGCACAGCAATCCCGCGCCGACCGCACCCAGTTCGTACCACGTCTGCAGATAGACATTGTGGGCATGAGGCCCGGACCGCCACTCGTAAGCCGTCCCCGGCAGCGGCGCGACCCGCGGTCCCCGCCGAGCATCGATCAGCTTGGTCGACGCCGCGCCGACCCCCGTGAGCGGACGTTGCCGAACCTGTTCGGCCGTATAGGCCCACAGCACGATCCTGTGCCGCGCACTGTTGGGCAGCCACGTAGCGTTGTGGAGCTGCGCCCCGCTCGACGCCCAGCTCGCGAGCGGGACCACGAGAAGCGTCGCCACCAGCCATCCCGCCGCGACGACGCCGAGCCCCACCTTCGGCCGGACGCAGCAGATGGCGAACACGACGGCTCCCGCCACCACTGCGATGAAAGACGTCTCGTGCACCGAGAGGGCCATCGCGACGAACGCGAGTGCCACCACAGCGACGATGGCGAACCGCTTGCGCCGATCGTCGGCCAGCACCATCGCGATCAGAAGCACCGGCCAGAACGCGAGCACCATCGCCGCCATGTTCCGGTTCGAGATATAGCCGGCGAGGCTGATCTCGCCGTCGGGATGAGTGACCATTTTTCCGACGGGCGTCGTGAACGGCAAGGCGCGGAAGAACAACCGCTTGAGCAGATGATCGCTCAATTCCTCGACCAACAGGTAGACGACGGCAGCCGAGAACGTGACGAGCAGCGCGACCGCGATCCGACGCAGCACTTCCGGCTCGACCTGCCGCGTCAGCGTCTGCACCGACACCGCGGCGAGAGTGAAACCGATCAGCATCACGCTCTTGTTGAGCGCCTCCTTCTGGTCCCCGGCCCAGCCCAGCGAAACGAGGCCCCAGACCCCCAACCCGGCGACCAGTGCTCCAGCGAGCGGCAGGCGCAACAGTTCGCGACCTCCCACGGCAAAGCCCGTCGCAACCGCCATCGCGAGCGCGAGGAGCCCGAGTGCACCCGGCGACGCGCGCGGCGTGATCAGAAGCACGACGAGCGCGGCGGACGCAAAAGCCGCGGCCCAGGCGGCATATCTCTCGACGGTGCCCCCAACCTCTGCTGTCGACGCACTAGACATCGGACCTCCAGCGCAGATCTCGAACCCGATCGAGGCCGCAGCCTCGGCTCATCCTTATGTCCGCCCGAAGCCCTGTGCAAGCCGCGTCGGTCGAGGCGCGTCATTCGGAATTCCGATACCGGCTCCGCTCTGCAGGCGGGCACTGTGGTCTGCTGCGGTGGTCCGGCTTGCAGCCTGCCGCCGGGCGTGCTGATCTGCGCCAAAGTCTCCCGCGTTTCGAAAGCAACTCGCCACCGGCGCCGCCGGGCCGATGGCGAACGAGGCCGCACGGCATGGACAGCGCATTCCTGGGCACACCGGATACGAGCGTCTGGCTCTTCATCGGATTGAGCGCAGCCTCCTTCTTCACCGCCTATTTCAGCATCGTCGCGGGTACCGCCGGCGGTCTCATGCTGCTCGTGGTGATGGCGGCATTCTACCCGCCCGCGGTCCTGATCCCCATGCACACCCTGATTCAGCTCGGCGGCGGCATCTCCCGCGTGCTCGCGATGCGCCAGTGGCTCCTGTACGACACCATCCTGCCTTTCACGATCGGTTGCGCCGCCGGAGCGGCACTCGGCGCGAAGCTGTTCGTCAACCTGCCGCAATCCCTGCTGATGGGCGGCCTCGGCGCGTTCGTGCTGCTGATCACGTGGGCGCCTCATCTCGGCCGCTTCGGCCCCGAACGCGGCCGCTTCGCGCTGCTCGGTTTCATCGTCACCGTGCTCGGCGTTTTCGTCAGTGCGACCGGAACCCTCGTCGGGCCGTTCGTAGCCAGCGCCAGCCCCGACCGCCGCAACCATGTCGCCACCATGTCGGCGCTGATGGCGATCACCCACATCGCCAAGATGGCGGCGTTCCTCTGGGTCGGCTTCGCCCTTGGCGCTTACGTGCCGTTGATCGCCGCCATGATCGCGACCGGCGTCCTGGGCAACTACGTCGGCGAGCGCGCGCTCAATGCGATCCGCGAAGACTGGTTCCGCATCGGCTTCAAGGTGGTGATGACCGCGCTCGCCCTTCGCCTGATCTGGGTAGCGTTGAAAGATCTGATCCCCGCCTGATGACGGCTGTCAGATCTTCTGTTCACCGGTTTTCGGCTCTTCCGGCTTCGGCAGCGCCGGCTTGGCCACCCCGCAGATCGAGCGCAGCGCCTGCCACTCCCGGGCGCTCATCGCCGGCTCGGTTTTCCAGGCCGGACGTGCGGCCGCCGCCTT
Source organism: uncultured Devosia sp. (assembly GCA_964574325.1). Lineage (GTDB taxonomy): Bacteria > Pseudomonadota > Alphaproteobacteria > Rhizobiales > Hyphomicrobiaceae > CAMDPA01. The sequence goes on along the minus strand of CAZNMY010000063.1, from coordinate 25,659 downwards.
CGCCCGCTCCTCCGATTCCGGATGCGTGCGGAAAAGCCCCCACTCGCCCTTGCCGGATTTGCGCTCGATCTCGCCGATCCGCTTGAAGAAGTCGATCAGTCCCGACGACGAGATGTGCGCCTTCTCGAGCAACGCCAGCCCGCGCGCATCCGCTTCACGCTCGGCCACCCGCGTATAGCTGAGCTGGGTGAGGCCGAGCCCGATGTTGGCCAGCGTACCGCCGCCGCCGGTCATCAACTCCAGCACCGCGGTCAAACCGACGATACGGACGATCGCCGTCTCGGGATGCAACTCCAGGCCATGCCCCATCTCGTGCGCGAGAACGCCGGCCACTTCTTCCGGGCTCTTCGCCTGGGTGATGATCTGCCGCGTCAGGACGATCTGCTCGCCGGGCACCGCGAACGCGTTCAGCAGCCCCCAGTCCACGACCCGCACGCGAAATCGCGTCTTCGTCCCCGACGCCCCCGTCAGGCGACCGACGAGCTTGTCGAGCGCCGCCCGCCCTTCGGGCTCGGTGCACTCCTTGCGGCCCTCGACCATCGACGCCAGCACCTTGTCACCGATCGACGCCCGCGCCCCGTGCGGAATCATTCCGGCCACCCAGCGCGCCGGCGAAAGGTTGGCGGCCCACCCCGCGGCGATCGCGAGCACGACGCCCCCGGCCGCCATCATCCACGGCCGCGCCGATCGCCATCCGTAGGCCCTCGACGTCACCTGCGGCGCGAGCAGCCGCAACGCCTCGACGAAAGGCGCCCCGGCCACGAACAGCGACGCCCCCGGCATGTACGAGTACGTCACCAGCACATCGGCTGCCCCCTTCGCGAGCGGTGTCGCCGTGCCGAGCGCTCCATAGGGCCAGATCAGCGCCTGCGGAGCACCCGCGAACACGATCTCCAGCCCGCGCTCGGTGAGCCGCACCTCGGCCGGCGACGACTGCGCCGTCCGTCCGTCGCTGTAGCGGCCCTGGTACGTCGTCGAAGGATCAGAATGCATCGATGTCGAACGCCTGTGCGAGCCCTTCGCCGCGGCCTTCGTGAGCCGCACCTTGCAAGATCTGGTCGAGCGATGCGCTGCCGCTCATCCTGAGCCGCTCGACGAAATAGCGAGCCGATCGCGCTTGCGCGACAGGCGCCAGCAGGCCGAGGGTCAGCACCACCATCAGCGTGTTCGTCAGCGCGAGCCAGATCAGGCTGCGCCCCGTCGCAGTCCCCGAGAATTGCACGTTCTCGAACGACGTGTGCGCCGCGAAGTGGTTCATCATCCGCGCCCTGTACCACGCGCTCACCACCGCGAACATCAGGAAGCCCAGGATCAGGCCGCCGTAGATCACCGCGACGAGCTTGAACACCAGAGCCGGATCCATCGTCTTGCCCGCCTGCGATCTGATCCCGAGGTCCATGACGAACCGCCAGATCAGAAATCCGGTCACGCCGAGGATCGCAACCGTGCTGAACCACAACGCCGCGAACGGACCATAGAGCGGACCCGCCGGAGCGTCGAAGGCGAACGCCCGGTTGCCGAACCGTAAGCCGTTGGTGATCAGCCCCTGCAGTTTGGCGGCCCGCCAAGGCCCGGCCCAGCCCAGCGTCACGAGGAGCACGATGCCCGTCCAGAAATAGGTCCAGCCGTATTTCCAGCTGTCACCGTCGAGACCCCCGCGAATGCCGCGCCACAACGTCCGCGACATCCGATAGCGCACCGCGCGATGCATGCCGACGCCGACCAGATAGAAGAACGCGACCGTGAATATCGTCTGCACGACATCGGCGCCCCTCATGCCGAATTGCGCGAGCGCCGCGATCGTCACCAGCAGCGTCGGCAACGAGAGCAACAACACCACCAGCAGGAAGCCGAGGAACATTTCCTTGCCCGTGCCGGTGTATTGCAGCGGCTCGCCGTTGATCCGTATCGCCGACCAGATCCGCCGCCGGACCTCCGTCTTGCCCCAGAAATGATAGATGCCGAGGGTGAGGATGCGCAGCAGGAAATTCTTGAAGCTGAGCGCGATCATGCCCGGCGGTTGCGACCATGCCAAGCTGACGTGCTCCTGCCCGGCAGTCGCGGCGCCGCCTTGCGCCGGAGGCAGACTGTTGAAAGGCGCAGCGTCGTTGCTCATGCGATCACCTCTGGGCCGCCCATATCGAAACCGGAAAGAAATCAGTCACTCGAACAATAGAATATGACGAACATTACCAACTTGCTCCTCGCCGGCGAGCCGAACACGAGCACGAACACGAGCACGAACACGAGCACGACACGAACCGGCCACGAGCGGGCTCGGCAAATCTATCCTGCCAACTATGGCGGACTTGCGCTCTCCCACCCCAGCTGCCTCATTAATTCCCCGACCTGCCCGCTTTGCGGTCGCGATCCGCTGTTAACAGATGTTCGCCGGAAGCGAACCCGGCTTCGCCATCGCGCCAGGGAACGCTTGCCCGATATCGTCGTGCAGATCGTCATGCTTCCGGACGTCCGATTAACCTTTTCCGGCGTTGTGGCCCGAGCGCCACGTCCGCCGAGCACGATGCCTCTTTTGAGCCACAAACCGGGATCAGATGAATGTACGGTGAATTTGGAATCGCTGGCCCGACGGGCACGGCGCTTCCACGCGATGCGGGCGCGTCGATATCACTTCCAGCACGACCGGTCTCGAAGGGACCGCATCGTGAGCGGGTAGTCTTCGAGCCACGCATTGCACGTTCGCCGGGCGGTGCTCACGCACCAGCGCTGGAATCGGATCACGCCTTGCGTGCATCCCGATCTGGCGCGCGTCTACCGCCAACGGAATAGCAGGCTCGAGAGGAAGCGGGAAAGGAAAAGCGGCGCCATGGCCCCGAGGTCGTTCGACAAGAGCAAACCGCCGAGCTGCCGTGTGAGACATCAAGTCGGCGTCCTGCGAAAGTCCGCCGATGACGTCGCCCCTGCCCGCAAGGGCGAGGTCATGCATGCCGATGCGGCCGAGGAAGTCGTCTGCTATGCCGATATCTAAGTCGACCCTGAGAGCCGGCATCGCCGGCCTTCTGGCCCTGCTGGTCGCGAATGCGGGGAACGCGTTCGCACAGCAGCAGAAGAAAACCAGCTTCAAGTCGCCGGAAGCGGCATACGAGCAGGGCATGAGCCAATGGAAGAGCGGCTACGTCGAGCTCGCCATTCCAGCACTCCGCCACGCCGCCGACCACGAGGTTTTCCTCGCTCAGTTCTATCTCGCGCGGATTCTCGCCGACAGCGGCACGCCCTACACCGATCACGTCGCCGCTTATCAGCTTTATCGCAAGCTCGCCCTCGACCACGCCAACATCGATCCGGAGGACGACAAGCGTAAGGTATTCGTCGCCCGCTCGCTGACCGCATTGGCCGGTTACGTCCGCCGCGGCCTGCCGCAGGCCGACGTCCGTCCCGACCCCGCCCGCGCCGTGGAATATCTGCGCCACGCCGCGCAGTTCTTCAACGACGAGGAAGCGCAGTTCGAGCTCGCCCGCATCTATCTGCAGGGCGACGGCATCCGCCAGGACACACGCGCCGGCCTGCATTGGCTGTCCGCCCTCACCCAGCGCGGCCATGCCGGCGCCCAGGCCTTCCTCGCCGACATCTATTGGCGCGGCCGGTACAACGTGCACCGCGATCCCACCCGCGCCTTTGCCCTCATCACCGTCGCCGTCGAGCACGCCCCCGAGAACGAGCGCGTCTGGATCGAGGACATCTATCAGAACATCTACTGCGGCGCGCCTGCGGGCACGCGGACGCAGGCCCAGGGCATGGTCGCCGACTGGCGCCAGAAGTACGGCCGCACCACTTCCGGCGGCTCCCGCTCGGCGCTCGGCGCTCTCGTTCCGCAGGCAGCCCGCAGTTGCAGCAACGGCGAGGCCGTCCCCGCCCCGCGCACACGGCTCGAACAGGCGCCGCCGTTCGCAACGACGTCTCCGGCAAACAGAACGATGCCGGCAGCGGGCCCCCGCGCTCCGTCCAACGGCATGCTCGATGTCGGTGCCACCGGCAACGCGTTCGCGCCGCGCTGAAACGCAAGCAACACCGCCGGGTTTCGTCATACCGTCCACATGCCGACGGCACCAGGATACCGCGCCCCCGTTAGGGGCAGTCCGTCGCTTGGTAATCAACTCCCCGCTGTGTATTTCGCATCGCGGCCGCTTCGTCGTATTCGTGCAGCCCCGATCGATTCCGAGGACATTCCGATGGCCAGAGCGACAGCCAAGGGCGGTGGGCGCAGCAAATCCGGTGCGTCCGACAAAAAGCCCATCCAGGGACGCCTCGATAACCCTGCCGATCTCACCGCCAGCGAGGCCGCGGCAGCGATCGCGCGGCACGAATTGACGAGCGAGGACCTGGTCACCGCCTGCATCGCGCGCATCGATCAGCTCGAGCCCGAGGTGAAGGCGTGGGCCTTCATCGACCGCGACCACGCCATCGAACAGGCGCGCGCCGCCGACGCATGGGCACGCGAAGGCAAGGGCCTGGGCCTTCTGCACGGCGTTCCCGTCGGCATCAAGGATGTGATCGACACTTCCGACATGCCGACAGAAGCGAACTCGGCGCTGTTCAAGGATTACCGCCCACGCCACGACTCGAGCTGCGTCGCCGCACTGCGCGCTGCCGGCGCGGTCATCATGGGCAAGACCGTCACGACCGAGCTTGCCAGCTCGACGCCCGGCGCCACCCGCAATCCCCGCAACCTCGCCCACACCCCCGGCGGCTCGTCGTCGGGCTCGGCTGCCGCCGTCGCCTGCGGCATGGTCCCACTCGCGCTCGGCACGCAGACGGCCGGCTCTGTCATCCGCCCGGCCTCGTTCTGCGGCGTTTACGCGATGAAACCGACGTTCGGCCTCGTCTCTCGGCGAGGCGTGCTGTTGCAGTCCCACACGCTCGACACGGTCGGCCTCTACGCGCGCTCGATCGAGGATCTCGCGCTCATCGCCGACTCGACGGCGGTGCACGACCGCGAAGACCCCGTCAGCATTTCGGCCGCGCGCCCGCGCTTGTCGGCGATCGCGGCGAGCGAGCCGCCGCTGCCGCCCGTGTTCGCCTTCGTCCGCACGCCCGCCTGGGAGCAGACATCGCCTGTGCTCCAAGACGCCTACGACGAGTTGATCGCCGAGCTCGGCGCGCGCGTCGAGGAGATCGAACTCCCGTCCTTGGCGTTGGCGACCGAATGCCAGCGCATCGTCCAGTCCGCCGAGAACGCCGCCTATTACGGCCTGTTCCGCGAAAAGAAACCCGAGCTGGTCAGCGACGGCCTCACCGAGCGGCTGAAATCGGGTGCGCGCATCACCGCGCAGGACTACATCCGGGCCGTCAACATGCGCGATCAGCTCTACGGCGGCGTCGAAGATCTGCTGACGCACTACAGCGCGATCCTCGCTCCGTCCTCACTGGGTCCCGCGCCGAAAGGCCTGTCGAATACCGGCGATCCCGTGATGAATGGGCTGTGGACCTACCTCGGCACACCCGCGATCAACCTGCCGCTGCTCGAAGCCGACGGCCTGCCGATCGGCGTGCAGCTCATCGGCGCCCGCCGCGACGACGGCCGCCTGCTCCGCAACGCCCGCTGGCTCGCCCGCCACCTGGCGGGCGAGGTGTGACTCTCACCGCAAAATCGCTGACAACCTCGAAACCACTGAACCTCGTCACGGCCGCGCAGGCGGCCGTCCACGACACGTCTGAAACAAAACCCGCATCCCCCGATAGGAGCCGTGGATGGCCCGGCTGAACCGGGCCATGACGGAGTGCTGGGTTGTGAGAAAGCGGCACAACCGACAGTCGATGCGCTCCGCCCCGGATCGCCAATCGAACCGGCATCACGATGCCGCAAATCGCCAAAGTAGCAAAAGAGGGTGGGTCGGGGAGGGCGTCCCTCCCCGCAGGGTCTGGGACCGGTCCCAGTCGCGGCTGTGCCGCGAACACGGCTCCCCACTCGCCTCACGCTGCCGGCAGCAAATCCCCCCTTTACCCCACCGTCGCTTCACTCAAAAACCGGCACCTTCCGATGCTTGGTCGCCTGCTCGTACGCGTAGGCGAGGCGCAGCATCCTGGCGTCGTCGTAGGGCCGGCCGAGGAACGTGATACCCGCCGGCAGGTTCGAGCGCGTGAAGCCCGCCGGCACCACGACCGACGGCACGAACACGAGGAACGTGTTGATGTGCGGCGCGCCCTTCTGATCGACGTAGGGCGGATTGATACCGTGCTCGATCAGCGTCGGCGTATGCTCGACCGCCTTGTGCACGATCGCGTCGAGCTTGTGATCCGCCATGACTGCGAGCATCCGGATCATCAGCATTTCCCGGGCTTCGAGATATGCGCGCCGCTTGACCGGATCGTGCTTCGTCGTCCACCGCAGGTTCACGCCTTGCATGACTTGTCTGAACTTCGGCGACGCCAGCACGTCCGCGCGCGTCTTGTACGGCGAGTTGGCACTGCCCTTCACGTATTCCTCGAACGACGCTTCTTCTTCCTCGGCGCTGCCGTGCCGCGTCGCGAGCAGCGCTTTCAGGTCGGGGATCACGATCGGATCGACGATGGCCGCACCGGCCTTGGCCATGTCGGCGACCGCCTTGTCGAACACCTCCGTCACCTGGGCGAAGTCGTCGCTCCCGCTCTCGGCGTGATAGCCCATGCTCTCGCGCAGAATGCCGATCCGCGCGCCCTTCAGAGCGCCTTTGTCGAGCAGCCCTGAATAGCTCTCCGACGCGTTGCCGACGCCGCGCGCGGTGACCGGATCGATCGGATCGTAGCCGACCATCCCGTCGAGCAGGCGCGCCGCATCCTTCACCGTCCGGCACATCGGACCGAGCGAACCGTGGATCGACGGCCAGCCTGCATAGACGCCGCCGCGGCTGACGAGCCCCGCGGTCGGCCGCATGCCGACGACGCCATTCCAGATCGACGGCCTGCGGATCGACGCGAACCCTTCCTGGCCGATCGCGACCGCGCAGAAATTCGACGACACCGCCGCGCCCGACCCGCCGGACGATCCACCCGCCGTCCGCTCGAGGTCGTAGACGCAGCGCGTCGAGCCGAACAGCGAGCCGTGCGTATCGCCCGCTCCCATCTCGCCCAGCGTCGACTTGCCGAGGAAAATCGCGCCGGCCTTCTTCAGCCGCGCCGCGACCGTGCAATCACGGCCGGGAATATGCCCCTCGAACAGCACCGATCCCATCGTCGTCGGCATGCCCAGGACATCGGCCTGATCCTTCATGACGATGGGAATGCCGTGGAACGGCCCGACGAGCCCACCCTTCTTGAACGCGGCGTCGAGCGCGTCGGCTTCTTCCAGCGCCGTTGGATTGAGCGAAATGATCGAATTGATCTTCGGGCCGGCCTTGTCGTAGGCCGCGATGCGATCGAGATAGCTCTGCACGAGCTGCCGCGCGGTCAGCGTGCCCGCCTGAAACGCGGCATGGATTTCATCGATCGTAATCTCGACGACATTGAATTTGGACGGGCTGGCCATGGACGTGCTCCGGATCAGGGGGAAAGCCGGATCGTAGGACGGACGCCGTTCCTGGACAACACCCGGCCGACGCCCCCAGCACATGCCTTCAATTTCTGAAACGGCGTTTCAGACCTCCATTGTCGCTGCTGCGAAAACCTCGTCGAGCCGCATCAACCGTGGCGTCAACCCCTGCTCGACCGAATACTGCGCCGCCGTCTCGAGAACTTTGCGATTGGCGATGATGCCGTGCCGGATCACGCGCGTCTTCAACGCCTCGCGCGCACTGGCCGGCAACAGTCCCGTGTCGATGTGCGCCTCCACGTGCTCGAGCCGCTGCGCATCGGCAACCGCGGCTGCGCGCTCGAACGTCCGCACGAGATTGAGCACCACCCACGGGTGCCGCTCCACGATCTCGCGCTTTATGCACATGCCGTGATTGATCGGATAGAGCCCCGTCTTCCCGTAGTAGCGGACGCCCTCGGCATTCGGATCTGGAAACAGCGTGCGGATCGCGGGATGACTGCGCAAGTCCAAGGTCGAGCGGTTCACCGAGCTCGCCCACCCCCGGTAGTGCAGCGCCGCATCGAGTTCCCCGTCGAGCATCATCTGCCCGACGTTTTTCGCCGCGGGGATCTGATGCACGACCACGCCATCGGGCGGCTCGAATCCCGTCGCCCCGCCGTGGCTCTTGTCCGGCGTCCGCTCCATGAAGAATTCCATGTCACGATCCGCGACACCCCACTCGTGCTGTAGCGCCCCTCGCGTCCACAGCGCCGCCGTCTGCTGGTATTCCGTTACGCCGACGCGACGCCCCCTGAGATCCTCCGGCCGCTCGATGCCGGCATCGCGGCGCACCAGAATATTCGCGTGAAAGAACCGCCGCGTCGTGAAGATCGGCAGCCCCACGAAACGATCGTCGCCCTTCGCCACCGCGATCATCAGCGATGAAAAGCTCATCTCCGACGCGTCCCAATCGCCGAATTTGAGCTGTCGCCAGAAGATCTCACCGGGATTGCCGGGCGTACAGACGAGATCGATCCCCTCCGGCTTCACCGTGCCGTCGAGGATCGGCTGGGTGCGTGGATTGGCGACGAACGCGATCGAAAGCGGAAGGTCTGCCATGCGGTCCTCGATCTCCTCGGGCGACATTCGGCAGGCGCCGGGAGGCCCCTGTGACCCCGCGCGGGCATCGGCAGTTCCGCCTCGGGATTTTCAGCGGCGCGCGATCCCGCATCCGCTCCCGATCGTAGACCGAACCTCGCACCGGCCGCTATACCGCATACGCGATGCCGTCCGCAGCCGCTTCCCGCGCGTCACCAATCGGGAAAATAACCCAGAAAATCCGTTGACCTACGATCGATTGGACGCCAGCGTTCCGATGGAATATGAACTGAGCATCATTCGACCCCCACACGATGATCTCGTCTCGACAACTCTCCAGACCACTCCAAGGAGGCCCCCGTGAACCTCGTATCCATGGCCCTGCAGTATCTCACGCCGGTCCTGGTCGGGAAGTTGGCGTCCAGCCTCGGCATCAACTCGACCATCGCCAACACCATCGTGCGCGCCGCCGTGCCCGTGATCCTGGGCGCACTCGTCGGCAAGTCCGCCAAGCCGGAAGGCGCCCGTGCATTGTTCGATGTCCTGGCCAAGCAGGATACCGGCCTTCTCGGCCGTCTCGGGTCCGTCCTCGGCAGCCCGCAGCAGCAGACGATCGCGGAGCAGGGCTCGAACACCCTCGGCTCCTTGCTCGGCACCTCGTCGATGGGCTCTCTCGTCGACGCCGTCTCCAAGTATGCGAACGTCGACAAGACCGCGACCACCGGCATCATCGGCATGCTCGCGCCGATCGTGCTGGGAACGCTGAGCCAGCAGCAGAAGAGCTCGAACCTCGATCCGGGCGGCCTCGCCAAGTTGCTCGGCGAACAGAAATCCAACATCGCCTCCGCCATCCCCGCCGACCTCTCGCGCCTGCTGACGGGCAGTGGCCTGCTCGACGCCGTCACCCCGAAGGCTGTCGCCCCGTCCGCGCCTCCGCCTGCCCCCGCGAAGCCGTTCAACGGCTGGCCGTGGGCCGCCCTCGTCGCCGCAGCCAGTCTCCTCTGGGGGTCCTGGTTCGGAAGCGATCCCGCGCCTTGGGCCGCAGTGCCGGCGCCGCCGCGACTGATGGCCGGATCGACCGACGTTTCCGGCGAATTGGACACCACGCTGAAATCGCTGCACAGCCTGATGGCCTCGATCAAGGACAAGGCTTCGGCCGAAGCAGCAGCACCTCAAATCCGTCTCGCGCAATCCCGGATCGACCAGCTCGACAGTGCCGCGAAGCAACTGCCCACCGACAGCCGGCGCATTCTCGCCGGTTACGTCGCGTCGTGGCTGCCGGTGATCACCCCGGTCATGGCAACGCTGTTGGCGAATACCAACGCCGGCCCGATCGTCAAGCCGGTGCTCGACGCCATGCGCGCCAAAATCGAAGCCCTCGCCAGGGGCTGACGTTCCGGCGAATTGCGCAAGCTCATACGAATTGCCGCGGTCGGCGCTGGTCACCGGTGCCGGCCGTGTCGTATATGCTCGACCCATGACGACATCCCTGGACGACATCGCGACACGCACGGCTCTCGCAGCGGCCATCGCGACCAGCATCGGCGCATCCGCCGTTACCATCACATCGGCCACCAGGCTCGCAGGCGGCGCCGTCCAGGAGAATTGGCGCATCGACGCGACGGCCGACGGCGGACCGCGCGCCGGCCATCACACTTGGCTCGTGCGCACGGACGCCAGCGCGCGCATCCCCCTGAGCCTCGACCGCGAGACCGAAGCGAAAGTCCTCGCCGCCGCTCATCTGGCCGGCGTCAAGGTCGCCGAACCCATTGCGACGGCCGGCGCCGACGGCGCGTTGGCAAAGCCCTACGTCGTGCAGAACTGGATCGAGGGCAGCGCACAGGCACGCCGCATCGTGCGTGCTCCCGATCTGGGCGAGCACGGCCCCTCGCTCGCCCGCGAACTCGCCGCCGAGCTTGCCCGCATCCACCAGATTTCGCCGCCGAGCCAAGACCTGGCAGCCCTGCCGCTGCCCCTCCTCACGCCAGCGCGGGCGGAAGTCGCACGGCTGCGGGCAGCTCTCACCAAGGCCGGCGAGCCCCGCCCTGCCCTCGAATACATCCTCTACTGGCTCGACCAGCACGCGCCCCCGGCCCGCCCGCTAGCCCTCGTCCACGGCGATTTCCGCACCGGCAATTACATGGTCCGCGACGGCCGCCTCACCGGCATTCTCGATTGGGAATTCGCCCACTGGGGCGACCCGGACGAGGACATCGGCTGGCTTACCGCACGCTGCTGGCGCTTCGGCAACGACATCATGGAGACCGGCGGCATCGCCCCGCTCGCCACCTTCCTCGACGCCTACGCGAGCGCCTCGGGCCGCACCGTACACGCCGACGCCGTCCGCTACTGGCAGATCATGGCCGCCGCCAAATGGGCGACCATCGCCGTACTTCAAGGCGACCGCTTCCGCCTCGGCGGCGAAGCGCGCCTCGAACTCGCCCTCACCGGCCTGATGCCCGCCGAGATGGAGCACGACGCGCTATCAGACATTCTCGCCTGGGGCCGCGCCCCGAAGGGGGGCCCGAAATGGCTATGAAAGCATGGCAATGAGACGCATCGCGCCCGACAGCTTGTTGGAGCTGGCGCTCGCCACCTTGCGCGACGAGTTGATGCCGGCACTCCCCGCCGACAAACGCTACGCCGCCGCGATGATCGCCAACGCGCTCGAGATCTCACGTCGCGAGATCGCCACCGACGTCGATCACCCCCTGTGGAAGCTGCTCGACGAATACTACGATGACGGCGACGGCACGCCCAAGAAACTCGCCACCGACATCCGCTCCGGCATCGTCAGCGAGTCCACGCGCCCCGGCGTCGGCAAACACCTCCTCGCCATCCTCGAGTCCGAACTCGCGATCACCAACCCGAAGTTCTTGGAGGGGCGGAAGTAATCCCAAGCTCGCACGCGACAGCATTCAAAACACCCCGAACGCGCGATGCGAAGGCCCGCCTTTTGGGCCAGAACAAGATATTTCCCTCCATTTTTCGACGTGTCATTCTGGGCCAAGCCGTCGGCCGCTGGCCGATGGCGCAGCTGCCCAGGACCCATCGTACAACGAGCGCTGGTCCTTGAAGCAGTGCACACCTCTTCGAGCGAACCAACCCGGATCGGCACGATCTCATTCCCGCGATGCAGAAGTACGAGCCCAGTGGAGCACTGGCCGGTGCACGCGGCACCATGGGTCCTCGGGAACGAGCCTACGGGCTATCGCCCTGCGGCTCGCCCGAGGATGACACCTGAGATTGGGGCAGACGTACCGAGCATCGGCGACGTCGCCTGTTCCCTGGGTCAAAATCCGCCACCGCACGTCCACGCCTCGAACGTCAGCGTCCGGTGCTGAACCACTGTCTCATCGCATCGGCGCGAAACTCCCCTCCACCACTCGGCAAAGGGGAGCATCATCACCCTCACATCCGCTCGACGATACTCAAGCCACCCACCCGGTCGATCAGGTAGAACAGCCCGCGGTCGTCGATCGTGATGTCGTTGCTCGACACACGGCTCGCACCCTTGGCGGGATCGGGCATGTACCAGGCGACTTCGCGCGGCGCCTGCGGGTTGCCGATATCGATGATCCGCATGCCCTGCGCGAACCACGCGAACGGGATCTCGTTGCCGGTCACCTTCTCGCAGGGCTGATGGCACGCCGTCATCGTCGGCCACGGCTTGCCGACGATGCCTTCCACCTGGAAGCTCGACACCGGCACGGGATTGCGCTCGTCCGTGATGTCGACCATCCACATGAATGCGGCCGTGTCAGTCTCCTGGCGGAACACGTCCTCGTCCGCGACCAGCAGATACTTGCGCCCGTTGATCTCGTGCGGGATCGGCAGCGCCGTATGCGTCGGGCAGGTGAACGGCGGCGACCAGTCGAGACCCGACACGAACTTCGGCTTCGACATATCCTCGATGTCGAGGATAGCGAACCCACCGAGCCAGCAGCTCGTGTAGAGCCGGTTGCCCATCCGCAGCGGATGGTGGCAGCGATGCGCCGTCTTGTCCCACGTCGGCTTCTCGCCGCCCGCGATGTGCTGGCCCGGCAGCCACCACCGGCCCACTTCGGTCGGCTTCGTCGGATCTTTCAGATCCATGATCATCATGATGTTGCCGACATAGCCTTCCTGCGTCGGCGACATGTAGACGTAGCGGCCGTCGAAATCGAAGCGGTGCACGCCCACGCCACCCGACGACGACCACTTGGTGATCAGCTTCGGCTTCGCAGGCGTCGATATATCGTAGATGCCGATGCCGCCCTGCCACCCCGACGGAATCGGATTGGTATCGACGTGATTGAGCTCGTGATTGACGATCATCAGGCCGTTGCCCACACGCACCTTGTGGCTGTGCGTCCCCGGCGGCATGTCGAGCGTCGCGAGCAGCTTGGGGTTCTTCGGGTCTTTGACATCGACCACCGACGTTCCGTGCGGCGCCTTCATGTGCGCTATGTAGGCAATCCCGTTCTCGACCACGACCTGGCCACCGCCGGCGCAATCGCAATACCCAGCCTGTCGCAGGCCCTTCCCTGATGGCATGAGCGTCTCCCTCTCGCCGGCTCCGTACCGGACCTGAGGGGAAACATACAGGTGCGGTGCCACAGCGCCACAAAAAGCTGCTCCGCCAGAGCATGCCTGCCCGGCGGAGCGATAACCTATCGGCGGCGCACCCACACTACCGGCCCGCAGGGCCGAGGCCGCGACTGCGGCCCGGCGCCATTGCGCCGCACTATGTCAACGTCTCCGGCCGTTCTCGAACACGCGGGCCCAGTACTCCTCGGTGTCGCACTTGTTGCGGAAGTTGAGTTCGCTGGAAGGCGTACCCGTGTCGCGCTTGCACAACCCGTTGTGATCGACCGAATGGGCGCGGCCATAGAAGCGCTTGCCCGTGTGCTTCACCTCGGCCTTGCGATAGCCACGCTGCTGGGCCGACGCATCGGCAGGCGCCAGGGCGATGATCGAGACGGTGGCGGCGAGGGCGGCGAACAGAACTTTCATGGCGACATCTCCCGAGGCTTGGTTTGGTTGCGCCCGGGCTGAAGTATCAGCGCCGGACATGCACACAACTTACGCCTGGGACGCCGCCTCCGCTGTTCCTCACGTGACAACGCAGAGATCAGCCCGGAACAAACTCGCCTTTGCGAAAATAGGCTGAGCCCTGCGGATGCAGCGGCGGAGCCCCCACGAAAGGTTCGACCGAGCCGCGCAACTCAACGATCGGCCTGGCTGCCACGATCCATGATTCGCGCCCAGAATTCCTCGACATCGCACGGATTGCGGAAATCGAGCTGACTTTCGGGCGTCCCGGTATCCCGCTGGCAGAGGCCGTTCGCCCCGACCGATGCCGGCCGGCGCGCAACACGATATCCCCCGGCCTTTGCCGCCTTCGCCTTCACCGACCGGCTCTTTTGAGCGGCATCGGCCACGTCCGGCGCTACCATCGATGACGCGAACAGCACTGCGGCTCCGAATACGACAGCCTTGAACATCGCAAATCTCCTCGCGAGTTGTATTTCAGACTTCAGCGGCGACCGAAGCCGCCACGCTCCTGGCGGCGCCAGAACTCTTCAGTGTCGCACCTGTTGCGGAAGTTGAGCTCGCTCGTCGGCGTGCCCGTATCGCGCTGACACAGCCCGTTCGGCCCGACCGACGCCGGTCGGCGCTGGTATTTCTGGGCCTGCTTCTTCTTGCCGTAGCTGCGGCTGCGCGCTTCGGCATCCGCCGGCGCCAGCCAGATCGACGAAAGCGCAACTGCCAATGCAGTGACGAGTACCTTCATCACGAATTGCCTCCTGTGAGGTGCCGCATGCCGCAACCGCCCGGCACCAACTACAGCGCCGTCGATGCGACTGTCGCAACACAACAATAAGTGAGATCACCTGTTCCGTCTGTTCCAGTTGGAACAACGATCAAAATTTTGTCGGCGCAGACAGCCGTCGTCAGAGCGCCGCCTGCATGCCACGCACGAAATCCATCAGCCCGAGCTGTCGCTCCCGACGCAAACGCTCCGCCGTGAGGATCGACGTGAGGTCGCGGCTCGACTGATCGAGATCCCCGTTGATGATGACGTAGTCGTATTCCGGCCAATGACTTATTTCGGCCGACGCTGCCGCCATACGACGGGCCACGACGTCGGCGCTGTCCTGTCCCCGCGCCGACAGCCGCACCGCCAGGTCCTGCGCGGACGGCGGCAGGATGAACACGCGCACGAGATCGTGCGGGAGCTTCTCGACAAGCTGCTGCGCACCCTGCCAGTCGATGTCGAACAGCACGTCGCGCCCGGCGTCGATGGCTGCTTCCACCGGCCCGAGCGGCGTGCCGTAGAAGTTGTCGAACACCTTCGCCCACTCGAGCAGCTCGCCAGCATCCCGCATCGCCTGGAACCGCGCGGTGTCGACGAAGTGATAGTCCTTCCCGTCGACCTCCCCCGGCCGGGGTGCGCGCGTCGTCACCGAGACCGACATCGCGATTTCCGTGTCAGAAGCGAGCAACCGCCGCGACAGCGTGGTTTTGCCCGCGCCCGACGGCGACGACAGCACGAGCAGCAGACCGCGGCGACGAATGGAATTGGATGATGTGTCGGTCATGGAGCGTGGTTCTGGGTTGTCCAAAACAGTGTTGGAGAATTGGCCGCTGCCTATTCGATATTCTGCACCTGCTCCCGGAGTTGATCGATCACCGCCTTGAGCGCCAGCCCGCTGCGCGTGATCTCCGGCCCGTTGGCCTTGGAGCACAGCGTGTTGGCCTCGCGATTGAACTCCTGCGCGAGAAACTCGAGCTTTCGCCCGACGGGTTCGGCCGCCACCAGCAGTTCGCGCGCCGCCGCGATGTGCGCGCCGAGCCGCTTCACCTCTTCCTCGATGTCGGCCCGCGTGGCGATCAGCGCCGCTTCCTGATGGAGCCGCGCGGCATCGAGTTGCGGCGAGGCATCGATCAGCTTGGCCACCTGCTCGGCAAGCCGCATCCGGATCGCCTCGACGCTACGCGCCGGCGAATTGGCAGCCGTCGCGACCAGAGCCTCGATCTGCGTAAGCTGGTCGGAAAGAATCTCACCGAGCCGTCGCCCTTCAGTTTCCCGGGCAGCGACGAGCCCGTCCACCGCGACTTCGAAGCTGGCGACCGCCGGCTTGAAAAGCGCCGCGTTGCCGGCCTCCTCCGGCTCCGAAATCTCGAGCACGCCGCGGATCGCCAGCAGCGCCTCCAGCGGCGGACGCGCCGCCCCCGTCAACTCACTCGCCCGGTCGGCCGCGGCCAGCGCCTGCATCAGAGCGGCTTCGTTGAGCCGGATCGCCGCGGCACTCGCATCGCGCTGCAGCGACAGAGTGGCGTTCACGCTGCCCCGCACCAGCCGCTTCTGCGCGGCTTCCCGGAGCTTGGGCTCGATCTGATCGAAACCCGGCGGCAGGCGAAAGCGCAGGTCGAGCCCCCGCCCGTTGACGCTCCGCAGCTCCCAGTGCCAGCGCAGGGCGCCGTGACTGCCCTCCGTCCGCGCAAAGCCGGTCATGCTCTTGATTTTCATGGGGCTCCGGTCGGCTGACTCGAGATTCGCATGGCCGATTTGTATCCGCCCCGCCAGCAGCCAACAAGGCTCGGCCGCGTCGGTGTGGTGTATTGCTCGCATCCAAGGCGGGCTCAGCCCACCGTCATCCACCACCCGAAGAGACAGAAAGACGGGCGGTCTGGAGGGCGTCCCTCCAGCGTGGCCAACCTTGACTTGAGATGGGGCCGGCCCCAATCGCGGCCTCGCCGCGAATACGCTCTCCGCCTCGAAACACCTCTCTCAAGCAAACAACGCCTTGACCTCCTCGGGGATCGGGAACGGCTTGAGCTTGCCGGTCTCCGCATCGCGCCCGACCAGAACGCGCCGCTCGGAGCACTCGATCGCCGTCTCCTCGCCCCGCTTCAGGCGATACTCGATATCGAAACTGGTCCGGCCGAACTTGACGATCTCGGTCTCGATGACGACCGTCTCCCCGTAGGTGGAAGGCTTCATGAACCGCGCCTTGGTTTCCAGCAGCGGCCATCCCGTGAGCCCGTATTTCGCGAGCAACTCCTTCTTCGGCAGTCCCACGCTTGCGAAATGGTGCATGAGGCCCGAATCGAACCAGCCGAAATAGTTCGGAAAATAGACGATGTCGGCCGGGTCGCAGTCGCCCCACTCGATCTCTATGCTGCGCCGCGAAACTCGCATGTGTTGCCCTCGTTGTTGCTCTCGATCGGTGTCATCCGGGCAGCCACCATGCGGCCTTCCGGTTCATCCTGCCAAGATGCACGACTACGAGCCCGTTAGAACCAACGCAAATGTTGGACGAAGCCACGAACACCGCGTAGCTTCGTGCAGACGCAATTCGCATCCGGGGAAACCGCCCATGCCATCCGCCGACGGCAACGACTGCCCCTACGATCTCTATCACCCCTCGATCGATTCAAATCCGTTTCCGATCTATGCGTGGTTGCGCGATCACGCGCCGGTCCACTGGTCTGAACGCGACGAGCACTGGATACTCAGCCGCTACGACGACGTCAGCCAGGCCGCCCAGGACTGGGAGACGTTCTCGTCGACCTCGGGCAACCTCGTCGACGAGATTCCCGGGCGGGCCGGCGCAACGCTCGGCTCGACCGACCCGCCGCGCCATGACCGGCTGCGTGCGCTGGCTCAGGCCGCGTTCGTAAAGAAGAACATCGAGCATCTCGAGGGCCCGATACTGTCGCTTGCCGACGCCGCGCTCGATCGGATCGTCGCGAAGCGCCGCTTCGATTTCGTCGCGGAGTACTCGAGCGAGATCACGATCAACATCCTGCTCAAATTGATGGGCTTGCCCGCGAAGAACCCCCAGGAGATCCGCCGCAAGGTCGTCCTGTCGATCTCGACCGACAAGAGCGTGCGCGGTCGCAACGCCGAGCAGATCGAAGCCTTCGGCTGGCTGGCGAAGTTCCTCGATACGGAGGTCAACGAGCGCCGCAAGACCCCCTCGGACGATCTCATCACACGGCTCGCCGAAGCCGAGATCGACGGCGAGCGCCTCACCGACCGCGAGATCGTGATGACCTCCGCCACCTTCGTGATGGCAGGCATCGAATCGCTGTCGAGCTTCATGAACCTCGTCGTGCTCAATCTGCACGACCACCCGGACGCGCGCCGCCGCATCGTCGCGAACCCCGCGCTGATGCTGCCGGCGATCGAAGAATCGCTGCGCTTCAACACGTCGGCGCAACGGTTCAAGCGAACGGCAGCCCGCGAATGGACACGCCACGGCAAGACGATCAAGCCCGGCGATACCGTCCTCCTCGCCTACGGCTCCGCCAACCGCGACGAGCGCAAGTTTCCGAACCCGGACGTCTACGACATCGACCGCAAGCCCACGGGGCACATGGGCTTCGGCGGCGGCAAGCACTTCTGCCTCGGCAGCCAGATGGCTCGCTTCGTCACCGATGTCGCGATGCGCCGTTTCCTGTCGCGCGTGCCGGAGTTCCGCGTCACGACGGACAAGCTCGACTGGGTCTCGTCGTCGAACTTCCGCAGCCCAGTGGCGCTGCCGTTCGAGATCACCTGACGAAGAGGTGTCAGCCCCGGGGCTGACACCAATCCTCGACACCGATCACAGCGTCAGAGCGGCTTGATCGCGACCTTGCGGAACTTGATCGCGCCCGAGCCGTACTGCAGCGTGATCGGTCCCTGCCCGAACAGGTTGTTCCTGAAATCGACGGTCTTCTGGCCGTTCATGACGACCGTGATCTGCCGCCCCTTGGCGGTGATCTCGAACGTGTTCCACTTGCCGCCGGCCTTGGGCATCGGACTGACCTCCGCGAAGTCGACGACGGCGCCGGTGCCATAGGAGGGATCCTTGCGCTGGTCGAATATATTGACCTCGTAGCAGGTCTTCGCGCCGATCTTCTTGGGGTCCGAACAGCGGATGAAGATGCCGCTGTTGGCGTCGTCGCTCGCCCAGAACTCCGCGTGGATCTGGAAGTCCTTGTAGGACTGCTTGCTGACCAGATGGGCCGTTTCCTTGCCGTTCAGCTTGTCGGCGACGAGCGCGCCGCTCTCGATGCGCCAGTTGGCGTCGCCGATCCGGTCCCACTCGCCCATCGTCTTGCCGTCGACGAGCGTCACCCAGCCCGGTCCCGACTGTGCGGCGGCGGGCGGTAGGCTGAACCACAGTCCTGCTGCGGCGACGCCGCCGAAAGCTGCGACGAGAACTGCTTTGTCGAGTATGCCCATCACTCGTTTCCTTCCCCTTCGAACCGCAGACGCTATGCCGCGGTCTTGATTGAGCTGGCCGGGGAACAGCATCGATGCTCGTCGCCCCGGTTGCGCTATCCATACGCTAGTGGCTTTTACCGGCGCGTCATAGTCGGCGCGCTCGGTACGGCGTTGCGATGGTGACACACAGTGCGTCCAATACGAATGCGAATTGCACTGGATCAGGC
Organism: uncultured Devosia sp.; assembly: GCA_964574325.1. Taxonomy (GTDB): domain Bacteria; phylum Pseudomonadota; class Alphaproteobacteria; order Rhizobiales; family Hyphomicrobiaceae; genus CAMDPA01. The sequence continues at coordinate 6,686 of CAZNMY010000063.1, read as the reverse complement.
AGATATTCCCGCTACCGAAGTATAAAGACTTACCATGATCGATCGCATTGTACGTCACACGGCACGAGGCGCCGAAACCGCTGTGATCGCACGAATATATTCGACGGCGGAGTACCCCTCGATCGGAGCGGTCATCGCCGGCATTCAAAGTCGTTGAACCGCAGCCATTCAGTCGGGTGTTCCATGAACGAGACCGTCCCCCGCAAGAGCGATGATTGGGCCGTCGCGTTGGTGCACGGCATCGGCATTACAGACCGGCTGAAGATGATTCAGGAGGTCTGCCATGCGCTCAGCTACGCCCGCCCCGAGATGAAACTCGGCCACGGCGCTGAGATTCACGAAGTGCGCGAGATCAGGGACAAGGACGGGAACATCACCGAGCAGGAGACTGAAGCCCGAGGCGAGATCACCGGACCACTGGCCGACTCCGGCGATACGTATGTGCGCCACAACGTCATCCGCAACGGCCGCCTCGGCGACGGCACGTTCAGGATCGGCACGGCCCACTGGGCCGACATCACCTACTACCGCCAGGGCCTCGTGAACCTGATCGGCGCCCTGATGATGACGGCGTTCGGTGTCCGCTTCTTCGCCGAGGTCGCAGCCAAGGCGAGCAAGGACGACAACTGGGTCATCAAGAGCTTCTCCTGGGTCCAGCGCCGCCTGCTGAAGCTCATGGTGCAGATCCTCGCACTGTTCGTATTCCCCGTCACGTTCGTGTCGCTGATCTTCAGTTGCATGAGCCTCATCGGCATTTACGTATTCAGAACACAGCTTGCCGGCGCGCAGAAGGAATTCATCGCGATATCGAGCCTTGCGCTATGCATCGCCGCCGCGATCGTCGGTGTCCGCCGCTCATGGGAGTTCCGCAAGGAGCGACCACTTGCGGTGTCGCTGTTCCTCGTGATCGCCGGTGTGGCCCTGGTCATCGCCATCGCCATGCTGTTCGGCGACCGGCTGTGGATTGCCGGCGGTGTCGGTATTCCCTGGCAATTCCACTGGCAGGAAATCCGCGGCCAGGCGCCCGGATCCGCTTTTCTGCCGCTCCCGCTCTTCATCAGGGACATGCTCGTGTGGATTGCGAGCTTCTTTCGTTACGTCGAGCTGGCGGACCGCATCATGCTCGTCGACGAGACGGCAGCCTATTTTGCGTTGCTCCACGCCCTGCAACTCGTCGCGGGCATCGTGCTCCTGTTCCTCACGTTTGCTGCGGGCGTAAATCTCACGCTGCTGTTCATCGTTTTCAAGCTGACGGGGCGCACCTCCCGGACCTTCGTTTTCGCCACCGTGAGCGTCATCACCATCTGGATCGTCAACCTCGTCTTGTTGTGGCCCGAGAACCTCGCCACGTTCGCAGCGATGACCCTGTTTCTGGACGACACGCGGCTGAAGGAGACGATCACCATCACCGGCGTCAACTGGAGCCAGATGAAGATCGAGACGCTGACGATCGGCCTCGGCGATCCCGTCGAGTTCCGCCCGGGTTTCATGAACAAGCGCCTCTATTCCGAGACCTATCCGGTGATGTGGTTCGAGGCCATGTTCCTCGTGTTCCTCTCGGCGACGTTGCTGCTGGTGCTCTCGCTGCCCTTCGCCCGCTTCTGCTGGAACCGGTTCCACAAGAACACGCCGCTCGCGGCATTTGCCCCGGCAGCCGGCAAAGCCGAACCACGTTATGCGAGCTGGCCGCGCCTCATCATTTCAGGCGGCTACGTCCTACTGGTCCTCGTGCTCATTTTCGTGGTGCCGACCACGCTGCTGGCCGTGGTTGTCGGCGCTGTCGCCAAGGCCATCGGCCTCGGCATTCCGCTGCCGATCGTGGACTGGATCATCCTCTACCTGCCGAACGACCTGACGGTCGGCGCGGAATGGGCCCGCATCGGCGTTCTCCTGTTCCTGATTCTGTTCCTGTTCTTCTCCCAGTACATCCGGGACGGCGCCAAGCTGCTGCTCGATGTCGTCAACCACTTCACGCCGCGGACGCGCAGTGCGAGCGAAACCTTTCGAGGACGAAAGCAGCGAGAGCTGATCTTCCCGGTACGGCGGCGCATCCAGCAACGCTTCGAGGAGATGATCGAGGCGCTGTTGTCTCGCGGCGACAAGCCCAACCTGCTGATCGTGGCCCACTCCCAAGGCACCGTGATCACACTCGATGCCCTGATGCGCCGGCGCTGGATGTCGCGCCTTCTCGACCGCGTCGAGAGCGTAACGGTCATCACCTTCGGCTCGCCGATTACACATGTGTACCAGCGATACTTCCCACAGCTCTACAAACCGTTCGGAGAAACGCCGCACCTGGTCGAGCTCAGCCGCGATTCGCGGGTGCGATGGATCAACGTCTATCGTATCGACGATTTCGTCGGCACCTATATCGAGAACTCGATCCCGGGCTTTCCGATCAACGTACCGGTGCCCGCTGGTGGTCATACCAACTACTGGAGCGCCGACGTCATGAAAGAGCTGTTCCACCACCCCGAGTTGCAGGACGTGCTCGTCGCGCACCAGCACAAGCGCCCCGGGCGCAACGAAGGTGCCGCAGCCCCGGCCGTCATTTGAACGGGCGAGCTTGCGATCGAACGGAGCTACCGCATCAACTCCCGCATCGCGCGGTCGAGACCGTCGAGGGTGAGGCCGTACATGCGGCCCTCCATCAGCTCGCTCATCATACGGATCGACGGCGTCCACTCCCAATGCTCCTCCGGAATCGGATTGAGCCAGATCGCGCTCGGATAGACCTGCGTGATCCGCCGCATCCACAAGGCGCCCGGCTCCTCGTTCATGTGCTCGACCGAGCCGCCCGCGACCGAGATCTCGTAGGGGCTCATCGACGCGTCGCCGATGAAGATCACCTTGTAGTCGGCCGGATAGGTATGCAGCACATCCCACGTCTTCGTGCGGTCGACGTGCCGGCGATGATTGTCGCGCCACACGCTCTCGTAGGGACAGTTGTGGAAATAAAAATACTCGAGGTGCTTGAACTCCGTCCGCGCCGCCGAGAACAGCTCCTGCGCCAGCTTGATGTGCCAGTCCATCGAGCCGCCGACGTCGAAGAACATCAGCACCTTGACCGCGTTGCGCCTCTCCGGCCGCATGCGAATGTCGAGATAACCCTTGTGCGCGGTGCCCTTGATCGTGCCGTCGAGATCGAGTTCTTCGGCCGCCCCTTCGCGCGCGAAGCGCCTCAGACGCCTGAGCGCCACCTTTATGTTGCGCGTGCCGATCTCGACCGAGTCGTCGAGATCCTTGAACTCGCGCTTGTCCCACAACTTGATGGCGCGGAAATTACGGTTCTTGTCCTGGCCGATCCGCACGCCTGCGGGATTGTAGCCGTAGGCGCCGTAGGGGCTCTTGCCGCCCGTGCCGATCCACTTGTTGCCGCCTTGATGCCGGCCCTTCTGCTCCTCGAGGCGCTTACGCAGCTCCTCCATGATCTTGTCCCAGCCGCCGAGCTCGGCGATCTTCTGCTTGTCCTCCTCGGACAAGTTGAGCTCGGAGATCACCTGAAGCCACTCCTCCGGGATCTTCGCTTCGAGCGTTTCGCTCATCAGCTCGAGCCCGCGGAACACGTGGCCGAACACCTGATCGAACTTGTCGAGGTGCCGCTCGTCCTTCACCAGCACGGTGCGCGCCAGATAGTAGAAGTCCTCCACGCGGCTCTCGGCCACGTCCGCCTGCAGCCCCTCCATCAGCGCCAGATACTCTTTCACCGTCACCGGTACACCGGCGGACTTCAGCTCGTTGAAGAAGGTTATGAACATGGGCTACTCGGCGTCCGCAGAGGCCAAGCGAGCGTCTCGCCGACGCTGGATCAATACCTCTGCGGGTATGCCTAGTTCCTCGTGCAAGGCCTGGATCATCGGCAACGTCAAGTCGAGTTCACCCGAAAGGACTTGCGTAGCCCGGCCAACGCTGCCGCCGATCATCGGCACGAGATCGTCCACCTTCAATCCCTGCTGCTCCATACGAAATCGGATCGCTGCAGCCGGCGAAGGCAGATCCATCGGAAAACGCTTGTCCTCGTAGGCTTCGATCAACGTCGCGAGCACGTCGAGTTCGTCGGCTTCGGGCAAACCATCTTCGACGTCCATCAATTCGGCGGCACGCGCGAGCGCAGCCTCGTAGTCGGCGTTCGTCTTGATGGGGCGAAGCATTTCAGATCTCCTGAGCATCGATGGCGTCATACTCGGCGTGCGACCCGACGAAACGGATGTAGACGATGCCACGCTTGTAGTTGACCTTGACGACCAGCCTGTACTTGTTCCCGCAGATATTGAAGACGACGCGGCCCGCTTTCAAGATGCTCGCCGAGCCGTACTTTGCTTTTACTGCCGCAGGATCGGCCCAGTTCGAACTATGTGCATCATGATACCAGGCGTCGAGTTGCTCGGCACAAGCAGCGGCATCTTCCCGATCGTTCCCAGCCGCGAAGTCCTTGAGCGTTCTGCGCGAGATCACCCGCATTCAGCGCCCCACGCGACGGACACGAGAAACAGGCACACCGGCTGACTTCAGCTCATTGAAGAAGGTGATGAACATGGGCGGCGCTCGTGACAGTGCTCTTGATCGCCGCGCATCATACCTCCGCAAATGCGATGAGCGCACCTGTCCTTCATGCGACCTAGTATGCTGCAGTTCATCGAACGCCTTCAAATCGCAGGACACTCACATCGGACCGATCGTGCGGGTGAGGAACTTCTGGACCGACATGCTTTCAGGCTTCACGCTTTTGTCGGTGGTCTTGCTCCACAATACGTGGCTCCAACCAAAAACCGGGGGCAGAGTTGGAAAAAACACGAGCTGATCGCGCCAGTAGTCGACTAGCTTATCCTGCCCTGGAGACCGTAATCGCAATTCGAGCCTCTGGATCCGCCCACTTTCGGCATCGTTACCAAAACGGCTAGTCAAGATCGGACCTATCGTGACATCGCGGTTGCTGAGCAACAACAAATAGGGCGTGTCAGTGTACTTTAGGTCCGCTTCCCATATCGACGCCACCTCGACACAGCCCAGCAGGCGTTGCCGATAAGCCGCGACGAGCTCTTCATAACGACTGGACTTTTCCGCATTGCTGGCTTGAAACGAAGCGACTTCATCTTTGCAGGCAACCCGGTCTTTCCAAGTGTATACGCGATAAAAACGAGGAGTAGTCGGAGACCCGGAAGTAGCCAGAGACCTCGCAGGTGCCACGATCAATCGATCAAGACCCGCCGACACCATGACCTCCACAGCCTTTTGCATGGGAACATTCTTGAGCCAATGCTGTGGCGAGGGACCAAAGGCAAGTGCTGCGTATCCAGTCAAGAGCAACGTCTCGGGGTGATCCTTGAGTGGGCTTGGTGGCGGCACCCCAGTCATCTCGCCCCGGGCGCGTAACTCGCGAACCGCCGATCCCCCGACCCAAATGAACGGCGATAGGGAAAACAGTGCAATCGCCACTGCAACGAGGTATTGGCCTGACAATCGAAACACGTTCGCGTTGTACAAAGCGAACGCGACCGCACTGTAAACGATCAGCGTTGGCAACCCGTAGTAAAATGCCCACAAGAGCCAAACAAGCGTTTCCAATCCAGCCATCGACGCGAGCCCTACACGACAGAAAATCCTCATCGATGATAATTTAAAATGTTGAAGAAACTTCCGTAGAAGCCCTTGATCAAAATCCAGCGAAGTAGCCGAAAGCATACAAAAAGAGGCCAGCCCCTGCGGTCCAGCCCCTTCGAATTTCTCAGCAGATGATCCCTACACCCGACCGGAACTTCGCCGGTCGAGGCCGTGACTGCGGCCCGCCGCCAGTGCGGCGTGACTCGGACCGATCCGGCGCACTTCTGCGCCGGTCCGGTTCGACGGTTAGAAATCCATGCCGCCCATGCCACCCATTCCGCCCATACCACCCATGCCGCCGCCCATGCCGCCCGGCATGCCGCCGCCGTCCTTCGAGGGACGGTCCGCGATCATGGCTTCCGTGGTGATCAGCAGGCCGGCGACCGAAGCCGCGTCCTGCAGCGCGCAGCGAACGACCTTGGTCGGGTCGATCACGCCCTGGGCGACGAGATCGCCGTACTCGCCGGTCTGGGCATTGAAGCCGAAGGCGAACTTGTTGTTCTCGAGGATCTTGCCGACGATCACGGAACCGTCTTCACCGGCGTTGTTGAAGATCTGCCGGGCCGGCGACTGCAGCGCCTTGCGGATGATCTGAATGCCTATCTTCTGGTCTTCGTTCTCGGCGCGCATCTTGTCGAGCGCGGAGATCGCACGCAGCAGGGCGACGCCGCCGCCGGGAACGATGCCTTCTTCGACGGCAGCGCGGGTCGCATGCAGCGCGTCGTCGACGCGGTCCTTGCGCTCCTTGACTTCCATCTCGGTGGCGCCGCCGACCTTGATGACGGCCACGCCGCCTGCGAGCTTCGCAAGACGCTCCTGCAGCTTCTCCTTGTCGTACTCCGAGGTCGAGACCTCGATCTCCGACTTGATCTGGCCGACGCGCGATTCGATGTCGGCCTTCTTGCCGCCGCCGTTGACGATCGTCGTGTTGTCCTTGTCGATCGTGATCTTCTTGGCCTTGCCGAGCATGTTGAGCGCGACGTTCTCGAGCTTCATGCCGAGATCCTCGCTGATCACCGTGCCGCCGGTCAGGATCGCGATGTCCTCGAGCATCGCCTTGCGGCGATCACCGAAGCCCGGCGCCT
>CAZNMY010000062.1:0-35003 GCA_964574325.1 uncultured Devosia sp. | reverse complement strand
TGCGCGGACAGTATCGCAGATCGGGGTACTAGCGTCTTGGGGCGGCCCGCCTGGGGCTGACGCGGCGTGGGGTCAGACCCGCCGGGTCTGACCCCGACCGAGGGGGTGCAAAGGTTCAGCCTTCGATCTCCTCGCGCAGCATCTCGAGCTCGAGCCACTGCTCTTCGGCGGCCGACAGCTCGGCCTGGGCCTTGCCCATGCGCGCGGTCGCGGCATTGAACGCGGTCTGATCGCGCACGTAGAGGTCGCCGTCGCCGACCTTCCCGGCAAGCGTCGCGATCTCGGCTTCCAGCTTCGCGATGGTCTGGGGCAGCGTCTTCAGCGCGTGCTGCTCCTTGAACGACATCTTGCGCTTGGCTTTACCGTCGGACGGTTTGGCGGAGGGCGAAGCGGACTGGACCGGGCCCCCTCGAGCGCGACCGGCCTCACGGTACTTGGCGGGTTTGCCGACGGAGGCCCCACGCTGCGCCAGCATGTCGGTGAAGCCGCCGGCGTATTCGCCCCACTCGCCGTTGCCCTCGGAGACGATGACGGAGGTTGCGACGCGATCGAGGAAGTCGCGGTCGTGGCTGACCAGCAGAAGCGTTCCCGAATAATCGGCCAGCAGCTCCTGCAGCAGATCCAGCGTCTCGATGTCGAGATCGTTGGTCGGCTCGTCGAGCACCATCAGGTTCGAGGGCTTGGCCAGGGCTTTCGCAAGTAGCAGCCGCGCACGCTCGCCGCCCGACAGAACTTTGACCGGACTTCTCGACTGCTCGGGCTGGAACAGGAAGTCCGACAGGTAGCTCGCGACGTGCTTCCTCTGGCCGTTGATCTCGACGTAATCGCCGCGGCCGCCGGTCAGCACGTCGGAAACGCGATCCTCGGGATTGAGCGCGGCGCGGCGCTGATCGAGCGAGATCATCTCGATGTTGGTGCCCAGCTTGATCGTTCCCGTGTCCGGCTCGAGCTGGCCTGTCAGCATGTTGAGCAGCGTCGTCTTGCCCGCGCCGTTGGGGCCGACGAGCCCGATGCGGTCGCCGCGTCCGATGCGGGTCGAGAACCCCTGCACGATCGGGCGGTCTTCGTAGCTCTTGGTGAGATCGGTGGCCTCGACGACCAGCTTGCCGGACTGGCCGGCCTCGCTCGTGGTCATGCGCGCCTGCCCCGGTGCGCTCAGCCATTCCTTGCGCTCCTGGCGCAGCTTGTGCATCTCGCCGACGCGCCGCATGTTGCGCTTGCGCCGGCCGGTCACGCCGCCGGAATACATCCATTCGAGTTCGCGCTCGATCTTGCGGTCGAGCTTGTGGCGCTCGGCCTCCTCCTCCTCGAGCACCTTGTCGCGCCAGGCTTCGAAGTGGGCGAAGCCGAGGTCGAGATGGCGGGCGCGGCCCCGGTCGATCCACACGCACGAGCGCGACAAAGCCTCCAGCATCCGCCGGTCATGGCTGATCAGCACCATCGCGGAACGGAGCCCGGACAGCGTCTTTTCCAGCCATTCGATGGTCGGCAGGTCGAGGTGGTTGGTCGGCTCGTCGAGCAGCAGAACCTCGGGCTGGGGCGCCAGCACATGGGCGAGTGCGAGACGCCGGGCCTCGCCGCCCGAAAGGTTCCGGGGATCGGCATCAGCGGGGACCTCGAGTTCATCGAGGAAACGCTGCGCCGTGTAGCTGTCGTCGAGCGGACCGAGGCCCGCCTCGACATAGTCGAGCGCGGTCGAATAGCCGGTGAAGTCGGCGTCCTGGGCGAGATAGCGGACGCGGACATCGGGGTGAACGAAGCGCGTGCCGCGGTCCGGCTCGACCAGCCCTGCGGCGATCTTCAGCAGGGTCGATTTGCCCGAGCCGTTACGGCCGACGAGACAGATGCGCTCGCCTGGGCTGACGGTGAGATTGGCGCCGACCAGCAGCGGATTGCCGCCGAACGTCAGATGGATGTCGTCGAGATTGATGAGATGAGCTGCCATGGCCCGCTGTTTAGGCGCTGGCGGTGACGTTGACCAGCCCGCCCCTCGCCTGAAGACCGGCTTCTATGGCAGGGGCGGTGCGGGCAGGACGAGCCGGACCCGTGCGGCGTGGCCGGATACCATGACGAGTTCGAGCTGCCAGCCCAGCACCGCGGCCACACGGGAAACGAGGACGGGGCCGAGACCGACCGCGGGGCGCCCGCCACCGTCAGCCGGGGGGGCCTCGACGAATGCCAGGCTGGTGAGCGCCGACCTGGGATGGCTGCCGTCGAAGCCGATGTCGATCACCGCCTCTCGTTGCGAGGCCCTCGTGGTCACGGTCACCGGATCGGTGTCTGCGAATTTCGTCGCGTAGAGCAGGAGACCTTCGAGCGATACTGCCAGCATGGCGGGCGCGGTCGTCGCATTTCCAGCGAGGCGGCGCGGCACGATCCGGTCGCCGTGGGGACCGAGCGCCTGGATGGCCGACCTCACGGCACCGGCCATCGGAACGACGACGGGCGCTGCCACCAACTCGCCCGCCTCCAGGCGTGAAACCAGCGTCAGCCCCTCGATCATGGCCCGCAGGGAAGCGGCGAGATCTGCCGCGCGCTCCGCACACCGGCGGCGCGCCTCGTCGGTGCGGGCCGAGGCCATCGCAGACGCCAGCAACTCGAGCGACTGAACGGGCTGGCGGAAATCGTGGCAGACGCTTTGCCAGAGGCTATCGGCACCGCTGCCGGGTTGCCCATCGCTGCTCTTGGTGTCCGCCATGAATATACCGTTCGCGGCCTCGTCGAGCGGGCAACATCGGGAACTCCCTGTTGCCCGCACAAACAGCGGGAATGCCGGAGCCTGCAATTCCACGTCCCGACGTCACTTCGCACGAACCGCGGTTGCTGTACACGTGGCACGTCCGATATGATCCGAAGCGTTCGCCGGGTCCGGTCGATGTCACTCCGATGCCCGAGTTTCCGAAACGGTCTCGCTGATCCGGAGCGTGCAGATCGATGGAGGGGTCATGTCGGACATGCACGAGGCTCCGTTGCGGGGCCTGAGCATTCTGATCGCGGAAGATTCCTGGCATCTCGCCGATGCGATCCGAACGTCGGTCGAAAATGCCGGCGGCGACGTCGTGGGAATCGTCGCTACGTTGGCCAAAGCGGAGCGGCTCGCGGCAAAGGCGTCGTTCTGCTCGGCGGTGATGGATCTCGACCTGCAAGGCGAGCGGGCGCATGGGCTCGCGCTGCGGCTGGCGAAGGCCGGCAAGAAAGTGGTCGTGCTCACCGGCTTCGAACCGCCACCGGAAGTGGCGGAGAAGGTGCACGACTGTCTGACGAAGCCGACCCCCGGCGAGGTGCTCATTGCCGCACTGGCGCGACCGCTGCGGGCGCCAACGAACTGATCCCGCCACTGGCCTGGCACTGGCTTGGCACTGGCCTCGGCGAAGCTCTATCCAGAATTCACTTCAGAGTTCTTTTTCGGAGTTCTCCTCCGAGTTCTCCTCCGAGTTCTCCTCCGAGTTCTGGGGCAACGGCTCTCCCGTCTGCGCCTTCAGCGACATCTCTATTTCGCAAACGAGGCCATTCGGCGTGAAATCGAGCGAGACCGTTGCATCCTGCTCGTGCTCCAGCAGGCTGCGGATCGTGCGCAGGCCGTAGCTCTCTTTCTGCGGCCGCACGACACCGCCGTCGACGATCTCGCGCCAAGTCAGGCGAAGCGCCCTTGGACCACTCCCCTCCCCTTCGATCCGCCAGACCACTTCCACGCGTCCTTCTGCGCGGGACAAGGCGCCATGCTTGGCGGCATTGGTGGCGAGCTCGTGCAGCGTGAAGGCGAAGCCTTGTGCCGCAATCGGGTCGAGCAGCCAGCTCGGGCCATCGACCCGGCAATTCGTGGGCGTGCGGTACGCGGCAAGCTCGTCGTCCACCAGCGCTTCGAGGTAGGCGCCATCCCATTTGCTGCGACTGAGGCGCTCCTGCGTCCGCGCCATGGAATCGATGCGGCCCTGGATCACCGCGACGTAATCGTCGAGGGACTGGTGCCGGTCGCGCGACACGTTGAGGACGACCTTCATCCGAGTGAGGCCGTTCTTCACGCGATGATCCAGCTCCTCGATCAGCATGGATTGGCGCTGGTCGGAGAGTGTCTGCTCCGACACGTCGCGGGCAAGACCGCGGACGGCCTTCAACTTGCCGGTCTCGTCGAGCACCGCCGTCGACGTCACCTCGAGCCAGGAGACGCGACCGTCCGGCCGGATGAACCGGAACGTCTGCATCCTGAAGCCGTCGTCGTGGGCTTTGCGCTGGCCATAGGCGATCAGCGCATCCCGGTCGTCGGGATGGACCATCTCCTTGAACAGGTTGCGGGGGTCGTTCAACAGCTCCCTGGGAATCCCCAGGATATCGACCGCGTTGGCGCTGCGCGTGATCGACTTCGTCGCATAGTCGTAGTCGTAGGCGAAGACGCGGCCTGCGTTCAGTGCGCCGCTCAATTGGGCCGCCTGCTTCTCCACGAGTTCCCGAGACTGTTCCCGATCCGTCACATCCACGCAGATGCCGTGCAGCCGGACGAGGCGTCCGTCGTCGTCGAAGACGCCTTCAGAGCGATATTCGATCGCCAACTCCCTGCCGTCGGTGGCGAGCATCCGCACGAGCATCTTCAACTGCGGCTCGGCCGGTGAAATGGCCGCCATTGCCTTCACGAAGCCGTCGCGATCATCGGGATGCAGGATATCGATGTAGCCCGACGCCTCGCCGATTTCCGGCAGTCCGAGGCGCGGCATCAGACCGCCCGTGCGCTGAACGATCGAGCGTTGGACGTCGAAGTCGAAGGCGTACATGCTGGCCACACCGAGGGCCAGCTTCAAGCGTTGCTCGCTCGATTGCAGCGCCGTGGCGACGTTGTTGATCCGGGTCACCATCGCCGACAGCGTCAACAGCGCAGCACAGCCGGTCAGAAACGACGACTGCGCGATACCGAGGCGCGCCGCGACCGACAGGCTGCCGTCGGCGAACCGTCCCTCGCCCGTCAAGGCGAGGACGACGATCACCACCGAGATCAGGAATGCCGTCAGGGCCGCGAAAAAAGGTGTCGAACGGGCGGCCAGCCAGACGAAGGTGGGAAACAGCAGCATCGCCGGGGGCGGATATGAAGCGATGCCCGAGAACGTGCGGCTGAACGCATAGTAAGACGTGGCGACCGCAACGATGAGCGCTACGGCACCCTCCACAACAACCCGCGGCCGCGGTGGCGCGCTCATGAAGGCAGGGAAGGTGATTATCAAAGGAGCGACGACCACGATCCCCAGCAGGTCCGATTTGAACCACGTGAACCACGTCTGGGTCCACGGCGTCGCCGCGACCGTCAGGTGTTCGATCGCAACGGCTGCAAAAACGGCAGGGACGATAGCCCCGATCCCCGCAGCCGCGAAGAACGCCACGACACCGCCGAGGCTTTCCAACTGCGAGCGCGAACGATCCAGCGCGCGCAGCACAAATCCGAACAACAGGCATTCGAGCGCATTGCAAACGGCGAATGCCGCGATCAGCGCGAACCCCGAGCGGCTCTGCAGGTTCGCCACGACCGTACCGACGACGACTGCCGACAAGATCGGCCAGCGGTTCTTCGAGCCGAGCGCCGCCATCGCGCCGGCGGCAATCCCGGAAGACGGCCAGAACATCGCGATGCCGTCCTGCTCACTGGTAACGTACAGTGCGAAGTGGCCTGCGAGGCAGTAGAGCAGACCGACGACACCGAAGATCAGCAATGAGTTCCGCCACGACCGCCCCAGCAACAGCCATCGCCTCGAGGCGCCGTACAAGGAAAAGGCGCGGGAGGACGGCCGACCAGCCTGTTGCGCGAACTCGCCCCTGCCCGACAGCAAATCGGTGTCGTGCGTGCTCTCCTTCCCGACGGCTTTCGTTAGATCCGCGGTCGACACGAACGGGCGCTCCTCGATCCTACTGTTCCGCACAAGATAGCGGGCCGCGCCACCGCACTCAATCATGCCCAGCGTCCTGTGTCGGCGATTGGGCAGCCAATGCCCCCTTCGTGCCTCGCCTTGACAGGGTGAGGGGCGATCCCGCATCAGGTCGGGGAATGCCGAGGGCTCCGCATCCGATGCCCCGCGGGGCCCCACGTGGCATTCGGCGGACACCACTGCCAGATAACCGGGGGGCGCCGAGGGAGACTTGCCACACGATGGGCCACGCGAATGCGAAACACCGCATCACGGTCGATACCGGCGGCACGTTCTCCGACTTCGTCTACATGAACGAGGCGACCGGCGAAGTCACGATCTCCAAGGTGCCTTCGACGCCGGACGACCCGTCGCGCGCGATCCTGGCCGGCATCGAGCTGCTGCTGTCGCGCGGTGTCAAGGGTTCCGACGTTTCGTTCTTCTGTCACGGCACGACCGTGGGCACCAATGCCCTGCTCGAAGGCAAGGGCGCACGCACCGGGCTGCTGGTGACCAAGGGCTTCCGCGGCATCTACGAGGTCGGCGAGCAAGCGCGGCCACACGGGCCCGCCATCTTCGACGTGATGTACCAGAAGCCGCCGCTGCTCGTGCCACCGTCACGCACGGGCGAGGTGGCCGAGCGCGTCGCCTTCGACGGCACGGTGCTGGCCCCGCTCGACGAGGCCGCACTGACCCAGACGCTTGCCGCACTCGCGCCCGAAAAGATCGAATCGCTCGCGGTCTGCCTGCTGTTCTCGTTCCTGCATCCCGAGCACGAGGAACGTGTGCGCAAACTCGCCCGGGCAGCGCTGCCCGGCGTCGACATCTCGCTGTCGTGCGAGATCGTCCCGCAGATCCGCGAGTACTACCGGCTCTCGACGACCGTGATCAACGCCTACCTGCAGCCGATCCTGGCGCGCTACGTCGAGAAGCTCGACGGGCGTCTGGGTGAAGCCGGAATCGGCACGCGCGCGGCTTACATCATGCAGTCGAACGGGGGCATGGCGACCTTCGCGGCGACCGCGCGCAAGGCTGTCACGACCGTGCTGTCGGGACCGGCGGGCGGTGTCACGGCGGGCGTCGCGCTTTCGGCATCGACGGGGCTGCCAAACATCATCACGTTCGACATGGGCGGCACATCCTGCGACGTGGCGCTCATCAAGGGCGGCGAGGCGATCGTGGCCAACCACGGCAAGGTCGAGGGCCGCGACATCGCCGTGCCGATGATGGACATCAACACGGTGAGTGCGGGCGGCGGCACGCTCAGCGTCGTCGATCGTTTCGGAACGCTCAAGGTCGGCCCCGAGAGCGCGGGCGCAGCACCGGGCCCTGCCTGCTACGGCCGCGGCGGCACACTGCCGACGATCACGGACTGCAACTTGGTGCTGGGGCGGCTGAGCGAGGACAACTTCCTCGGCGGGCGGATGAAGCTCGACAAGGCCAAGGCGATCGCAGCCGTCGAAGCGGCCGTGGCGAAGCCGCTCGGCATCGACGTGATGGAAGCCGCGGAAGGGATCGTGCGCATCATCGACGTGAAAATGGAGGAGGCGATCAAGGCGATCTCCACCATTCGCGGGCACGACCTGCGGGAGTTCATGCTGCTGCCATTCGGCGGCGCCGGTCCGATCCATTCAGGAGCGATCGCGGCGAGCCTCAAGATGGCGGGGCTCGTCATCCCCCTCTATCCCGGCGTTTTCTCCGCGATCGGGCTGCTGATGTCGGACGTGAAGCACGACTACATCCAGTCGCGGCTGACGCGCCTCGCCAGCGCCGATCCCGCCGAGGTCGATGCGGTGTTCCGGCGGCTCTCGGGAAAAGCGGCGGCAGAACTCGCCGAGGAAGGTTTTTCGACGGATCAAGTTCGGATACAGCGCGCGCTCGACATGCGCTATGCGGGCCAGGGCTACGAGATCACGGTGCCGTGCGACGAGATCACGGGGGCCGGGGATCTCGCGGGATTGCGCCAGAAATTCGACGACATCCATCGCCAGCAGTTCGGTCACGCCGCGCCCGACGAAGTGGTCGAGATCGTGTCGTGGCGGGTGCAGTCGGTGGGCAAGGTGCCGCCCGTCGAGACGCGGCGGTTCGAGCGGCAGGGCACGCCACTTTCGGCAGCCCTTCGCGAGCGCCGGCCGGTCCGCTTCGACGGCGCAATGCACGACTGCGCGATCTACCAGCGCGAGCGCCTCGATGTCGGCCACGAGATCGAAGGGCCGGCGATCATCGAACAGTACGACTGTACGATCGTGATCGAGCCCGGGCAGGTCGCCAAAGTCGATCCGTTCAAGAACCTGATCGTAACGAGTTAGAGCGCATTTCGCTTGATTTGGGTCGCAGATTCGTAGGTTGGGTCGAGCACTGCGAGGCCCAACATTCGCAAGGAATACCGAGAATTGTTGGGCCGCGGCCCGCCGAAGGAGCGGCCCTTGACCCAACCTACGCGGAAAGCGCTCTACTAGCACGGCAACCGCCATTCCCCGTCGGCCGTCGGCAACAAGAACTGGAGGAAATTCAGATGGGCAGAACTACCGGACTTCTGAGATCTAGGCGCGTAGCATTCACCGCAGCTTTCCTCGCTTTGTTCGCAGCCAGCGCGTCAGCACAGGACTTCCCGGCGCGGCCATTGCGCCTCGTCCTTGGTTTTGCACCGGGCGGCGGCTCCGACCTCGTCGGCCGCATGATCGCGGGCCAACTGACGGAGCAGATCGGCAAACAGGTCATCGTGGAAAACCGCCCCGGCGCCGGCGGCACCATTGCTGCCGAGCTCGTCGCGAACGCACAGCCCGACGGCTATACTCTGATGCTGGCGACGATCGCGAACGCGCTGCATCCGCATGTCTACAAGCTCAAGTACGATCCCGCCAAGGCGTTCGCGCCGGTGTCGCTGCTCGCCCGCGGCGGCTACGTGCTCGCCATCAATCCGGGGTTGCCCGCGACGAACGTGAAAGAGTTCATCGCCTATGCGAAGGCCAACCCCGGCAAGGTCCACATGGGCAACTCGGGTGCAGGCAGCTTCGTTCATCTGACGTCGGCGCTGTTCTCGCAGATGGCCGGCGCGGACATCGTGCACGTCTCCTACAAGGGCAGCGGCCCGGCGATCATCGAGGTGCTCGGCGGGCACGCACAGGGCGTGATCAGCGCACCCGGCCAGCTCATCGGGCACGGCAAGTCCGGCAAGCTGCGCATCATCGGCGTCACCGACAAGAAGCGCATACCGGTGCTGCCGGACGTGCCGACGATCGCGGAGGCGGGCGTACCCGGCTACGAGGCGGCGAACTGGTGGGCGATCGTCGCCGTCGGCGGAACGCCGAAGCCGATTCTCGACAAGCTCAACAAGGAGATCGGCGCGGTGCTGGCCTCGGCCAAGGCCAAGGAGCAGTTCGAGAAGGAAGGCGCGGAGGTGTCGCCGATGGCGCCGGACGATCTCGGCCGCTTCATGGCCGCCGAGATCGAGAAGTGGGGCAAGGTCGTACGCGCCGCCAACATCAAGTCGCAGTAGACATTCCCCTGCCCTTTCATGCCAGAGAGAACAAGGAGCCCACGATGAAGCTGCCTTCCCGGATCATCGACATATCCATGACGATGGACAACGAAACCGTCGTCGATCCGGAAGTGATGCGCCCGAAGATCGAGTACAAGTCGGGCGCGGACAACGCCGAGATGGTGTGCAGCTTCTTTCCGGGACTGAAGGTTTCCGATCTGCCGGGCGGCGAAGGCTGGGCGTGGGAGCGCATCGACCTCGTCACCCACAACGGCACGCATCTCGATGCGCCGTATCACTATCACTCCGTCGACCGCGAGGGCCGGCGGATGATGACGATCGACGAGGTGCCGCTCGACTGGTGCTTCCGCCCCGGCGTGAAGCTCGATTTTCGCAAGCTCCCCGACGGCCACGTCGTCACGCCGGCCGAGGTCGAAGCGGAGCTGGCGCGCATCGGTCACGACTTGCAGCCGCTCGACATCGTGCTCGTCAACACGCGAGCGAGCGAGTGCTACGGCACGCCGGAATACATGACGGCCGGCATCGGCATGGGGCGGGAGGCGACGCTGTGGCTGACGAGCCGCGGCGTGCGCGTCACCGGCATCGACGCGTGGGGCTGGGACGTGCCGTTCTTCCACATGGCGAAACAGTGGGAGAAGACGAAGGACCCGGCGATCATCTGGGAAGGTCATTTCGCCGGCATCGACATCCCCTACTGCCACATGGAAAAGCTCATGCATCTGGAGCAGCTACCCGCGACCGGCTTCTGGGTGTCGTGCTTCCCCTGCAAGATCAAAGGCGCATCCGGCGCCTGGACGCGCGCCGTCGCGATGTTGGATTAGGTGAACGACATGCCTGAGAATACCACGCCCTTCCGTCCCATCTCCGCCGTCGACATCGAGGTGGCGCGTGCGTCGCTGTCGGGGATCGTCCGGGAGATGCAGAACTCGCTGTTCCGGACGGGGTACTCGACGATCATCCGGGAGAGCCAGGATGCGTCGTGCGCGTTGATCGACAGGGACGGCGACGTGATCGCGCAGCACGTGGTGCTGCCGCTGCATCTGGGCGCGTTTCCGGCGTGCTGCCGCGCGATAATCTCGGCTTACGGCGGCGACATCCGCGAGGGCGATGCGTTCCTGATCAATCACCCCTACGACGGCGGCAGTCCACATGCGCCCGACATGGCCGTGCTGACGGCGGCGTTCCACGAGGGGCGGCACATCGGGTTCTGCGCGTCGATCGCGCACAAGAGCGACATCGGCGGCCCCGTACCGGGCTCTTGTTCGGGGAGCGCGCGAGAGACCTACAACGAGGGCCTGCATCTGCCGGCGGTGCGGTATCAGCGCGGTTTCGAGCCCTACGGCGACGTCGAGCGGATCATCGCGGCGAACTCGCGCACACCGGAACTGGTACTGGGCGACATCCGCGGGCAGCTCGGCGCGGGGCGGCTCGGCGAGAAGCGTCTCGCGGAGCTTGCGACCAAGATGGGCATCGAGAAGCTCGAGGCCGCGGGCCGCGAACTGATGGCGTTGTCGGAAGCGAAGATCCGCGGCGCGATCTCGGAGTGGGCTGACGGGCGCTACGAGGCGGAACGGTTCATCGACGACGACGGCGTGGAGCTGGGTAAACCCGTCCGTGTCCACGTCGTGGTCGAGAAGCGCGGCGACCGCATCATGTTCGACTTCACCGGCAGCGCCGACCAGACGAAGGGGCCGGCGAACATCCGGCCGCCGCTCGCGCACGCTGCAGCCGCATTCTGCGTGATCTCGCTGATCGACCCGCACATCTCGATCAACGCCGGCGTGCTGCGCGCGATCGACATCGTGGTGCGGCGCGCGTCGATCTGCGATCCGGTGTTTCCCGCGCCGGTCAACACCTACAATCCGACGATCCACGCCGTGGTCGACGGCAGCTTCGAGGCGCTCGGCTCGCTGGTGCCGTCGCGGGCGCGGGCGGACGGTTGCTCGTCGCGCTCGATCATCATCGGTGGGCGCTCGACGACGTCGGGCAAGGGCTATGTGCAGTACGAGATCGTCGGCGGGGGCGCTGGCGGACGCTCGGGCCGTGACGGCATGTCGGGCACCAACGTGAACCAGTCCAACGCCAAGATCGCGCCGATCGAGATCATCGAAAGCGAGTTCCCGACGCGGCTCAAGCGCTTCGAGCTGATCCCGGATTCGGGGGGCCCCGGCGCCTATCGCGGCGGCCTCGGCGTCGTGCGCGAGTACGAAAACCTGGCGGAGGCGCGCTTCTCGATCAGGTCGGCCAAGCACGTGATCCCCGCGCAAGGGCTCGCGGGCGGCGGCACGGGCCGCGTCGGCGACATCCGCATCAATCCAGGCACCGATGGCGAGAAGCAGTTGCCGACGCGCTATGCCGACTATCCGCTGAAGACCGGCGATGTATTCCGGCTCGAAACCCCCGGCGGCGGCGGCTGGGGCGATCCGACGAAGCGCGATCCTTCGCTCGTGCTCGCCGATGTGGCGGAGGGCTATGTCACGCCCGCGGGGGCTGCCGCGATCTACAAGGTCGTCGTCAAGCGCGATGGCACCGCGTGGAAAGTCGACGAAGCGGCGACGGCGGCACGACGCTCCGCGTGATGTTCAGGTGGCGTGGACAGAAGCATGGAACAGTTCCTCGACCTCGAGACGGCGGTCGATGATGCCTTGGTCCAGCGAATAGCCGATGAAGCGTTCGAGGTTGGCGCGGTTCGCCGAGACGCCCAGCGGCCAGAGCTTCGACGTTAGCGCTTCCGTTTCGCGCTCGCGGGCGTACTTGATCCATGCGAAGCGCGACCAGCCGGGATCGTCGGCGTAGGCATCTGCGATTTCGGCAGCGCTGCGGAAGGCCTCGACGAGTTGCATCGGAAGCTCGGGCCGCCGCGCGGCAACGTCCCGCTTCATCGCCACGATATGCATGATCGGCCAGTAGCCGTTGCGCGCGAAGTAGCTGCGCTCCTCGGCTTGCGGATCTGCGAAAAGCCTGCGGATGGGGAGCGATGGATCGGGATCGCGCCAGGGCGTGCGCGAATAGAAGATCGCGTCGAGCTGCTTCGTCGCCAGGGCTTCGATCAGGCTGGTGCCTTGCGCCAGCCGCTCCGCAACGTAACCGGCCGGCAGTTTCACCTCGACCGTTTCGCCGTCGCGCATCACCCACGTCACGTCCTTCAGCGGCAGGCCGTATTCGCTGGCCATGTCCCCCTTCGCGAGGACTGCGAGCGTCGTCTGGAACGACTGCAATCCGATCCGACGGCCGGCCAACTCGCGCGGATGCGTGATGGCGCTCTCGCGATGTACGAAGATCTGGCCGAGGCTGAACAACCGCCTGGGAAATACCGGGATCGCAGTGAACGGCAAGTCGCGGGCGCAGGCGGCGACGTAGGACGACAGCGACACCTCGGCGACATCGAATTCGCGATCCCGCAGCATCCGCTCATGGCGGTGTGCGCCTTCGCGCTGCGCCTGCTCCTGCCCGACCTGAAGCACGTCGAGGTCGAGCCCCGGCGGCAGCTTGACCGTGCGGTCGTGAAACGGCATCAGCCGGTCGTAGCGGTCGATGGCCATCGTGATCGGGGCATCGGGCATGGTGTCGTCCAGTCGATGGTTGGGGCGAGTTTCAGGGGCGATCGACGGAGCTTACCGTCCGGCGCGGGGCGTCTCCAGTCAGAATGCCGAACCAGGATCATCGGCAGCGATGGTCATTTGTCATTACGCGCTTCCCCAACCGGCTACGGATTTGCTCTACTGGCGGGAACTGAGAACCGACAGGCGTTCTTCCGGAGGAAATCCATGGCTCGTCCCGCGCTCGACCTTTCTGTCGTGCTGTCCATCAACGAACGCACGAAGCCGCTGCTGGAAGGCCGTGTCGAGGCGCAGGGACTGCGGCTGATCCCGACGGGCGTGCACCCCTCCGAGATGTTCTGGCGGCAGCTCAAATACCAGGA
Source organism: uncultured Devosia sp. (assembly GCA_964574325.1). Classification (GTDB taxonomy): domain Bacteria; phylum Pseudomonadota; class Alphaproteobacteria; order Rhizobiales; family Hyphomicrobiaceae; genus CAMDPA01. The sequence continues at coordinate 21,694 of CAZNMY010000062.1, read as the reverse complement.
GTTCGACGTCTCTGAAATGTCGATGTCCTCGCTCATCATCGCCACGTCGCGCGGTGACAGGACATGGGCGGGGCTGCCGATCTTCACGACGCGGGAGTTCTTCCACACGCGCGCGCTCGTCCGCGTCGACGCCGGGATCGAGAAGCCGGCCGACCTCAAGGGCAAGCGCGTCGGCGTGCCGGAGTACCAGCAGACAGCGGCCGTGTGGTCGCGGTGGGCGCTGCAGCACGAGTTCGGCGTCAAGCCGTCGGACATCGAGTGGTTCATGGAGCGGACGCCCGAAGTCAGCCACGGCGGCGCGACCGGCTTCACGGCGCCGCCCGGCGTCACCGTGAACCGCATCCCGCAGTCGACCAACATCGGCGAAATGCTGATGAAGAACGAGCTCGACGCGACCTTGATTTATCTCACCGACAAGAACCTCGTCGACCGCAGCCGTATCGACCTGATCGGATCGGGTAAGGTGCGCCGGCTGTTCCCCGATCAGCTCGCAGAGGGCCAGCGTCTCTTCAAGAAAACGGGCATCTATCCGATCAATCATTGCGTCGTCGTGCGCCGCGCGTTGCTCGAGCAGCATCCGTGGATCGCGCTCAATCTCTACAAGGCGTTCGTCGCAGCCAAGGAGATGGGAACCGCGCAGATGATGGCGTCGCTCGAGCCCTATCTCGCAACCGGCGCGATCGGCGCGGGCGTAACGGCAAAGGCCGGTAGCGACGCACTCGGCGCGGGCTTCAAGGCGGCGATCGATGCCGATCCGCTGGCTTACGGGTTCAAGGCTTCGAAGAAGGTGCTCGACACGATCGTCGCGTCGAACCACGAGCAGGGGCTGGTCAAAGAGCCGGTGAAGCTCGAGGAGCTGTTCTGGCCGAGCACGCTGGACCTGTGATGCGGACGCTGGTGCAGGGTGGGCACGAAAAGGCATTCACAATGCTCTTGAATACATATGCCGTTTAGTACATATATAATCTGATGACCTGGGATGTCGCTTTCGATGCCGGGTTCGCTGTGGAGGTGGCGAATTTGCCCTCCAAGGTCGCGAACGAGTTGCTGGCACATGCGCTCGTGCTCGCCGAGTTCGGACCTCAGTTGGGACGCCCGCGCTGCGATACCCTCAACGGGTCGCAACATGCGAACATGAAAGAGCTGCGCTTCAAAGTAGACAAGGGGCAATGGCGCGTGGCCTTCGCGTTCGACCCAAAGCGTAAAGCGATACTATTGGCAGCGGGCAACAAGACGGGAGCCGATCAGAGGCGGTTCTATGAAGAGCTGATCAGAACGGCCGACGCCCGGTTCACATCACACCTCGAACAAATTCAAGGCAAGCAGAAAGGCAGAGGCAAATGACGGTCTCGCTCAAGAAGATGATGGCCAATCTTCCACCAGACCGACGCAGAAACGTCGAGAAGCGCGCGGATAAGCTCATCGCAGTAGAAATGAGCTTGCGCGATCTGCGCGAGACTTTTGCCAAGACGCAAGAGGCGGTCGCCGAAACGATGCAAGTCGGTCAGGAAGCGGTCTCACGAATAGAGTCGCGCCAGAAGGATATGCGTATCTCGACGTTGCGCAACTACGTGGCCGCCATTGGCGCCGAGCTGCAACTGGTGGCCAAGTTTCCCGATGGCCGAAGGGTTTCGGTCATCGATCTGGCGCCAGAAAAAGGGCGGATCGCGCGTCGGCGGCTCACGTCGGCCAAGGCCGGCAGGCGTCCTAAGCCGTGAGCCGCTCGTCGATCCACCGCGAAAGCGCGATCGTTCGGTCGTCGCTGCCGGTGGGGCCGACGACTTGCAGGCCGACGGGCATGCCGGCTGGACCCGAGTAGGCGGGCAGCGACAGCGCGGGGCCGTGCATCAGCGTCCAGATGCGATTGAACGCGGAGTTCGAGACCGAGGTGAGATCGGCTACGGCTTCGCCGACAGCGGCCGGCGTGATCAGCACGTCGCAGCGCGTGAAGATCTCGGCCAGCGCGCGCCGGCAAGCGAGGGCGTGCTGGTGACCCTTGTCGACCGTCGCATGATCGTTGCGCATCGCCTGCGCATGAGAGTTCCGGATGTAGTGGTTCATCCGGTCGAGATGTTGGGCCATTTCGGCGCCAAGCGCGCGCGTGCCTTCGGCTGTCGAGATGACGCGGAAGCTGTCTTCGATGCCCTGGAACACCGGCGGCATCTCGGCGTCGACGATCACGGCGCCGGCCTTCGCGAGCGCGGCAGCGGCGCTTTCAACCGCAGTCTTGGACGCAGGCTCGGCCTGCTCCCAATTGGTCGAGCGGCACACGCCGATTCGTGGTGCGCCATCGATGCGCGTGACGGAAGCGGGCGGCGTATAGCCGACGAGGCACGCGCGGAGCAACGCGATGTCGTCGAGCGTGCGTGCGAAAAGGCCCATCGTGTCGAGCGTCGGCCGCAGGTGCCGGATGCCGCCGCGGTCGATGCCGGTGAGGCTCGCCTTGTATCCGACGACGCCGCAGAACGAAGCCGGCAGTATCGTCGATCCCCCCGTCTGCGAGCCCAACGACAGCGGTACATGGTAGTCCGCGACGGCAGCGGCCGATCCGCTCGACGACACGCCGGGGCTGCGCTTGGGATCATGCGGATTGCGCGTCTTTTCAGGTACGGGGCTCGCGAACTCGGTCGTAACGCATTTGCCGAGAATCACCGCGCCGGCCATCCGCAACAGACCGACGGCTGCCGTGTCGGCATGCGGTCGATGCCCGCGATAGATGTCCGAGCCGTAGGCCGTCGGCATGTCGTAGGTGTCGAAGATGTCCTTGATGCCGACGGGCACACCGTGGAGGGGGCCTCGGCGGGGCTCGGCGTCCCGGGCGCGGGCCTGCAGCATAGCTGCTTCCCGATCGATGTGGCACCAGGCGTGAACGGAGGGCTCGCGTGCATCGATCCGCGCGAGGCAATCGGATACCAGGTCGGCGGAGGATGCCATGCCGCCTTCGAGAAGGGCCGATGCCTCGCTGGCGCTCAACAGATTGAGGCCGCCGGGTCCCCTGCCACGCAAATCCGCCATAGCCCTCTCCTCGACAAGCATTGCATCGCCGCATCGCGCGGCTTGTGGCGCGAGGGGCTTCCGTTGCATCCTCGACCGGTCAGGTGAAGCCGATCAAGCTGAAATCCGCAGGAGGTTGGAAGTGGGTACCGCTCGTATCACATACCGGAGCATCGTCGTGCTCACAGCTTTGGCCGCTGCCTCGTCGGCGTCCGCGCAGACCTACCCCGACCGCGCGGTGAAAGTGATCGTGCCTTACGCAGCGGGCGGCAACACCGATGCGATCTCCCGGCTGATCTCCGCCAAGCTGTCGGAGGCGTTCAATCAGCAGTTCGTGGTCGAGAACCGCTCCGGGGCCAGCGGCGCCATCGCCATGGAGGCGGTCAAGACAGCAGCGCCCGACGGCTATACGCTGCTGACCTACCCGCTGCCGCAAGCGGCTATCCTTCCCGCGATGACGAAGGTGAAATACAATCCGATAGCGGACTTCGCGCCGATCTCGAACATCGGGTTCAACGGCTATATCCTGGCGGTCAATCCGAAGGTGCCGGCGAAGACGCCCGCGGATCTCGTCACCTGGATCAAGGCGCAGGACAAGACGACTTATGCCTCGGGCGGCCAGGGCAGCCATATGAACCTCACCATGGTCCTCTTCCTGCAGCGCGTGAAGCTCGAAGTCGCGGCCGTGCATCTGCGAGGCGGAGCGGAGCCGATGAACAACGTCGTCGCCGGCCACATCCCGATGGCATTCATGAACGCGTCCGACGTGGTGCAGCAGGCGTCTGCCGGGACCGTCCGCGCGCTCGCGGTCACGTCGGCCAAGCGCATCCCGCAGATGCCGGAGCTGCCGACGATGATCGAGAGCGGCTTTGCCGATTTCGTGGTGACGACGTGGAACGGTATCGCCGCACCTGCGGCCACGCCCAAGGCGATCATCGACCGGCTCGCGAGCGAAGTTGCGAAGGCCGTGAAGGATCCGAAAGTCGCCGAGAGGCTCGCAGCGCTCGGCGTGACGCCCAGCGGCAACACACCTGGAGAGTTCGCCAAGGAGATCGCCGCGGACGCCAGGTTGTGGGGCGATGTGGTTCGCGCAGCGGGGCTGCAGGAGAAGTGAGCGAGGAGAAGTCGGAAGTCGGAAGTCAGTCGGAAGTCGGAGGAAAATATCATGACCGCCTCAGCGCCTGCAAAGCTCCGCCACATCGCCATCGCGGTGAAGAACCCGGAGAAGGCCGCGAAGTTTTTCGAGGAAGCTTTCGGCATGACGCGCGCGGGAAGCGCGCAGCGTGGCGTCTACATGACCGACGGCGTGATGAACGTGGCGCTGCTCGATTTCGGCGAGGAGCCGACGCCGGGATTCGAGGACCAGCCGGACTTCGAGGGCATCATCCACTTCGGCATGTGGGTGGACGACACCAAGGCCACCGACGAAGCGATCAAGAAGGCCGGCGGAAGCTGGATGACGGGCCGGTTCGAGAAGAACCCGAATGTGTTCTACGAGGTCAAGTACAAGACGCCCGAGGGCATCGTCTTCGATGTCACCGCCAATGGCTGGCGCGGAGCCGTGAAGGACGTCGCGCCGGTGGAGAAGAAGTAAGGGGTCGCGACTGCAATCGAGGTGTCGTGGATGGCCCGACCAAGTCGGGCCATGACGCCGTGAGCGGGATTGGTGAAAGCAGCGCACTCGGGTGGGAGCGTCGGTTGACGCCTGTCTCTCTCAAGGGCCGCCGATCGCTCGGGGATCGTCGAACAGCGCCCAGCGCGCGGCATCGATGCCGGTGAAGGTCCTGGTGAAACGAGGATCGTCACGGCGCACGTTGGTGACGTTGCGAATGAGGATGCGTTCGATCTGCCCGGGCGAGCGGCGGAGCGCCTCGGCATAGATCTCCGGATCATCCTCGCCGCTGTCGCCGATCAGCACGAACCGACGTTCTGGGAAGCGCGCGAGAATGGCAGCGATCTGCGGCGGCTTCGTCTCGCGTCCCGGCCTCGCGATATCGAGCAGCGTGCGGTCCTTCAGGCGCATGTGCTTCAGGGTCAACGTCGTCAGCGGAAAACCGTCGGCGCGCAGGAACTCGAGCAGTGGCTCGGACAAATGCCAGGGGCTCGACGAGACGTAGTGGAAGGCCGCTCCACGCGCGGCGAGACGACGATACGCATCGGCCATTCCCGCGACCGGCTCGAACGGCTTGTACAATGTCGATTCCCACATGCGGCACGGCTCGCGCACGTGAGTGACTTTCACGGTGTCGTCGATGTCGGAGATCACGCTAAGGCCGGTCCTGTCGATCAGCTCCACGCTTGTCTCGATCCGGCGGGTATCGCCGGGCGGAAAGATCACACGGGCTGTGAGGCGTGCCGGAACCGCGACGACGCCCCGATCCGCCGGCGTGACGGGCAAGCGCACCTCGCCGCGGGCGTGGCCGTTGGCGCCGGTCGGCGTCAGCGTGGCCCGCGTGCTCGCGATGTCGACGACGACGGTGCGGCCGCGCTTGTTGTCGGCCAGCAGCAGATTGATGCGCGGATCGAAGAAGCGCGCGCTGGCCGGCGTCACCTCGAGGCCGTACCGCAGCTTCAACAGACGGGCGAGTGCTGCTCTCCGCAAGCGGCTGTCGGGGTGGCGGTAGACCCAGGCATGAAGCTGCACGACCCATTGGGCGCCGCCGGGGTCGAGATGCGCCGCAGCGGGCATCAACACCACGGTCTCGTCGGATCTGATCGTCGAATGTTCGGCGGCGGACAATGGCTGCAACCCGTGCAGAAGCCAGAGAAGAGCGCCGAGCGCGGCGCGAGACGCCGGAGCCAAGGAATAGTTCGTCACGCGGCCCCACTTCGTGCCCGAGCCCGTCGGCGTATTCCCGCTCTGACAGAATGGCGGGCACAAGGCAAGCCGTTCCGGCCGCTCGGCACGATGGGCCGAACCGGGAGAGAGCCCCTTGGCGCTGCAGGTCTTTCCCGCTTAATAGTCGGTGTATCGGATCGACGCGGCTTTCCACAGGCACGGCCCCATGTCCACTTTGCTCATCACCCATTCCTGCTTCGTCAACCACGACACCGGGCCGGGGCATCCAGAGCGGCCAGACCGTATGCGCGCGGTGACGAAAGCACTGGAGCGCAAGGAGTTCACGATGCTCCTGCGCGAAGAAGCGCCGCTGCGCGACGACGTCGAGGAGCAGATCGCGCTGGCGCATCCACGGGAGCTGATCGACGCCCTGAAGGACGCACGGCCCGGCCCGGGGCAGTCGGTTCACGTCGATGGCGATACGGTCATGTCCGAAGGGACTTGGGAGGCTGCGCTGCGTGCAGTCGGCGCGGGGCTGCGCGCGGTCGACGTGGTGATGGACAAGGACTCGGGCGTGCGCAACGTATTCTGTCAGGTTCGACCGCCGGGGCATCACGCCGAAATGCGGCGGCCGATGGGGTTCTGCCTGTTCAACAGCATCGCGGTCGCCGGGCTCTATGCGCGCGCGAAGTTCGGCGCGGAACGCATCGCCGTCATCGACTTCGACGTCCACCACGGTAACGGCACCCAGGATATCTTCTGGTCCGACAAGGACTTGTTCTACGCGTCCACGCACCAGATGCCGCTCTATCCGGGCACCGGCGCTTTGTCGGAGCGTGGCGCCGGCAACATCTGGAACGCGCCCCTCAGGCCCAACGACGGCGGCGAGCAGTTCCGAGATGCATTCGAATCGCGCATCCTGCCCGCGCTCCACGATTTCGCCCCCGATCTGGTGCTGATCTCGGCCGGATTCGACGCTCACGTGGACGATCCGCTCGCGAGCCTTCGTCTGGTCGAGCCGGATTTCGGATGGGCGACGGAAGCGCTCATGAAAGTTGCACAGCAACACGCCGGCGGGCGGCTGGTGTCGATGCTCGAAGGCGGGTACGACCTCAACGCACTGGCGCGATCCGCGGCCGTGCACGTGACGAAACTGATGGGGGCTTGATTCTCAGTGCGGCCCACTCGATGCAAAAGTGCGGCGCACTGGCGGCGGACCGCAATCGCGGTCTCGGCCCTGCGGGCCTGAAGTAGTAGGTCCGCGCACTGAAGCGGACCGCGATGACTTAGCTGGTTCGGCGCTGCGGCCAGTGGCCGGATCGCACCGAACGAGGCCTCGTCCGGCAAGTGCCGGCCGGAAGAATTGTACCCAAGACCGAGACTCAGAGTGGGATGCCGATATGACGATGACACCTCCGAGCGCGCCGCGGGCTGGCGGCAAACACGCCGACATCAAAGAGATGAGCTTCGAGCGCTCGCTGAAAGAACTCGAGACGATCGTGGCGCGGCTGGAGCGCGGCGACGTGGAACTCGAGGAATCGATCGCGATCTACGAGCGCGGCTCGGCATTGCGGGAGCATTGCGACCGGCTGTTGAAGCAGGCGGAAGCCAAGGTCGAGAAATTGACGTTCTCCTCCGACGGCCAGCCCAAGGGCACCGAACCGCTCGACCCGCAGGGGTGAGCGTAAGAAGCTAAATCGCCGCTTAATGCCCTTCCTTCAGACTGTTCAAAACGCTCTGGCGCGTGGCGTCGTCACGGAGCGATGTAAGGTCTGTCGCCTGCGAAAACAACCGCTCGATCTCCTCAAGACGTTGGCGGTATGATTCACGAGCAGCAGAACGTAATGGTTCAGACAACCTAAACCCTACTTCATCACTTGAACCGCGAGAAAACACCAGTTGCGCGTCGTCCGCTCTCTTCAGCTGCTTGGCCAGCCAGCAGTCAGCTTGATCCACCAGTTCGCGCACCAGCAGGTCCACCTGTTTGGCTGAATCCGCTTCGCCCATTGACAGCTCCAGCGTTCGCTTCAATTTAACGCAGGCTAGATCGAAAGAGTTACCAGTCCCCTAACGCGCGCGCGATCAACTCTCCGTGATATAGTTAAGAGCGCGCGGCCCCCCGCAACCCACCAAAATATCGCCTGCCTCCTCGCCGACTTTCGCGAGCAACAAGATCGGCCATTGCTGCCACGTTCAGCTTACTCAGATCTTCAGCATTCCTTATGATACGTTCGAATGTAATTGCTGCGAATAGAACTTCGTAAAAATAGCGCGATTCGCCGAGCAAAGCGAATTGCTTGAGATCCAAGTTGCTTTCGATGCAAAGCACGAGCCTCGCGCTACTTCCTCCGCCTGCCGAAACGGGACAGCCTTCCCTGATCAACGGCGATCGAAGATCCGTTTCATCTTCCCGAAAAACTTGCTCGTGAACCGGGATCGTCCATCGCCAAACCGGCCTTTCCCCTATGGCTATACTCTCCTTGGCGACTTGCCGGTAATAGTCCTCCGAGCTGGCGAATTTGTTTTGATCAATCGCATTTCCGCTAACAATCGTCGGTCTTCCCTTCTTGAATGCCAAGCCGACATCGGTCGTATCTGCGGGGAGCAAAATCCTGTCGTCCGGCACTCTGTCATGAGCCAGCGGAGCACTAAAGTCACCTGAGCGGAAGAATTTCCTCGCGTAGACAATGCGCGAAAACGCCCCGTTCGCGTGCGGCCGAGCCAACGCCACCCTCACTACCCCACCTATCGGAAGTTTTCCTGAAAGGTGAAGTCTCTCTATTGTATCGGCGACAATCCGACAGAGTTCGTGGTTGCGGTAAGGACCATTGCAGAAGATTTCTCCAAGAAAAAGTCTTGCCGCTAGTTTCGAGGAACGACGAGCGCGTCGCGTTGTAGGACGGCTCTTTAGCCTGTCGAAATCGAGCGTCTTCAGATGAGTCTGAATTCGAATCGGCGCTACGCGCTCGCGTTGACGAAGATCTATGTTGCTGCGGCCGTAAAGCGTTGTCGATATTGTTCCACCAAAGTTGCGAAAAGGATCGATCTGTCGGTCAAACCAGATCCTTATAAAGCGAGGAATTGCTATTCTCAACGTTCTGAAGCACCGCCTGAGGATCGATGGGGGCGGGGGAGTGTCGGGGTCAGAAAGGGCGACGGCAACCACCCAAGCATCCGGGTTTGCCTCGTGAAGGTTGTCGAAGGCCCATGCCGGCAAGAGGCTTACGAGCCCCCCGTCGTTATAGGTAGATCTGCCTTTGATGTGATAATTCTTGAAGATCACAGGAATCGCTATAGACGCACCAACGGCATCAGAGATTTTGACGTTTGGGGTTTCAGTGCGCGAGAATGTCTCAAGCCTAAATCGAGTGATGTCTGCTGCGACGATTCGCAGTCGTCGTCCCAAGTGCTCGAGGTGCTTAAATCTCACGCCGTCCCGCCTAATTTCCTCGATTTGCACCCTAAGCCGGTCAAAAAGATCAGGTCGAGCCTTCTGCAAAACTTCAAGTTGATCGATCACCTTGACTGAAAAAGCACGATCCAGTTGCCCGACGAGGTCGCTAAGGGGAACAAGCCCCTTCAAAAGGGTCTTGATTCCGTGAGCGAAGGCGACGATGAAGGCGGCGAGCCAAACACTTCCGATCAGCGGCCAATCTTTATGGAGTACTGCCAGAATTTCCCCTGGCGTAAGCTGAAACGAATTGGGTGCGTCCGTGTGCGGCACTTCGGCTAATCGACCGACCAATATCATTGCCACATACAGGATCATTGTGACGATGAACGAGTAGGACGTGCACTTAAAGATGAACCAGATCGACCAAAATGCTCTCCACCTCAGTGAATTCATAAAGTCACGAGCCCGGGATATGTGACGCAAACCGTTACGGCGAAACACTTGATCGAAACTGGTGACACCCAGCAATTGAGCCAACTCGACGGTGCCGTCTTCGCTAATAATCTGTTTGGGCTGGTAGCCAACGGCGATCAGCGCCGCCACCAACGCGCCGACTGAGGTACCTGCAACCCCTTTGATCTGGATCTTGGGCCAGATAGCTTGCGAGTCCGGATGTTCCGTGTCCGCTATCGCGCAGTAGGTACCGACGTGGGCAACGCCGCGAGCGCCACCACCTTCTAACACGAGATAGATGCCGAGTGGCTCTCCCGCCAACGGGGAAGGGGAAAGCTTCAACTGATTTGGATCTGGGGCCACGTTAACAATCGATCTAATGGAAATTATTGGTGTCGGAGTTGTAGCCAACTCTTGTAGCAAACTCTACAACTTCCGACGACGTCGTTTCAATCAATTTTTGAAGCGCGCAAAAGGACCTCAGCTCCCGGCAATCATCTTGATGACGTGAGCGTGGATCGGGCGGCCGGCGCGGCCCATATCGTCGAGGACATTGAAGTGGTAGAGGCCCGGTGCCGCGATCTCGGTGACGCTGGCGCCACGCGCCTTCCATGCGGCCGTCAGCTCGGTGGTGTTGCGCAGGAACTCGTTGCCCTCGGCGCTGCCGACGGTCGTAGCGATGCGGACGTGAGGTTGAGGCGCCGTGCGAATAGGCGAAAGCGGGACTACGTCGGCCGCCGTGAGCTGCAGGTCCTGGTTGACCTTCACCAGACGCAGCGGCTCGAGATCGTAGAGGCCGCTGACGCACGTCGCGCTCTTCACGAGTTCGTGTTTCGCTGGTTCGGGGACGCCGACCACCGAGGAAAAATCCGTCGTCGCCATCATCGCGGCGAGGTGACCGCCGGCAGAATGGCCGCCGACGTGAATGCGGGCGGGGTCGATGCCGAGGCCGACGGCTTCCTTCGCCAGATGCACGAGCGCGCGGCGGACAGAAGCGACGATGTCGCCGATGCGCACTTCCGGACACAGCGGATAGCCGATCGATGCGAAGGCGACGCCGGAGCGCGTGAACGCGGGCGCCATCCAGGCGAACTCGTCCTTGGAGCGCTGCCGCCAGTAGCCGCCATGGATGAAGGCGAGCACGGGAGCGTTCGCCGATCGCGCCGTGAAGACGTCGATCTTCTCGCGGGGGTGCGGGCCATAGACGACATCGAGATGCGCGGGCGCCGACGCCCGGACCTCGGCTGCCTCGGCATCGATCCTGGCGGCGCGCGCATCGCGCATCGCGTTCAGCTCGGGATTGCGGGCGCCTCCGTCATACTCGAGCTCGAGCGTGGCCTGATCGTAGTGGCGGAATACGTTCATGATGTTTCCCCGTCGAAATCAGCCGCAAACGTAGCAAAACAAGCACTCCCGCGCCACCGCGTGATCGCCCGTCTCCTTCGCCAGCCCCGGGTTCTACGACTTCATCGGTGTGAGCTCGACGTGGCCCTGGCGCATATAGAGCCAACCGGCCGCGATCAGCACGATCGCAATCATCGGCAGCGCCAGCAGATTGACGAAGCTCCACCCAGCTCGCGCCAGGATGACGCCGGCAAGACCGGCGGTAATCGCCGTCATCGTGAACTCCAGCAGGTCATGCGCGGCTTGCGTCTTGGCCCGCTCGGAGGTGCGGTAGACCGTCGTCAGCAGCGTGCTGCCGCCGATGAAGCAGAAGTTCCAGCCGATGCCGACGAGAATGTTCGCCCACATGAAGTGCTGGAAGCTGATGCCGGCCATCGCAACCAGAACACAGGCGATCAGGATCGCGGCGCCGATCGCGATGATGGTCAGGACGCCGTAGCGGACGATCAGATGACCGGTGAACAGCGCCGGCGCGAACATCGCGATCGAGTGGAACTGGATGACTGTCGCACCTTGCTCGAACGAGAATCCGCAGCCCATCATGGCGAGCGGCGTCGCCGACATCAGCGTGGTCATCACGCCATAACCCATCATCGAGGAAAGCACGGCGACGATGAACGCGGGCTGCTTCATGATCTCCAGCATCGGGCGCGCCGGTACGTCCGACACCTGCCTGACGGGTTTGGGAATGTCGAGGAAGGCGAGCAGGCCCAGGTTCAGGACGCAGACCACGCAGAACATGACGTAGACGCCCGCAAACGTGACGGGCGCCAGCAGGTCCTTGGCCCACTTCGCGGACTCCGCTCCGACGAGGCCCGACAGGATGCCCCCGAACAGCACCAGCGATATGGCGCGTGCCCGCATCGACGGCGGGGCGGCGTCGGCGGCTGCGAACCGGTAGTACCACGCGAACGAAATCGCGATGCCCTGCAGATAGGCGGTCAGGCACAGCATCCAGAAACTCTGCTGGAATACCGCGGTCACACCGACGGCGCCGGCGGCAATGCCGATCAGCGAGCCCAGCGAAAATCCCGCGCGCCGGCCGATCCGATCCATCAGCAGAGAGGCCGGCACGGTGCCCGACATCAGCCCCAGATGCGTGAAGACCAGCGGCAAGGTCGCCAGGGCCTTGTCCGGCCCCAGCATGGCGAACGCCGCGATCGGCGTCGTCGTCAGGCCCATCGTCTGCAGCGTGTTGGACAAAGCCTGCGCCAGCGCGAGCAGCGGCACGTTGCGATTGATGAAGATGCGCTGGAACAGCGAGGGGGCTGGCGGGCGCAATTCGTCCCGCGCGGCATCGGTGTCTTGCATGGTTGCCTCGGTCGCCCCTCCCAGCGGGAATGCGCGGGAACGCAACCTGCCAGCCAACGGAAATGCACAGGCCCGCGCGGCCGGTTCGCCTGCGGGACTGTGCACTGTAGTGCGTCGTTGGCGTGCGCTCCACCCCGGCGCCATGCGCTATGCGCTCAGCGCATCGTCGCATGGCGGCGGGGGATGATCGAACACGTCCGCGTCAGGGCTTGGGTTGAAGGCCGGCGGCGCGACGCGGAACCGAAAGCCCGATTCGCGAGTCGCCCGTCAACAGGCCGTTGGCGGCTTCGGCCACGAGCTCGTTCGCACGGCTGTTCCAATGCCAGTCGTAGGCATATTCGAAGCGCCGTCGGTTCTGAGCCCAATCACGCTCGAAGGTCTCCTGGAGATCGAGGAAGGGCAGGCTCAACTCGCGCGCGACATCGGCAGCGATGGCATTCAACATGCCGACCTCGTAGCTGGACGCGGGCTTGCCCGCGTAGACAGCCTCGCGCACGCCGTCCATGACGAAGGCGAGGCGGAAGCCGTGCTCGATCGACAGCTTCTTCATCTCCGACATCACATAGCGGGTGAAGAAGCGGTTGGCCTGATGGTCGGCGATCTTGCGAACGTCGACGGCCGAGGAGATGTTCTCGGGCGACCACTGCTCGTCTCCGCCCCAGAACCAGCGGCTGACGAAGCCCTTCGCGTGGAGGTAGAAGTTGGTCTCGTAATAGAGGTAGCGGAACGTGCGATAGCCGCGGAGGCTGTCGGCGATGCCGTAGCGGAACTCGCCGGGTGGCACCTCTTTCACGGCGCCGTCCTCGTCTCGCGTGAGCTTCATGAAGCTGGAGGCATAGCGGGTCTTGAGGAAACGATAGCTCTCGTCGAAGTCGTTGTGGATCAGCGGCACGAGCACGACGTCGGGTTTGTAGGTGAGGACCTCGCGACGGAGCACGTGCAGGTACTGGCTGAGCGGCGCGCCGTCCATGCCGAAGCGGAACACCTCGACGTCGGCGCCGCGCGCCTTGAGTTGGCGCTCCATCAACTCGGGGAAACCCTCGCCGACGTTGACATAGGCACCGTGGACGTAGCTGTCGCCGATCACGGCGATGCGGCGCTTCCCGGGCGTGCGGGCCGTCTGATATTCGGGCTTCGTCGAATTCCAGCCGTCGGCGTTGATGGTGACGAGAGAGCTGCGGCCGTCAGGATGGCGGAACGTCGCGCGCGTGTTCGGCATGTACCGGACAACGCCCTTGATGGTGACGTTCTCGACGAGGTCGTCGGGCACCAGGATGTAGCGGAAAACGACATGCTCGAGCACGGCGAGGGTCAGGAACAACGACAGGCCGAGCAGGCCGAGGTTGCCCAGCCAGGATTTGAGCCTAGGCGACATGCACTGGTGCTCCAAAACGAAACAAGACATCGGGCCAGGCCCGAACCTCGTTTCGCGGGAGCAATGGACATGCCACTTTGGTTAGGACATGCCACTTTGGTTAGAAGGTGCAGCTCGAGGAAAGCTGAACCTTCTGGCTACGGCGCACCGGCGCCGGGCGGCAGTGGCGGCCTCGCAGGGCGATCAGAACGGGATCTCGTCGTCCAGCTTCTTGTCGAAGTTCTTGGGGGCTGCCGCGGCGCCGCCGGAACGGGCTGCCGGAGCGGCCGCGCGGCCCTTGCCGGCGCCATAGCTGCCGCCATCCGAACCGCCGCCGAAACCGCCGCCGCCGCCCGCGCCGTAGTCGGCCTGGCCCATTTCTTCCATGCCGCCGCCGGCGCCTGCCCCCGCGCCACGGGTGTCGAGCATCGTCAGGACGCCGTTGAAGCCCTGCAGGACGACCTCGGTCGAATAGCGGTCTGCGCCGGTCTGATCCTGCCATTTACGGGTCTGGAGCTGGCCCTCGATGTAGAGCTTCGAGCCCTTCCGGACATACTGCTCAACGACCTTGGCGAGCGCGTCGTTGAACACGACGACGGAATGCCACTCGGTCTTTTCCTTGCGCTCGCCCGAGTTCTTGTCGCGCCAGCTCTCGCTGGTGGCGATGCGGAGGTTGGCGAACTTACGGCCGTCCTGCGTGGTCCGGATTTCCGGGTCCTTGCCGACGTTTCCGATCAGAATGACTTTGTTGACTGATCCGGCCATATCGCTTGCTCCTGTTCATCGGGGAATGGCGCGCCGGGACTTGCTGCCTTCGGGGCATTCCGACTCGCGTTGCATCAACCTTTAGCTGGCAAAGCGGACCACCGCCGGGCCGATGTGGTGTTGTCCACGTGTTTCGTGGACGGCGCGACTTCTCGGGCTGCTCGAGGTCCCATCTCGGGAACCAAGTCGGGAACAACGCGACCAGCCGACGGCGCCTGTACCGCGCTCAACAGGCGCCCGACCGGCCATTGTTCTTGTATTGTTCTACATAAAAACGGGGACAGCCGCAAGTCATTTGTGCGACCCTTTACGCGAAAGTATGCGGACCGACGCGATGCCGATGCCGGCGCTGGTTCACGCGCCTTCTACGGCGATCAGGCGGCCGGTGGTGGCGGCGAGGCGCATGTCGAGCAGGGGCTTGTACTCTGCCGACAGATACCAGGCATCGAGCCGGGCCATATCCGGGAACTCGATCACGACGACGCGCGACGGGTTCCAGTCGCCCTCGTAGGATTTGACGGCACCGCCGCGGACGACGAAACGCCCGCCGTAGTTCGTCAGGGTCGCCGCCACGCCCTTCTTGTATTCCTCGTAAGCGGTTGCGTCGTTCACCTCGATATCGGCGATCACATAGGCGGCCATGATTGCATCGTCCTCGTCGTCTTTACCAGCCAAGTTCATCGCGAAGGCGAATCCGACTGGTCGAATTATGGTCTGTTGTTGCGTCACTGACGCTTGGCCCTCGGTTGCTGCAAAGTGGCCCGCCAAGCGTCAGTGACAAAAGCAACAATAGAAACATTGGGTTGCCAGTGTTCCTCTTGTCTCAGACATTTGCTCGGAACCTAGCCGCAATGGGAAGCGCATGTCTGAGACGGAACACTAGTTGCCGGCGGCCTGATCCACGGTCGCAGCCAGTCTCTGCATCAGGCGTGGAGACATATTCGCGGTCGCAGGGCAATCGCGATTGCGGAGGCGTTCGTAGATCGCGGGAAGATTGCCACGGAACATCGCGCCTTGCGCGCGTTGAGCGACACCGGCCGCGATCGATCCGTTACCGTAGCGCGACTTGCACATCAGGGTCGTCAGGTGGTCGGTCAGATCCTTGGCGTAGGTTTCCTGCGGGGCCGCTTGAGTGATGGTCGCGTACGACTGCCAGATCTGGCGTTCGGGGGTGTTGCCCCAGCGGCTGCTTTCGGCATTGTTGAACAACGGGTCGAGCGCTTCGAGCACCTGACGCTTCACGCGCTCCTCTTCCACCTTGTCGACCCAGCTACGAATGATCTTGGCCTCCTCGGCGTCGACGGGCCGCGCGATGATACCCGACAGATCAGCGAGGGGCAGGCTTTCGCGGACCGGCGGGCTCGTCTGCCAGACGGTTGCCCCGCGCAAATCAGCGGCGCGCACCCGGGCGCCGGAGAGGTCGGCGCGCTGCAGATTCGCGTACTGCAGGTCGGCGGCCTCCAGATCGGTATCGCGCAGGATCGCGCCCTGCAGATGCGCGTGGGTGAGGATCGCGCCCTGCAGCGAGGCGCTCGACAGGTCGGCGCCTTGCATCAGCGCGCCGAACATATTGGCGCCCTGCAGATGCGCGACCAGCATATTGGCCCCCTGCAACTGCACGCCGCCGATCATGTCGGCCCGCTCGAGACGAGCATTGGAGAAGTTCGCGCCGGTCGCCACCGCATAGGACAGGTCCGCACCGTCCAGGTTCGCTTCTTCGAGGCGGGCGCTGGTCATGTCGATCCCGGCGAGGCGAGCGCCGGTCATTCGAGCGCGCGTCATGTTGGCATGGCTCGCCTTGACGCAGCGCGCCTTCTCGCGGTCTTCGCTGAGGATCAGCTCGCTGACGTCGGCACACGCCATGCGCGCCTCCGTGAGATCCGTCCCGACGAGGCTCGAGCCTTCCAGATCGGCTCCCGTCAGGTCGGCGCGGCGCAGGTCGCTTCGGTCCAGGCGCGCATACCGCAAATCCCGTCCACGCAGCGAGATCGAGGTTTCGTCAGCGGCGTAGGCGCGCTTGGGCACGATGTCCTGGTCGGTCACCACGAGGTTGCGGTGGAAACGTCCCCACAGCGTTCCGTCGGCACGGGCACGCACGAACGGCACGGCAAAGCCGGTGCTGGCGCGCATACCCTCCGGCCGGCGGTCGGCCCGGCTCAGCGCCTGGGTCACCCGATCGAGGCTCTCGCCGGGGACGGTCGCCACGAAGAACGAGAAGAACGTGACGGCAAGCAGCACGCCGGTCGTCAGCAGGAAGGCGATGGGGCTCGACACGGTCGTGCGCCAGAACGCGGAGAAGAACGAGGCCTCGATGCGCAGCAGAAAAATGCCGATCAGAACCAGCATCACGATGTCGAGCACGAGACAGATGCGGTGCGTCCAGGTCACCTCGATGTCGTGATAGGGCAGGTAGCTCAACTGGATGAAGAGCAGGATCACAACCGGCAACACGACCAGCGTCAGCCACGACATCCCGTGCAGGAACACACTCATCACGTGGCTTCTGTGCGGGCCGGCCACGGCCTGGACGAAAAAGAAGTTGTGCAATTCGAGGCGCAGAGGATGATTGCGCCGGTCGGTCATTTCCAGGGACCGCACGGCGTAGTCGAACTCCAGCGTCTTGCGTGACAGCAGGACGAGCTGGGAGACGACGCCGACGTGGAACAGCACGAGAATGACGGGCGCGAACTGGAAGAACAGCGATTGCTGGACCTGGACCTGCATGATCGGCAGCGAAACCGGCGTCTCCAACAGCAGGTCCTTGTGGCTGACGCCGGCGACCGCGATGGTGAAATACGCCATGATGCCGAGGAAAATGAGCCAAGCCGTATTGGCCGTGTCGCTCGCGCTGTTGACGGCCTCGAGCAGGCTATAAGGGTTGACGGGCGTCTCGCCTTCAGGGCCCACGCGCGCGGCATCAGTCATTGGTCACTCGATCCTCACACAGACATCCACGGCCGACGCTCGAAGCTTTCACTCGAGGGCGCCATTTCAGCCAGCCTCAACCGCCAGACCATATAGGAGAAAGTGTGGCGGGTGAACGGACCGCAAGACCTGGGCGATTTCGGCGGCAAGCTATTGCGGGCGGGCATCACCCCGCGCTAGAGCATCGCCAGGCCGGTCGGAATCGCTGCATTCAGCGGGTCTCACCCGCCTCTACTCCTCGTGGCAGAGCCGACACACCTTCGCCCCCGGTTGATCTCGAAGCGATACTCGAAGCGATACAGGTGCCGCGATCTCCACCCAACGAACGGAATGACCGCCACTCATGGCCAAATACAATTGCCTCAAGTGCCCGGGCTACTGCTGCTCATATCCGGTCATCGCCATCACGGATCGTGACGTCGCCCGGCTCGCCAAGCATTTCGGACTGCCGGTCGGCGAAGCGCAGACCAAGTTCACGAAGAAGGCGCACGGTCACGACAAGGTGCTGCGCCGCAAGGACGACCCGCATTTCGGGCGCATCTGCCGGTTCTTCGATACCACGGAACGGCGTTGCACCGTCTACGAGGCCCGCCCCGGCATCTGCCGGCAATTTCCCGGTGAGAACCGCTGCGGCTACTACGACTTCCTGCAGTTCGAGCGGGAGCACCAGAAGGACGCCGAGTACGTCGCGACCACCGACAGCGGCGCATTCAGATAACGGCGGCGCCCCCTTTCGCGGAAGTCCGATCGCAGATCAGCGGCCGCGGACGAACACGTCTTCCGGCGTCAGGAAGGTGTTCGAAAGGCACGGCCAGCTCCGTTTCATCGGCGTGTACCCGCGACCGGCGATCAGGTCGTGGTCCCCGGGTTTGGCGCGGAACAACTGCAGGATGATGTCGGGCCGGTGGGCGTCGATGCTGTAGGCGTAGTTCCACTTGTTGTGGCCCGGCTGGAAGTCGATCTGCGGCTTCCCTGCGGCGATATAGGCATCCATCTTGCCCAAGAGGTCGATGCCGAAGCGATCGGCATAGTAAGGCATCGAGCCGGCCCACGTGTAGGCGATGCGCGCGTCGGGGGCCGTGTGCTTGCGCAGACACAATCCCACCTGGGTCGCCGCTCGGTCGTAGTCCACGTAGGCGGGGCCATCGCGGAAGGCGGACAAGGCGTGGCCGATCGTCGTCTGCATCAGCAGCATGGCGACGAGCCCGATCGTAGCCAGCCTGCCGATCAGTGGCAGCCCCACAGGCAGGCGCTCGAGCCATTGGGCGGCGCGGCCCCCGGCCTGGATTCGTGCAATGGCGTTGCCGAGCATCGTCATCAGCACGAGGGCGAGCACCAGCAGACCCGGCATGGCGATGACGAGATAGCGATTGGGGTAGCCCATCAGCTCCCAGACGTCGCCGCCGACGTAAACCGAGTAGGCGGCCTGCGCAAGGAAGGCGAGGAGCGGCAAGCCCAGCAGCGCGCACCGCTTCACCGGCGTTCGCAACAGGACGGGGATCGACAAGACGATCACGACCGCGACGGCAAAGAAGTGCGAGCGCATCTGCGCAGCGAACAGCGAGGCGAAGCCACGGTCGAGCCGCTCCGTCAGGGTCACACCCGTGACCTTCAGCGTATAGGTGTTGGG
This sequence comes from uncultured Devosia sp., assembly GCA_964574325.1. Lineage (GTDB taxonomy): Bacteria > Pseudomonadota > Alphaproteobacteria > Rhizobiales > Hyphomicrobiaceae > CAMDPA01. The sequence goes on along the minus strand of CAZNMY010000062.1, from coordinate 2,685 downwards.
CAGCGCCGAGCCATAGTAGCCCAACCGGAACAGCGTCAACAGGGCAAGCGCCAATGCCATTCCGCCGGCGAGCGCGACGGCGGCCCTGCGCGAACGCGCGCTCCCGACGATGAACGTGAAGGCAGCAAGCGTGGTGATGAAAACGACCGCGTCCTGGCGCACCCACACGAGCGCCACTGCAATCGCTGCGAGCTTGATGTTGCGCTCGTCCGTCGGCGCATCGAGCTGATCGATCACGAGCACCATGGCCCAGGCCATCAGGCAGGCGAGAACGCCCGTCTCCATCCCGCGCAGCGACCAGAAGGCGAGGGGATAATAGAAAGCGACCAGGGCCATCGCGAAGAGCGACACATTCTCCGTGGCGCCGAGCCGGCGTGCCAGCTCACGCGCCGCGAAGGCGGTTCCGATCAGACATGCTGCGGACGAAAGGCCGACGAGCAGCGCCACATAGCCTTCCGGCACCGGCATGAAATGCAGCAGCGCCATCCACACCGTCCAGAGCGGATTGGTGATCCCCTCGATCGGCGGCTCGCCCGGATTCCACGTGAAGCCCCCGCCGGACGCCAGCGTCTTGGCGAACTTCATCGAGATCATCGCGTCGTCGAAAAGCGTGAAGTAGGTGCGGCCGCCATAGGATACAGAGCCGCGCATCATGAAGTGGAGGTAGAACAACGTGGCGGCAGCCGAGATCACGACCGGCGCGCTGTACAGCCATTCGCGCAGGCGAGGGAGCATTCCGGACATGCCCTTCGCCGGACGCAAGGCCGCTCGCACATCATTCGCCACCATGACGTCCCCGTCTCTCGCATACTCTACCCCGCATCAATGATATGACGGGTTCGGTTAACGAAAGGGGAATGCGGAGGGATGGTTAGGTGTTAACGATCGTCGGGCCGAGCCGACACGGTGCAGAACTCGTCGATCATCGCGCTTGCACGCTGCCTCGACACACTTCGAGGTCACTTCGCGTTGCCATGCTCACTTGTCCAGCGCGCGGCCCCATTCGGCCTCGATCGCCTTAGCCTCTTCCAGGCTGATGGCGGAGGTTCTGGGATAGGTCTCCAGCATTCCGAAGGGAATGCAGGCATCTATGATCATCTTGGAATGCGAGGTCTGTCCCTTCGCGCGGGCCTCTGGCGCGATGCGCGGGTCGAGCGCCGACGACCACGCGCCCCTGATGATGTCGACCTGCTCCGAGGGCTCCGAACGCGTCGTGATCGCCCACATCACGTCGGCGAGGTTCGAGGGATCGACGTCGTCGTCAACGGTCACGATCAGCCGCGCCATGTAGCTTTGGGCAGCAGCTATGAGACCGGCGCGCTTGGCGTGGCCGGCGTAGCGCTGCTTCAGCGAGATCACGGTCATCAGCTGGGCGACGTGCTGCCAAGCGCCGACGACATCGGTGATCCCGTCGTTCTCGAGTTGGCTCCACATGCTGGCGGCGCGGAACGGCAGGCCGAAATGGAAGCGCGGCGGCTTCATCGGCGGCGAGCCCAGCAGGATCGGATCGGTGCGCCAGTGGATCGCCTCCACGCGCATGGCCGGCGAGGGGCGCTTCTCCGATGCGTAGTAGCCGGTGAACTCGCCGAACGGGCCTTCGGGCAGCGTCTCGCCGGGGTGCATGTGGCCTTCCAGAATGATCTCGGCGCGCGCGGGTACGGGGAGGCCCGTCAGCGGCCCCGGCATCACGTCGATGGGCTGGCCCTTGATCGCACCGGCGAACGAATATTCCGAGGCGCCCTCGGGCAGATACTCGAAGCCGGCGATGAACAGCGAAGGATCGGCGCCGTTGACAACGGCGACAGGGCACGGCTTGCCGCGTTCCCACCACTTCCGCGCGATGATCGCGCCGTGGCGGCCCTGATGATCGAACTGGATGGTGATGCGATCCTTGCCGTGCACCTGCAGGCGGTAGATCGACGCGTTGACCCAGCCGGTATCGGGATCGCGCATCACGACGAGCGAGCCCGCCCCGATGAACGGGCCACCATCGCCCTTGTGCCAGTGCGGCGCGGGAAAACGACCAAGATCGACGTCGGCACCGCGGGCGGTATTCTCCTGCCACATCGCTTCGGAAACCGTGCGCGGCTCCTCCAGCTTCAGCGTGCCGCGACGCGTTTTCCAGGCTTTCAACGCATCGAGGGGCGACAGCTTTGGATCGAGGCCCAGCGCGAGCGCTGCCCGCTGCGGCGTGGTCGTGGTGTTGGTGAGGACGCGATAGCCTTTCGGTGCGCCCTTCAGGTCCTCGAACAGCAGCGCGGGACAATCGGCGCGGCCGGCCGCGACCTCGGTGATCGCGCCCAGCTCGAGATGCGGGTCTGCCCCCTTCACCCGACGCAATGCGCCCAAGGCTTCGACGCGGGCAATGAATTCGCGCAGATCGGCGTAGGGGGCATTGGGAAGCATCAGGCACCTCGGTTGCGGTTCGAGGGTGGGACTTTCGCGCGGTGGGGACGGCGTGTCTACTGTGGGCGCGGGGCACATTCATTCGCGGCGAGGCCGCGATTGGGGCCAGCCCCAAACCCCGCTGGCGGGACACCCGCCAGACCGCCCGTTCTTTTACGACTCGGCGGGATTGTCGGGCAGTACCAGCGTCCCCGCCGCAGACTTGCTGCGCGAGGACACAAGAGCGAACGGGGGCGGGCACTGCCGGCAACCCGAATGAAAAAAGGGCTGCACACAGCA
>CAZNMY010000061.1:0-35030 GCA_964574325.1 uncultured Devosia sp. | reverse complement strand
ACGTGGATCCTCAGCGCCGGTTCACCGGCAAGGGAGGCTCATATGCAGTCGAACCAGCAGATGACCCAGCGGCTCAACTTGGCTATGGCGCTTCTGTCTTTCGGGTTCATTGCTGCCGTGGTGTTCGGCATGATCTGACGAGACCCCGTACAATCCGGTATCCTCCGGCAGATCAAGCGGTCTGCGAGAGAATTCCGAAAAGTGGAAAGACGCTGCGGTCGAGGCCGTAGCGTCTTTCTCGTTCATAGCACTCGACATCAGCGCTTGATCGTGTACCCCAGCACCGCTCCGATCAGCGGATAGGCCGTGAGCGGCACCCCCTTGATGAAGCCCCCGATGGCGCGGGTCACGTCGGGAAACAGCGTGATCGCAGCTCCGATCAGCCCGCCCACCAGCGCGAACGTCAGCTTGCCCGTCGACGGTTGCGCCACGTCCTTGAGCACGATCGAGCCCAGCACCCCGATCAGCCATGCCAGGATCGCGAAGACCAACGCGTACATGAAGATCGTGAGCTGCGGTCCGAACGACGGCAGCTTCTTCACGATCTCCGGCCCGAAGAACCAACAGACCGCCAACTGTATGAGCAAAAGCACCAACCGACCCAGCATAGCCATCCCCCTGCCCCGTTGCGACTCTCGCACAGGCAGACGCTATCAAGCCGATTGAACGCCGTCATCAAGCCGCGGCTCGCCGTGCACTGGGTTCGTAGTTGAGGACGGGCGCCAACCACCGCTCGCATTCCTCGATCGTCCAGCCCTTGCGCGTGGCGTAGTCGGCGACCTGATCGGCCTCGACCTTGCCGACACCGAAATAGTGCGCGTCCGGGTGAGCGAAGTAGATGCCCGACACCGCCGCACCGGGCCACATCGCGAAGCTCTCCGTCAGCTTGATTCCGGCCACCTTCTCCGCGTCGAGCAGGCGGAAGATCGTTGCCTTCTCCGTGTGATCGGGTTGTGCTGGATAGCCAGGCGCGGGGCGGATGCCCTGATACTTCTCCGCGATCAGGTCGTCCGGCGAAAGTCCTTCGTCCTTCGCATACCCCCAGTATTCCCGCCGCGTCCGCTCGTGCAGCCGCTCAGCAAATGCCTCCGCCAGTCGGTCGGCGAGCGCCTTCAGCATGATCCGTCCGTAGTCGTCGGTCTTGGCGAGATACCGCTCCAGCGCCTCTTCCTCGCCGATTCCCGTCGTAACCGCGAAGGCGCCGATGTAGTCCTTCACGCCGCTATCCTTGGGCGCGATGAAATCGGCGAGTGCGGTCTGCGCGCGCTCACTCTTGGCATCACGTGCGATCTGCTGGCGCAGCGTGTGCAGCCTCGCGATGCGCTTCGACGGTTCATTGGGCGCGAACAAGTCGATGTCGTCGCCGACAGCATTCGCCGGCCAGAACCCTACGACAGCATTCGCCGTCAACCAGCGTTCGTCGACGATGCGCTTCAGCATCGCCTGTGCGTCGGCGAGCAGCTTGCGCGCTTCGACCCCGACGATCTTGTCGTCGAGGATCGCGGGATAGCGCCCGCGCAACTCCCACGTCGAGAAGAACGGCGACCAGTCGATATAAGGCACGAGTTCGGCGAGCGGATAATCGAGCAGCGCCTTCGTGCCGGTGAAGTTCGGCGCCACAGGCGTGAACTTCGACCAGTCGATCTTGTGCCGCGCCGCGCGCGCATCGTGCAGAGCCACGCGCACCTTCTTGGAATCTCCGCGCAGATAGCCGTCGCGCACCTTCACGTATTCCGCGCGGATCGCATCGACATAACCCTTGCTGTCCTTCTCAGACAGCAGCGTCGAGACCACACCCACCGCGCGGCTCGCGTCCGTGACGTAGATCGCCTGCCCCTTCGCGTAGTTGGGCGAGATCTTCACCGCCGTGTGAACACGGCTCGTCGTCGCGCCGCCGATCAGCAACGGCACCGAAAAGCCTTGCCGCTCCATCTCGGCCGCGACGAAGCACATCTCGTCGAGCGAGGGCGTGATGAGTCCCGAAAGCCCGATCACATCGGCCTTCTCGCGCTTCGCCACCTCGAGGATTTTCGCCGCCGGCACCATCACGCCGAGATCGATCACCTCGTAGTTGTTGCACTGGAGCACGACGCCGACGATGTTCTTGCCGATGTCGTGCACGTCGCCTTTCACCGTTGCCATGATGACCTTGCCGGCCGCCGGCTTCAGATCGAGCCCCGACGCTTTCTTCTCCGCCTCGAGATAGGGTTGCAGATAGGCGACGGCCTGCTTCATCACGCGCGCAGACTTGACGACCTGCGGCAGGAACATCTTGCCCGCGCCGAACAGGTCGCCGACGACGTTCATGCCCGCCATCAGCGGGCCCTCGATCACGTGCAGCGGCTTGTCGAAAGCGCGCCGCGCCTCCTCCGTATCCTGCTCTATGAACTCCGTGATGCCGTGCACGAGCGCGTGCTTGATGCGCTCCGTCACCGTGCCGCTGCGCCAGGCGTGCTCCTGTTCCTTCGATACGGCAGCCGTTCCCTTGAAGCGGCCGGCCACCGCGAGCAGACGATCCGTTCCGTCCTCCCGCCGGTTGAGGATCACGTCCTCGCAGAGCTCACGCAACTCCGCATCGATGTCGTCGTAGACCGGCAAACCACCGGCGTTCACGATCGCCATGTCGAGACCGGCCGTGATCGCATGATAGAGAAACACCGAGTGCATCGCCGCGCGCACCGTCTCGTTGCCACGAAACGAGAACGACAGGTTCGATATGCCGCCGGACACATGCGCGTGCGGCAGCGTCTGCTTGATCCGCCGCGTCGCCTCGATGAAATCGACACCGTAGTTGTTGTGTTCGGGAATTCCCGTCGCGACCGCGAAGCAGTTCGGATCGAATACGATGTCCTCAGGCGGAAAGCCGACTTGCGTCGTCAGCAGCTCGTAAGCGCGCGCGCAGATCTCGACCTTGCGATTGGCCGTGTCGGCCTGTCCCTGCTCGTCGAACGCCATCACGACGACGGCAGCACCGTAGCGTCGAACCTTGCGCGCCTGCGCGAGGAATTGTTCCTCGCCCTCCTTGAGGCTGATCGAGTTCACGATCGCCTTGCCCTGCACGCACTTAAGGCCGGCCTCGATCACGCTCCACTTCGACGAGTCGATCATCACGGGGACGCGCGAAATGTCGGGCTCGGACGCGACGAGGTTGAGGAATGTCGTCATCGCCTTCTCGCTGTCGAGCAGACCCTCGTCCATGTTGATGTCGATGATCTGCGCGCCGCTCTCGACCTGTTGGCGTGCGATCGCGAGCGCTGCCGAATAGTCGCCCGCCTCGATCAGCTTGCGGAACTTCGCCGAGCCCGTGACGTTCGTGCGCTCGCCGATGTTGATGAACGCGGTGGCGGCTGTGGAGGTGGAACTCATTGGGAAACCGCTTCCAGATCGATGCGTCGTTGAACAAGTGGCCGAACCGTAGCGATGGCCTCGAAATCACGATCGTTGTGCAGCAGAACCATGTTCTGATTGATTGCGATTTCTGCAATCACGCAATCCAATGGACTGCGAACCGTATGTCCGGCTCGGCGGAGATCGAAGTAGGCGCGCGCCGCTTGAGCCCAGACAATGGGAGCAGGCTGAATGATATCTTGCGTCGCCAAGAACACTTCGATCTTCCGCCACTCAGCTTCATCTCGAGCGCCTTGCAAGACTTCGAGTTGAGTAATCGACGTGAGAAATAGATCGAGGTCACCGATCTCCAGCGCCAAACGTGCAGCGAGGGCCGCACTGCCACGGTTGAAGAATGGAATGACCAGCGAAGTATCAAGAATCGTCATCGCGCCCAGCCCTGAGTGCCTTGTAGTCATACCCTTCGTGGAACTGAACCGTTCCGGCCATAGCGAGCAGTGCTTCGATTTTGGAACGGCGCCGGATCAATTCGTTGAGCGCTTGCTCGACGACCTTATTTCGGTCCTTGCCGCCCGTGACTTTGACGGCGTGATCCAACAATTCCTGATCGATCTCGACCGTGGCGTTCATCGCGACTGTCCTCCTGGTTCGAAGTTGGGCCACTGTTTCGTCCGTGCCGCATCGATCAGATCGCGCACGGTCACAGGAATTCGACCCGAGCGTCTGCCGTGCCGATCGACGAACAGCCGGCTCAGCACCGCGAACATCAGGCCGCACGCCAGATAGACCGACACGAAGAACCCGCTGCTCGCGAGCCAGCTCGAGCCCTCGACGCCGAAGGCCCGCGAAACCATGCCGATCACATGCATCGCCAGCACGCTGGTCGGCAGCGCCACCACCAGCGCAACCGCAACCGGCCAACCGCGCGAGGCGTCGTTGCCGAAGTGCTGATTGAAATCCACGTGCGTCATGTCGATGCCGAACTCGCGCTCCATCCTCAGCATAAGCTCGCGGGCACGATCGCCGGTGCAGCCGAGATCGTTCTCGATGTCGCTGTCGAGACCGAGGGCGAGAATGTTCCAGCCTGTTTCATCCGCGACCACTTTCATCACCCGCTCGCTCAAATCATCGACCGGAAAACCGCTCACGAACTTCCCCCTGAAAGTTCACCCGTGCACGAAGGGTTCGAGACCCGACAACCGCATCTTCACCGGCGGCTCGGCCGGCTTGCGCGGTGGATGCTTCGACACGTGCGCCTTGATCTCGGCGATGTGCCCCGGCGTAGAGCCACAGCATCCCCCGACGATGTTGAGCAACCCATCACGCGCCCACGGCTCGATCTGGCAACTCATGTCGTGCGGCGTCTCGTCGTATTCGCCCATCGCGTTGGGCAGACCCGCGTTCGGATACGCGAGAACATAGGTGTCCGCGACCGCCGCGATCTCGGCGATGTAGGGCCGCATCGCCTCCGCGCCGAGCGCGCAGTTGAGCCCGATCGCGAACGGCTTCAGATGCCGCATCGAATACCAGAACGCTTCCGGCGTCTGCCCCGACAGCGTCCGCCCCGAACGATCCGTGATCGTACCGGAAATCATCAGCGGCAGCTCGACGCCCTTGTCGTCGAACGCTTCGACCACCGCGACGCCCGCCGCTTTCGCATTCAACGTGTCGAACACCGTCTCGATCAAAAGCACGTCGGCGCCGCCTTCGATCAATCCCTTCGCCTGCTCGAAGTACGCCGAGCGCAGTTCGTCGAACGACACATTGCGGAAGCCTGGATTGTTCACGTCCGGCGAGATCGACGCGGTGCGGTTCGTCGGCCCAAGCGCGCCTGCGACGAAGCGCGGCTGATCCGGCGTCTTCGCGGTCCACGCTTCGGCCGCGGCACGCGCGATCCTGGCCGCCTCCAGATTGATCTCGTAGGCGAACTCCTCCATGCCGTAGTCGGCCATCGAGATCACCTGGGCATTGAACGTATTCGTCTCCACGATGTCGGAGCCGGCCGCAAAATAGCTGTCGTGGATCTCGCGGATCAGCACCGGCTGCGACAGCACGAGCAGATCGTTGTTGCCCTTGACGTCGCGATGCCAGTCCTTGAAGCGCTCCCCGCGATATTCGGCTTCGCTCAATTTCCGCGTCTGGATCTCGGTCCCCATGCCGCCGTCGATGATCATGATGCGGCGGGCGACCGTCTCCTTCAAAGCGGCGATGCGTTGTTCTCTGGTCATGCGCTCAACGCCTCCTGTTGCTTGTCGCTCGCGACCGCGGCCGCGGGCCGGAGCCCCAGCAGATGACAGATCGCGTAGACGAGATCGGCGCGGTTGAGCGTGTAGAAATGAAACTGGTGGATGCCCTGGTCGACGAGATCCATCACCTGTTCTGCAGCGACGGCAGCCGCAACCAGCGAAGCAGTCGCCGGATCGTCGTCGAGCCCCTCGAAGCGCCGCGCCATCCATCCGGGCATCGACGCGCCGGTGCGCGCCGCGAACCCGGACACTTGCTTGAAATTGTGAATCGGCACGATGCCCGGCAGGATCGGCACGTTGATGCCGGCCGCACGTACCTTCTCGAGAAATCGCAGGTATTGCGCATTGTCGAAGAAGAACTGCGTGATCGCGCGCGTCGCGCCTGCGTCGATCTTCGCCTTGAGATTGTCGATGTCGGCTGGCGCCGACGGACTTTCCGGGTGCATTTCCGGATAAGCCGCCACCGAGATCTCGAACTTCGCAAGCCGCTTCAAGCCGGCGACCAGATCCGCCGCGTTGGCATAGCCATCGGGATGCGGCTCGTACTTCGTGCCCGGGCCCGCCGGCGGATCGCCGCGCAACGCCACGATGTGACGAACACCGGCCTGCCAGTAGGCGCGGGCCACCGCGTCGACCTCGTCCCGGGTCGCCTGCACGCACGTCAGATGCGCGGCCGGCACCACCATCGTCTCGCGCACGATGCGCGACACCGTCGAATGCGTCCGCTCGCGTGTCGAGCCTCCCGCGCCGTAGGTCACGGAGATGAACTCCGGGCGCATCGGCTCGAGCCTGCGGATCGCACTCCACAAGGCTTCTTCCATCTTCGCCGACTTCGGCGGGAAGAACTCGAACGACACCTCGATGTCGCCCGTGCCCAGGATGCGGCTCCGGCGCTGGCTCTCACTCGTCGTCATGCTGCATTCTCCACGTGAGCGGATGCCCGAGCCGGTGCGGATTGCCTGGCCGACTGCCGCAACTCCCCCACCCAGATCGACACCGTGACTTTTCCAACCCCGTCCGCCGCCGGCGGGACAAGATCCTGCGCGATCTTCAAATCGAGACCCGCCGCATCGAGCCAATGCGCGATCTCGGACTTGGCGAAGCCGAGCCGCACATGCGCGAAATCCTCCCGCAGAAATTCCTGATCGTGCGGCGCGAAATCGACGAGCAGCAACCGCCCACCGGGAGCCAGTATCCGCGCGGCCTCTTCGATCGCGCGGGATGGCTGCGACAGGAAGTGCAGCACCTGATGCATCACGACGGCATTCGCGACGCCGTCGTCGATGTTCAAGTTGCAGATATCACCCTGCCGGACGAGCGCCTGCCCGAGACCGGCACGATCGAGCTTGGCCCTCGCGTACGACAGCATCGCGTGGCTGGCGTCGATACCGAGCGCTCGGGCATATCGCCCCGCGAACAGCTCGAGCATCCGCCCCGTGCCCGTCCCCAGATCGACCAGCAGATCGAACGGCCCCGCCCCCAGAGCGGCGATCATCGCGGCCTCGACCTGAGCCTCCTCGACATGCAGCGATCGGATGCTGTCCCATTCGGCCGCCCTTGCCATGAAGAACTTCTGCGCAGCCTCCTCGCGCTCCTTCTTCAATGCGTCGGCGCGAAGCGCATCCCTACCCGGCAATCCCTCCGACCGCCCCCCGATCGAGGCCAGGATCATACGACCTATGTGGCCAGCCGCTGTCCCGTCCGCCAGATGGAAGTAGGCCCAGCTCCCCTCCTGCACGCGCTCCACCAGACCGGCTTCTGCGAGAAGTTTCAGATGCCGGCTGATCCGCGGCTGGCTTTGGCCGAGAATCCGCGTGAGATCTTTCACGTTGAATTCGCCCTGCGACAGCAGCAGTAGAATGCGCAGGCGCGTCGGCTCTGCCGCGCCCTTCAGAAGCGTCACCACCGCATCGGCATCGAGAAGCGCGGACATCCACCATACCCAAAGAGAGCGTCTGGCGGCACAATATAAAGATATCTTTATGTGTCAAGCGGGAATTGGGACACCTCCCCTGCGCCCGCCGCGGCTCACCGCTGCCGCATCGGGACGGCACCGAGCCCTTCCTGCGTCGCTTCGTTCACAGCCTCGTGAACCTTCGCCATCAAACGTCCCTCATTCGGGTGTCCTTTCAGCAACCCTTTCTAAAGGTAAACGGTTTATCCAAGGGTGTCCCAACATTGAAGTGCAGGCCAGAACTCATGCGCATCGCAGCCGTTTCCAAGGTCGACATGATCGTTGACCCCGTTCGCGCTTCCGCCGAATTCAACATGTCCACGAGGAAGTTACAGGCAGGACTGCTGATCGGCCTGTCGTTTGGAGCCATGCTCGGGCTCCTGCTGCCCGTCGGCCTCATCGCCGTCGACGCGATCTCCAATCCGAACGTGATCAACAGCCTGTTGGAACACCCCGGATCGGCCGCTTTGCTCACAGCCGGCGTCGTTGTCGGGCTCGCCCTCCTGACTGTGCCGTTGCGCTCCGGCCTTGCCCGGCTGAGCAGCTCCGGCCGCGTCGAGATGGCCGATGGAATGGTCACGGTCGAACGCCGCGGTCTTTTCACCCCGGAGCGTTGGAGCGTCCCGCTCGCCGAGTTCTGCGGCGTCACACACCACATACGCGCGACCCTATCCGGCGCCCGGCACGAAATTATTCTCGTGCACCCCGAACCATCCAAGGATGTTCTGCTCCACGTGGCTCACGGCCACCCACAGGAAGGCGCCGATCACTATGCTCGGCTGCTCGGTCTGCCGGAGTTGCAGCCACGCGAGCTGTACAATCGTCGTCGCCGCGCTCCCGCGCCGTTGCCGGCTGCTCCCATTTCGGCACCCGCTCACCACGCTCACGGGGAATTGCAAGCGAAGGCCGCGTGACCCCTCTCGGTTTTTCTTACCGGGGAACGAGCCTCGATAGTGGATATCGGAATGGACATATGAGCTGCGAAGTTCTGCCGCGCCCTTGCCACAACGATAGCGCATGGCAGACACGAGGATACGGCACCCGGCTATCGGATCTGGTGTGGCGCACATCGTGAGCGGAGAATGTGCGGTCCAATCGGAACCGAGGATGGCCTCGACGGGGCCGCGGTGTGTAGTGTGCTCGGTGTCTTCGAACACCGTCATCGAGTACGAAGCGCCTTTGAATGCGAAACGTCTGCGAATGCAGAGTGTGCCTGAAGTCGAAAGTCGAAAGTCGAAAGTCGAAGTCCAGTATCGCGTCGCGGCCACGTGCGTCAGTGTGGAAGCGTGGGTCAAAAGAGGTATTGCGACATGATGAGGCGTAGCGTCGGTTTTTGGGCAGTCGGCTATCTGGTTCGAGGACTGGCCGCGCTGTTTATTGCAATTGGCGCCATGGGCGGCTCCGGCGGCACCGCCGCCGCCGACGATACTGCGGTGCAGTTCGTCCAGAAGATGACGCGAGAGCTGATTGCCGCCAACAGAGCCGGCGCAGATGTCGTCTTCGCCGAGACCCTGCGTCGCAATGCGCATGTCGGCGCTATCGGCACTTATGCCCTCGGCTCCTATCAGGGCCAGCTGAGCCAACAGAACCGCGACAGCTATCTGAACGGCATGGTCCGGTTCATCTCGCGCTATGCCGCGAGCGAATCCAAGAAATATCAGGTCAGCCACGTGCAGGTGACCGGCCCCTCGCGCCGCGTCAACTCCGGCGTGATGGTCGACACCAAGGTTCACCTGCGCGACGGCTCGTCTTATGACGTGCAGTGGCTCTTGCAGCCGGCCGGTTCGGGCTATCGGGTTCGCGACGCCAAGGTCCAGGTGCTGCTCGGCGACTATTGGATGACGCCGTTCCTCAAGGATCTGTTCGAGAAGTACATCGCCGAAAACGGCAGCGTGAACGCACTGGTGCTCGCGCTCAATCGCTGATCGGAGCGCTGCACTGTCCACCGCTCTTACGCGGGACGAACTGGGCAGGTACGGGACGCTGCCCGGTCCTGTCGTGTCCGAAGTAACCGCCGTCAGCGTAGCTCGCCGCGCGGCCCCTTGAGCGGAGGCAGCGGCGGCAATGCCGCCCCGTTCAGCGCCACGCGCAGCCGAGCGACTTCTCCAGACAGCAGCGCACCCGGCAGGAAATTCGGCACGTTCATCGCCACCTCGATGGGTGAGGGTGTCGTCCCCATCACCCGATCGAGCCAGCCGTCGGTTCGCGCCGCGGTCACGTGCAGCTGCCCTTTCACCTGGCTGTGCGGCTCGGCGACGCGCTTCTCGCGATACTCCGGCGAATAGAACAGCACCGTCCCGGTCCACGCCGCCCGCCCCGCAATCGAGAGTGCGGAGAACGGAGCTTTCGCCCGCTTGCTCTTTGTGCCGACGTTGTCACTGCCCGCGAACCATGTGGCATCCGCCGTATAGGCGCCCTCGAAACTGTCCTTGTTGCCTGTCTCGACGTTGGCGAGATCGAGCTTCAGCGCGGTCACCGCTCCATCTTGCGCCCCCGAATTGACGATCGTGATCGGCACGACGAACACCTCGTAGCTGCCGAACGGATCGCGCGTGTAGAACATGGACTGGCCGACGTACACCTTGAGGCTCGGTTGCTTGAGGACAGTCTCCCAAAGCGACACGCCAGAGACGACGAGCGCGATCATCGAGCCTGTGGTCGAGAGCCACGGGGTGATCCGCGGCCGAGGCCGCCTACCGCCATTGCCCGAATCGTCATCAGGATTTGCCGCCTCGTCAGGTCCCGCCATATCCCCCTCCGTGCAATCAATGGAACGAATGCTGGGATGAGAGCCGTCCTTTGCGTCAATCCTGGGGCATCGCCGCCCCGGTGAATCGCGAAGGACGCAGGCGGCTCGCAACCTCGGCCGGGGGGCGCGAAAAACAACACTTCGAGACTCGGCAAGGACCCAATTACAAGCCGAGAGGTCCGCACAGCAGTGCGATCAAATCCTCCGCCAGTTTCGTGCGATGCTTACGGTCCCGACTTCGAGATCTCGACGGCTCGCCTCCGAGCCTGGAACACGGCTTGGTTGCGTTTGTATGCCGGGCATCGAGTTCACTGTCGCGGGGCTTGTCGACGGACGATGCGGGCAACACTGGCAATTTCGTTGCGATCACGACTTTCGAGAAATCCACGAAGGACGAGAAGTGGAAGCTCACGCATATTCGGGAGAAGCATCACCGCTGGAAAATCTCTCCACGGCAGGTCGAGCAGTATTGCCTGGGCGGCGGCATCAATCCTCGGCTGACTTGGTGGGAAAACATCGACCTCTTGAACCGCCGCGTCGAATTCGCGGCCTTCAGAGGCAATTCATCCTGACGGCCATGGTCGGCGAGAACCCGGCGCGCGTCGACCCTTGTCAGGAGCTGATCCGGTCGATTGGCCCCAATCTCATCGTAGCCCTGCTGATGGACGGCCCCAAATTGAGCACACGGTGGCCGGCGCGATACACTACAGTATCGGCCGAGGATCCCGGCTGTTCCGTGCTGATCGACGCATTCCTCGTTGGAAGCGATAAACGGCTCACGCCGATCCTCCCTCCGAACCGTTCGTGCGGTTTTCCCGAATATGGCTTTCCAGTCGGTGGTTTCTTCATCGAGGCTGTCTCGCGGTTTGCCAGGCTGCGTGTAGTGCGAACAGACCGGCAGCCTGACAAAGCAACATCACGGACGCACTCATCCCGGCACTTGTTGCCGGGGTCCAGCCATCGACAACTACCGCCTGCGCGGGAGTCGAGGTGGATCCCGGTGATGAGCACCGGGATGTCAATTGCGGGAATGTTGTGAAAGAGCCCGGCAATCAGAGCGATCGTGGCCGGGGAGGGAGGGGGCCTCCGGCTGGCCGGCGCCAACGTCCTGCCTACAGGGGCACTCGCAGCACCGCGCGCAAACCGCCCATGGAGCTTTCCCCCAGCACGACGTTGCCGCCGTGGCCGACGGCGATGTCACGCGCGATCGCAAGGCCGAGGCCCGATCCGCCCGTCGCCTGGTTGCGGGCGTGGTCGAGGCGATAGAACGGCCGGAAGACGTTCTCGCGTTCCTCCGCGGGAATGCCCGGACCGTCGTCGTCGACCTCCACCCGCAGGAAGCCGCGCTCGGTCGCGGCCCGGATCACGATATGCTCGCCATAGCGCGCGGCATTGCTGACGAGATTGGTGATCGCGCGCTTGAACGCCTGCCGCTTCAGCGGCAACTCCAGGTCCTTTCGGCGGCGCCGCAGCTTCAGCTCGATCGGCACGCCGTAGACCTGCGCGTCCTCGTGGATCTCCTCGAGCAGCTCGCGAAGATTCGTCGGCCGCGCTTCCTCGCCGCCATCGCCACGCGTGAACGCCAGATAGTCTTCGAGCATGTGCCACATCTCGTTGACGTCGTCGTTCATCGCGCGGACTTCCGGCGTGTCGTCGAGCAGCGCGAGCTGAAGCTTGTAGCGCGTCAGGATGGTGCGGAGATCGTGGCTGATGCCGGCCAGCATCGTCGTGCGCTGGTCGACGTGCTGCTTGATGCGATCACGCATCTCGATGAAGGCCTGCGCCGCCGCGCGCACCTCACGCGCGCCGCGCGGCGCGAAATTCGCCGGCGTCGGTCGCCCCTTGCCGAACGCATCGGCGGCGTCGGCCAGGCGCAGAATAGGACGGATCTGGTTGCGCAGGAACAGGATCGCCACGCACAGCAGCACGACCGAGGTGCCCACCATCCAGATCAGGAAGATGTGTGAGTTGGATGCGTAGGTCTGACTGCGGCGCACGACGAAGCGCAGGACGTGGCGGTCGCGCTTGATCCGCACCTCGACGTTGTCGGAATTACCGACGGTGTCGATCCAGAACGGATGCTTGATCTGAAAATTAATCTCCCGTGACAGCGCGCGATCCAGCAGCGAGAAGAACGGCCGCTGCTCGTCGCGGGGCAGATCCCCCGCCGGCAGCACCTGGAACCAGATTTTCAACCGGTCGCGGGCGAGCTCGATCAACGGGCCGTAGTCCTCGCCGCTCTTGTAGTCGTCGTAGAGATCGTTGATCGCGGCGATGTCCTTCACGGTCGCTTCGACCAACCGCCGCGTCACCGCCTGCCAATGCCGTTCCATGAACGTGAAGGCGACGACGCACTGGAGCAGCACGATCGGTGCGATGATGATGATGAGCGCACGCGCATAAAGGCCCTTGGGCAGCAACTCGGCGAGCAACGTGGCGCCGATGCCCACACCCCGGCGGCCGACCGCGATCACGCGCCCCCAACGCGACGCCGCCCCCGCATCCGTCGCCGATACCGGTTCTCGCGCTGCTACCATCTTCGCCCCTTGTCGGGAGACCCCTTCAATCCGTGAAAAGCACGTATCCCTTGCCCCGCGCGGTCTGCAGATAGACGGGATTGGATGGATTGCCTTCGATCTTGCGGCGCAGGCGATTGATCTGGACGTCGATCGAGCGTTCGCTCCCCGTGGTGTCGTCGGTCGACAACTCGTGGCGCGCGATCGGCAAGCCCGGCCGGCTGCCGAACAGCCTCAGCAGATCACGCTCGCGCTCGGTCAGCTTGATGGTCTCCTCGCCGCGCCGCAACTCGCCGCGTCCCATGTGGAACGTCAACTCGCCCATCCGGATCTCGTCGCCGGGTCCAGGCGTTCCGCTGCCGCGCCGAAGGATGTTCTTGATGCGCAGGATCAGCTCGCGCGGCTCGAACGGCTTCGTCACGTAGTCGTCGACGCCGGCCTCGAGACCTTCGATCTTGTCCTCGGTCTCCGACCGCGCGGTCAGCATGCAGATCGGAATCGGCAACTGCGCCTTCAATTCGCGCGCGAACTCCAGCCCCGTCGTGCCCGGCATCATCACGTCGAGCAGGACGAGATCGAACGCGAGCGAGCGCATCGCGGCGCGGGCCGCGGCAACATCGCCCGCGGGCGTCACGCGGAACCCCTGATCGGCCAACACGCGGGCCAGCAACTCGCGGATCCGCTGGTCGTCGTCGACGAGCAGGATGTGCGGGGCGTTGTCGGGCAGCGGCTCACGCCGCGAGCCGGGACCTGCACTGGTGGCTGCACACATTCAACTCACCTCGTCCGTGTATCTCGCGGCGGCGCATCGTCTTGCACGGCCGATGCCGGCGGATTCTCTTGCACAGTTTCAGTCTCTATCTCGGTCTTCGCCTCTGTCTTCGGCGCAGCCTCGGCGGCATGACTTGCGATGCCGCCGCCGGCGATCACAGCGGCGACGTTCGCACGCTGCTCTGGCCCGATCATGGCGAACAGAAACGCTCTCAACGAGGCTTCGCCGCCGTCTCCGACCTGCGCCTGGGCCTGCGCCAGAGCAGCCCCGACACGCGCCGCCTGCAGCTCCATCAATTCGCGCGCGAGACTTTCGCCTCGGAACGTGACGTAGAGCCGCCGCTCCCGCCGGTCCGACATTCCCGCCATCTGCTCGATGTAGCCGTCGTCGACGAGTTGCTTCAAGACCCGCGCCAAGCTCTGCTTGGTTATCCTGAGGATGTCGAGCAGATCCGCCACCCGCAACCCCGGCTGCCGGTTGACGAAGTGCAGCACGCGATGATGCGCCCGACCGAACCCGAGATCGCCGAGCACCTCGTCGGCCTCGCCGGTGAAGTCGCGATAGGCGAAGAACAACAGCTCGACGAGCCCGACCAGCGCCTCGTCGGCTTCGCCGCCGGCGGAACTCCCGCCGGTTGCAGCGCTGCGATATGCAGCTTCTTCATGCACGGCGGCGGAGCTGTCCGTATTTATGTCAGCCATGTTGACTTATTAGGTGGCGATGGTTACCCCTGCAAGACCTTTCTGGCGGGTTCGCGAACCCTTGGAAATTCCGGCTCTGCGCGGTGTGTCGCTGGTCGCGGCTGGGCCGGCTCGCAGCAACAAACGACGCTCCATACCGGGAGGTAGACATGGCTTCCGCCGCGCCCAAATTCGTCATCGAGCGGAACGCACAGCCCGTCCCGGTCGCCGATCGCGCCAAGCTGCTTGCAGATCCCGGGTTCGGCCGCGTCTTCACCGATCACATGGCCATCGTCCGCTACAGCAACACCAAGGGCTGGCACGATGCGAAAATCACGCCGAGAAAGCCGTTGTCGCTCGATCCGGCCGCCGCCGTGCTCCACTATGCGCAGGAAATCTTCGAGGGCCTGAAAGCCTATCGCCTCGCCGACGGCGGCATGGCGATGTTCCGCCCCGACGCGAACGCCCGCCGCTTCAATGCATCGGCAGACCGACTGGCGATGCCGCAGCTCCCGGAGGAGACGTTCCTGGATTCGATCCGGCAACTCGTGCAGATCGACCGCGACTGGTTCCCGACCGTCGAAGGCGGCTCGCTCTACATCCGCCCGTTCATGATCGCCAATGAAGTGTTCCTCGGCGTAAAGCCGTCGTCGGAATATCTCTACCTCGTCATCATCTCGCCGGTCGGCGGCTACTTCAAGAGCGGCGCACCGGCCGTATCGCTGTGGATTTCGCAGAACTACACGCGCGCCGCACCCGGCGGCACGGGCGCGGCCAAGTGTGGCGGCAATTACGCGTCGAGCCTCGTCGCCCAGGCCGAGGCCAGCAAGCACGGCTGCGACCAGGTCGTGTTCCTCGATGCAGCCGAGCACAAGTGGGTCGAGGAACTCGGCGGCATGAACGTGTTCTTCGTGTTCGACGACGGCTCGCTGCAGACGCCGCCGCTGTCGGGCACCATCCTGCCCGGCATCACGCGCGACAGTTTGATGAAGCTCGCCCGAGCCGATGGCCTCACGGTGCGCGAGGAACCCTACTCGATCGACCAGTGGCGCAGCGACGCCAAGAGCGGTCGCCTGCGGGAAGCGTTTGCCTGCGGCACGGCTGCGGTCGTCACCCCGATCGGCAGCGTCAAGAGCCCGGACGGCGAGTTCAAGATCGGCGCTGGCGGACCCGGCCAGACGACGCTGCGCATCAAGCAGAAGCTCGTCGACATCCAGCGCGGCGTCGGTGCCGATCCCTACGGCTGGGTGCAGCGGATCGATTGAGGACTGCGCGCCGCGTGCTCTAACCCTCAGCCGGAGTTCCGCCACATGCCGCGCACGCCGACCCTCGACCAGATCGCCGACGATCTCTTCCACGGCCGCACCACATCGCTGAAGCTCGTCGAGGATTGCCTCGCCCGTATCGACGACAAGGTCGGCGAGGGCGCGCGGGCGTTCGTTCACGTCGCGCGCGAGCAAGCACGCGCGGCAGCCGAAGGCATCGACAAGCTGCGTGCAGCAGGCGCGGCGCCGTCGCGCTTCGCGGGTATCCCCGTGTCGATCAAGGATCTGTTCGACGTGCAGGGGCAGGTGACCAAAGGCGGCTCGAAAGTGCTTTCCGACCGGCCGGCCGCGAGCGCCGATGCCCCCGCCGTCGCGCGGCTCAGGGCTGCCGGTTTCATCATGATCGGCCGCACCAACATGACGGAGTTCGCGTTCTCCGGCGTCGGGCTCAATCCGCACTACGGTACGCCGAAGTGCGCGTTCGACCGCGGCACCGGGCGCATTCCCGGCGGGTCTTCGTCGGGCGCTGCCGTGTCGGTCGCCGACGGGATGGCGCACATGGGGCTCGGCACGGACACCGGCGGCTCGTGCCGCATTCCTGCTGCGTTCAACGGTATCGTGGGCTTCAAGCCGACCGCGTCGCGCGTACCGACCGCTGGCGCGCTGCCGCTGTCGCACACGCTGGATTCGGTGGGACCGCTGGCACGCTCGGTCGCATGCTGCGCGGCTGTCGATGCGATCATTTCGGGCGAAACCGGCCGAGCGCTCGTACCGGCATCACTGCGCGGGCTGCGGATCGCCGCACCGCAGACGTTCGTGCTCGGCGGCATCGATGAAGCCGTGTCCGCCGATCTCGATCGCGCATTGACCGCGCTGTCGGCGGCGGGCGCGCTCGTCGATTGCATCGCGGTGCCCGAGTTCGACGAGATTCCCAGGATCAACGCCAAGGCCGGCTTCGCTGCCCCCGAAGCGCTGGCCTGGCATCTCGATCTGATCACGGAGCGTGGGCCCGACTACGATCCGCGCGTGCTCGTCCGCATCAATCGCGGCAAGGAGCAGTCGGCGCTCGACTACCTCAAGCTGCTCGACGACCGCGCCCGACTGATCGCTGCCGTCGAGAAGCGGCTGGGCTGCTACGACGTGATCGCGATGCCGACGGTGCCGACGATCGCACCGCCGATCGCCGCGCTCGACAAAGACGACGATTTCGGCCGGATCAATCTGCTCGCATTGCGCAACCCGACCGTCATCAACATGATCGACGGCTGCGCGATATCGCTGCCGATGCACACGCCGGGTTCGGCGCCGACGGGCCTGATGCTCGCGGGGCTGCGTGGTCGTGACCACGCGCTGTTCTCGATCGCGGCGGCGGTCGAGGCGCTGCTCAACGCGCGCGGCGGATGAGGCGGGAGAGCCCGGGGATCAGCGGGCCTTCTGCAGCCCGGTGACGCGTTCGGCATCGACAACGCCGAGCTTCTGGGCTTCGTCGTACCAGTAGCGCGCCTTGGCTGCGTCGGCGGAGATGCCCAGCGCGCCGGTCTTTCTCAGCCAGGCGTCGTCGAACGAGGCGGCGAGCCACGCTGCCGCATCGCCGGAGCCTTCGCGAGCCGAGCGCTCCAGCATCGGGCGAGCCGCAGCGATGTTGCCGATATCGAGCATGCGCCGGCCGCGTGCCAGGGCGATCTGGGCGGGTGTCAAAGCCGCAGCGGGGGGCGTAGGGGCCGGAGCAGTGGCGGCAGGCTTCGGAGCCAGGGCGCGGGTCACGATCTGCGATGGTGCGGCAGCCAGCCTGGCAGCCGGCGGCGGGACGGCGACGGGCTGCGGTCCTGGTTGCGCCGGAGCGGGAAGTGCAGGCGGAACGAGCGGCGCCGGCAGGGCGATATCGACCTTGTCCGCGGCGATCAGACGGCCATCGATGGTGACGAGCGTCGTGGCGAGGTGGAGCGTGCCCGACGCCTTGGCGGGGAGACGCACTTCGAGCTCGGACAGTTCTGCCAGCGTGAGCAACCAGGCATCCGGTCCCATCCCGATGCCGCGTGACATGACGGTGTCGGCGGGAAGGCCGTGGACGATCACGAACGCGCCAGGAGGGATCGCCCACACCGGCTCGATGTCGAGCTTGAGGAGGCCACCGCGCCCCGGGACGAGTTTCGTTTCCCGTGAGATCCGCACGGAAATCGGGGGCATCGGCGGCGCGACCGGTGCAGCCGCGGCCTTGGATACGGGGGCGGGAGTGGTCACGGGACTGGCCACGGGAGCTTGCGTCTTCGGCGACGTGATCGTCGCAGCAGGCTCAGCTTCCACCCGAGGAGCGGCCTCGGTGTTGGCCGCCAGCGTCGGGGCCGGAGCTGCGGCGAGGGCAGGGGCCGCGGTGGGCTGCTGCTTCACGTCGATCGTCACGGTTTCGCGATGCAGGAGGACACTGGTGGAGGAGAGTACCGCGAGGTCCAGCACCACCTTGCCGCTGGTGCGAACGCCCAGGTCGATGGTCGTTCTCGGGATGTCGACGCCATCGATCAGCCAACTGTCTTCGGCGACCGCAATGCCGTGAGATAGACGCGCCGTCGCCGGTACACCGCGAACGATCGCGTAGGCGCCCAGCCCGGTGTCGCCTTCGTTCTTGAATCCGAGAGCCACCGGTTCCACGCTGTCGACCATCGCGTCCACAACGCGCCGGCTCGTAACCGGCTCGATCGGCGGCACCGGCGGAGACGGCACCTGCGGGAGAGCGGCGACCGCGGCCTGCCGAGGTGCCAGCGCGGGTTCTGGCGTTGTTTTCGGTGGCTGTTCCAGCGGTGACGACGGCGGCGCTGCCGCGATCGGAGCACGCGCGGTCTCGAGGCGGGAAAGCTCGAGCAGGCTTCGCTCGTCACGCAAGGCGATCTGGATATCAGGTATCGTGCGGGTGGCGGCTTTCGGGGGAGAGACGAGGCTCTCGGTCCGCTCGCCGGACGTACCGGCTTTCGGCCCGGCAACGGGCGCATCGGCCGGGCCAGCGGCCAGCTTGGCGCTCACCAGCGCCGGAGCGGAAGGCGCGGGGCCGGCCTGACGGCTTTGCGTGAACTGCTCGTAGCCCAGCGTGGACGCCACGAACAGCGCAAGCGGCAGCAGCGACGTGCCGATGTGTTTCAGCTTGGCGCTCGTCCCCGTCGCATTCTCGGCTGCGACCGTCCCGAAGTCGGACATCCTCGTCTCCCGTCAAATCCCGCGTGCGCAATTCCCGTCAGCTCAGCAATTTCCCAGCCAGCCCCGTGGCGGAGCCACTGGATCATCAGGCCGGCCTCAGCCCGACACCCATGCCTCCACCCGGCGGTTGAGGCGGGTGCCCTCCGATGTGCCGTTGCAACCGACCGGTGCGAGCGGGCCGTAGCCTTTGCTCTGCACCAGCCGATTGTCGAGACCGGGGCCAGCCGCCTGAAGCAGGAGGGAGCGAACCTGGGACGCCCGCCTCGATGCGGCGGCCATATTGGCCTGGAACCGTCCTCCGGCGTCCGTGAAGCCCGCCAGTATGATGCGCTTGCCGGCGAGTTCCGGTTCCTTCAGTGCGGCAGCCAGGCGCTGGACCTCGCTGCGCGAGCGCGGCTCCAGCTCATTGGTGCCGGCCACGAAACGGAAGGTGACCGACAGGCGCGATGCCCCCGCGAGATCGCCCAGCATCTGGCGCAGCTCGGCCGCATCGAACGCGTTCGGCGGTGCGTTCGCGGCCCACGCCATGCGCTCGGCCTGCTCTTCGATGGGGAGCGATGCGATCGACTGATCGATGATCCGGCCGGCGCCGATCGCACCGAGCACGTCGGCCGACTGTGCCACGCGGGCGAGACCACGGGCGGACGGTTGCGCCAACTGCGGCGCGAGCTGAAGCGAAAGGCGGCGAACGAGCGGGTACTCGCCGGTCTTCACCGCAAAGCCGGTCGGCTTGACGACGAGACCGCAGGCGGTTTCCAGATTGATCGCGCGCGCGCCGCGTTGAGCCGCCAGCGAGACGATCGCGAACCCGCTCGGGTCCTTCGCGGCTGCGTCGGAAGCCTCGGCCTCGGTCGGCATTCGGCGGGCGGTGCGCGTGTAGTCGAGGCCCCGAGGCTTCAACACCTGGCGGGCAAACGAATCGACGCTGCCTACCCCATCCGCCGGCAGATAGAAGTTGATGGCGCCCGGGGACTGGCCGAGTTCGTACCAGTCGGTGATCTGGCCGGCGGCGACCTTGGCGAGGTTGTCGAGGGAGATCGAAGGCGGCGCGCGCACGGGAGATGCCACGGCGGCGATGCCGTCGAGGCCGACGACGATCTCGGTCTGCTGGGCGACGGCAGGCTGGCGACCACGGCTGCGGGCAAGGGCGGTCGCACGCGGCTCGGCTTCGAGCGACAGCGGCTTGTCGACCAGTGCGATCGCCGCAGCGCCACGCTCCAGCGAGAGCAGGCCCGAAGCGGTGCCGCTCGAGTTGACTTCGATCGCGGCGAGCTCGACGCCGCGGGGGTCGAGAATGCGATAGGTCACGCCGCGACCGGAGTCGCGCGGCTGTTCGGCGACGGTTGCACCGATGCTGCCGGCATAGTCGCGGATCAGTTGCGGCATGAACTCCGTGGCGAGCGATGGCGCGCCTTCGATGCGGAAGACGTCGGGCTTCACCGGGCTCGGCCGCTCCGACAGCGGCAGGATGGCGGCGGCCGGCCTGTCGCAGCCCTCACCGAGACATTCGAAACGGGAGGCGTCCATGGTCAGGACGCCGGCCGAGCGCGTGGCGATCACGTACTTGGCGCCGTCGAAACCTTTCAGCTCGCCCGCGATCTGGAAACCGCCGCCGCGCATGCGCAGCGTGACTTCGGGTGCGGGGACGGATGCCGACGGCACGACCGGGGCCGGAAGGGCCGCATTCGCCGTCGCCTCGGCGTTGGGCTGGGGCTGGGGCTGGGGCGGCGGGGCCGTCTCGGTCGTCGCGGGCTGTTGCCCCGGCGGGGCCTCGGCAGCGGCAGCTTCCCGTTGCGTCGAAGGCGGCGTGGTTGCGTCATCGCTGCGCAATCCTGCTGCCGTCGACGCCGGTCGTGTCGTCTCGGACGGGGTGCTGCGCGAGGCTTCGACCGGCGGCTCGACCTGCACCGTCGTGCGGCCGGTGGGAGCGGCGGGGCGCCAGTAATCGAACCTGCCGCCGAGCGCCAGCACGGCGCCGGACGTCAACAAAGCGACGCCTGCTGCGATGAACGTGCCGCGGCGCGTGAGTCGCTGCCGCGGTGACGCAGCAGCCGCGCGTTCAGTCGAACCGGTGGCGCCACCGGCAGCAGCGCTCGCGTTGTCTCTCGTGGCCGCGACATGCGCGGCATCGCGTGCGACATTCAACTGCACGACGTTGCCGCCGATCGCCTCGGCGATCGTGGCGCTGGCGGGAACATCGTGGTCGAGTGCCGTGACCGGGACGTACTCGGCGACCGTGCCCGAGGCCGCGTGCTCGGCGATGCCGCCGCTACTCGCCTCGCGCAGCACGCGTGCGGGGGCGACGTGACCGACGCCATCTCGAGTTGCAGCGACCGACGCTGTCTGGCCCGGAGCCGAAGCGGCATCCGCCTCGGCTCTGCTCCCGGCGGGTGCCGGTCTCGTCGGTTTGACCACCGTGAGATTGCGACGGCGAGGACGAGCGGTCGGCTTGATGCTCGGCCACAGGAACTCGCCACGCACACCGGCCGAGCGCACCTCGACGACGCCGAGCGTTCCGGGCAGCAGCGCGGGACATTCGACGATCTCGGGACCGACGAGAATTTCGATACCACCGCTCACGGCGCGTATGGCGCGCGGGGTGAGTTCTCCTTGTGGCCACGCCTCGCCCGTCCCCGCCTCACCGGTCCACGCGTCGTTGTTGCCACGCGCCTCGACCGGTTTCAGGCGGAACGTCGCGCCATCGGGCAGGCTCGCCACGTCACGCAAAAGAAGCACGGCATAACCGCCTTCGGGATGACTGGCGTCCTCGAGAACCTCGACGCTGACCTTCTTCACGCAGAACTACTCCCGGATACAGCAATCAAAGCTCGTGTCGAAACGTCAGATCGTGGTGTCGAGCAGCATCAGGAGCTGCCCGAGCCTGCGGTTCTCGTCAGCATTGAGATCGCCTTCGCGCAGGGCGGCGGCGTTCTCGGCAACCAGCATCGTGAAAGCCTGAGACCAGTCGGCGAAGAAGCGGTCCTCGCTCGCCGCCTCGGCTTCCGCCAGCCGTGACAGGTCGACGCCGGGGCGCGGCGGGAAGATCGGGATCTCGCGCTTGCCCTTGCGGCGGGGGCGGCTGTTGGAGCGGCTGTCCGTGAAGCCCAGCCACATCACGTATTCGCCGATCACACCGGCGGCGCACATCGCGGCCACAGCGACGCGGCGATCGAGATCCGCCTCGCCGGCACTCGACGTCTCGATGCGGCTCGCGATGGTTCCTTCCAGATCGATGCGGGCCGCGCCGACGATGAGCTCGTCGACGAGGCTCGCCAGGACCGCGGGCGGCAGCATGAAGCGGCGGCTGGCGTTGACGGCGCCGGCGCCGGTTCGCATCTGCTCGATCCAATGCGTGACGGCGGCGCGCGCGAAGGCGGCGGGCTCGGCGGGCTCGCCGTCGTAGGACGACGCGCGGGCGTGCTCGCGCAGGGCTGCGAGATTGGCGAGCACGTCGGCCAGCTCGCCTTCGGGAGGTTGCAGCGCGCGAACGAGGGCGCCGAGGCGCTCGCCTTCGGCGCATTGCCTGATCCGTCGCACCACGAGCAGTGCTGCTCCACGACGGCGCGACTGCTGCACGGCCTGATTGTCCGAAACGTAGTAGCGCTGCAGCCGATCCTTCATCCCCTGCCGCAGACCGGTCAGCGTCGAGAGCACCTGGCGATGCTTGACGCTGGTGTCGCAGACGTCGCCGATCGACTGGGCGAGATAGGTGATGCCACCGTCGTTCAGCTCCATCGCCTCGCTCCACGCGCTGCCGGGATCGGCGACGTGTTGGCGCGCGGCCTCACTGTCGAGGAAGTCGAGACGGGCGCGTTCGATGCGTTCCAGCACCGTCGAGCGATAGCCGGTCTCGCGTCCCTGCGCGTCGTACTCGCACAGGTGCTTGAGCTTGGTGCCGGGGCTGCGCACGAGATGGACGTTGTCGAAAGTCCGGCCCGGCGTCCAGGCGCGAGGCCAACTGTGCTCGCGGCCGAGATCGTCGCGCAGGATCGACGCGATGCGCGCGCCCAGATCGATCCGGCGCTCGCCGCGGCGGACCGGATCGGTCAGCTCGCGATCGAGCTTCGTGAACACGACGAACAATCCGTTGTCGTGCGGCTCGCGCTCGGTGGGATCGGCGCCGTGCGTGCGCTCGACCCAATCGCCGACGAGGCGGGGAAGCTCGCCGAGCTTGCGAATCGAGGGATCGACGCACAGTACGAGGCTCGTGATCTCGCTGTCGGCGGCGTAGCGCTCCAGCAGCATGACGGCCTTCGCCTTCATGAACAGTTGCGCCGTCAGCATCGCGTCGCCGGCGACGGCCCGGGCAAGAGCCGGCACGGGCTCGCGCGGCTCGATCGCCGGCATCTCGAGCACGTCGGCCTTTTCCAGCAACTCACTCGCGTAGCCGCGAACCGGCAGGCGCACTTCGGTGACGAGGGCTGCGAGCACGGGCCGCGTCAGCGATACCCATTGGCCGAGCTCGGTGCGCACCACGATCGCCTCTGTGCCCTCGTCGGCGAGGGCCGTGAGCGTCTGCGCGGAGAGGATGCTGTCGGCGCGGCGCGTGAAACGGCCGGTCCGCTGGTCGAGGCCGAGGATCGCATCGAGCGCACAGCTCGCCTCGCGGCCGAAGCCGAGCCGGCCCAGCGCGTCGGCGAGTTGCTCGAACAGGCCCGTCAAGGACGGCAGGCCGCCCCACACGAACGACAGCAGTCGCGCCCGGTCAGCGTTGGTCAGCCGCGTGCAGTGCTCGGCGAGAAATTCCCAATAACCCGCCGCGGAGAGTACGCCGAGCGACGGCTCGTCGACGAAGCGGGCGGCGAAATAGTCGCGGACTTCCCAGACGTCGTCTTCACGCAGCCCGGCAACGGGCGAGGGGCTGAGCCGTTCCAGCGCACGGCCCAGCGCATCGCGCACGGTCGCGACACCGGGCACGGCCTCGCGTCGCTCCGGCACGGCCTTGATGTAGGCACTGCCGACGATCTTTATGAGATCGGCGAGCGACATCAGGCGGACCGAGATCGGGAAGTTCTGCGGGGAGGGCCGCGCCTTCGCCGACAAGCGGATGACGGAGCTGGCGCCGAAGCGGCCGCTTTCGGGCACGATCTGGCGGGCGAAAGCGATGCTCTCCTGAATTCCGTCGAAGCGCAGGGCGAGAGCGGCGTTGCCGCGCTCCACCAGCGATGAGACGAGCTGCGTCTTGCCCGACCGGCGCGAGCCCACCACGGCCACGCACGTCATCGTGTTGACGGCTGCGGCGAGACGTTGCGCGCTCTGCCCCGAGCGGTAGAAGTCGCGCAACAGCGAGATGCGCTCGGCGCCGACGAGCGACGCATTGTCGTCGATCCATTCCAGCAGCTCGGCGGAAGCCTCGCCCAACTGCTTGCAGGACATCGCCAGCCGGTTTTCGAAATAGCTCATTCGCCGGTCCCCGTCGGTGCGGCTGCGAAGTGCCCGGTATCGAGCCAGTGGCCTTCGGTGAAGCGTCGCGTTTTCAATCGCAGAACGATCTCGCTGGGATCGAGGCGGCCACCATCGCCGTCGATGGCCGACACGAGGGCGAGACCGGCGGGCTGTCCACGCTCGGACTGGACCAGCTCGAGCGTGACCCGCAGCGGCAGCTTCGGACCACGGCCCGTCGCGTCCGGATTGCGCTCGATCACCCAGGCCGCCCGGGCGGGCCAGCTCTCGATCGACGTGGAGCGGCGACCGATCAGCATCGGCACCTGCGAGATCACGGTGCGCATGCTGCGGGGCGGCGCCTCGCGGATGGAAGCCCCGCCGCGCGGCTCGTCGCCCCCGGCCGCTCCGGCGATCTCGAAGAGCATGTCGTCCTGGCCGATCCGCGACTTCACATCGAGCTTGCCGATGAAATGGGCTTGGGCAGCACGGTCGAGGGGGCGCACGACAATCGCTGGCCCGCCCTCGCCGAACGCTCCCCGGGCCTGGAGGAGAGCGCCTGCCACCGCAAGGAACTTCGGCTCGCCGACGGAGCGCCCGGGATACCAGCCGGCGAACCGGTGTCCGTGCATGTCGACGACGCGGTCGGGCCGCAGCGGCATGGCAGCGACGATCGCGGCCGACAGCACCGGGAGCCTCGCACCTTCACCGGTGAGCAACACGAGATCGCAGTCGAGCAGACCGACGACACGGACGGCAGCGTCGAGCATCGGCCGCAGCACCTGACGTGCCACCGTCGCGATGTCGCGCATCAGAAAGGTGACGCTGACGTCGAGAGGGGCGAAGCCGTCCGCGCCGTCGTCGGCGGCGACGACATCGAGGCGGTCCGATACCGCCCGGGCGTCGGCGCCGACACTGGCGAGCAGCGTCGCCAGCGTGAACTCCGTCGGCGCATCCCCGGCATCGGCTTCGCTGTTGGCGTAGAGCTTCAGGAGTGCCGTCGCTGCGGGAGCGAGCATCTCCGCCACGAGACGCCGGCCGAGATCGCCAACCCAAGCCGGGCGGTTGCGATCATCGGGGCCGAGCAATGCCTCGAACAACCTGGCGGGCGCGGCATGACGGCACTCGGCGAGCCGTTCGGCAAGTGCCGGCAGGATGAAGCGTGCGGCGATCGCCTCCACGACATCGTCGCAGCCGATTTCAAAGCCGTCGACGATCTGGCGGCTGGCGGCGAGCGCGTCGCCGGCAGCCGTTTCCCAGGTCGCAACGGAGAGGCCGGTCATCGCGGCGCCGACGTCCAGCGTCGCGATGCGCAAGGCACGTGCACCCGCGAAGCCGGCCCGGCCGCGACCGACCAGCGCCATCAGGCTGTCGGCTCGCCCTCGGAATTTGTAGGCGATCTCATTTTCGAGATAGGCGATCTGCGTGCTCGTTCCGGCGTCGGCGACCATGACGACGGCGGGCGGGAGCGGCGCCAGTTGCCGGCCCTCGATCGACCAGCCCATCGACTGCCAGACGAGCTTCACGGCGGCTTCGACGCGGCGGCGCAGAATTGCGACTTCCGGCTCGCTCATGCCGGCGGGCGGAGTGACGAGAACGCGCTCGAGCCGCCGGGGGCACGCCGGCTTGGCACGTCGGGCGCGCGTCTCCGGTGCGTTGATGGCCCCGATCGCGTGCAGCAGTATCTCAGCTGCGAGCATCGATACGAGAGACGAGCGGGAGAAGCGCGGCTTGGTGGTCGCGACGTGTGCGCCGTGGCCTTCGATCAGATCGCCCGCTTCCGTGAGGTAGGCGAGGATGCTGCCGGACACGACGGGATTGCGCCGCTCGCCGGCTTCAGCCGGATGGCCGGCGAAGCGCCAGACGTGGCGGCTCGGCCGTTCATCCCAGACGTAGTGCATCGGGCTCGATACCCCGGTCATGGCATCGGACGCGCCGGCCTCTCCCGCGAGGCGACCGGCTTCTCTTCCGATCCGGGCGGGGCTCGGCCAGTGGAACGCGCGCATGCGGCCGCTCCACCGAGACAACGCCTCGTTGCCGAAGGCCGCCCGGCAGAACGTCAGGCGGCTCGCCCACGCACCTTCGACGACCTCGGCGGGTCGCGACAGGTCCCGCAGGGCGAGCTGCCACATCGCGCCGTCGCTGTCGGAAGCGTCGGCGCCCCTGGCGAACGACGTGGCCGCGACGTGGCGCTCCTGGATCAGCGCACCGATGCGGCTCGTGCCGAGATCGAGTGCGAGATCGACCGGGACCATGTCGGCGAATGCACCGACGGCATTGGGCTCCATGAAGCGCAACGCGGGAAGGTCGCACGCCTCCTTGAGG
Organism: uncultured Devosia sp.; assembly: GCA_964574325.1. Lineage (GTDB taxonomy): Bacteria > Pseudomonadota > Alphaproteobacteria > Rhizobiales > Hyphomicrobiaceae > CAMDPA01. The sequence goes on along the minus strand of CAZNMY010000061.1, from coordinate 8,607 downwards.
ACAGCCAGAACGGTCAGGTAGCCGGCGAGATGGGCGAGGGTGCCACTCTCGGTGACATCCCGATCCCTGCGCGCGCGTCCAGCATCGAAGGCGGCCTTGATCCAGTCGTCGACCCAGGCCTCCGACACGAACCAGGCGACGTCGGCGACATCGTCGGAGAAGCGGTAGGCGGCGCCCGACTTCAAGTCGTCGAGCGTCGGGCCGACGTAGGCGCGCGTCGGCGGGCCGGCGTCGGGCTCGACGGCAGTATCGATCGCGAGAACGACGCCGAACGCCGGGCGACCGTTCGCATCGTTGCGGCGGGTGATGTAGGCGCGCGTCCAATTCGACGGCCCCTCGTCCAGCGTGAGCCCATCGTCGTCCTCGCGGCGGGAGACACGCATGAACGGCAGCGGCAGCCACGTGTCGAGAAACGGTGTCAGCGCATCGACGCCGCCCAGAGCATAGGTCCGCGTGGGATCGCACGGCGCGCCGGTGATCGGGTGATGGAATACGCCGTCGCTGGTGGCCGCGACGTGCAGGGACGGCTCACCGCCTTCGGCGGTCTCCTCGAAGAACCTGCGGCGGACCTGCGCGACGAGCTCTTCAGCCATTTCGAAGTCGACGAACTGGATCGAGCTGTTGGGAACCAGCGTGATGAGCACCGATCGCGCGGCCAGCGCTCGGGAACCACCCGTCTCACCGCCCGCGCCTGCATCGCGCGGCGGCATTTCGCCCAGCTCAAGCATACTCACACACGTCCCGATCCGCCCACGCGAGGGGGAATCCCAGAATTGAACATACGTAATTCGAACGATCCGTCAGGCATCGGTGGAAGCAAGAACCGGGCACCTGCCGAGCGCAGGGGAGACGGCCTCTCCGATAACCTTAAATCTACTCCGCCGCGCGCTATTTCGTGTTGATCCCCGCGAGCTTACGATAGGCAGCGGCGCGGGCGGGTCAAGCTGCCAAGAGGTAGAGGTTCCTTCGTCGAATCTGCGATGTCGACGCAGGCCGATGATGGGAATGCGTCCCTCGGGAGTTCAGGGCACCGGTGGGATCGCGCTCGCAGGCCATCGCGCTTACCGCGCGTCCCGCAGGATGTGAGCCCGGCATCGCGGGGGCGGTATCGGACGAGGGGCCATGCAGGCGAAGCGGCATCAACGGCGCTCGCTGCCAGCGCCGTGCCCCGATGTGGCACATGTCCTGCCCAGAGCGCTGGCGCGCTCGTACCACGTCGCGGCGACGTTGCCGGTTCGTGGGCCGCCCAATCCGTGCTCGTGCATGGCACCGAGAAAACACATGGCGACGGTGTCGCCCAGCGCGGCCGACAGCTCCCAGACGATCCGTGCACTCGCGAAATCCCGCTCCCCTCGAACCGGCTGGGCATAGGCCGAACCGAGCTGGGTCAGGGCGATACGGACGGAATCGCCCCCCTGCGCGCCGGCGAGATAGTGCTTCAACCAGTAGGCTGCTTCTTCGGCATCACGTTCGGCCTCGGGGCCGTGCAACAACCCGTGCGCGAGCTGCAGTGACTTCGCGGGCGTCACCCCGGCCGCAGCAACTCCCCTCGGCGACAGGGGCCCCGCCGCAATCACCTCGTAGACGTTGCGCTGGGAGAGAGGCGGCACTTCGGGGGCCGGTGGGCCCCCCGGCTGGGCCTTATCCGGAGCGGGCGTGTGCGTCGGAACCGGATCCGCAACCCGGGCGGCGGCAATCGGTTCGTTCCCAGCCGTGGTCGCAGCCGTCGTCGCAGATTGGCGCGGAACCACGCTCAGGTTCAGGGCCCGCAGCGCGATGATCTGACCTGCGACGAGAACGGCTGCCGTAAGCGCGACGGCGCTTCCGGCCGACATCGTGCCGCCTGCGCGACGTGAAGGTTGCTGTGCCGCCTGGCTCGTCCGCGCAGCGGGCCGCAGCCCCTCTGGTGCAGCAATGGCGTCCGCTGCGACGGAGCTGTCGACGGCAGGTCCCGGCTGCGCCACCTCGTGCCGCGCCGGTTCGATCATTGCCGGTGTCGGGGCCGTTGTCCGGATCGGCGTCGGGGCCGGTGTCGAGGCCGGTGTCGAGGCCGGAGCGGGGTCGATCTCCGCTTGCGCTGGAAGAGTATGCGCCCCGGGCGATCGGACCGCGGCAATGGGCGAGAGGGCCGAAGCGGTCGGGGTTTCCGGCTCGGCTTGTGGTGCCGGATCATTCTCTCGATCGGGCGCCCGGTCGGGGATCGCGCGTCGCGGCAAGGTCGAGCTGAGCACGATCGGGCGCCGTCCGCTGGACTGAGTTGGCAGATGCCCGGTCGTCTCCGGCACGTCGGCCGGCGCCTCGGACGCGAGCTGAGGCTGCATCTGTACGCTGCTTCCGGGAGCTTCGGGCTGGACCGTCTCGACCGCGGGAGCGGCCGGCGACTGGCGCAGCAGCGGGTCGGCGGAATTGCGCTTGAGCATGATGTTGCGCCGCTTCGGCCGGGCGAGCGGCGTCACCGCCGGCCACGGGAACTCGCCGCGGACCCCGACGTCGGGCAGCGTGATCTCGACGGCGGCGCCCGGCACGAACAGAGCGCTTTCGGCGATGTCGGGGCCGATCGCCAGGGCCATCCCGTCGGCGGTCATGGTAACTTCGAGCGCGCGCAGTCCGGTCAAGCCTGGGACGGGAGGCTCGGTTTCCTCGTCGTCTTCCGCAACCATCGGGGTGAGGTTGAACGTGACGCCCGGCGGCGCCCGCTCCACGCCGCGCAGCAGGATGACGGCATGGCCGCCTTCCGCCCGGCTGCGATCCTCGACGGCCACGACCTCGACCAGCTTCATGACAACTGCCTCTGGCAACGCGCGAACAACCTGTACCAGTCGGAAACACCGTCTGCACCGAAACCGTACAAAGTACGGCGATCGGACAGCCGGAACGACTGAATCCGGGTCCATCGCAAACTCCGGGCTACCCCGTGTTGCCCCACCAATCAGAGCTACCGCTGTCAGGCTGCGGAGACGCTCTCGCCTCGCGGGGCCGAGCCGCGCGCGATGTCGATGGCTTCTGCGATGACGGCAGATGTGGCCCCGGCGCGGACGGCATTCTCGCTCAAATGCCGCCGGAAGGCGCGGCCGCGGGGCCGGCCGTGATACAGGCCGAGAATGTGCCTGGTGACGTTGTTGAGGCGCCCGCCGCCGGCGACATGACGGTCGGCATGGGGGATCAACGCCGCGAGCACCTCTTCGCGGGACGGCACGGGCGTATCTGCACCGAAGATCTCGCGATCCACACGGGACAGGAGATACGGGTTCTGGTAGGCCGCGCGGCCCAGCATGACCCCATCGGCCCATTGCAGATGACCCAGCGCCGCCTCGATCGTGTCGATGCCGCCGTTGAGCACGATGTTGAGATGGGGATGGGCCGCCTTCAACCGGCGGACACGCCCGTAATCGAGTGGCGGCACCTCGCGGTTCTCCTTGGGCGACAGCCCCTTCAGCCACGCCTTGCGCGCGTGGACGACGAACGTCCGGCACCCCGCGTCCGCGACCGTCGAGATGAAGCGCTCGAGGTCGGCTTCCGGATCCTGGTCGTCGACGCCGATGCGGCACTTGACGGTGACGGGAACATCCACGGCCGCCTGCATCGCCGCCCATCCCCGCGCGACGAGTTCGGGCTCCAGCATCAGGCAAGCGCCGAAGCGGCCTTCCTGGACGCGATCCGACGGGCAACCGACGTTGAGATTGATCTCCGCGTAGCCGTAGCCCGCCCCGATCCGCGCGGCCTCTGCGAGTGCCGGCGGCTCGCAGCCTCCCAATTGAAGGGCCACGGGTTGCTCGTCGGCTGAAAATCCGAGCAGCCGGTCGCGGTCGCCATGCAGGATCGCCGCCGCCGTGACCATCTCGGTATAGAGCAGCGCACGCCCCGTCAGCCGCCGGTGGAACGCCCGGCAATGCCGGTCCGTCCAATCCATCATCGGGGCGACGGAGAATCTATGTAATTGATATTGCATCGTTTCTCTTGCCGTATCTGGGACTAAAGTGAGAAGGTGTCCACGCATTGACCATCACTCGTGTCCACAAAACAGCAGAACCCATCAGGAACTTTGGCCACGTGTTGGCCATGGCCACATCCCGTGTCCACTGCGAAATCAGAATGAACTGTCCCGGGTTCCTCGGAGGCTGTTTGGTTTGAGTCAGGCGGCGAGTGCGGCGGGCTCCTCCAGGCCCGCGTAGTAGGCGGCTTCGGCCTCGGCCGGCGGGATGTCGCCGATCGAGGAGAGAAGCCGGCGGTTGTTGAACCAGTCGACCCATTCGAGCGTGGCGTACTCGACGGCATCGATGCTGCGCCATGGCCCGCGCCGGTGGATCACCTCGGCTTTGTAGAGCCCGTTGATCGTCTCGGCGAGTGCGTTGTCGTAGCTGTCGCCGACGCTGCCGACCGACGGCACGAGGCCGCTCTCGACCGCAAACGCGGCCACCGGCCGACCGGCCACGCACGCCACGTCGAAGAAAACCGAGGCGCGGCCAGCGTCAATCACAACTTCGCTCGGCCGCCTCGCCTCATCGTGATTGACGCGCCGTTCTCACCCAGAGTGTCGCGTTATAGTTCGCGGAACTTGCCCCCATCAGCGTCACGACGGGTCGTCTCCGGAGGCGGCTCGGGATGAGGTGCCGGTTCGGGTAACGCGGATGCCCCGCTCGCTGCGAGCTCCGTGAAGGTGACTCCCAGGCTGGCCGGCAACGGTCAGTGCCGCCAACGCGGGTCAACGAGGAACACAATAGCCGGCGATGTCGGTAACCGATCAAGCATTCGCTCTGGATCGGCAGAACGCTGCGCTGGTGAAGCCCGAGGCGGGGCGGTGGAAGCCGCTCAAAAAAACTTACACTGCGGTGCTCCACTGCCCCGCCGCCCGTCGTCGTCGTCCCGTCCCTCCGCGCGCGCCCTCCGCGACGGAGCGCTTCACGCATGGCAGCCACCCCGCCCGGCACTTGAATGCGTGGCGCCAATCGCATTCAATTGGGGTTACGACGGAATCGCGCAGAGGGAACGACGGGGCATGGCATCGAGGGGCTACGACTACATCATCGTCGGCGCGGGATCGGCAGGCTGTGTGCTTGCCGGCCGTCTCACGGAAGGTGGCGCCAACAGTGTGCTCCTGCTCGAGGCGGGCGGCCGCGATAACCACCCCTACATCAAGGTGCCGCTGGGTCTCGGCAAGCTGCACGACCACAAGATGTTCGACTGGGGCTACGACTACGAGCCCGAGCCGCAAATGAGCGGCCGCAAAGTCGAGGCGATGCGTGGCAAGGTGCTCGGCGGGTCATCGTCGATCAACGTGATGGCCTACGTGCGCGGCAATCGCGGCGACTACGACCGCTGGGACCGCATGGGCGCGAAGGGCTGGACCTACAAGGACGTGCTTCCCTACTTCAAGCGGATGGAGACGTTCGAAGGTGGCGAGGACACGTGGCGCGGCGGTTCGGGCCCGCTCGGCGTCATCGTCGGACATGCGCCGGATCCCATCTGGGACGACTGGCTCGATGCGGCGAAGGACGCGGGCTACGCGGTCAACGACGATTTCAACGGCCGCGAGCAGCTCGGCTTCTCGCGCTCGCAGTACACGATCAAGAACGGACGGCGCTGCTCGGCAGCCGTCGCGTTCCTGCATCCCGCGCGCGGCCGCGCGAACCTGACGGTCGAAACAGAAGCGTTTGCGACGCGCGTGCTGATGGAGGGCACGCGCGCCGTCGGCATCGAGTACGAGCAAGGGGGAGAGGTGAAGACCGCGCACGCAGACAAGGAGGTCATCCTGTCGGGCGGCGCGTTCAACTCGCCGCAATTGCTGATGCTGTCGGGCATCGGGCCAGCCGATCACCTGAAGTCGCATGGCATCAAGACGCTCGTCGATCTGCCGGTCGGGCAGAATCTACAGGATCACCTGGCGATGTGGATCATGTGGGCGCGGCCGGAGAACACGAGCCCGTTCCGCGACCTTCTCCGCGCCGACCGCATCTCGACGGCGTTCGTGCGGGCCTATCTCACCGGAAAGGGTCCGGCGACCATCCCGCCTTCAGGGCTTGCCGCCTTCACGCGCTACAACCAGGAACTGACGGCGCCCGAAATTCAGTTCCTGTTCCGCAGCGCGCCGGGCCATCCGCATATGTGGTTCCCCGGGGTGACGCCGCCCTACGACGATATGTTCGGTATCCGGCCGGTTCTGCTGCATCCCGAAAGCCGCGGCGAGGTGCTGCTGCGTTCGGCGAACCCGCGCGATCCAGTGCGCCTCGTGCCGAACTTCTTCTCCGCGCAGAGCGACGTCGCCGTGCTGCGCGAGGGCTACAAGCTCGGTCTCGACGCGGTGCATCAGGGGCCGCTCGACAAGTATCGCGGCAAGCGCGTCGATCCGCCCGACGTCAACACCGACAAAGAGATCGAGGCCTGGATCAAGTCGAAGGCGATCACCGCGCATCACCCGTGCGCGACCTGCCCGATGGGCGCAGAAACCGACAAGGCCGCCGTGCTCGACCCGGAGTTGCGCGTGAAAGGCACGCGAGGCCTGCGCGTGATAGACGCCTCGTCGATGCCGGACCTGATCTCCGGCAACATCAACGCCGCCGTGCTCGTCATCGCCGAAAAGGGGGCGGACATCCTACGCGGGCAGCGGTTGCAGCGGGCGGAGGCTGCTTGAGCGCTCCGCGTAGGAATGGTGTCAGACCCGCCGGGTCTGACACCAACCAAAACGCAGCAGACGTCTCAGAAGCAGACTTGCCCCTTGGGCGTGCAGTTGCCCTTCGCCATCAGGCCGTCGAAGCAGCAGTTCTCGGTCGCCTTGCAGCTGAACTTGACCTTCTTGCCTTCGATCGTGGTGCCGACGCAGGCCTTGTTCTTGGCCGAGGACTTCTTCTTTGACGCTTCGGCGTCGGTGCCCAACGAAAACGACAAACCGATCGCTACCGCAAAGGCAATCGCCAGAATCTTCCGCATTTCTATTCTCCCCTATCTTTCAGTGATGAAACTCACGCAACCTCAGAGGCAGATGCCGCTCGCCGGCACGCAGGTGCCCTTGGCGGCGATGGTGTCGTAGCAGCACTTCTCGGCCGCGCCGCACTTCCAGCTCGCCTTCTTTCCGGTGATCACGTTGGAAGCCTTGCACATTTTCGCCTTGCCCTTCTTGGCGGCTTCGGCGTCGGTGCTGACCGAAAACGTGAACGCCAGCGCCAGGGCGGCGCTCAATCCCAATGCTGCAACAAACCGCATGATAGTTCCCCTCTGGATGAAGTTGTACCGCCTCGCCAGTTTGCGCAGTGACACCCTTCCCTTCAAGCAGGAGAAACACTCCTTCCATGAACTGCGTGCAGATCAACCGAAAGGCGATGCCGAAATGCCTCATGTGGCAGCGCAGCAAATAGAAAAGGGCGGCCACGCGGGCCCTGTCCCTCTGCCTCAAGGGAGCGCGGCACCGATCCAGATATCGGCTCGCGCGGCAGCGTCAAACCGTGCCGTAGCCTTCCCGGAGGTGGTTGAAGTTCGTTGCATTCATGCCGCGCTTCAATGCCGCCTGATACAGCATGTGATCGACCGTGAGCAAATGGGTCTCATTGTCGAGTGCGCAGAGCCATGCGCAGTCCGAAATTCCGAGCCAGGAAAACTCTTTCTGCTCAATAGCCACGGCGCTGGGAATGTATTGTTCAGTAGACGAGGCAATGAAGTCTTTGAACTTCGCAGCAATCTTTCGGCGATCGGATTGCGGCACCCCGAAGTCTGCAATGTTGGAAACCTCGGTAAGAGAGTTGGGTGTGCTTACGACGCAGTGGGCAGCCGATAGGACTTTGACCAAAAGGTCGTAATCCTCGGATCCGAATGCCAAGCGCTTGTGTCTGGTGATCAGGTCTTTAGAGACCGTTCCGACGACCCAGAGCAATGTCAGATTTGCGTCGAGCGCCAACCGCACCCCCCGCTCCGTTTTCAGGCCGCCTCGGACGTGCGATTTCGCACCGAAATAACGTGCCCATCCGCGTCCGCCACCCGAACAGACTTGAAGGACGGCATTCCAGTGAGCCCCGTCAACGCTATCCCCAATTGCCGGTGAACGCCCAATGTGATGCACCACTGACCGTGGGAATCGTCGAACCAAACCTCCTCGAGGGTCAAAGCCGCTACTTTTTCTTCCGACAGCAAGTCGGATAGGTAGGTCTTTGCGACGTGAACTGCCTGCTTGACGTCCATTGCAACCTCCAGGCGACACAACAGTGTGCCGGTCAGCGGCGACCTCGATTACACGAGAGGCCGACGCCGCAGGCGACCATAACCTAGCAACCTGCGGAGTCATTCAATAAGGCGCAAATCAGTTCCGCGCCTTGTCGACGAGCTTGTTCTTCGAGATCCAGGGCATCATTGCGCGCAGCTTTTCGCCGACTTCCTCGATCTGGTGGGCGTCGTTGACGCGGCGAATGCCCTTGAAGCGCGCCTGCCCGGCCTTGCACTCCTGCATCCATTCACTCGTGAATTGGCCGGTCTGGATCTCCTTCAGGACGCGCTTCATCTCGGCCTTGGTTTCAGCCGTGATCATGCGCGGGCCGGTCTTGTACTCGCCCCACTCGGCGGTGTTGGAAATCGAGTAGTTCATGTTGGCGATGCCGCCTTCATAGATCAGGTCGACGATCAGCT
>CAZNMY010000060.1:0-35934 GCA_964574325.1 uncultured Devosia sp. | reverse complement strand
TGGTGCCCACGGTGACCGACCGGATCGACGCCGGGCTCATCGCAGAAGCAGGCCCCGCGCTGCGGCTGATCGCCAACTTCGGCAACGGCGTCGACAATATCGACCTCGACGCTGCCCGCGCAAAGGGCCTGATCGTCACCAACACCCCGGGCGTTCTGACCGAGGATACCGCCGACTTCACGATGGCGTTGATCCTGGCGGTGCCACGCCGCCTCGCGGACGGTGCGCAATACCTGCGTGACCCCCGCAATCACTGGCCGGGCTGGTCGCCGACGTCGATGCTCGGTCATCGCATATGGGGCAAGCGCCTCGGGATCATCGGCATGGGGCGCATCGGCCAGGCCGTGGCGCGGCGCGCCCGCGCATTCGGCCTGCAGGTCCACTATCACAACCGTCGCCGCGTGGCCGAGACGGTCGAGCACGAACTCGAGGCCACCTACTGGGACAGCCTCGACCAGATGCTCGCCCGCATGGATATCATCTCGGTGAATTGCCCCCATACGCCGGCGACGTATCACCTGCTGTCCGCGCGGCGGCTGAAATTGATCAAGCCGACGGCCTATATCGTCAATACCTCACGCGGCGAGGTGATCGACGAAAACGAGTTGGCGCGACTGCTGGAGTCTGGCGCGATCGCGGGCGCCGGCCTCGACGTGTTCGAGAACGAGCCGGCGATCAACCCCAAGCTGATCGCCTCGCCGCGCGTCGTCGCCACGCCTCACATGGGCTCCGCGACGCTCGAAGGCCGGCACGACATGGGCGACAAGGTCATCATCAACATCAAGACGTTCCTCGACGGCCATACGCCGCCCGACCGCGTTCACCCCGCGATGTTCTGAACGGTCGCGGTGTCAGACCCGAAGGCCCGACACCGCCATGACAATTACTTCCGTCGCAGGAGCGCATCGAGGCTGTAGCGACCGGCCGCCAGGATGAACAGCAGGATCAAGCCGCCCTTCATCGTGTTGTTCTTGCCGAACTGTACGAACTGCGCGCCCTGATCCTTGAGTGGATAGGTCCAGTAGGCGTGCGTGCTGAAGGTGGCGACGATCGTGAACAGCAGCATCACGACGGCGGCATAGCGGGTGGCGAGACCGAGGATGAGCAGGAGCCCACCGATGAACTCGACGGGGGCCGCGACATAGCCCAGCCAGTCGGGCAGCCCTCGACCCGGCATCGTTTTGACGAAGGCCGGCAGGTCCATCAGCTTGCGCCAGCCGCTGGTGACGTAGACGGCTCCGATCAGGATGCGGCCGACGAGGAGGAGAATATCCCGGCTCGTTTCTGCGATGCCGTCGGTGTAGGAAAGCATCGGATGCGAAGACGATGTCGTTGAATCTGCCATTGTTTCCCCCATGAGTTCGCTTTTGCAGTCGAGTATCGAGTCGAGCCTCCGGCTCGGACGCCAAGGTGCTACGGCTGGGCGGAAGGGGCAAGCTGCCCGCCATGACATATTCGTGAAACCACTTTCGGACACGACGCGTTCCGAGCGCAGTATTCGAATATGCGCGATCACGAGAGCGATGGAATGGCCGGATGATGCTCTAACGATCGAAGAACGTGGCGGTCCATTTGGTGTTCCGCGCACGGCGTGCTTCCGATGCGCCGATGATCTTTCGAGCAACGGCGCTGCGGCTGCGAGGTACGGCGGGCGCTGAGATTTGCCCCGGGGGCTCCACTGCCGGCTCCACGACCTGCTCCTGTGGCAGCGCCTGCGTCTGGTCCGGCTCTGGAGTCCGGGTCGGCAGCATCGGATCGAGTTCGCGGGGAGCGGAGGTCGGCTTGGACTGCAGGCTCCCGGTCGCGATCATCGACACGTGGGTAGGGTCGAAACGGCTGGTCGCGATATTCCGTGCCGGTGGAACATCCGGTGTCACGGGTTCCACGAGGTGCTGTACGGATGGTGCTGATCGCCTTGCAGCTGGCGGCGGCTGGACGCTGGGTGCGTAGGCGGAACCGCTCTGCACGGCCTTGAAGAATTGTTCGTCGCTATCGCTCGGCGTGTCGAGCCAGACCATGGCTCCCGCCCCACCCGCCAGGAGGAGCACCGCGGTCACGATGGCGACAGAGCGCAGTGCGCCGCGACGATCGCGAGTTCGCGGCGTGGCTTTGAGGGAAGCACCCGACGCGCCGCCGTCTCGTTGCCATTCGAGCACGACCGAGTTCGAATCGAGCGTGTGCACGCGCGTGATCTCCTGTCCTTCCGGATCGACCTGGTGTGGCGTCGCGCCTTGATTGACCGATGGCCGCAGCAAGGACGGTGTCGATCAGGGCCACCTGGTCTGAACTCCCAGGCCCCGATCGGAAGCACGATTCGAGCGACGCTCTTGTGTGTCTGGGGCAAACGAGTTGTGGAAGACGGCGCGACGAACGTGCCGGGCTCCCCGTCCGATCGCGCGTTCGGGGGCCGTCGATGGCAAGCGCAACACGGGAGACGCCACTGGGGATCTCGGCTGGACCGGCTACCTGCCGCGGTCTACTAATCGGCCAGCAGAACCGGATCAGATGAAAGCGAGAGACAGATGGCCGAGGCCTATATCGTCAACGGCGTCAGGACCCCTATCGGCCGTTACGGCGGCGGTCTCGCACCGGTGCGGGCGGACGATCTGGCCGCGCACGCGCTTCGCGAGCTGATGAAGAAGAACGCGCAGGTCCCAGCCTCGGCCATCGAGGACGTGATCCTGGGCTGCGCCAACCAGGCCGGCGAGGACAACCGCAACGTCGCGCGCATGGCGCTTCTGCTGGCCGGTATTCCCGACAGCGTTCCCGGCCTCACGGTCAATCGTCTGTGTGGCTCCGGCCTCGATGCGGTGGGCGAAGCCTCGCGCGCGATCAAATCGGGCGAGGCCGAGATGATGATCGCAGGTGGCGTCGAGAGCATGAGCCGTGCGCCGTTCGTGATGGGGAAGGCGACCGAAGCCTACTCCCGCACGCAGAACGAAATGCACGACACCACGCTCGGCTGGCGCTTCGTCAATCCCGCGATGAAGAAGCAGTACGGCGTCGATCAGATGTGGGAGACGGCGGAGAACGTCGCGCAGGATTTCCAGATCAGTCGCGCCGATCAGGACAAGTTCGCCTACACCTCGCAGATGCGCGCGGCGAAGGCGCAGAAGGCCGGCCGCTACGCCAAGGAGATCGTGCCGGTCGCGATTCCCCAGCGCAAAGGCGATCCGGTCGTCATTTCGCAGGACGAACATCTGAGGGCCGCGACCCTCGAAGGTCTCGCCAAGCTGTCGGCGCTGCGCAAGGACGGCGGCACGGTGACAGCGGGCAACGCCTCGGGCGTCAACGACGGCGCAGCAGCCCTGCTTATCGCTTCGGAAGCGGCGGTGAAGAAATACAACCTGACGCCGCTTGCCCGCGTGCTCGGCATGGCATGTACGGGAGTGCCGCCCCGCATCATGGGGATCGGTCCGGCGCCCGCATCGAAGAAGCTCGCGGAGCGGTTGGGCCTGTCGATGTCGGATTTCGACGTGATCGAGCTCAACGAGGCGTTCGCCTCCCAGGGCATCGCCGTGCTGCGCCAGCTCGGCGTGCCGGAGGATGCCGAGCACGTGAACCCGAACGGCGGCGCGATCGCCTTGGGCCATCCGCTGGGCATGTCGGGCGCGCGCATCGCGCTGTCGGCGGCGATGGAGCTGCACGAGCGCCAAGTCAAACGGGCGCTCTGCACAATGTGCATCGGCGTCGGCCAAGGCATTGCCCTCGCGATGGAACGGGTTTGACCGATTGCGGTCCAGGAGGCTTGCTGGTCCCGTTTGCGATGAAAAGAGTGCTGTTCCACGACGTCGGATTTCGAGGGGAATTGATTTTTTGAAGGGGGTTGAGTCAGTGGCGAAGCCAAAATTCAAGCGAAGGGACGTCGTCGTCGTATTCGTGCATGGCATCAACGTCACGAGGCAAGATTATTATGTGCCGATGCGGGACGCTATTCTCCGCGGCTTGCCGCGGGCGGATCGGGAGTGCGTCGTATTCCGAGCGGCATTCTGGGCCGATCTGCTGCGAGGCCGGCAACAGGAGTACCTGCTGTATGCGGGAACGAGGCCGGGCTTTGCTCCCACCAAGCTGCACAGCATGGTGATCGAGGGGCTGGGCGACGCCGCTGCATATCAGAAGTCGTACATCCAGAACTCGGCCTATTTCGACATTCAAGCGAGGCTCCGCAAAGCGATAAGCGATGCTTCGACCGGCCCAGAGGACCGCCGTCCGCTCGTTTTGGTCACCCATTCGCTCGGATGTCATATCGCGTCATCTTACGCGTGGGATATTCACAAGCTCCGCGACAAGGCGAGACAGGAATTGATTGAAAACAAGCCGGGTGAGGGGCGGGCTTCGTTCCGCGATTCCGATTTGTGGCGGTCTCATCGCTGGGATTCGCCATTCGAATGCCTGGAGACATTCGCGGGCTTGATTTCCATGGGAAGCAATCAGCCGCTGTTCACGTTCAACATCGGCCCGCAATACGTCCATCCGATTACGAAGTCTGAAGATCCGTCGAAACCGGCCGCATTCCCCGGGGCGGCGCTGGACCCGAATACGAGGGCGCAGGCCCGTTTTCTCAACTTCTACAGCCGGAACGATCCTCTGGGTTATCCGCTCAAGCCTCTCAACGATGCCTACGACGACGAGCCTCTGCTGCAGGATATCCACACCCACTCAGAAGGTTGGGTTCGCAGCCTGCTGTGCAGAGGCTGGTTGCGCCAGCTCGCCGCGATGAAGGCTCATTCGGGCTATTGGACAAATCGCGTCGTCGTTCGCCAGAGTGCGCAGCTGATATCGAACCTGATCAACGCCGACGCGTTGGCGGCAAAGCAAGCGAAGTATGCGATCACGCCCCCCGGTCCAAGCGTTCCGGATGCCGAGGCTGGCGAGAAATCTGCCGGGGTCTGATCAGCGGTCCTGCAGTTCTTCCACCGGGCGGGCGGCTTGGCTGAGCAGTAGGGCCGTCTGCTGCTGCAACTCGTCGACGTACGACTTCAGCACGTCGCGGATGCTGATCATGCCGACCAGGCGACCGCCCTCCGTCACCGGCAGATGCCGGATGTTGCGCGACAGCATGGTCGATGCGACGAAGCTGACGAGGTCGCCCGGTGCGCAGGTGATGACGGCCTTGGTCATCAGGACCGACACGGGAATGGCATACATGTCGGCCTTGTGCGTCGCGATGCCGTAGGCGATGTCGCGCTCGGTGATGACGCCTTCCACCGTGATGCCATCGCTGCTGACGATGGCGGCGCCGATATGGTTTTCACGGATGAGTTTCGACAGCTCGGCGATGGTGCCAGTGGGTTTGATCGTTATGGTGGCAGGCTTCTTGGCGGCAAGAATTTCAGCGACTTTCATGCGGCACTCCTTCGACAAGGTACGGTTACGCCGTGGCCGGATGTTGTGGCCGGATGCTCCGCCGGCACCGATCGCCTGATGACGTTCGATCCGGGAATGCGAGAGGAATGCGGCCGGTCCCACGACTGTCGCCGCCTGCGACAGCGCGGTCAAGCGCAGCTTTGCGGAAGTCTCAGCCCTTAGCCTCGTAGGCCATCGCGGGCTTGCCGGTCCAATCCGGCGGGTTCGACGCCTTCACGCGGCGGGCCTCCTTCACGGTCTCCTTGATCGAGCCGGACAGCGGCATCGACAGGCCGTACTGGTCGGCCATGTCCATCACGATCTGCATGTCCTTCAGCGCCCAGGTGAAGGTGATCCCGTCCCAGTCCTCGAGTGCCGCCGACGCGCCCGAACTCATCTGCAGCGCCTTCCGCAACTTGGTCAGGTCGATGCCGGTTTTTTCGGCGAGGCGGCCCGCTTCGATCAGGCCGCAGGCCGTCACCCACAGCATCATGTTGTTCATGGTCTTGCCGACCTGCCCGTGGCCGACATCGCCGAGGTGCTCGATGTCGGAGCAGAAGCAGCGGTAGACCGGCTCGGCGCGATCGACCACGGCCTGCTTGCCGCCGACGAGGGCCAGCAACGTGCCGTTGTCGGCCGCCCATCGGCCCCGCGCGATCGGTGCATCATAGACGTCGATGCCCTTCGCACGGCAGGCCTCGTCCATCTTCTGCGCGGTCTTCGGCGCGACGGTGGAGGAGATCGCGATGATGCCGCCGGGCTTCATCGTCTCGAGCAAGCCGCCCTTTCCCGTGATGACCTGCTCGCATTCCCCATCGAAGCCGACGCCGATGATGACGAACGAGCAGAGCTTGCCGAGTTCGGCAGGAGATCCGACGGCGCCCGCGCCCGATGCCTTCGCCGCCTCGATCTGCTTTTCCGCGATGTCGCAGACAGTGACCTCGTAGCCCTCTTTCACCATATGCTTGAGCATTGCGAGGCCCATCCGGCCCGCGCCGACGATGCCGATGTGATCCTTATTGGCGGTCATGTGGTGTCTCCCCAGCGCGTTGATAATGTGCTGGGGCCAGTATGCAGATATCGGGGCGTGGGCCAACTCCGTCGCTGATCCTCCGTTGCCGGCTCGGTTCGTAGCGGATCAAGCAGGCGGAGCTTCCCGAAAGCCGTTGCTCAATCCGATGCGAGCAGGGCCCTCGCCTTGTCGGCGATCGCGTCCGTGACGGTGAGCGCTTTGCGCATCGCCGCTGCGGTTTCCTCGCCTGTCATCGGCGTGATTTCGAAGCGCGCCTTCGCCGCATCGGCCTTCAGCTCCGGGGAGTTGGTCGCCTTCCAGAACGCTTCGCGCAGCGCGGCCACGCGATCAGCCGGCACCTCCGGCGCCACGGCGAACGGCCGGGAGATGTCGATCGTATTGAACAGGAAGGCGATGATCTGACGCTCCTCGTCGGTGCGGGCGAAGTCCATCATCATCGGCGCCTTGCCGAAGATCGGGTGCGGCTTGGCGCCGACCTGCATGATCGCGAGGAGCTTGCCCGAGTCCATGTTCTCCTTCTGTGAGGTCAGTGCCAGTGAAGCCCATACCGAGCAGCGTGCGTCGATCTCGCCGCGCTCGACGGCGAGCAGGGCCGGTCCCGTGCCCTTGTATCCGGCGATCACCTTGACCTTGAAGCCGAACATCTTGGCCATGAAGCGTGGGTGATGCGAGGCGGAGTCGTCGTTGCCGTCGGACCCGAATATGATCTCACGGTTTTTGGCGTCGGCGATGCTCTTGAAACCGGATTTGCCCGAGGCGGCGCAACTCGATGTGTCCTGCGTCATGTTGCCGAGCCACTGCAGCTTCAGCGTATCCCAGCGCACGCCCGGCTGCTTGAGCTGCGGCGCCGTGAACGCCGACGTCGACGGCAGGATGATCTGCGTGCCGTCTTTCGGTGCGACGTTGTAGACGTGGTTGACTGCTGCGAAGCCGCCGGCGCCCGGCATGTTCTGGACGACGACGGCGGGCTCGCCGGGGATGTACTTGCCCAGATGCCGCGCCATGAAGCGCCCCCACAGATCCGATCCGCCGCCGGGTGAGAACCCGACGTAGATCGCGACCGTCCGCCCCTTGTAGAATTCAGCCGGGCTTTGCGCCGACGCGGGAGTGACGAGGGTCGCGATGGCGGCTGTTGCCCCCAGTAACGACGCGATCGTTTTCATGGGTTGGGCTCCTGGGCTGTTGACGGGGATCAGCGCGATCGAGTTTCGGCATTCTGATGCCCAATGCAAGTCGGGCATTTGGGCAGTCGCCGCTGAAGATTGCAGCACGACTGAAGTGGCCGGCGATGGTGGGCCGTGTTTCAAGGCCGGGAGATGGACACATACCCGGACACTTGGTTAGATCGCGGCCGACCAGTCCCTCGTGAAGGCCGCCCCATGACCGTGAACAAACTCGCCGTCTGCCCGATTTCGATCGTCCGCAATCCCATGCTGTTGAAAAGGGTGTTGGCGAAGTATCCGGACGCCAAGCTCTGGCAGGGCGCGAAGGCCCCCAGCGAGACCGAGCTGATCGAATTCCTCGGCGGCCACGATGCCGCGATCGTCGGTGTGCAGGATCCGATCACGGATCGCGTCCTGTCCGCGCTGCCCGAACTCGAGGTGATCGGCAAGATGGCGGCCGGCTGCGAGTCGATCGATTTCGAAGCCATGAAGAAGCACGGCGTGCGCTTCGGCTACACGTTCGGCGTCAACAAGCTGTCGGTCGCGGAACTGACGATCTCGTTCATGATCTCGGGGCTGCGCATGGTGCACGAGCAGAACCTGTCGATGCGCAACGGCGAGCGACCGGGCATGCGCTCGGGCGGGCTGCTGACCGGCCGTGTCGTGGGGCTGCATGGCTGCGGCAACGTCGGCAAGGAAGTGGTGCGGCTGCTGAAGCCTTACGATTGCACGGTGCTCGCGTGCGACATCAAGGATTTCGCCGCGTTCTACCGCGACAACGGCGTCCGGCCCGTCGGCATGGACGAGCTGCTGGAGCGCTCCGAGGTGCTGTCGCTGCATCTGCCGAAGACGAAGGTGACGCGCGGGCTCTATTCGCGCGATGTGATCTCGCGCATCAAGCCCGGCGCCGTGCTGGTCAACACCTGCCGGGGAGAGATCGTGGACGAGGATGCGCTGCTGGCGAGCCTGGAGGCGGGCAAGTTGCGCGCGGCCTGCTTCGACGTCTTCGCGATCGAGCCGGCGGTCTGCGACCGCCTCATCAATCACCCGCGGATGCTGGCGACGCCGCATATCGGCGCGGGCGCCGACGAGATCCGGATCATGATGGTCGACGCGGCGTTGCGCGGTCTGGAAGTGAACGAGCTCGTCGACCCCGCGAAGTACTATGACAACTGACCGGCACGGTGTTCGCCTTACCCGCATGCAAAAAAGACCGGCCACGTGTGTGACCGGCCCTTGATCTTGCTGAGGGAATGCGACGGCTACGCCGCCTTTTCCAGGCTCTTCTGCCATTGGCCCAGAGCGGCCATGCCGTTCATCCTGGCGCGGTGCGAGAAGGCGCGCTGGCCCGCCGCGACGTTCTCGGACTTGCCGCCCCAGGCTTTGAGGGCTGCAGCCTGCAGGGCGCGACCGTACGAGAAGGTCACGGCCCACGGCAGGTTGCCGATCTGGTTGATGAGCGAGAGATGCTCGGTTGCGGCTTCGTCGGACTGGCCGCCCGACAGGAAGGCGATGCCCGGCACCGCGCCGGGTACGCAAGCCTTGAGCACCTTCACCGTCTTCTCGGCGACTTCGGCCGCGGAGGCCTGCTTGGCGCACTTCTGGCCCGCGATGATCATGTTGGGCTTCAGCACGATACCTTCGAGCTTCACGTTCGCGTAGTAGAGCTGCTGGAAGGTTTCCTTCAGCACCCACTCCGTCACTTCGGCGCAGGTGTCGATGTCGTGCGTGGAGTGCTCGCCGTCCATCAGGACTTCCGGCTCGACGATCGGCACGATGCCCGCTTCCTGGCAGAGCGCGGAATAGCGCGCGAGCGCGTGCGCGTTGGCGAGCACGGCGTTGTAGCTGGGGCACTTGTCGGCGATCGCGATCACAGCGCGCCACTTGGCAAACCGCGCGCCGAGCTTGTGGTACTCGGCGAGGCGCTCACGCAGGCCGTCGAGCCCTTCGGTGACGGTCTCGATCTTGGACGTGGGGCCGACGAGCGCCTTGGCGCCGGTGTCGACCTTGATGCCGGCGATCGAGCCGGCGGCCTTGATGACGTCGGCCAGCGGCGTGCCGTCCTTGGCCTTCTGGCGCAGCGTCTCGTCATAGAGGATCACGCCGGAAATGTGGTTCTTCATCGCGTCGGTGGCGCGGAACAGCATCTCCCGGTAGTCGCGGCGGCTGTCGGCGGTCGACTCCGTCTTGATCGAGTCGAAGCGCTTCTTGATGGTGCCTGTGCTCTCGTCGGCTGCCAGGATGCCCTTGCCCGGCGCGACCATGGCGCGGGCGATATCCTCGATGCGTTCGGTCATTTGCCTCTCCTGGATCGTGGAATTTTGGTCGTGTTAGCGCGTCTTATTGCCCTGAACAAGGTGCATGCGCGACGGGTTGTGGACGCCTCGGTCCATCGGTTTCGACGATATGGCGGTAGTCGGCGATCCGCGCCAACGGGATTTCGCAATGAGATTAATCAGACCCATGAGGTTCGTTTAACTTTCGGACGAGTACAGAGGGCACTTCGCGCCGGCACTGTGATAGGGGAACGCGTGACCGGCCCGAAGAGATCCCCCCATGGACGTGACCATCGTCGACGGCGACGTGCCCTACCCCGCCAACTCGGGTAAGCGGCTGCGCTCGCTGAACCTCGTGCTGCCGCTCGCCGGCCGCCATCGGCTCACTTATATCGCCCGCTGCAACTCGAAAGCGGAGGGGGACACCGCCGGGGATTTCCTGCGCACCCACGGCATCGAGCCTATCATGGTGGAAGCCCCGATCGCGCAGAAATCCGGTGCTGCGTTCTACGGTCGTCTCGCGGGCAACGTGCTGTCTTCCGTGCCCTATTCGGTGCAATCCCATCGTCTCAAGCCGATGCGCGCGGCGGTGAGGAAACATGCCGCCCGCAACCCGGTCGATGTGTGGCAGGTCGAGTGGTTCGGCTATCTCTATTGCGTCGAAGGGCTCGGCGCGAGGACCGTCCTCAGCGCCCACAACATCGAAACGCTGATCTGGCAGCGTTACGCCGAGACCGAGGCCAACAGCCTGAAGCGGGCCTATGTCCGCGAGCAATGGCGCAAGATGCAGGCGTTCGAGCAGCGTTCGTTCGCCTCGGTTGCGCGGATCGTGGCGGTGAGCGAGCCCGACGTCGCTGTCGGCCGCGGCCTGTTCGGCGACATGCCCTTCGCCTGCGTCGACAATGGGGTCGACACCGCCAGCTTCCGCGACCAGCGCGCCGACCTCTCGTCGCGGCAGATCCTCTTTCTGGGAGCGCTCGACTGGCGTCCGAACCAGGATGCGATCCAGATATTGCTCGACGAGATTTTTCCAGCGGTTCGGGCGCGTGTGCCCGATGCAACTCTGGCCATCGTCGGTCGTTCCCCGTCGCCGCGACTGGTGGAGCGGGCCCGTTCCATTCCCGGTGTGACGTTGCACGCCGACGTTCCGGATGTCCGGCCGTACATGGCATCCAGTGCGATGATGGCGGTGCCGCTGCGCATCGGCGGGGGCTCGCGGCTCAAGATCATCGAGGCGTTGGCGGCACGCCTGCCCGTGGTCTCGACGGCGATCGGGGCCGAAGGTCTGAAGCTCGTGCCGGGCCGCGACATCGATATCGCCGACGAGCCCGCAGCGATGAGCCAGGCCATCGTCGCGCGGTTGGGAAAGCCGGCGCCCGTTTCCGAGGCGACCTGGGGGACGGTCGCGGAAAATTACGACTGGTCGATCCTGGCGGACCGGCTCGAACGCATTTGGCTCGATGCGGCCGGTCAGAAGCTGACCCGTTCGGCCTGACGGCGGCAAGGCCGGAATTCACCCACAACCTCTCCATGCGTCCCCGGACGCGCGTTCCGACCGCAAGGTCGGAACGTGAAGAGCCGGGGTCTTTCCACGTCTCAGACGTGTGAAGGTCCCGGACAGCCTCGCACGGCCGGCAGCGATCCGCCACTCCTTCGCGCCGCAGTCGCCAGCCAAGGGAAAGCTCGGCTTCCGGGAACGCAGAGAGTTCAGTGTAAGCGCGCATGGAGGCGCTTCCAAATCGCGCGTGTCGCTCGTTCGGGTTGACCCAGCCTAGGCGCCGGCTCAGAGCAGCTTGCCCATCGCGACGGCCGTGTCGGCCATGCGGTTGGAGAAACCCCACTCGTTGTCGTACCAGGACAGAACGCGCACGAGCTTGCCTTCCATCACCTTCGTCTGGTCCATGTGGAACACCGACGAGCGGCTGTCGTGGTTGAAGTCGCAGGACACGTTGGCTTCGTCGGTGAAGCCGAGAATGCCCTTGAGCTGCTGGCCGGCAGCCGTCTTGATCGCCGCGTTGATTTCTTCCTTCGTCGTCTCGCGCTTGGAGACGAACTTCAAGTCGACGACCGAGACGTTCGGCGTGGGGACGCGGATCGCGGCGCCGTCGAGTTTGCCGTTCAATTCCGGAAGGACGAGGCCGACGGCCTTGGCCGCACCCGTCGAGGTCGGGATCATGTTCAGGGCCGCACCGCGCGCGCGGTAGAGATCCTTGTGCATCGTGTCGAGCGTCGGCTGGTCGCCGGTGTAGGAGTGGATCGTCGTCATGAACCCCTTCTCGATGCCGACGGCGTCATGGAGCACCTTGGCGACCGGCGCGAGGCAGTTCGTGGTGCACGAGGCGTTGGACACGACGATGTGGTCCTTGGTCAGCTTGTCGTGGTTGACACCGTAGACGACGGTGAGGTCGACGTCGTCGGCGGGAGCCGATACCAGCACGCGCTTGGCGCCGGCCGTCAGATGGCCCGCGGCCTTTTCCTTCGTCGTGAAGATGCCGGTGCACTCGAGCGCGATCTCGACGCCCATCGCCTTGTGCGGCAGCTCGGCCGGGTTCTTGATCGCGGTCACCTTGATCGGGCCGGTGCCGACGTCGATGGTGTCGCCCTTGACGATCACCTCGCCGGGGAAACGGCCGTGGACGCTGTCGTAGCGAAGCAGATGGGCATTGGTTTCGACCGGGCCGAGATCGTTGATCGCGACGACCTGAATGTCCGTGCGGCCCGACTCGACGATTGCGCGCAGCACATTGCGCCCGATGCGGCCGAAGCCGTTGATCGCTACCTTGACTGCCATGTCTGAATCTCCTGAGGAACGTGTTGCCGTCGTCGTGCCGTCGTCAGGGGGCAGCGATAAGCCGTAAATGCTCACCTGGAGGATCGCCGAACGGGCTGCCGAGTCCCAGCCCGAACGACGCGGGCACGACTTTGAGTGATAGATGTTGCGGACTGGCCTCGCTGTCAATTGCAGCATGTACCGTAACGTGAACAACAACACAGCTTCGAAGCAGTCCTCCACATTTGGAAGACGCACTGTGCACGCGTTGGTGAGTTGACGCGTCAATCCGAATATCATTAACGTTTCCGGAGATTCGCGCGATTGTTGAATGGGGGCTCTCAATTCCAGTCGGCGGCGAGGCAGCGGGTCGATGGCGCAGAGAAAGATGCAACGTCAGAAGGTGGCAGCACCGCGCGGCAGGGCGCCGGTCGTCGCTGTCGCGCGGGCCGAGCCCAAGACAGCCGAAGGCTGGCGGAAGGAGTGCGAGCAGCTCCGGAACGAGCTGCAAGCCGCGCGGAGCGAGATCGCCGCGCTGCAGGCGCGCCAGGAGCAGGTGCTGAACCGTATCGATTGGGTACTGGACGCGCTGGATAGCCTGCCGGAGTCCGATTCATGATCGCCGGCTGGATCGCACCGATCGCGGTTCGGGTTGCTGCCAGACCCGCCGGACGGCGTGCAAAGTCCGTCGATGGGGCGGCGCATGGCTGAGACCGCTATCTCACTCAACGGCCGGACATATAGTCTGAGTTGTGGAGAAGGCGAGGACGGCCGTCTGCGGCAACTTTCGGAGATCGTGCGGGGCAAGCTCGACGGCCTGGTGGCCGAGTATGGTCAGGTCGGCGACGACCGTCTGCTACTGCTTTCGGCACTTCTGATCGCGGACGACATGCTCGAAGCCCGCGCCCGGGTCGAGGCGCTGGAGACCCTGCTCGCGGCAGTCCAGAAGCGCTCGCAGGCCGACGAATAGAGCGAGTTATCCCATGGTCGAAACGACGCGTGGCCATGGCGCAACTCATCAGAAGAATGTGCTGAAAGCTGGCCACGGTTTCCGGTGACAAGTCACCTCTGAAAACCGGCGGGATGGGTTCAGCCGTAAATTGAACACGGCCTTGTCGTCGAATAGAGAGGCCGCGCGTCACAACCGCGCCGACACCAAGAAACCACGGCGAGCCTGTCGATGATCGAGCCGGTACGTTCCAATGCCTCCTCGCGAGCCGTCTGTGCGGGCATCATTGTTGCCGTGCTGCATATCGGACTGGCTTGTCCTGTTGCCGCCCAGGCACAATCCGCCGCCGCAATCCAGCCCCAGGGCCAACCCCAAAACCAGCCCCCGCCGCGCTTTGCCAGCCTGAAGTCCGACCGCGTCAACGTGCGTCGCGGCCCTGGTCCCGAGCATGCGATCGAATGGGTGTTCCGCCGCGCAGGTCTTCCCGTCGAGGTGATCGCGTCTTCGGATATCTGGCGCCGGGTGCGCGACTCGGAAGGTGGAACCGGTTGGGTACTGGCTTCTCTGCTGTCAGCCCGCCGCACGGCCTTGATCGAACCGTGGGAGGTGAAAGGCGGTGCTGCCCGAACACAGGTCCCGCTCAGAAGCGACGACAGCGAATCGGCGCCGACGGTCGCGCAGGTCGAAGCGGGAGTTCTCGCCAACGTCAAGACCTGCGACGGCAAGTGGTGCCTCGTGAGCGTCGCGGGCTACACCGGGCATGTCCAGCAGCATCGCGTCTGGGGCGTCTACAAGGGCGAAGTGGTGCGCTGACCAAAGACACGGCCGGCAACGCCGTGCCGTCTTCGCGGCGGCTATGCATCCGGGAACGTGCTGAGCGGATGTGAAGCGCCGAAAACGACATCTCGCCGTGCGCTCGGAGTTGTGGCCGAACGCCTCCGCTGCCTTGTTGCGAGCGCGAATTTCACTATAGTTCGCGCCGGTCGCACCTTCGGGACCGGTCGTCGCGCCGGGGCGATCATTTCGTGGCGACGCGCATTCCGTTCAATCAGCAATTCGGACATCGCTTGCGCTGTCACAGCGGCGCATTTCGGCAAAGGCGGATCACTTGGAAGCCACACGGCCCCAGCCAAAGCAAGAGCAGGCCAAGCAAGTGCAAGCCAGGGTAGGGCAGGCGAAGCCGGCGACTGCTACGACGGCGGTGGCGGGCGTGCTCGATCGCTGGCGCGCCTGGGCTGTCGATCTGCCGCGGCCCTGGAAGCGAGCGATCCTCGGCGCCAGCGACTTCGTGCTGCTGAGCTTTGCGGTCTGGCTGGCGATCTCGCTGCGCTACAGCGAGCCGTTCGCACCGCCCAACATCTGGGGTCTGCTCCTGCTGCTGGCGGCCCCGGCGGTGGGGGTGGCGACGTTCGCGTGGTTCGGCCTCTATCAGTTGGTGACGCGCTACATCACGATTCGCGGCTCCGGCAGGCTGATCAAATGCATCGCGATTTCGGTGCTCGTCTGGGCCATGCTGGCGCTGTTGTTCGACGCCAAGTGGCTGCCGCGGTCGGTGATCCTGGTTCTGTATCCGCTTCTGGCTGGCGGTCTCATCTTCATCAGTCGTCAGGTCTACGCCGGCGTTCTCAGGTCGTTCGGCATCTCGCTGATCGGGGCGGGACGCGAGCCTCGCCCCGTCATCATCTACGGCGCAGGGCGGACCGGGGTGCAATTGCTCGACGGACTGCATGCGAGTGGCGATGCCCGCGTCGTCGGCTTTCTCGACGATACCGCGTCTCTGTCGGGCCAGTATGCGGCGGGCGTCAAGATCTACAAGTCCGACAAGCTGGAGCGGCTGATCGAGCGCGAGGGCGTGCGCGAGGTCATTCTGGCGCTGCCCGAATCCCGCCGCCGTGAACGCCTCGAGATCCTGCAACGTCTGCAGCGCTATCCCGTGCGCGTGAAGACGCTGCCGGACATGGAGGACATCGCGACCGGCCGCGCCGAGATCAGCGATCTCCGGCCGATCGACGTCGAGGATCTGCTCGGCCGCGATCCCGTGCCTCCCGATCCCGCGTTGCTCGCGCTGGCGATCCGGGGCAAGTCGGTGCTCGTTACCGGCGCCGGCGGCTCGATCGGATCCGAGCTCGTCCGCCAGATCATGCGCCAGCAGCCCGCGCGCCTCGTGTTGCTCGATGTCTCCGAGGTGGCGCTGTACGAGATCGAGATCGAGATCGCCGACGCGGCCGCGGTCCACACCGAGCGGATCACGCGGCCCGTGATCGTTCCGGTGCTGGGCTCGGTCGCCGACCGCACCCTGGTCCGCCGGACGATCGAGACACACCGGATCGCGACGATCTTCCATGCCGCCGCCTACAAGCATGTGCCGATCGTCGAGGCCAATCCGGTGACGGGGTTGAGCAACAACACGTTCGGAACCGCGGTCGTGGCCGAGGCCGCGCGCGATCTCGGCGTCGAGCGCTTCGTACTGATATCGACCGACAAGGCCGTGCGCCCGACCAACGTCATGGGCGCCTCGAAGCGGCTCGCCGAACTGGTCCTGCAGGCCCAGGCCGCCGATCCCGGATGCCGCACCGTCTTCACGATGGTGCGCTTCGGTAATGTGCTCGACAGCTCCGGCTCGGTCGTTCAGCGCTTCCGCAAGCAGATCCAGGCGGGCGGCCCCGTCACGGTGACGCACAAGGACGTGGTGCGGTTCTTCATGTCGATTCCGGAAGCGGCGAGCCTCGTGCTGCAGGCCGGTGCGATGGCGACGGGCGGAGAGGTGTTCGTGCTCGACATGGGCGAGCCCGTGAAGATCGACGATCTCGCCCGCTCGATGATCCGTCTGATGGGGCTCGAAGTGCGCGAAGAGGCGACGCCCGATGGTGACATCTCCATCGCCTATGTCGGGCTTCGCCCCGGCGAGAAACTCTACGAGGAGCTGCTGATCGGCGAGAACACGACGCCGACGGCGCATCCGCTCATCAGGCGTTCGAGCGAGCCGTTCCTCGCGGCCGAAAGCCTGGAGCGCGAGCTGGCCGTTCTGCGCACCGCGATGGAAGCGGGCGGCATCGCCGAGATCGTGGCCGTGCTGCAGCGGACTGTCGAAGGCTACACGCCCCACGTCGGCGAGTTGGCCGCAGCGACGGGGCCACTGATCGTGGTCGATCCGCCGTCGCGGACGTTGCACTGATATGGCAGCCGCGGGTCGTACTTCCGTCA
Organism: uncultured Devosia sp.; assembly: GCA_964574325.1. GTDB lineage: Bacteria > Pseudomonadota > Alphaproteobacteria > Rhizobiales > Hyphomicrobiaceae > CAMDPA01. The sequence continues at coordinate 19,193 of CAZNMY010000060.1, read as the reverse complement.
GCGCCCGGCGCAGGGTCGCGATCGTGGCGGCCGATGCGGGGCGACTGGTGCGCTTTCGTGCGAACCTGCTGAAGGCGATCGCCGCGCGTGGCCATCAGATCCTCTGCCTCACCGCCCGCGCCTCGCCGGACGATCTCGCTGCATTGAGCGCTCTCGGCGCTGCTCACGGCGCGTTCGTAATGAAGGATGACGGTCTCCGCGCGCTCGCCGACCGCAGCGCCATCGCGCGGCTCCGGGTTTCCCTGGCGGATTGGCGGCCGAACGTCGTGCTGGGCATCGGTCTCAAGCCGATGGTGATGGCGGCGGTCGCGGCACGGCGGATGGAGGCTGCGCGCACGGTGCTCGTCGCCACGTCGCTCGCCGGTTTGGAGTCGAAAGGACTCGACGCGAAAGGTTCCGAGAGGCTGTCGTTCGGCGCGCGCTGGCTGCTGCGGCGGGCGCTGGACAATGCCGACGCGCTGGTGGTCTACAACGCCGCGGACGAGGCGACGCTTCGTCATCTCGCGGTCGTGCCGCCCGATCTCGTCGTCCGAGTACAGCCCGGCAGCGGCGTCGATCTCGCCCACTTCACACCGCAAGCCATGCCGGATGTCGCCGACGGCGTCGTCTTCACGATGATCGCGTCCGACGATCCGGCGAAAGGGATTGCCGAGTACATCGAAGCTGCGCGCGTCACGAAAGCCCGCGTTCCCAGGGCACGTTTCATTCTGGCGACGAGTGACGGGCCGGAAGCGGGCCGACGGGCGGGCTTCGACGTGACGAGGCTTCCGGACGGGATCGAGAGAGCGTCCGCGGACGACGCGATCGCCCTGCTCGCGGCGAGCCACGTTTTCGTGCTGCCGTCGCACCGCGAGGGTTTCGCACAGGGTGTCGCGGAAGCACTGGCGTGCGGGCGGCCCGCGATCACCAGCGACATCGCAGGCTGCCGCGAAACCGTCGATGAACGGGTCAGCGGCGTTCTCGTGCCCGCGCAAGACCCCGTTGCTCTGGGGAGCGCGATCGACAGCTTCCTGCGCCGGCCCCAGGATATCGGCTGGATGGGTCAGGCGGCGCGCCGCAAGGCCGAGCGCCGTTTCGACGTGCGCGCCATTAACGCTGAATTGCTTGATCTCATGGATCTTGCGGGCGAGGCCGCGCAGTGAAGGGGGAGCGCGCATCCGGCGCGTGCTGGAGTCGAGAACGATGCCCGTGAGTTTCGATCCGGTCCTGGCTGCAGCGATCGTGCTGGCGACATCGGCTGCAACAGCGCTCCTGATCCGCGTGCTGCATCCGCTGCTCGTGCGATATGCGCTGGCCCGGCCGAATGCCCGCTCGAGCCACACCACACCCACGCCCCAGGGCGGCGGCATCGCGGTGGTCGCGGTCGTGGTCGCGATCGTCGGCCTGTGCTGGGGTCTCGCGGTGCCCGGTTTTCGTGAGCCCTGGTCCTACAATCTGGTCGCCGCACTCCTCGCCCTCGCGGTGACGGGCGCGCTGGACGATATCCGACCGCTGCCGGTGCTGCCGCGCCTGGGACTCCAGATCGCGGTTGCGGTGCTGCTCGTGCAGACGTTGCCGGTGACGTCGCGGATCGTGCCGTTCGTTCCGGAGTGGCTGCAGGTCGTCGGGCTCGTGCTCGGGCTCGTCTGGTTCACCAATCTCACGAATTTCATGGACGGCATCGATTGGATGACGGTGGTCGAGGTTGTGCCGGTGGCGGCCTGTCTGGCGCTGCTGGGCGCCTTCGGCGTGGTGCCGGAACTGGCGATGCTGATGCCGGTGCTGTTGGCCCTGCTCGGCGGGATGATCGGCTTCGCGCCCTACAACCGGCACGTCGCGAAGTTGTTTCTCGGTGATGTCGGCAGCCTGCCGATCGGCGCGTTGATGGGCTGGCTGCTGATCGTGCTGGCGATGGCGGGATTTCGCGTGGCCGCGCTGATCCTGGGAATGTACTATCTCGCGGATGCGACGATCACGCTCGGCCGCCGTTTCGCGAACGGCGAACGGATCAGTCAGGCGCATCGCAGCCATTTCTATCAGCGTGCCGTGGCCGGCGGTTATACGGTGCCCGAGGTGACGCGCGACGTGTTCGCCCTCAATGTCGTGCTCGGTGTGCTGGCCTGGCAATCGGCTGGTTTGCAACGCCCCGCGCATCAGGTTCTGTGTCTGGGCGCCGCGATGGCCGCGACGTTCTTCGTGCTCCGCCGTTTCGAGGTGGGCCGGCCGGCGCGTCAGACCTGAAGCCGCACTTCACGCCCCGGCGTCCAGCGGAGATGAGAGAGGACATCGCACGATGAAGGGCTGCGTACTGGTCACCGGGGCGAGCGGTTTCATCGGTCGCGACCTCGTGCGCCGCTTGTCGGAGAACGGTTGGCGCGTGCGCGCGGCGTCGCGTCAACCCATCGTCGCTGGTTCAGCAGCGATTGAAAGAGTGGTGCTGCCGGATCTTGAAGAGGATGTCGATTGGCAGCCCCTGGTCGCCGGTGTGACCCATGTCGTGCATCTCGCCGGCATCGCGCATGCGACCCGGACGATACCTGACGCCACCTATCACGCGGTCAACGCGCGCGCGGTCGGAAGTCTGGCGCAGGCCGCCGCTGCCGCGGGCGTCGCGCGCGTGGTGATGATGTCGTCGATCCGTGCGCAGTGCGGCGCATCGGCGGAGGGTGTCGTCGACGAGACCGGGTCGGCCGCACCCGTCGATGCCTACGGCCGTTCCAAGCTCGAAGGTGAGAGGCTGCTGGCAGAAGCGCTCGCGTCTGCCGACACGCGATGGAGCGTGCTGCGGCCGGTGCTGGTCTACGGACCCGGCGTGAAGGGTAACATGGCCGCGCTACTGCGGCTCGCGCGGACGCCGTGGCCGCTGCCCCTCGGCGGTTTGACCGCGCGGCGTTCGCTGCTGGGTCTGCCGAACCTCGCGTCGGCGGTGGAGCATGCCCTCACGATTCCGGCCGCGGCTGGCGGAACTTTCCTGCTCGCCGATCCCGGCGCGATGACGGTGCCGCAGATCGTGGCTGCGATGCGGCGCGGTCTCGGGCGGTCGCCCGGCATCTTCGGCGTACCGATGACGCCGTTGCGCCTCGCCGCCAACGCGCTGGGCCGCCAGTCGGCTTGGGAACGGATCGCGGGCGATCTCGTCGTTTCGACTGCGCACCTGGAAGAAAGCGGCTGGCAGCCTGCCGTGACGGCGGAACAAGGAATCGCCCGCTGGATGCGTGAGGCAAGCTTGGCCTGATGTGGCAGGCGTCAGTTCGGCTTGAGGCCGGCTGCCGTCACGATCTTCTGGATGGCCTCGCCCTCCGCCTTGATCACGCGCTGGGTTTCGGTCGGACCGGCGACGGCAGCCTCGATACCCATGGCCTTGAATCGGTCGATGATCGCCGGGTCCTTGACGACTTCGGCGAGGTCCTTGGCGATCCGCTCGCCGACGGCGGCAGGCGTTCCCGTGCGCGCGTAGAGGCTCTGCGTCACCGGCAGGTCGAAGCCGGGAAGCGTCTCGGAGATCGCGGGCACGTCCGGGGCCTGCGGCGAGCGCTTCAGGCTGTTGACGGCGAGCAGCTTGGCCTGGCCGCTCTTGATCGCGGGTGACAGGCCGGCGAACGAGGCGAAGACGAGCGAGATCTGGCCGGCCCGCAGCGCGGTTACGGATTCGCCCGAGCCCTTGTACGGGATGTGGTTGAGCTTGATGCCGAGCCCCGTCTGCACGGCTTCCATCGACAGGTGATGGAAGCTGCCGACGCCGATCGAGCCGTAGTTGATCTTGCCGGGGTTCGCCTTCGCGTGCTCGATCATCTCCTTGAACGTATTGGCGGGAAGGCCGGCTGTGGCCCCCAGGAAGATCGGCGCGCGCGCGATCAGCACCATCGGCACCAGATCTTTCCGATCGAAGGGAAGTTGCGCATTGAGCAGATGCGAGATGTTGACGACGGCGCTGTCGCTGACCAGGAACGTATAGCCGTCCGGCTTCGACGCGGTCACGGCGGCGGCGCCGATGCCGGCATTCGCGCCGGGCTTGTTTTCGATGATGACGTTTTGGCCGAGCCGGTCCTTGAGTTTGTCGGCGATGATGCGGCTGAGCACGTCGGGCAGACCGCCGGGCGGATTGGGCACGATGAAGCGGATCTGCTGGCTGGGATACTGGCCCTGAGCCGCCGCGGGGAGCGCCGAGAACGTGACCAGCACGGCGAGGCTGGCTATCGTCGGTGCCGATGCGCGATCCAATGTCATCAGTGATCCTCCCAGGTTGTTCGTCCGCCAATTCCGGCAGTGGTTCGCTGGTTGATTGCCACAACGACGGGAGCGATGCACGCGCGTATTTGGCGTGCAGTCGCATTCGCCAGCAGCTCCTTTTTGCAGCGCACAATCGAACTTCGGGACTTCGCCACAGTTTCTGTCGTGGGCGTTCCTTGCAAGGCCGCCGCAAACCGCAGACACTCGCGGCCGATATTCCGATGCTGGTGGCGGCCACGCTGCGACACCATATCCTTCACATGATCCCGTCGGTTCCGGAGGGAGGCCTTGGAGGCCGGGCCGGATCAGGCGACGAGCCGAGGCGAACGAGATGGCCAAGCGTGCGCATTCACTCGACGAGAAGTTCGATCTCGCGGTCAGCAGGCAATTGCTGACGGGAACGCAGGCCGTCGTTCGTCTGATGCTGATGCAGAAGGCACGCGACCGGGCAGCGGGCCTGAACACCGGCGGCTACGTCAGCGGCTACCGCGGCTCGCCGATCGCGACGCTCGAAAGTGCGTTTCAACGCGCCCAGAAGCTGATCGAGCAGAGTGACATCGTATTCCATCCCGGACTGAACGAGGACCTCGCGGCGACAGCCGTGTGGGGCACGCAGCAAGCGGAGTTGCGCGGCGAAGGCAAGTACGACGGCGTGTTCGCGTTGTGGTACGGCAAGGGCCCCGGCGTCGATCGCACGGGCGATGTTTTCCGCCACGCCAATCACGCGGGCACGTCGAAGCACGGCGGCGTGCTCGCACTTCTCGGTGACGACCACACCTGTGAAAGCTCGACCAGCGCGCATCAATCCGAATTCGCGATGATGGATGCGATGATTCCCATCCTCAATCCCGCGGGCGTACAGGAACTGCTTGATTACGGGCTCTACGGCTACGGCATGTCTCGCTATGCGGGCGTGTGGGTTAGCCTGAAGTGCGTGAAGGACAACATCGAGTCGACCCAGACCGTCGATGGCCGCACGGACCGCGTGAAGATCGTGCTTCCCGGCGACGACGACTTCGCGATGCCGCCGGGTGGGCTGAACATCAGGCTGGGCGATCCCCCGCTCGACAAGGAGCGCCGGCTTCACGACTACAAGCGCCGCGCCATCTCCGCGTTCGCCCGCGCCAACACGCTCGATCGCATCGTGACGAGCGGCGGGCCGCGTCCGCGCATCGGTATCGTCACGACGGGCAAGAGCTATCTCGATACGCGCGCGGCGCTCGACACGCTCGGCATCGACGAAGTCAAGGCGAACGCGCTGGGCATCCGCATCTACAAGGTGGCGATGACGTGGCCGCTCGAGCCGCGCGGCATCATGCAGTTCGCGGAAGGTCTGGAGCTGATCCTCGTCATCGAGGAAAAGCGCTCGCTGATCGAAAGCCAAGTGAAGGAGCAGTTGTTCGACATGGCCGTGCGCCCCGTGGTGCTCGGCAAGCGCGGCGAGCGCGACGACTTCCGCAAGCGCGAGTGGCTCTATCCCGCCTACGGCGCACTGGAACCCAACGACATCGCGATCACCATCGCCGAGCGACTGATCGAGCGCGATCTCGGCGGCGACGACCTCAAGGCGCGTGCTGGGCGGCTGAAGGAGATCAAAGGGAACCAGCCGAAGACCGCCGACATTTTTCCGCGCACCGCCTATTTCTGCGCGGGCTGCCCGCACAACTCCTCGACCAAGGTGCCCGAGGGCTCGCGCGCCTACGCCGGCATCGGCTGTCACTACATGGTGCAGTGGATGGACCGCAACACCGAGGGCTTCACGCAGATGGGCGGCGAGGGCGCCAACTGGATCGGCGAAGCGCCGTTCTCCAAGCGCGACCACGTATTCCAGAACCTCGGCGACGGCACCTACATCCACTCGGGCAGTCTCGCGATCCGGGCAGCGGTCGCCGCCGGCACGACGATGACGTTCAAGCTGCTCTACAACGACGCCGTCGCGATGACCGGCGGCCAGAAGCTCGACGGTGGCCTCACGGTCGAGAACATGGCGGCGCAGGTGCTCGCTGAAGGCGTGGGGCGCGTCGTTGTCGTGACGGACGAGCCCGAAAAATATGGTCTCGATGCCGCCTTGCCTGCCGGTGTGAATGTACGCCACCGGCTCGATCTGATGCTGATCCAGAAGGAACTGGCGGAGGTTCCGGGCGTCACGGTTCTGATCTACGACCAGACGTGTGCGGCCGAGAAACGCCGACGCCGCAAGCGCGGCGCTTTCCCCGATCCAGACCGCCGCGTGATGATCAATCCCGCCGTCTGCGAGGGCTGCGGCGATTGCGGCGTCAAGTCGAACTGCGTCGCGGTGCTGCCGCTCGAAACCGAGCTCGGCCGGAAGCGTCACATCGACCAGTCCGCCTGCAACAAGGATTTCAGTTGCGTCGAAGGCTTCTGCCCGAGCTTCGTGATGCTGCACGGCGCCAAGCCGAAGAAGTCGGAGCGCAGGCCGGGGTCAGACCCTGCGGGTCCGCCCCCAAGCCTTCACGATACGGCAGTCGATGGGGTCAGACCCGCAGGGTCTGACCCCGGCGGAAAAAGCGCCATCTCCCACATGCTCGGCGCGTTGCCGGAGCCTGCCCTGCCGGTGCTCGGCGACGAGCCCTACGCGATGATCGTCACCGGTGTCGGCGGCACCGGCGTCGTCACGATCTCGGCGGTGCTCGCGCAGGCCGCGCACAACGCGGGGCTCGGCTTCGGCTCGATCGACATGACCGGCATCGCGCAGAAAGGCGGCGCGGTCGCGTGCCATATGCGCGTCGCGAGATCCCCCGATGCGATCCATGCGATCCGCGTCGGCGTCGGCAGTTGCGATCTCGTGCTCGGCGGCGATCTCGTCGTCACAGCATCGCAGAAGGTGTTGGAGACGGTGAAGCCGGACGCCACGGCCTTCGTCTATTCCACCTACGAACTGACCACCGGCGATTTCACCCGAAAGCCGGATCTCACGGTTCCCGGCGCAGCTCTGCGGAGCCTGATAGCCGAGCGCGCGCGCCGCGGACCGATCCACTCCGTCGATGCGCATTCACTTGCAGAACGGCTGTTCGGCGACAGCATCTATTCGAACATGCTGCTGATGGGTCTCGCCTACCAGCTGGGTCATCTGCCGATCCCCGCGGCTGCGATCGAGGAAGCGATCGAGCTGAACGGGGCTGCCGTCGAGACGAACCGTCAGGCTTTCCGCTTCGGCCGCCTCGCCGGTCACGACATGGCGGCGCTGGAGCGTGTGATCGGCCATTCGCCGCAGGAGGAAAAGCCGGCGCCACGAACGCTCGACGAGATCGTGCGGTATCGTGCTGCGCTGCTCGTGAAATACCAGGACGGCAATCTCGCGTCCCGGTATCACGCGCGCATCGAAGCCATCGCCGAGGCCGAGCGCGCGCGCACACCCGGCAAGACCGGTCTCGCGGAGGCTGTCGCGAAGGGCTACCACAAGGTGCTCGCCTACAAGGACGAGTACGAGGTGGCGCGGCTCTACACCGACGGCACGTTCGCCCGCGAGATCGCTGCGCAATTCGACGGCGTCAAGCACGCCGACTATTATCTCGCGCCGCCGTTCCTTTCCAAGCTGTGGCGCGACAAGGCGACGGGGCACCCGCGAAAGGTCCGCCTCCCCGGCGCGTTCGTGATGCCGCTGTTCCATGTGCTGGCGCGGCTGCGTGGATTGCGCGGTACTGCGTTCGACGTGTTCGGTTATTCAGCCGAGCGCCGCCGCGAGCGGGAGGCGATCACGGACTACGAGCGCCTGCTCGACGAGATCGCGGAGCGGCTGAACGCGGTGAACCACGAGACGGCCGTCGCGCTCGCAGCATTGCCGCTGGAGGTCAAAGGCTTCGGCCACGTCAAGGAAGCGAACGCCGAAAAGGCGCGGGAACGCCGATACGGCCTACTCGCCCGCTTCCGCGCCGTCGCTCCCCCGCGGGAGAAGGCTCCGGCTCCCGTCCACGCTGCAGAATGAGAGAGCTTCCGCCAATTCCGGGAATGCGCGAACCATGCTATTGCTCGGCACCTGACGGATAATTCCCCTGTCATCCCGGTGCTTGTCACCGGGATCCACCTCGACGCAAGCTCAGGGTTCGAGGTGCACTGGGTCCCGGCAACAAGTGCCGGGACGACAAGGGGAACCAGACGTCAGGCTTGGAACGGTGGGATCGCGGAAAATCATCGCGGGTTTGCGAGACGCACATGCACATCATCGACAGCCATTTCCACTGGTGGCCGCACGCGGTGCACAAGACGCTGTGCAAGCGCTCGTCGGTGCCGAACGCCGCGCCGAACACGCGCGGCGGCTACACGATGCGGCTCGAAGGCGGCGGTGACTACACGCTGAACTCGTGGGCCGAGTGGTACGACCTCGACCGCCAGCTCGAGGCGATGGACAAGCTCGGCCACCAGATCGACGTCGTCTCGTCGATCGGTCCGTTCTCGGTCTACTTCTCAGCGCTGCCCGCAGAGGAGGGGCGCGACCTCGCGATCCAGTGGAACGAGGAGATGGCGTGGGCCCAGCGTCGCTATCCCGGCCGCGTGTGGGCGAGTGCGGCGATCCCGATGCAGGATACCCGCATCGCGATGGAGGTGCTGGAGGACGCCGTCGGCCGTCTCGGGCTGATGGGTGTCAACGTGCCCGGCAGCATCGGCCGCGATGCCCGTATCGATGCGGAACGGCTGGAGCCGTTCTATGCGCGCGTGGCCGAGTTGGGCCTGCCGGTGTTCCTGCATCCGACCGACGCGCTCTTCAACGAAATGCTCGGCGGCTACGACGGCGCGCTGTTCCTGTCGCTCGGCCGCGTGATGGAGGTCAGCGTCGCCGCGTCCCGCCTCGTCCTTTCGGGATTGCTGGAGCGGCAGCCCGATCTCAAGATCGTCATGTCGCATACGGGCGGCGCGCTGCCGTATCAGTCCGGCCGGATGGACAAGAACACCAAGGCGGCGAAGCTGCCGAAGCCGGCGAGCCACTACCTGAAGCGGATGTATACCGACACCGTCTCGCCGCACGCGGCCGGCATGCGGTTCGCGATCGAGTACTACGGCATCGATCGCGTGATGTACGGCACCGACTATCCCTGCTGGGAGCCGGCGCAGTGCCTCGCATTGCTTGATGAGCTCGATCTGTCGGAGGCCGACAAAGCCAAGCTGTTCCGCGAGAACGCGCGCACCATTCTCGGCCTTCGCGACGCCGCATCCCGCGCCAGCGCCGCGGAGTAGCGCGCCTCGACTTTACCGGAAATTCGCCAGCATCTCGCGCACGCGCGGCAGCCTCCACGCCGCCGGTGCCGTCGGCTGGGCGCCGGGCTGCTTGATGTCGATGCCCTCTTGCGGCCTCACCATCACCGAGCGGCCGCCCGCCGTGACCTCGACGCGGCCTTCGCCGACGAGCACCGCGAACTGCCCGCGGTTGCGACCGGCGTAGAACCGCGTGCCGCGAACCGCGAGCAGGCCATACGCACTCTTGAATGTGATCCCCTGCGAGGCGGGCTTTCCCGTGCGCTCGAACATCATGTGCCCGGCCTGCATGTCGAACTCACCGCCGGTTTCGGCGAGGTAGCGATCGACCTTCAATCGGCTGTCGGCACCGAGCTTGATCGTCGTCGCCGCGCCGAGCTTCATGACGAGGCGCGCATCGGCTCCCGTCGACAGGACGTCGCCGACGAAGATCTCGCCCTTCGCTGCGAGTTTGCGACGCTCACCGTTGGCCTCGGCGAAGGCCTCGCCGCGGACGGCCTCGATGGTCCCGATCGGCGTGGCACGCGTCTGCGCCAGGACCGGAGCCGCCAGCAGCACACCGGCGATTCCAGCACCGGCCTTGAGCACGTCACGGCGCCGGATCGTCGGGCTCCCGCCTCTGAATGGCATCTGCATCTCGTCTGAACCCCTTCCTCGAAGCGCCCAATGTGCCCAATCCCCGGCGCCGCGTCCTCATCGCAACTGAACCAAGGTTAGTGATGTCCGCGGGTGAGACGCAGACGACGGCACCTTAGGGCCGCGGCGCCAGCGGGGCTGTACCGCCGGGCACCACGTTCCGCAAAACCGATGGACAAGGCGCCCGCAATCGGAACAATCCGGATCGCAACGAAGCCTCGCCATTCGGCGCTGATATGGATTGCAGGATATCCGGGTTTGCTGAGAAATTTCCTGCACGGTGGACCCAAGACGCGAGCGGCTGTCGGCACCGCGCTCCTGGTGCTGCTCGTGCTGTTCGTGACGCTGAGGGTCGGAGCATACGATTCGCTGCGCGAGCGTACGTTCGATCTGATGTTGGGACGCGTGGCGAACCCGGCAGCATCTGCACCCGTCGTCGTCGTCGACATCGATCGTTCCAGCCTCGAGCGGATGGGCCAGTGGCCGTGGAGCCGGGAGCAACTCGCCGGCCTCGTCACGGCCGTGCTGGCCGCAGGTCCTCAGGCGGTCGGCCTGGATATCCTGATCGAGGGCGCGGACGAGCGCTCGCCGGCCGCACTCGCAAGGCGTCTGGCGGACATGACCCGCTCTCCCGCTGTAGCGGACCTTGTGGCTGGCCTTGCCGATGGGGACGCGCTTTTCGCGTCGGCGATCGAAGGCAAGCCGGTCGTCCAGGGCCTCGCGCTCGAACCCGACCGCCCCGCCGACCTGCCGGTAACGGCCCCGGTTCTCCTGCAAGGTCAGAGCGATCTGTCGGGGCTGTGGGAAGCGATGGGCGTTTCCGGCCCGCCGCAGAGTCTCGCCGAGGCGTCAGCGGGTCTCGGCGTGCTCTCGTTGGCAGGTGACGGTGATGGGCTGATTCGGCGCGTGCCGCTGTTCACGATCGCCGGGGGCCGTCTTCGTCCGGGCTTGGCGCTGGAGACCGCGCGGGTCGCCCGGCAGGCTTCGACCTTCGTGCTGGCGCGGGGAAACGTGCTGCGTATGGGCAATCTGACCGTTCCCTTCCCCGCAGATGCCACACTTCGCCTGATGCCGCCGCAGGATGCGCTGATGGCTCGGCGCACGATCTCCGCCGCCGACGCCTCGACCCAGGCATCGCAATCCATGCTCGCTGGGAAAGTCGTTCTTCTCGGCAGCTCCGCCCCGGAATTGGGAGGTCTGCGGCTGGTCAGCGGCGGCCAACTCGTGCCGTCCGTGCAGCGGCAGGCGAGCGCCGTCGCTCAGTTGCTGACGGGCGTCCATCCGCACCGGCCACTCTCGATCGATCGCCATGAGGTGGCGGCCATCCTCCTGGCGGCGCTGATCGGTTGGGCCGCGGCGTTCCGCCTGCCGGCGCTGCAGGCGGGTCTCGTCGTCCTCTTGTCCGTAGCCGGGTGGCTGACGATCGCGGGCGTATCGCTGAGCAACTGGCAGGTGCTGCTCGATCCGATCGCCGCGCCGGCGACGGTTCTGGGGGCATTCGCGCTGAGCGGTCTGACCGTTGCGGCCGACAGCCGGCGGCGAGAGGCCGCGCTGCGCCGTCGGTTCGAGCAGCACCTCGCACCCGAACTCGTCACGCGGATCGCGCAGGATCCGAGCCTCCTGAAGCTGGCCGGCGAAACGCGGGACGCCTCGATCCTGTTCACCGATGTCGAGGGTTTCACCGCGATGACGGAGCGCTCGGACCCCGCCACCCTCATCCGGGTGCTGGACCGCTACCTCGACGAAATGAGCGCGATCATCGTGGCGCACGGGGGCATGGTCGAGAAGATCGTCGGCGACGGCTTCCACGGCCTGTTCAACGCGCCCCTCGACCTGCCCGGCCATGCCGACAAGGCCGTGGCCTGCGCCCGTGCGATCCGTACGTTCTCGGAAGGCTTCGCCCGTGAGGCCGAGCCGCTGGCTCTGGGCTTCGGACGAACCCGTGTCGGCATCGAGACCGGCCCGGTCATCGTCGGCGACGTCGGCGGCGGCACACGTCTGGATTATACGGCCTATGGCAATGCGATGAACACGGCGGCGCGCCTGGAAGCCGCCAACAAGGACCTCGGCAGCGCCATCTGCATCGGCCCCGGAACCGCGGCGCTCTTGAGTGATCCCGGCATTCTCCGGCCGCTGGGGGCGATCGACGTTCGTGGCCGCAGCGACCGCATGGAGGTCTGCGACCTCTGGCCCGATACGATGTCGCCGGCCGACCGGAAAGCCTATCTCGCCGCGGTCGGACTTGCGTCGGAGAGCCCTGGGGCCGCCACCCTCGCCCTGAAACGACTCGCAGATGCTTCACCCGGCGATTTGGCGCTGGCCCGTCTCGTGGAACGGCTTAGGGATGCCACGTAAGTGCGCTTGTCCGGACCACTTTTCGGCTTTCCGATGAAACCATGCTCTCGATTGCTCGTTTCCCTCGAACAACTTGAGAGGAGCGATGATGATGAGCACGAAGAAAATGCAACTCGTTGGGTTGCTGACTGTCGGAGCGCTGGCACTTTCTACCGGACATGCGGGCGCAGTACCCTATTCGGGTATTCAGGCAGCAGCCGTGGCGCCGGCAGCTTCGACATTCAATGGAGCGAAGGTCGAAAACGTGCAGTGGCGTCGTGGTGGATGGCGGGGTCACCGCTGGCGCGGGGGGCGCGGAATCGGTTTGGGCATCCTCGGCGGCGCTTTGCTCGGTGGTGCATTGGCCGCGCCGTACTCCTACCGGCCCTACTCCTACTATCCGCGGCACCGATACTTCTACTCTCGCCCGAACTATTCCAGCGCCCATGCTTATTGTTCCAGGCGCTTCCGGTCTTATGACCCGGCGTCCGGCACTTATCTCGGCTACGACGGCCGGCGGCACGCATGCCCCTGATGAATGTAGATACCGGCCGATGCGTGAAACTCGAGCGCTCCGCGGTTTGCGGGGCCAGCCGGTTGACGCATCTGGCCGCTCCCCCTAGAGCACAGGAACCGGCCGGCAGCTAGATCCCGGCTATCGGTAACTTGCGGCTCAGTCGGCGGAGCAACCATGAGCACGACCACCACCCATCCCGCCCCCCTCGACTGGCACTCGCAGCCGACGACGGCCCGGCTTGTCCTGGCAGACGGAACGGTGATCGAAGGCGAGGGGCTCGGCGCCGTCGGCGCGGCTGTGGGTGAGGTGTGTTTCAACACCGCGATGACCGGCTACCAGGAAGTATTGAGCGACCCCTCCTACGCCGCGCAGATCGTGACCTTCACCTTCCCCCACATCGGCAACGTCGGCACCAACCCGGAAGACAGCGAAACCTCCAACCTCGCGATGCGCGCGGGCGTTCGCGGCTGCGTGCTCCGTGCCGGCGTGACCGATCCCTCCAACTATCGCTCGGTCGAGCACTTCGACACGTGGTTGAAGGCGCGCGGCATCATCGCCATTACGGGCGTCGACACCCGCGCCCTGACCGCGCTGATCCGCGAAGGCGGCATGCCCAATGCGGTGATCGCGCACGCGCCCTCCGGCAAATTCGATGAGCCCGCGCTGAAGGCGCAGGCCGCGGCCTGGCCGGGCCTCCTGGGGCTCGATCTCGTACCCGAGGTGACCTGCGGCCAGAGCTACGCCTGGGACGAGATGCGCTGGGTCTGGGACGAGGGTTACGGCCCCCTGGCCGACCCCGAATTCCACGTCGTGGCGATCGACTACGGCCTCAAGCGCAATATCCTGCGCTGCCTCGCCAGCGCTGGCGCCCGCGTCACCGTTCTACCGGCCACGGCGACCGCCGACGACATCCTCGCCCGCAAACCCGATGGCGTTTTCCTGTCGAACGGCCCCGGCGACCCCGCGGCGACCGGCACTTATGCCGTTCCGGTGATCCGGCAACTCGTGGCGAGCGGTCTGCCGGTGTTCGGGATCTGCCTGGGCCATCAGATGCTCGCGCTCGCACTCGGCGCCAAGACCGCGAAGATGCACCAGGGCCATCACGGCGCGAACCACCCGGTCAAGGACACGACCACGGGTAAGGTCGAGATCACCTCGATGAATCATGGCTTTGCGGTGGAGCGGGACAGCCTGCCGAAGGGTGTCGTCGAGACCCACGTCTCCCTGTTCGACGGCACCAATTGCGGCATCCGCCTGGAAGGCAAGCCCGTGTTTTCCGTCCAGTACCACCCGGAAGCCTCACCGGGACCTCAGGACAGCCACTACCTTTTCGAGCGGTTCACCACTATGATGCGCGAGCGCGCGGGCCGGCCGGCCGGAAAGGCGCGTTGAGCGCGTCTTCTCGCGGCAAATTGCAACGGCGGTGGAGAAGCCGCTGGCTACCGGCCAGCCGGGCCAGCGCCTCGGCCGGTAACGATGTGAGCCGGTAACCACTCCCCGGCGGGCTTTGTTGGTCCTATCGTCGATTGTTTGGGGGCCGTGATCCGGTCCCCGTGGCGTATTCGTTTTCAACGGGGGTCTGCCATGTACCGCGTCATCATTGCCGCCATTGCGTTGCTCGCCTCTTTCGGAACATCCGATGCCGCCGAGGTCGTCTCGGCTGAGGCGCTGCGCCCGACCATCTCGGGCAAGACCATTCAGATCGCGACCCCGATCGGCCGAGTGCCGGTCAGCTTCCGGTCCGACGGCAGCATGTCCGGTGGCTCCCAGGGTCTTGCGTCCTACGCCATGGCGACATCCGACCGCGGACGGTGGTGGGTCTCCGGCAACAAGCTGTGCCAGCAGTGGCAGAGCTGGTTCGACAAGGCGACGCATTGCTTCGAGCTGCGGCGCGAAGGCCGGACGCTCTATTGGTCGGGCAGCGGCCGCAGCGGCGTCGCGACGATCTCGAATTGATCGCCGAAGTCGGCTTGCGGGCCGGGCTGAACGCGCATAGAAACGGCACTGCCGGGAGGTTAGCTCAGCGGTAGAGCGCTTCGTTTACACCGAAGATGTCGGGGGTTCGATCCCCTCACCTCCCACCACTCAACCCAGTTATCGCTGCCGCCCCAACGCAAACGGCGCCCGGATCGCTCCGGACGCCGCGTGTATCGCAGAGCCGCGTCTGCGGCCCCTCAGGTCACTTGTTGACCGCGTCCTTCAGCGTCTTGGACGGCTGGAACTTCGGCACGTTCGATGCCGGGATCTTGATCGTGGCGCCCGTCGTGGGGTTGCGGCCGTCGCGCGCCTTGCGCGCGGAGATCTTGAACTTGCCCAGCGGCGGCATGGAGACTTCCTCGCCCTTGGCCAGCGTCTGCTCGATGTACGAGATCATCGCATTGACGGCGGCGCCCGCCTTTTCCTTGGTGATGTCGGCGTGCTGCGCCACGGCGTCGATGAGGTCTTGCTTGCTCATGGGGGAGCGTTCCTTGTGCTCGAGTTGATCGACTGGAATGGGGGTTGGTGAACCGATAGGCCCGCGCCAGAGGTTGGCAGCGGGGGGATCGGCCAAGAGAGCCCGTCGGCTCCGCTGCAGGTGCAACAGAGTGATGACTAACAAGCGGCTCGCAGCCGCCTCGTCAAGCATAAAAACCTGTGAAAAAGCCCGCAAATACGGGAAAATCTCTGGATTTCGACAAGTCCTCCGGCACCCTCGCGAAAAACCCCGGGCAGAAGCTCCACCCGGGGCAAAACAGGCGCTGAACCGCGTGGATCAGTACGCCGCGCGTCAATGTGCTACGGGGCGCTGACCATCCTTGCCTTCCTTGTTGGCGAGGTTGGCCGCCTCGTCGTCGGCCCAGGTCATCGGCTCGGGCATCCTGACGAGCGCGTTCTTGAGCACGTCGTCCGCACGGCTGACCGGGATGATCTCGAGCGCCTTCTTCACCTCGTCGGTGATGTCGGCGAGATCCTTGACGTTCTCTTCCGGGATCAGCACGCGCTTGATGCCGGCGCGCAACGCCGCCAGCAGCTTTTCCTTGAGGCCGCCGATCGGGAGCACCCGGCCCCGCAGCGTGATCTCGCCGGTCATCGCGACATCTGCACGGACGGGAATCCCGGTCAGTACCGAGACGATGGCGGTCACCATCGCGACGCCGGCGGAGGGGCCATCCTTCGGCGTCGCGCCTTCCGGCACGTGCACGTGGATGTCCTTGCGGTCGAACTGCGAGGACGGGACGCCGAAATCGACCGAGCGCGAGCGGACGTAGGCGCTGGCCGCCTGGATCGACTCCTTCATGACGTCGCGCAGGTTACCCGTGACCGACATCTTGCCCTTGCCGGGCATCATCACGCCTTCGATCGTCAGGATCTCGCCGCCGACTTCGGTCCAGGCGAGGCCCGTCACGACACCGACCTGATCCTCGCTCTCCGCCTCGCCATACCGGTAC
Organism: uncultured Devosia sp.; assembly: GCA_964574325.1. Lineage (GTDB taxonomy): Bacteria > Pseudomonadota > Alphaproteobacteria > Rhizobiales > Hyphomicrobiaceae > CAMDPA01. The sequence goes on along the minus strand of CAZNMY010000060.1, from coordinate 2,858 downwards.
TTCGGCACGCCGAGATACTTGTCGAGGTTGTCCATCGTGAAGGAGACGTTCGTCACCGACGTCGCGACGATATCCTTGACCGCCTTGCGCGCGAGCTTGTTGATCTCGCGCTCGAGGCTGCGGACGCCGGCTTCGCGCGTGTAGCGCCGGATGACTTCCTTGAGCGCGCCTTCGTCGATGTTCCACTCGGCGTCGGCGAGGCCGTGCGCCTGGCCCGATCCGGGGATCAGGTGGCGGCGGGCGATCTCGACCTTCTCCGTTTCGGTGTAGCCGGCGAGGCGAATGGTCTCCATCCGGTCCATCAGGGCCGGTGGGATGTTCAGCGTGTTGGCCGTCGTCACGAACATCACGTTCGAGAGATCGTAGTCGACCTCCAGGTAGTGGTCGTTGAACGTGCCGTTCTGCTCGGGATCGAGCACCTCGAGCAGGGCCGCCGCGGGATCGCCGCGGAAGTCCGAGCCCATCTTGTCGATCTCGTCGAGCAGGAACAGCGGGTTCGTCCGCTTCGCCTTGCGCATCGACTGGATGACCTTGCCGGGCATCGAGCCGATGTAGGTGCGGCGGTGGCCACGGATCTCCGCTTCGTCACGCACGCCGCCGAGCGACATGCGCACGAATTCGCGGCCGGTCGCGTTGGCGATCGACTTGCCCAGCGAGGTCTTGCCGACGCCGGGAGGACCGACGAGGCAGAGGATCGGCCCTTTGAGCTTGTTGGTGCGGTTCTGGACGGCGAGATACTCGACGATCCGCTCCTTCACCTTCTCGAGACCATAGTGCTCCTTGTCGAGGATCTCCTGCGCCTCGGCCAGATCCTTCTTGACCTTGCCGCGCACGCCCCAGGGGATCGACAGCAGCCAGTCGAGATAATTGCGGACGACGGTCGCCTCGGCCGACATCGGGCTCATCTGCCGGAGCTTCTTCAGCTCGGCCAGTGCCTTGTCGCGGGCGTCCTTCGACAGTTTGGTATTCTCGATCTTCTCCTCGAACTCGGCCACGTCGTCGCGCTCGTCGCCGTCGCCCAGCTCCTTCTGGATCGCCTTCATCTGCTCGTTGAGATAGTACTCGCGCTGCGTCTTCTCCATCTGACGCTTCACGCGGCTGCGGATCTTCTTCTCGACCTGCAGCACGGAGATCTCGCTCTCCATCAGCGCGTACACCTTCTCGAGCCGCTCCGAGATCTTCATGATCTCGAGCAGGTCCTGCTTCTCCGCGATCTTGATCGCGAGATGCGAAGCGATGGTGTCGGCGAGCTTGGAGTAGTCCTCGATCTGGCCGAGGGAGCCGAGCACCTCGGGCGAGATCTTCTTGTTCAGCTTGACGTAGGATTCGAACTGCGAGATCGCCGACCGCGACAGCGCCTCGATCTCCTCCTTGGTGCCGACGACTTCGGCGACGCGCTCGACTTCGGCTTCGTAATAGTCGGCGTTCTCTGTGTAGCGCAGGATGCGCGCACGCTGCGTGCCTTCGACCAGCACCTTCACCGTGCCGTCGGGCAGCTTCAGGAGCTGCAACACGGAGGCCAGTGTTCCGACCTCGTAGATGGCGTCGGTCGCCGGATCGTCGTCGCCCGCGTTCTTCTGGGCGGCGAGCAGAATGTGGCGGTCTGTCCGCATCACTTCTTCGAGCGCGCTGATCGAACGCTCACGGCCGACGAACAGCGGCACGATCATATGGGGGAAAACAACGATGTCGCGGAGTGGGAGAACCGGGAAAAGCTCCTTGCCACCCGCCTTGTCCTTGGTCTGCATGTGTGCCTACCGCTCTTTGTCTTCCTTGGGAGAGCCCGCCGCCGGAACTCCGAAGCGGGCCGCCCGTTTAGAACTCTCGATCTATCCGCTCCCCAACCGAGGCAGAGCGTGCAACCTGTGACCGATGGCTCCCGGCTGGCCATCCGTTCACGGGTACAAGACGGCTGAGATGCCCATCCTGGATCGGCTGAACTGCAGTGCCGGACAGTACTCTAGAGACGATGCTAGATAGGTATGCGCCCATAGTCTTCCAAGATACACGATCGGACCGGGCTATCGTGGCACTCGGACGCATCGATCGACGCCACCTGTCCGAGCGCCACATCGGAGCATCAGAGTATCCTGGCGTTCTAGGCAAGTGACGCAGCCGGGATCACGACGCCGTCGATGTTCCCGTACCCTTTTCCTCGGCGCGATCCGTGTAGATGCGAAGCGGCTTCGCTCCGCCCTCGACCACCTCCGGCCCGATCACGACCTCTTCGACGCCCTTGAGCCCCGGCAGCTCGAACATCATTTCGAGCAGGATGGTCTCGAGGATCGAGCGCAGGCCGCGCGCACCGGTTTTGCGTTCGATCGCCTTGCGCGCGATCGACTTGAGCGCCTCGATCGTCAGCGTGAGCTTGACGTCCTCCATCTCGAACAGCCGCTGGTACTGCTTGACCAGGGCGTTCTTGGGCTCGGTGAGAATCTGCACGAGCGCGGCCTCGTCGAGATCCTCGAGCGTGGCGATGACCGGCAGACGGCCGATGAACTCCGGGATGAGACCGAAGCGAAGCAGATCGTCCGGCTCCACCTCGCGCAGGATGTCGCCGGTGCGCCGCTCGTCGGGGCCGATGATGGTGGCGCCGAAGCCGACCGACGCGCCCTTGCCACGCCGCGAGATGATGCGCTCGAGACCCGCGAAAGCGCCGCCGCAGATGAACAGTATATTGGTCGTGTCGACCTGCAGGAATTCCTGCTGCGGATGCTTGCGGCCGCCCTGCGGAGGAACGGAGGCGACGGTGCCTTCCATGATCTTGAGCAGCGCCTGCTGGACGCCTTCGCCCGACACGTCCCGCGTGATCGACGGGTTGTCGGACTTGCGGCTGATCTTGTCGACCTCGTCGATGT
>CAZNMY010000059.1:0-35940 GCA_964574325.1 uncultured Devosia sp. | reverse complement strand
CGACGTCTTTTTTGTTTCCGGGGGTGTACTTTGGGGGGGGGGGGGGCCGCCCCCCCCCCCGCGGGGGCTGAGGGGGCGGCAGCCCCTCTCGCGCGGGACGCGCGAATTCTTGCCGCGGCACGACGATCAGGATCTGGCCTTCTGCGTGTGCGGCGAGGTCGGCGAGCCGCAGAATGCATTTTCCCTTCTCCGCCCGCATCTGCCCGAGCGACAGGAGCCGTGACAGCCGTCCGTAGGCGGCGCGGTCGGTCGGCAGGCACAGCATGTCCGGTGCGTCATCGAGCACCAGGCGCGCGCCGACGATCAGACGCAGCCCCACCTGTTTGGCCGCGACGTGCGCGCGCACGACACCGGCGAGCGTGTTGCGATCGGTGATCGCCAGCGCCGACAGCCCGAGCGCCTTGGCCTGCGCGACGAGCTCCTGGGGATGAGAGCCGCCGGTCAGGAAGGTGAAATTCGTCGTCACCTGCAGCTCGGCATAAGCGAAAGGTTGTGGCGCGCGATGTCTCATCCGAGCACACCGTGCATGAACCACACGGGGTTCGGCGGGGGGACCGCGTCGTCCTCGTTCCCGGTTTCGCTTTCGGCTTGCGTGGCCGCATCGAAATCCTCGTCGCGGCCATAGAGGCCGGCGCGGAAGACCCAGTAGCGGCCGCCCCGGTCGTCCTCTATCGCGTAGTAGTCGCGGGGACGTGCGAGATGGATCATCTGTGGCGTGCCGCTGCGTGGCGCCGGCCGGCCGATGGCGCGCCACCATTCCGGCTCGATGCGTTCGGGGCCTCGCGCCCTGACGATGCGGTGGGTGAGCCGGCGCCAGGAGAAACGGAGCGGCGGTCCTTCGGGCACCTCGGCGAGCACGGTGATGGGCTCGGGCGCCGGCAGCAGCAGCGCGGGACGCAGTCGTGCGGACGCGGGGAATGCCAGCGTGGCGGTGGTTGCGGTTTCGGGGGCGGCGAGCATCGGTATGCGGCGCTGGGCGCGTTCGGGGATGTGACTGTCGGCGTGGACGAAGCGCAGTACGCGAGATGCTCCCAGGCGGTTGGAGAGGCGATCGACGAGTGCGACGGTCTCGGTCTCCCGGTTGTCCGCCAGCTCGGATGACGCATTCGACGAGATCAGCCCGATCTTGTGCAGCACGATCTGGCGGGCGTCGAGCGGCTCGGCATGCAGGCAGGCGAGCGCCATGGCGTCGATGCCGAAGCCGGCATCGAGCGCGTCGAGTTTTTCAGAGACGAGCGCGATGAGATGACCTGCTGCGCGACAGGGGCGGCTTGCGCCGATCCGCACCTGCTGGACCGATCCGTCCACACGATAGAGATCGAGGCAGAAGCGGGTGCCGCCTTCCGAGCGGGTTTCGAGCATGCGGGCGAGGTCGTGTGCGAGCGCTTCGACAGCGGCGGCGACGCCGACGCTGGAGACGAGGGGCTCGGCGAACAGGCGGTGGGCGAGATGGCGCGGCGGTTCGGCTATCGGGGGGCGCGGCTCGGGGACGACACCCAGCGCCTGGTCGAGACGGGCGAGCACGGCGCCTGCCATCAGCGCGGCCTGTCGCTCGCGTCTGGTGCTGCCGGACTTTGTACCGGACCTCGTACCGCTGCGGCCCGATGGTGCCGATCTGAAGCGTTGCGCAAGCGCCTCGCGCGGGAGGCGATAGAGCTGTCCGATGTGGGACAGTCCGAGCCGCTGCAGAAGGACGACGGCATCGGCGGGCAGCCTGAGAGCTGCAACCGGCAAGCCTGCGAGAGCATCCCGGGCGGCGCCGGGCGGAGCGATCCGTGTCGGGCAGGAACGGCGGGTGGCGAAGCGGGCCAGGGCGAAGGCCGCGCCCACCGTATCGGCAAGTCCGACCCGTGTGGTGAGGCCCGCGCGTGCGAGACGGGCGACGAGATCGCCGACCATGCCGGGCTCGTCGCCATAGAGATGTGCGACGCCGGTGGTGTCGATCCACAGGCCATCGTCTCCTTCGACGTTACGCGACGGACCGTAGCGGCCAGCCCATCGGGCGAGGGCTGCCAGCGCGCGGCGGTCGTGCTCGGGTTCGGCCGGCGCGGTGCCGAGTGCCGGCAATGCTGCGCGGGCGTCCGCGAGTGCGAGACCGGGGCGCAGGCCTTCCAGCCAAGCCGGTGCATTGACGGCCGAGAGCGTCAGGCCGTGCCCGCCGCTTGCGATCAGCGCGAACGGCTTTTCACGGACGTCATCTTCTGCCCACGGTACGGGAAGGCCAGCTTTCCGGCGCGCGCGAGCGAGACGCTCCATCGACCAGGCCGGCAGCCACACGGAAACGATACGCGGCATTGCTCCACTCCATCAGGTACGAGACGGGTTGGACGGCGCCGGGACTGCCCCGGCAGCGTTCCAGGCCGGCGAGAAAGCGCGTCTCGCCCGGCGCCTCGGGGTCGAGCGGGTGGGGTGCGCTCGGTGCGGGGGCGATCCGCCAGCGCGTGGCGGTGGCTGCAGCAGCGGCCGAGCGCGGATGCGTGACCAGGAGACACGGTGTCGAGGTGCGAGCGGCCGCCAGGGCGAGCCGCCGGGCGGGCGTGAGGCCGACGGCATCGATCTGGCCGAGCACCAGCGCGAGCCCCTCCGACTTCAGTCCTTCCTCGATCGCCCACAGCACGTCGGCCTGCCTGGCGGCCTCGACCAGGATCAGACGTGCGGGATCGAGCCCAAGTGCTGCGAGCCCGGGGGCATAGGGAGCCCCCATCTCCGCGCTCTGTGCCGCGCTGAAGCAGAGCAGGACCGGTGTGTCCGGGTGCGCCGTGGGGGCAGAGAGGAGGCGGCGAACGGTGAGGGCGAGCGCGAAGTGGCAGGCGCTGGCGAACGCGGCAGCCCATCCCAGGCCTCTATCGGGGGCGGCGTGAGGTTTGATCTCGTGGACCGCCCCGATTTCGAGGCCGGCGGTTCCGAGCGCGTGATCGAGCCCTTTCGAACCCTGCTCTCTCGCATCCGAGCCGATCCCGTCCGCGCCGTCGCCCAGCGTCCAGATGGCTGAGGAACCGACGGCTTCTGCCCGGCTCGTACCTTCAATTTCGAGTGATGGGCTCGCCTCCGAGCATGTTTGCGGATCAGAGATCGACGAAAGGAGCGTCGGCCGCCGTTCGATCGAGCGGATCTGCTCCCGCAGCGCATCGAGCCGGGGAGTTGGTCTCGTTTCCGGTGGTGTAGGCATGACGACGCGAGAGATTGTCATGCTGTTGTCCTCATGATGTTCTTTATTTGTTCTTATCGCGATCGGAGTCTGCCGTCAAGACCAAACCATGAACATCTGCGGCTTCGCTTCATCCTCGAACCGAACCAACTTTGCCCCCGAGTGTATCAGGAATGCGACATCCGAAACCCTGGAGGTCAGGTAAACGTTTCGTTCACCACGCTCCGCCAAGATCGTGAACGCAACGTACCCCGTGTCCCATCACGCACCCCCGGCGACGCTGATCGCGCGCTCCGGTGGGGGTTCCCAGCAGTCCGAACAGGAGAGTCCCAATGACCTTCAACCGGATCGTTCAGCGTTCTCTCGCAGTCACACTCGCCGTATTCTCAGCGCTCGCACTGACGACGTTCGGCGCCTCGGCTCAATCTCTCTGGGATTGGGGCGGCGGCAGCGCCGTCGGCGGCAGCGGCGCCACCAGCGTTCGCTTCTCGACACAATTCGCACCGGGGCAGCTCGTTGCGAGCTTTTCCGACCGACGGCTCTATTACATCGTCCGCCCCGGCGAGGCGATTTCCTACCCGATCGCGATCCCGCGGCAGCAGAGCCGCTGGCAGGGCGTGATGGCCGTCAGCGACAAGCGTATCAACCCGTCGTGGACGCCGACGCCGACCATGATCGCCGAAAATCCGCGCCTGCCGCGCTGGGTTCCCGGTGGGCATCCTATGAATCCGATGGGAGTGCGCGCGCTATATCTCGGTTCGAGCGCCTATCGCATCCACGGCACGGACGCGCCCTGGACCATCGGACAGCCCGTTTCGAAGGGCTGCATCCGGATGTACAACAAGGACGTGATCGATCTTTACAACCGCGTGCGCCTCGGCACGAAGGTGACCGTGACATGGCAGAGCTTCGGAGGCGGTTCATCGACCTGAGGGTCCATTCGGACCTCGAAGCATCGACCTTCAACGACAAAGGGCGGCTCACGAGCCGCCCTTTGCGCATCGGGATCGGTGCCTTCGGATTGCGATTTCAGTGGGACTTCATCCCGTGAGGAAATCGTGAAAGCTATTCGTCTGGTCGGATGATGCTCTAATTGCTGACGACGAGGCGTGGACGACCGAATGCCGTCTCGAGGCGCGCGCGCTGCTCGCCGACGGGATCGCCGGCCTCGCCAGCAGGCGCTTCGATGGCGCGCTCGAGCTGCAGGATGCGATCGGTGAGCTGGAAGCTCTCCTCGATCAACTGGCGCAGCGACGCCGGCAAGGCTTCGAACTGGGAATTGTGGCTCGGACGGCCGCTGCCGCCGATCTTCAGGCGCGCGCGCTTGGCGGCGGCTTCCTGCGCGGTGATCTCGCCGTTCTTGGCGCTGCGGCGAATGAGGAGCCACGACGCGAGTTCCAGAAGCCGTGTCGTCAGCCGCATGCTTTCGGTCGCATATGCGACAGACGCTGCGCCGTGCAGTCCCTTCGCTTCCGCCCTTCCGTCGCTGTCGAGATAGGCAGCGGTGAGCTCGACCAGCGCCATACCGTCAGAGAAGAGACGATCGAATTTGGTGGAGCCGGCCAGCCGGTCGCCGAACGACACGAGCTGATGCTGGGACTTCAACTGGGACATGATGGACGCTTTCCAACCACGCAACATGGGACAACTCGACCTCTGAGACCTTCACACGCAAACCTCGCGCCAAGCTCGCAGAGCGGAGTTAACAAGTCGCCCCAAAATAGGAGGATTTCGAGGCGGAGACCAGTGCTTCCTGGAAATCAAAAAAAACGAGCCGCCTGTTGAGGCAGCTCGCAAGTTGACAGGGAAGCGTCAAACAGAGTGGACAGGAACCACTCACGATCCAGAATGACTGGATCGGTGAGATCTTAGTGCGACGGGGTTAAAGCCGCGTTAAAATCAATGCCGCATTAGGCATGAGCGGGTTTAACCTCCGCGCCGGGATCGGCGCCGTCATCGGGGTGCTGCTCAGGATTTGAACAGCGCTTCGGCGGCCGCGACCCGGGAGCGTTTGGCGGAGAGTTCCGTTTCGACACGCTCGATCTCCCGGCGTAGTGCCGCGACGCGGTCTTCCAATTCGCCGACCGAAAGCGCTTCCAGCTTTTCGCCGACGATGATTTCGGGCTTGGGCTTGGGGCGGAAGTCTTCGAGGTCCATGTTCACGCTCCTTCGTGTCCGAACGGCTCGCTTGTTCTGCGCGGAGCGATATGCGACGTGACGGCAAAGCCGACAGCGATCCCAGCGGAGACGAGCGATGCCCGATGAAATTCCCGCGACGATGACAGCGGTCGAGATCCGCGGCAAGGGTGCGCCGGATGTGCTGGTTCTGGTGGAAATGCCGGTGCCGGGGCCGCAGGCGGGGCAGATCCTGATCAAGGTCGCCGCCGCCGGGGTCAACCGGCCGGACGTGCTGCAGCGCCAGGGCAGCTATCCCGCGCCGGCCGGACATTCTCCTCTGCCGGGTCTGGAAGCGGCCGGAGAGGTCGCGGCGGTGGGGGCAGGTGTGAGCCGCTGGAAGCCGGGCGACAAGGTGTGCGCCCTGCTCAATGGCGGCGGTTATGCCCAATATGCGATCGCCGAGGAGACGTCGGCTCTGCCCCTCCCCGAGGGGCTGTCGATGATCGAGGCAGCAGCCGTGCCGGAGACGTTCTTCACGGTCTGGCACAACGTGTTCCAGCGCGGCGGACTGCAGGCCGGGGAGTGGTTCATGGTCCATGGCGGCACCAGCGGTATCGGCACCACGGCGATACAACTCGCAGTCGCGCGCGGAGCCAGCGTGATCGCCACCGCGGGCAGCGCCGACAAGTGCAGGGCCTGCCTCGATCTCGGCGCTGCCAGGGCGGTCAACTACCGCACCGAAGATTTCGTCGCAGCCGCGAAGGAGGCAACCGGCGGCAAGGGGGTGAACGTCACGCTCGATATGGTGGGCGGACCCTACACCGAGAAGAACGTCGTCGCTGCCGCCGAGGACGGGCGGATCGTGCAGATCGCCACGCTGCAGGGTGCTGAAGTCACGATCAACATGGCGCGCGTCATGGTCAAGCGGGTGGTGATCACGGGATCGACGCTGCGTCCCCGTCCGCGTGCGGTCAAAGGCGCCATCGCCGCGGCACTCGAAGCCGAGGCTTGGCCGTTGATCGCTGCGGGGAAGGTGAAGGTCGTGATGGACCAGACATTCCCACTCGTCCGTGCGGCCGACGCGCATCGGCGGATGGAAGAGGGTATGCATATCGGCAAGATCGTGCTGACGGTATGATGGACAATCGCGTTTGAAAAAGACGGGTTGATAGGGAGGGATGCGATGAAGGCCAAATGGTTCGCCGGACTGGCGGCATCGGTTGCTGGTGCGGCAATGCTGGTTCAAACGGCGGTTGCGCAGGTCGCAACGCCCCTGCCCCCGGGCAATATCTCGCTGCTGGTGGCTTTCCCGCCGGGCGGGCCGCTCGATGTGGTGGCGCGGATTTTCGCCGACAAGGTCGCGCAGCGTACCGGCCGTTCGGTCGTGGTCGAGAACCGGCCGGGGGCGGCAGGAAACGTCGGTGCGGGCGCGCTCGCGCGGTCCGAGCCGAACGGCCTCACCTGGCTCGCTTCGGTCGATTCACTCTGGACCGTCAACCCGCTGATGAGCGCCGCTCCGAATTTCGATCTCGACAAGGACATCGCCGTCGTCGGTCAGATGGGCCAGGTCATCCTGATGCTTGCGGTCAATCCCAAGGTGCAGGCGAAGACGTGGCCCGAGCTGCTCGAATTGTCGAAGAAGCGCTCGCTCAATTTCGGTTCGGCTGGCATCGGTTCGCCGGGGCACTTGGCGCTCGAGTATCTCAAGATGTCCGCGCCGCTCGACGCGGTACACGTGCCGTTCCGCGGAGCCGCACCCGCGCTGATCGAACTGCTGGCCGGGAATATCGACGGCGCATTCATCGTCGCGGGCGTGATGCTCGACAACGTCCAGACGGGCAAGGTTCGCCCGCTCGCGGTGTCGGACACGTCGCGTCTGGCCAAATTCCCGGACGTGCCGACCGCCAAGGAAGCCGGCATCGGTGAATTCGTCGCCCGCTTCTCGAATATTCTGGCCGTTCCCGGCAAGACGCCCGCACCGATCCGCGCCTTCGTTGCATCCGAGATCAAAGCTGTTCTGGCGATGGAAGACGTCCGGAAGCGTTTCGACGCGATAGGTACGGAAATCCTCGGCACGGGGGAGGCCGAAACGCGGGCCTGGATCGCTCAGGAGCGCGAGCGGTGGGGCAAGGTCGTCAAGGCGCGTGGCCTCAAAGTACCTTGATCCCGCACGCCGATTTTAACGGATTCGAAATCCGAATTGCATCGTCCAGTTGAACGAGGGCTCAGCACCTTTGCGCTAATCTGCATGTCATCGAATGGTGGGTGACGCTGCAATTTCCGCAAAACTGGAGCTCGAGTGATGGCTGCAACGGTCCTGAATGATGTGCTGCGTGGGAGCGCGGTCGATGCCAACGAGATCAATGGTCTCGACGGCGACGATACGATTGTCGGCGGTGCTGCCGACGACATGCTGGACGGGGGGCGCGGCAACGACGTGATCCGCGGCCGCGCCGGTAACGACAGGCTGTCGGGCGGCGAAGGCAACGATCGCATCGATGCTGGTGAGGGCAACGACCTCGTGCTCGGCGGAGAAGGCAACGACCGGATCTGGGGCGGCCTCGGCAACGACACGATCGGCGGCGGCGCTGGCAACGACACGATTTCGGGTGGTGCCGGCGACGACATGATCTGGGCCGACGAAGGTGACGACCGCGTGTCGGGCGGCGACGGCAACGACCAGATCTGGGGCGGTGCCGGCAACGACATTCTGTCGGGCAACGCAGGCGACGACCGCCTGTTCGGCGAGGATGGCAACGACAACCTGTCGGGCGGCGACGGCGACGACTTCCTGCTCGGTGGCGCCGGCAACGACACCATCTCGGGCGGCGCTGGGGCCGATCTGATCGGCGGCGGCGAGGGCAACGACACGATCTCGGGTGGTGCCGGCGACGACATGATCTGGGCCGAAGACGGCGATGATCGCGTGTCGGGCGGCGACGGCAACGACCAGATCTGGGGCGGTGCCGGCAATGACATCCTGTCCGGCGGCAACGGCGACGACCGGCTGTTCGGCGAGGATGGCAACGACAACCTGACCGGCAGCAACGGCAGCGACTTCCTGTCGGGCGGCGCTGGCAACGACACGATCTCGGGTGGAGCTGGCAACGACGCGATCGCCGGTGGCGAAGGCAACGACCGTATCCTCGCGGGTGACGGCAACGACTACGTCTGGGTCGAAGGCGGCAACGACTACAACGATGGCGGCCGGGGCGACGACACCATCGACTTCGGCGGCATGGCCGGGAACCTGAACATCGATCTGTCGAAGAGCACGGCAACCGTCGGCGAATTCAGCCACACGGTGAGGGGTTTCGAGCAGGTGTTCGGCACAGCCGGCGACGATCGGATGACCGGCAGCAAGAACGCCGAGATCCTCAACGGCGGCGCCGGTGACGACTGGTTCCGTTCGGGCCTCGGCGCAGACAAGATCGACGGCGGTGCGGGCGCGGATACGTTCTACTTCGGGCGCAAGGACGTGACCGACCGCTCGGTCGATGCGATCGTCAACTTCGAACTCGGCGTGGACCAGATCGTCATGACCGAGTTCTCCGCGACGCGCGCGTTCACGGTCGAAGGCGCCACGGTGGTGCAGGGGCTCGTCGGCACCGTCTGGCAGGATGTCGTGCGGCTCGCCGACGTGTACGTCGATCCGGCCAACGTCAACGATCTGTTCGCGTAATCGCAGCGATCGAGACGGCCTGAAACGCGACGTGGCCGGGGAGGCACCTCCCCGGCCACTTTGCATGTGGCGATCTGGTCCGGAGACGCGCGCTCAACGGAAGCGCGCGTTGATCCCGTCGAGTGCCTTCGAGCCGGGGCAGAGTTGTGCGCATGGGACTTCGTTGAGCGCGGTGTCGGTGGTGCCGATCGACGAGTGGAGGTCGGCCTGCTCCTCGTTGATGTAGAGCAGACCCGTCGCGATCTGGCCCTTCTTGGCGTTGCGGCGAATGGTGGCGATGGCCTCGTCGGGATCGCGCGGATCGTGGGCGCCCCCCTCTGTGCCCTGGGCGAGCTTGTGCAGCATCAGTTTGCCGCCGTCGTGCAGCGTGATGGCAGCGGTCGTGCCTTCCGCGTAGTCGGCGGTGATCTCCTGCTGCTCGGCCACGAAATCGAGCGGTCCCATCGCCTGATTGTGCTGGCGGACGTAGTCGAAGCTCTTTGTCGAGGCGGAGTGGTTGTTGAAGGTCACGCACGGCGAGATCGCGTCGATGAAGGCAAAGCCGCGGTAGCCGATGGCCGCCTTGATGAGCGGGATCAGCTGCTTCTTGTCGCCGGAGAACGAGCGGCCGACGAAGCCCGCGCCGAGCTGGATCGCCATCTGGCACAAGTCGATCGGGTCGAACGGGTTGGCCTCGCCCTTCTTGGATGGCGACGCCTTGTCGTTGGTCGCGGAGAACTGGCCTTTCGTCAGCCCGTAGCAGCCGTTGTTCATGACGATGTAGGTCATGTTGAGCTTGCGGCGCACGGCGTGCGCGAACTGGCCGAGGCCGATCGAGGCGGTATCGCCGTCGCCGGACACGCCGATGTAGACGAGGTCCTGGTTCGCCATGTTGGCGCCGGTCGTCACCGAGGGCATGCGGCCGTGCACCGAATTGAAGCCGTGACTCTTGCCGAGGAAGTAGGTCGGCGCCTTCGACGAGCAGCCGATGCCCGAGAGCTTGGCGATGCGGTGCGCGGGGATCGACAACTCGTAGCACGCTTCGATGATGGCGGCGGTGATCGAGTCATGCCCGCAGCCCGCGCACAGCGTGGACATCGAGCCCTCGTACTCGCGGTGCGTGAGGCCCAGCGCGTTCTTCGGCAGCGCAGGATGGGCGGCGATCGGCTTGGCGATGTAGGACATCTGAAGGCTCCGTTCGGGGCAGACCCTGCGGGTCTGACCCCGCGTCTTGCTTTTGGTGTTGCTGGCGCGTGATGGGGTCAGACCCGCTGGGTCTGACCCCGAGCAGGTTTCATTCAGCGGCCGCGGCCTTGGCAGGCGCGATCTGCTTGAGGATCGTGCTGCGTACCCATTCGGCGGTCAGCGGGCTGCCGTCGTAGTTCAGCGTGGCGACGAGCTTGGTGCCGGGGACGCCGGCTTCCGTCATCAGCAGGGTGCGCATCTGCGCGTCGCGGTTCTGCTCGATCAGGAAGATCGTGTCGTGCTGGGCGCAGAAATCCTTGACCTCCTGCCCGAACGGGAACGAGCGGATGCGCATCGAATTGATGTGATAGCCGGCCGCGTTCATCTCGTCCTGGGCTTCCATCACGGCGGGTTTCGTCGAGCCGAAATAGATGATGCCGACCTTTCCGTTCTTGTCGCGGATGTCGATCTCGGCCTTCGGCACCAGCGTTGCGGCGGTGTCGAACTTGGCGCGGATGCGATCGATCACGCGGGCGTGGATGTCGCCGTTCTCGGTATAACGCGCGTATTCGTCGTGGCTGGTGCCGCGCGTGAAGAACGAGCCCTTGGTCGGATGCGTGCCGGGCAGTGTGCGGTAGGGGATCGCGTCGCCGTCGACGTCGAGATAACGGCCCCACTCCTTGCCCTTGACGTCCTTGAAGGCGTCGAGCGCCTCGGCGTCGAGCACCTTGCCGCGATCGTGTACGTAAGTCTCGTCCCACTCGAACGCGTCCGTGACCCAGTCGTTCATGCCGATGTCGAGATCGCTCATCATGATGACGGGCGTCTGCAGCCGCTCGGCGAGATCGAAGGCATCGCGGCTCATCGAGAAGCATTCGGTCGGATCGGACGGGAACAGGAGAACGTGCTTGGTGTCGCCGTGGCTCGCATAGGCTGCCGACAGGATGTCGGATTGCTGCGTGCGCGTGGGCATACCGGTCGAGGGGCCGCCGCGCTGGATGTCGTAGAGCACGACGGGGATTTCGGCGAAGTAGGCGAGGCCGAGGAACTCGCTCATCAGCGAGACGCCCGGGCCGGACGTCGCCGTGAACGACCGCGCACCGTTCCAGCCGCCGCCGATGGCGATGCCGATCGCGCTCAATTCGTCCTCGGCTTGCACGAGCGCGTAGGTCTTCTTGCCGTCCTTGTCGACGCGGAAGCGCTTGGCGTGCTTCTCGAAGCCTTCGACCATCGAAGTGGATGGCGTGATCGGATACCAGCCGCACACCGTGGCGCCGGCGTAGACCGCGCCGAGGCCGGCTGCCTCGTTGCCCGTCACGATGATCTTGCCCTTGGCCGATTGGGCATGCCGGACCTGGATCGGCAGCGGGCAATCGAAGTGATCCGTGGCGTAGGTGCGGCCGAGATTGATCGCCTCGAGATTGGCGGCGACGAGCTTCTCCTTGCCCTTCAACTGGTCGCCGACGACGGCCTTGATGATCTCCATGTCCATGTCGAGCAGCGCGGACAGTGCGCCGACATAGACCATGTTCTTGAACAGCTGGCGCTGGCGCGGATCGGCCCACTTCTTCGCACACATCTGGGCGATCGGCACCGGCAGCACCGTGATGTCCGAACGCGGCCAGACGCGGGGCATCGAGCTGTCGTAGAGCAGCCAGCCGCCGGGCACGACCTCGGCGAGATCGTCCTGGTAGGTCTGCGGGTTCATCGCGACGAGCAGGTCGATGCCGGCGCGGCGGGCGTTGTAGCCCTTGTCGGAGACGCGGACCTCGTACCAGGTCGGCAGGCCCTGGATGTTCGACGGGAAGATGTTCTTCGGGCTCACCGTGATGCCCATACGGAACAGTGTCTTGGCGAACATCGCGTTGGCGGAGGCGGAGCCCGAGCCGTTCACGGTCGCGAACTTGACGACGAAATCGTTGATGCCTGACATGTGTCCTCAGAGTCCTTCGATGTTCGGGCCGGTGCCCGATCGGTCAGCTGTTCTCATAGCGTTGGCGGCGTGTGGCGCGTCTGATCTGAAGTATGGCGATGACTTGTTCTGCCTCGTCGATACGG
This sequence comes from uncultured Devosia sp., assembly GCA_964574325.1. GTDB lineage: Bacteria > Pseudomonadota > Alphaproteobacteria > Rhizobiales > Hyphomicrobiaceae > CAMDPA01. The sequence continues at coordinate 23,770 of CAZNMY010000059.1, read as the reverse complement.
TAGTAGATGTTGTAGGGGTACTTGCCAGCTCCAACATTGCGTACACCCTTGGCCTTCTGCTTACGACCGCGTCGCGGAAATCTCCCGACAAGCATAACGGACTGGTGAACCGAAGCTATCATTCTGCTTGCTGCACGAGGATTCCGTTTAGAGATGTACTCGCCAATTTCTTGCAAGTCGGCTCGCGCACCTAGGGTGAAGCGCACTTTCATTTGATGAAGCGGCGAAAGGTTGCCTCCACCTCTTCGTTGGTTGCGAACTTTCCTTCGTCAGCTTCCTTCAGCCTCTCGAGTAACGTCGGCAAATCGGCGGGATCGATCTCCTCGTCGTCTCTGTCGTCGTCGAACTCAGGATCATTGCTCGCGAGCGCCAGGATCGTCCGCGCGATCTCATCCTGGTCGGAGGGGGGCAGGGCGCGCACGGCTGCCAGGGCCAGCTCGAGCAATTTGGTCATTGCGAACACCTATTGTTAGCACCGCGTCCGATCAATTACTGGGAGGCCTTTGCATCGACTAAATCCCACCCAAAGGAAGGTTCTCCCTCTTCGCAGTGCAGGTTCGGACCCGAGTGTTTTCGCCACTCAGATCCACTTCACGCCAGATAGGCGTTGTGGTGCCGGCTGACGGCCGGCGCGGCCTTCGCCTCGACGTAGAAGTATTTCTGCATGTCCCAGGCACCGGTCGGGCAGCGCTCCGCGCACAGCCCGCAGTGGAGGCAGACATCCTCGTCCTTGGCCATGATGCGGCCGGTCTTCAGTTCGGCGGACACATAGATGTCCTGGCTGGCGTTGAAGGCTGGCACACGGAGGCTCGCGCGCAGGTCGGGCTCCGGCGCGTTGTCGATGAAGTTGATGCAGTCGACCGGGCAGATATCCATGCACGCGTCGCATTCGATGCACAGCTTGGGCTCGAACACCGTCTGCACGTCGCAGTTGAGGCAGCGCTCGACTTCCTTGGCCGCGCGCTCGCGATCGAAGCCCAATTCGACCTCGAGCTTGAGGTTCTTGATCGAGGCCTTGATATCGGCGTGCGGGATCGGCGTCCGGTTCTGGGCCGCGTAGTTGTTGGAGTACGACCACTCGTGGATGCCCATCTTCTGGGAGACGAGAGTGTGGCCGGGGCCGGGGCGCTGGGTGATGTCCTCGCCGCGGCAGTGCTTGTCGATCGAGATCGCGGCCTGATGTCCGTGGCTGACGGCCCAGATGATGTTCTCGGGTCCCCATGCCGCGTCGCCGCCGAAGAACACGCCCGGCCGGGTGGACATGAACGTCTTGCGATCGACCTTGGGCATGTCCCATTCGCCGAACTCGAGGCCGATGTCGCGCTCGATCCAAGGGAACGAGTTGTCCTGGCCGATCGCCATCAGCACGTCGTCGCAGTCGATGGTGACGGTCTCGCCGGAGGCTTCGAGCTTGGGCCGGCCCTTCGCGTCGACGCCCTTCTCGACCATCTTCTCGAAGACGACGCCGGCGAGCTTGCCGTCCTTGATGACGAACGATTTGGGGTTGTGGTTGTCGAGGATCGGGATGCCTTCGTGAAGCGCGTCCTTCAGCTCCCAGTCCGATGCCTTCATGACCTTGCGCGGCGAGCGAACCGTCACGGTGACGTTCTCGGCGCCCAGACGCAGCGCGCTGCGGCAGCAGTCCATCGCGGTGTTGCCGCCGCCGATCACGACGACCTTCTTGCCGACACTCTTGACGTGACCGAACGCGATCGACGTCAGCCAGTCGATGCCGATGTGGATGTTCTTGTCGGCCTCCCGGCGGCCGGGGATCTCGAGATCCTTGCCGCGCGGCGCGCCGGTGCCGACGAACACGGCGTCGTAGCCGTCCGCCAACAGGGCTTTGAGGCTGTTCACGGGAGTGCCGAAGCGGGCATCGACGCCCATCTGCACGATGCGGTCGACTTCTTCGTCGAGCACGCTTTCGGGCAGCCGGAACGAGGGGATGTTGGTGCGCATCAGTCCGCCGCCACGGGGGTCCTTCTCGAACAATGTAACGGCGTATCCCAGCGGGAGGAGATCGCGGGCGACGCACAGCGAGGCCGGGCCTGCGCCGACGAGTGCCACACGCTTGCCGTTCTTGGTCGCGGGGACCGCGGGCAGGAAAGCGTCGATCTCGCCCTTGTTGTCGGCGGCGACGCGCTTCAGGCGGCAGATCGCTACCGGCTCGGCATTCTTCTGGTTGGGGTCCTTGGCGGTCGTCTCGTTGCCGATCTGTACCCGGCCGCGGCGGCAGGCGGGCTCGCACGGGCGGTCGCAGACGCGGCCGAGAATGCCGGGAAACACGTTCGATTCCCAGTTCAGGAGATAGGCAGCGGCGTAGCGGCCCTGGGCGATCAGCCGGATGTATTCGGGCACCGGCGTGTGGGTCGGACAGGCGAACTGACAGTCGACGACCTTGTGGAAGTATTGAGGGTCGGTCGTGTCGGTGGGAGCCATCCCAGTGCCCGGTCCCTTGCCCTGTTCACCGGGGCCATCCTGTTTGACGCGCGCGTCCATCCAGCTCGAGTCCTCTGGTCGCTTCCTGCCGTGATGTTTTCGGTAGGGTTGTGTTGCCGTCCGTCGTGTTCACTTCCCGGCGCGCGCCGTGGCTTCTCACCGCGCGCAGCATTGAAGGCTTGCGGCCTTTTAACACCCGGTGGTGTTCGATTGGAACCGGTAGCCGTCAAGATTCTGCAAGGATTGGTGCATTTATGCTCATGCCTTCCGCGTGCTGCGCTGCGAAATTGGTTTTATTTTCCGCATGATGAAAAAATGGGCGGCTTCGGGCGGTAGGTTTCCGGCCACCGTCGGGGATGTCGTTCGCCGGGGACGTAGTGATGCCGGTCCGTCATTGAAAGGGTGCTCGCAAACGATGGCGCGCCATCGCTACGTGTCATGCGCCGGGACGTGGCACCCGAGTGTCGTCGGCTGAATGTTTGACAGGTGTCTGCGGCTTGCCTAACACTCCCCGGCGTTCGCGGGTGTAGCTCAATGGTAGAGCAGAAGCCTTCCAAGCTTATGACGAGGGTTCGATTCCCTTCACCCGCTCCATCCGCTCATCGCCCCAGTATCCGGCAGGATCGGGGCGGGCGGGACGCGGCGCAGCTTGTCCGCTTATATAAAACCGTAACCCTTCCATGCATCGAACCATTTGATGCAGAATGTGACGCAGGATGCGTGTTGCGCGCCCTATTTCCCGGCGAGCGCGCCCTAACTTCTGAGCAGTGAGAAACGTCATGGCCTGGACCTGCGAGATCCCCTACGGCGCGTACTGGTCGACGCCGTTCGCGAAGTGGCAGGGCAGCCTGTCCGGCCTCAACAGCCTGACGTTCGGCGCCTACGTCGCGCGCCACGAGATGAAGAAACGCGGCATCGATCCCACCGTGTTCGATCACGGGGTGCTCGGTATGACCGTGCCGCAGAAGCAGTCGTTCTACGGCCTGCCGTGGTTCGCGGGACTGATCGGAGCGGGACACATCGCGGGGCCGACGATCAATCAGGCGTGCGCGACGGCGCCGAGATGTCTGATGGCGGCAGCTCAGGAGATCGAGGAGGGCGATGCCACGACGGCCCTGGTCGCCACCTGCGACCGGCTCTCGAATGGGGCGCACATCGTCTATCCCGCGCCTCACGCACCGGGCGGGACGGCCGAGAACGAGAACTGGGTTCTCGACAATTTCGGCTGCGATCCGCTCGGCGGGCATTCGATGTTGAAGACGGCGGAGAACGTCGCGGCGAAGTATCAGGTCTCGACCGCCGAGCAGCACGCGCTCGTCCTGCGCCGCACCGAGCAATACAAAATGGCGCTGGCCGACGACCGCGCGTTCCAGAAGCGCTTCATGAGCCTGCCGTTCGAGGTGCCGCGCCCGGACCTCAAGCGCTCTGCCGGTGTGATGGAAGGCGACGAGGGCGTGACGCTGTCCACGGCGGAAGGTCTCGCTAAACTGAAGCCGGTGCTGCCGGGCGGCACGGTCACGTTCGGCGGCCAGACGCATCCGGCGGATGGCAGCGCCTGCATGGTGGTGACCACGCCCGCCAAGGCGCGCGAGATGTCCGCCGACAAGTCGATCCGCGTGAAGATCCTCGGCTTCGGCAGCGGCCGCACGGACCTTGCGTATATGCCGGAAGCGCCGGTCAAGGCCGCGAAGAAGGCGCTCGATCGGGCAGGCCTCGGCATCGGCGACATCGACGCGATCAAGTCGCACAACCCGTTCGCGGTGAACGACATCGTGTTCGCGCGTGAAACGGGTGCAAACCTCGAGACGATGAACAACTACGGCTGCTCGCTGCTGTGGGGCCATCCGCAGGGGCCGACGGGCCTGCGCGCGATCATCGAGATGATCGAAGAGCTCAGCCTCCGCGGCGGCGGACGCGGCCTGTTCCAAGGCTGCGCCGCCGGCGACACGTCGATGGCAGTGGTGATCGAGGTGACGGGTGGGAAGGGGTGATGGTCGGTGGGGGCTGGCTCTACATTGTCCGGTGAACTCCGTTTGCAAATAGACGTGTGCCCAATTATTCGTCCCCAGTCATTCCAAAATTATTCCCATGCATTCCACAATACGCCGTCATGGTCCGCGCAGGCGGACCATCCACGACACCTGTACGCGAGAATGGTGGCTGGGCCCCAATTATCGCGCTCCGCGACATAATTAGGGACACCATTTTCCTGCTGCGTCCCCGGGCGAGCGGCACTGCCGTGAGACCCGGGGTCTTTCCCCAAAGCGAGGTGTAAAGACCCCGGCTCTGCGCGCTCGGACCAGTGGGTCCGATCGCTTGTCCGGGGACGCAAGAGCGTTGGGTAGTGCTGGTGGATTGAAACGTCGTTCACAGATAATAGGGACACCATTCAATCTCGACCTCCGTCACCGCCAGGCATGATCGAGATCGCGGAGGACGAGCACATCGTCGAGTAATTTGCCGGGGTAAGCCCTCGCGCTGCGATCGGGGTCAGACCCGCAGGGTCTGACCCCACTCCCTGCGGGTGCCTCGATCGCAAGTGATGCCGAAGCGGCGTTGACACCGTCAGCGTCGACACCGGCAACACTCCGTCGCGGCCTGTTCCCAAAATCGCTGCCGACGAGCGCCGGAAGGCAGCCTGTTGTAATTTTATTGGCTGCCTTCCTGCATCCGCTCCCGTGCATTCCTCCGCACCTCGCGCCGCAAGCGTCGAGGCGTTCGGACTTGCAAAGTTTCCAGCAAACTCTTGGCCGGGTGCGCGGCTGGTGCTAACCCGCTCGCATCGCCCGCCAGCATCACGAGGCAACGACATGCCCACCGCCGACATCGACGGCATCGCGACCAAATACGAGGTGATCGGCTCGGGCCCGCCGATCCTGATGTACGCGCCCGGCGGTTTCGACGCGACGGCGGACAAGTGGCGCACGCAGGGCGTTTACGCCAAGATCAAGCTGCTCGATCATCTGCCGCAGCACTACACCTGCATCGTTTTCGACCGGCGCGAATGCGGCGCGAGCGGGGGACGCATCGAACACATCGGCTGGCAGCACTACGTCGCGCACGGCAGGGCGCTGCTCGATCATCTCGGGTACGAGAAGGCGCACATCATGGGCGGCTGCATGGGCTGCTGCCCGACGGCGGCGTGGGGCGTGACGCATCCCGAGCGCGTGCTGTCGATGGTGCTCTACTGGCCGGTCGGCGGTGCGAAGTATCGCATGTCGAGCCACCAGCGGTTCGCCGAGCATCTCGCATTCGTGCAGCAGAACGGATTGCGGGCCGTCGTCGATCTCGTGGCGAAGGAGGGCCGCTCGTTCGGCGCCGACCCGCGCGGGGGGCCGTGGGCCTCGGTCCTGAAGCACGACGCGGCGTTTGCAGCAGCGTTCGTCGCGCGGGATGTCGAGCGCTACAAGCAACTCGTGGTCGGCATGGGCCGTACGCTCGTCGATCGCGATACGGCACCGGGCGCCGAGCCCGAGGACATGCTCCGTTGCGATATCCCCGCGCTCGTCGTGCCCGGCAACGACGCCGCGCACGCGACGTCGGCCGCACGCTATCTGCACGAGTGCCTCCCGCGCTCCGAATACTGGGATGTCCCCGTCGCCGAGCAGACCGAGACCAACACGCCCGCGCGCCTCATCGAATTTCTCGCCAAGGCCGATGCGGCGTCGGCAGGCCGCGGTGGCTGACGGATCGAGCGGAACGTCCAGCGGCGGCGCGATGGGGCTCACGCAGTGGCTGCTGCTGGTGCTGCTCGCGGTCATGTGGAGCATCGGCTACACGTTCGTCGGCTTCGCGTTGCGCGAATTGCCGCCGACGACGGTCGTGCTGGGGCGGCTGTCGATCGCCGCGTTGATCCTGGTCGTCGTGGTGCAGGCCAGCGGCCTCGCGTGGCCGCGCGGATGGACGGGCTGGTGGCCGTTCGCCGTCATGGCCGTGTTCAACAACGTCATTCCGTTCATGCTGATCGCGCGGAGCCAGCAGGACATCGCGAGCGGCCTTGCCTCCGTCATCGTCGCGACGACGCCGCTGTGGGTGCTGGTCCTGACGAGGCTGTTTCGCCCCGGCGAACGGATCGGCGCAACGCAGATCATCGGCATTGTGCTGGGCGTGGCGGGCGTCGCTGTGTTGTTCGGCCCCGAAGCGCTCGCCGGCCGGGGGACGCTGCTGCTCGGCATGACGCTGTCACTTATCGGCGCGATGTCCTACGGCTGTGCTGGCGTCTGGGGCGCGCGCTTCCGCGGTGTGCCGCCGTTGCTGTCGTCGTGCTGCCAGCTCGTCTGCTCCTCGCTGATCGTGCTGTTGCTGAGTATGTGGCTCGATCGTCCCTGGACGCTGCCGATGCCGGGGGCGCCGACGATCGCATCGCTGGTGGCGCTCGCCGTCGTCTCTACGGCGCTGGCTTACATCGTGTTCTACCGCGTCCTCGCGGTTGCGGGCGGCGCCAACGTGATGCTGGTGACGCTGATCATGCCGCCGATGTCGCTGCTGTTCGGCATCGTCCTTCTGGGCGAGACGTTCGAGCCCCGCTACGCCATCGGTGCGGCGATCATCGCGCTCGGACTGGTCGTGATCGACGGCCGCTTGCCGCGTGCGGTTGCCGCGCGCTGGGCCAGATAGCGCCATGCAGTTGCAGCAGTGGGGGGAAGAACCCTGAAAGTGCAGGCTTCAAGGATGTTTCGAGAGATCCTCGGCTGGGCCCGACATTGCCGCTGACATTGCCGCTGGACAGCCCCCCATCGCCGAACTATAACGCCCCAGCCTTGCGGGATGCGCGCTGGTCAGCGCGCCCCACTCGAGGCCAGCCCAGGTAGCTCAGTTGGTAGAGCATGCGACTGAAAATCGCAGTGTCGGCAGTTCAACTCTGCCCCTGGGCACCACTAAAAACCTCAACGAATACGGGATTTTGAGGCGGTTCTCGCTAGGGGGCTTTTCTCCCCTCGGATCGCCATAGGTCACAGCGGGGTCACACGGGGCCGCGCTAGGTCACTGTTGCGCGTGCCACTTTGAAGACTGCCGCATCGATCCACTGCGGCCACGGGCGCGGGGTGCGTTTATTGACGGGGATCGTTACCGCGTAACGGCGCGATCCGGGCGGCCTATCCGAGCACTACCACTCGCAAGGAACCCGGTCCTTCAACTCCGGATCTGCGCCTTCTTCAGATTGCCGTGCGGGCTCTCGATCGAACCGTTCTCGTGCGCGACGCCAGGGTTGTTGCCCGAGGGCGTCATCTCGTAGTGGCGCATGAGCCCACCTGCGTGCATCACTCGAGGTCCGCCTCCCCCAGAGATGCATGCAACGGGCCGCGCGGGCATGACACAGCGTCGTGTCGACGGCGCTCCAGTGCGACGGATCGAGTATATGGTCCTGCCAATCCCGCATAGAACGGCCTGCGCCGCGCCCGGTCTGTTGCCGGTCATCCGGCAGCCACCAGCGGGTCATGGTGACGCCGGCAAAGCACGGCGCCGGCATTCTGCCAGCCGGTTACACGCCAGCAACAATCGCGAAATCTTCCGGCAACGCGGCTGTCCGACAGTCGAGCCCTCAGATTGGGCCTCCTGCCCGACTGCGGGGATCACCGGGAATGTTCCAGCGCCTGCAACTCGTCGTCCTCATGTTCCTGGGCCTGGTGGCCGTCGGGCCGGCGGCGGCTCACGAGGGACATGACCATGACAAGCCGGCTCCATTGAGCCTGCCCGTTGCACCGCGCGTCGTCGCCGTGACGCCCGAGCTCGAACTCGTCGGCGTGGTCTCCGGTCAAGGCCGCCTCACCGTCTTCCTGCACGACTTCGCGACGAACGAGCCCATCAGGGGCGCAAAGATGAAGATCTCGTCCGGCGACAGGATCGGCGAGGCCGAGGCGCGCGGCGATGGCGTGTTCAGCTTCACGGCGCCATGGCTCGAGAACGCGCAGAATATCGATCTGATTTTTGCGCTGACGATGGCAGACGGATCACAGGACCTTCTGACCGGGCGATTGAACGAGACCGCCGCGCTTCAGCCGAAGGTGGCCGGCACATCGAGCCTCGGCGGTGCACTGGCGCAGCTCGTCGGCCGAACCGACCTCGTCATGGTCGCTCTGCTGGCGTCGATGGCCGGCGTCCTCCTGACGTTGCTGCTCACGGGAAGGTCGAGCCGGCGGGTCTTCGCAGAACCGGAGACGGCGGAGACGGCAGACGCGGCTGAGGCCGGCGACGTCGGCCGGCCGCGACGGCTCGCTGCCGCCGGGGCGATCGCGTTTGCGATCGTCGCCGTCACCGTCGCTCCCCCGCCCACCCTAGCGGCAGAGCCGGGCAACGCCGGCTCGCCTTCGATCCCGGCGAACATGGCGACGGACCTCGCGCAACGCGCGTCGGACGGCACGCTGTTCGTGCCGAAGGCGACGCAGCATCTGCTGTCGATCCGCACGGCGATGGCAGCGGAAGGCAGCGCGCCGCGCACGCTCGAATTGACCGGCACGATCATCGCCGGTCCCGAGCACTTCGGGCGCGTCCAGCCGGGACGGCCCGGGCGTCTGGACGCTGGGCCGGGCGGCCTCCCTTTCATCGGAAAGCGCGTCGAAAAGGGCGATGTTCTGGCCTTCGTGCGGACTTACATCGAGGCCGCCGACCGCGCCAACCTCGACAGCGTCATCGCCGAGACCGAGGGGCGCATCGAGAAGCTCAAGACGATCGTCTCGCGGTACGACATCGCGCCCGGGGCCGTGCCGCAGGTGAAGGTCGACGAGATCCGCGGCGAGCTTGCAGCTCTCATCCGCAAGCGTCACGAGCTGTTGCCGAGCGTCGCCGCGCGCGAGCCGGTCATCGCCCCGATCAGCGGTATCGTGTCCGTGGCGATGGCGACCATCGGGCAGATCGTCGAAGCACGCGATGTGCTGTTCGAGATCGTCGATCCCTCGCAGTTCTGGGTCGAGGCGATCGCCTTCGATGCGGACGCCGGTCGCGATCTCCAGCGCGCCTATGCGGTCGCTTCGGGCATCGGGCAGATCCCGCTCGAATACGCCGGCCGGGGGCTGGCGCTGCGCCAGCAGGCAACGGTTCTGACGTTCCGCATCACCGGCGCCGACGATCGGCTGGCGATCGGAAAGCCCGTGAAGGTCGTGCTGCAAGCGACGGCAAAGGTGAAGGGCATCGTGCTGCCGGCGTCCTCGATCGTGCGAGGACCGTCCGGCTTGCCGATCGTCTGGGTCAAGACGGAGCCGGAGCGGTTCGAGCCGCAGGGCGTGAAGGTGGAGCCGCTCGACGGTCGTTCGGTCGTCGTGACGGCCGGCCTCGTTGTAGACCAGCGCGTCGTCACCGATGGCGCGACGCTCCTCAATCAGGTGCGCTGAGGGGGAAGCGATCATGTTCAACTTCCTCGTCACCCGCAGTCTGCGCAACCGGTTGTTCGTTCTGGCGACGGCGGCGATTCTCGTCGTCTACGGCGCCATCAGCATGCGCCAGCTTCCCGTCGACGTGTTTCCCGATCTCAACCGCCCGACCGTCACGCTGATGACCGAGGCCGAAGGGCTGGCTCCGGAGGAAGTGGAGATCCTCGTCACCTTCCCGATCGAGACGACGATGAACGGCATGCCCGGCGTCACCCGCGTGAGATCTGTGTCGGGCGTCGGCCTCTCGATCGTCTACGTCGAGTTCGATTGGGGAACCAACATCTACCTCAACCGTCAACAGGTGACGGAACGCCTCGCCATCGTGCGCGAGCAGTTGCCGCGTGGCGTCGTCCCGCAGATGGCGCCGGTCACGTCGATCATGGGCGAGATCATGCTCGTCGCCCTGTCGAGTACGACAGCCAGCCCGATGGAGTTGCGTGAGCAGGCCGATTGGGTGCTGAGGCCGAGACTGCTGACGATACCGGGTGTGGCCCAGGTCATCCCGATCGGCGGCGAGGTTCGGCAGTACCGGGTCACGCTCGATCTGGCGCAGATGACGGCGCTCGACATCACGCGCGCCGAAGTCGAGACAGCGCTCCGCCAATTCGGCACGAACTCGGCCGGCGGCTTCGTCGATCAGCACGCGCGCGAGTACCTGATCCGGAATATCGGCCGCACGACCCGCATCGAGGACATGCGGGCGCTTCCCGTGACGCATCGCAACGGCATCACGGTCCGCCTCTCGCAAGTCGCCGACGTCGGCTATGGCGCCCGCGTGAAGAGGGGCGACGCCGGCTACATGGGCCGGCCCGCGGTGATCCTCTCGGTCCAGAAGCAACCGACCGGCGATACGCTGAAGCTGACGCAAGAGGTTGAAGCTGCCCTCGCCGATCTCGAGCGCGTGATGCCGAAGGACGTCAAGACAGCTGTGATGTTCAGGCAGGCCGACTTCATCGCAACGTCGATCGACAACGTGCGCACGGTGCTGGTCGAAGCGCTGATCGTGGTTGCCGTCGTGCTGTTCATGTTCTTGCTCAACTGGCGCACGACCGCGATTTCGCTGACGGCGATTCCGATTTCGATCCTGATCACCGTGATCGTATTTCAGGCCTTCGGTCTCACGATCAACACGATGACGCTCGGCGGGCTCGCCATCGCCATCGGGGAGCTCGTCGATGACGCCGTGGTCGATGTCGAGAACGTTTTCCGCCGCCTGCGGGAGAATGCGGAGAAAGCCGTGCCGGAACCGGCGCTGGCAGTGATCGCGCAGGCGTCGCAGGAGGTGCGCTCGGGCATCATCTACGCGACGGCGATCATCGTGCTGGTATTCGTGCCGCTGTTCGCGCTGTCGGGAATCGAAGGGCGTCTGTTCGCGCCACTCGGCGTTGCCTACATCGTCTCGATCCTCGCAAGCCTGGTCACCTCGATCACGGTGACGCCGGTCCTCTGCTACTACCTGCTCCGCAATGCGCGCGGGACCGCGCAGCACGACAGCCGTCTGGTTGCTATGCTCAAAGCCGGCAACCGGCGCCTGCTCGGATGGGCCTTCGGACAGCAGCCGTTCGTCATCACCGCGGCGGTGTTCTCGGTAGTGATCGCGGTCATCGGCGCTGCGTCGTTGCCGCGCTCGTTCCTGCCTGCATTCAACGAGGGAACACTGACGATCTCGATGTTGTTCCGCCCGGGCATCTCGCTTGCAGAATCGCATCGCGTCGGCCTGATCGCGGAACAGCTCATCCTGCAGGTACCGGATGCGAAGTCCGTGGGACGCCGCACCGGGCGCGCGGAGTTGGACGAGCATGCCGAAGGCGTGCATTCCGCCGAGATCGACGTCGATCTCCGCCGTTCGAGCCGGGGGCGCGAGGAAATCATCGCGGCCATAAGAGAGCGCCTCGCGATGCTTCCGGCGAACATCAATGTCGGACAGCCGATCTCGCATCGGCTCGATCACATGCTCTCCGGCGTCCGCGCGCAGATCGCCCTCAAGATCTTCGGCGAAGATCTCGATACGTTGCGCGCGGTCGCGGAACAGTTGCGGACACGCATGGAGGCCGTTCCCGGGATCGTCGACCTGCAGGTGGAGAGGCAGGTTCGCATTCCCCAGGTGCAGATCGCCGTCGACTACGACAAGGCAGGGCAATTCGGCGTGACGCCTGCGCTCGTGACGGTAGCCCTGGCGTCGATGGTCAACGGACAAGTCGTGTCGCAGGTCATCGACGGCAGCCGGCGCCATGACGTCGTGATGCGCGTGGGCGATGCCGACCGGACGACGCAGGGTCTTACCCGATTGACGATCGAGACGCCGGCCGGCCGGGTGCCATTGTCGACCTTCGCCTCCATCGTCGAAGCGGACGGTCCAAACCAGATCCAGCGTGACAACGCGCGCCGCCGCATCGTCGTGTTCGCCAATTCGGACGGCTCCGACATGGCGCGGATCGTTGCGGCAGTGCGCGGCATCGCTGCCGAGGCGAAGCTGCCTGATGGCTATTTCACGACGCTGGAAGGCACCTTCCAGGCGCAGGAGGAGGCGTCACGGCTGATCGGCTTCCTGGCGCTGGTGTCGCTCGCGGCGATCTTCGTCGTGCTCTACAGCCGCTATCAGTCGGCGATCCTGGCGTTGATCATCATGGGGAATGTGCCCCTGGCTCTGATCGGCAGCGTCGCGGCGTTGTGGATTGCCGGCCAGCCGCTCTCCGTGGCGACCATGATCGGCTTCATCACGCTGGCCGGCATCAGTGCGCGCAACGGCATCCTCAAGGTCAGTCACTACATCAATCTCGTGCTGATCGAGGGCGAGCGGTTCGGCCGCGACATGATCGTGCGCGGAAGCCTCGAGCGGCTGACGCCCGTCCTGATGACGGCGCTCTCCGCTGGGCTTGCGCTGGTGCCGCTGATGATCGGTGCCGACGCCCCTGGAAAGGAGATTCTGCATCCCGTCGCGATCACGATCTTCGGTGGCCTCGTCTCCTCGACCCTGCTCGACACCGTTCTCACGCCGGTTTTGTTCTTGCGCTACGGCAATGCCTCGATCGAGCGGCTGCGAGAAACTGCCCGGGAAGGCGAGGCCAGTGGCGCGGCGTTGCAACCCTACTGACCCCTTCAACACACCTCGAAACGGAAACCTCCGATGCTCAAGCACCTCGTTCTGGTAATTGGTCTTGTCTTCGCGTTGCCCGCGATGGCGCACATCGACAGCAAGTTCGCCAAAGGGCCGCACGGCGGGCACATGGTCGACGCCGGCGGAGGAAAGCAGCATTGGGAACTCGTGGCGGCGGGCGGCGAACTCACGCTCTACGTCACCGACAAGGACGACAAGCCCGTCGATACGACGGGTGGAAAGGCGGAAGCGCAGGTGCTCGTTGCGGGCAAGACCTATGCGGTGACCTTGTCGCCGGCGGGCAGCAATACCATGAAGGGCTCGGGTCCATTCGAGGCAGACAAGAGCATGCGTGTCATCCTCAAGACGACCGGTGTCGGTGGTGACAGCTTTCAGGCGCGCCTGACACCACTGCAGTAACTTGGCGCTCACATCGAACAGGGGACTGAAAACATGAACTGGATACTCGTCGTATCGGCAACCGCCTTGACGGCCCTCGCGTCGGCGGGCACGGCCCAGGCCCAACATGCGGGCCATTCGGGACATTCAGCCCCGGGGAAGGTCGCAACCGCGTCGCCGTCGGTCTCGGGCAGTGCCTCCACGGCTGCCTACAAGGCGGCAAACGACAAGATGCACGCCGGGATGGACATTGCGTTCTCCGGCGACGCCGACGTCGATTTCGTGAAGGGCATGATCCCCCATCACCAGGGCGCCGTGGAAATGGCCAAGGTCGTCCTGCAGTACGGCAAGGACCCGAAGCTCAAGAAGCTTGCTCGCGACGTTATCCGGGCGCAGGACAAGGAAATCGCATTCATGCAACGCTGGCTCGCGCAGGCGAAGAAGTAGAGCGGTTGCCGATCCCATGTCGCGGAACGACGCCAGCCCTGGACACGACGACGGAGCGGATCAGCCGCGCCAGGGCCACATCGTGATCTGCGACGACGACGGCGAGTTGCGAAGTCTGCTCGCCGCCTTCCTTCGTGACGGCGGTTACACGGTGTCGACCGTTGCCGACAGCCGCGGGCTCGAACGCTGTCTGCGGTCGAGCGACACCGTCGATCTCGTCATCCTCGATGTGATGTTGCCCGGCAAGAACGGGCTCGAGATTTGCCGCGACCTGCGCGCGGCATCGACGGTTCCCATCCTGATGCTGACGGCACGCGGAGAAGAGACCGACCGCATCGTCGGCCTGGAGATGGGTGCCGACGACTATATGTCGAAGCCGTTCAGTCCGCATGAGCTGCTCGCCCGGGTCAAGGCGATGCTGCGCAGATCGAGGATGCTGGCGCCCAGGACGTCGGATCGTCGGCGCTCCATTTCGTTCGGTGAATGGACGCTCGATCTCGCACGGCGCGAGCTGCGCAATCCGTCCGACGTCATCATCGATCTTTCCGGCGGCGAGTACGATCTGCTGCTGGCCTTCCTCGATGCTCCCCAGCGCGTGCTGTCGCGTGAACAGTTGCTGGAGGCGGCGCGCAATCGCGAACCCTCGGCATTCGATCGCAGCATCGACGTACAGGTCAGCCGCCTGCGGCGCAAAATCGCCACCAGCGACGAAGGCGAAGGATTCATCAGGACCATCCGCGGTGTCGGTTACATGTTCGATGCCGAAGTGGTGTACCGATGACGTGGCTGCGGGACACCATTGCGGGGCGCACGATCATCGTCCTCGTGCTCGGGCTCGGCACGATCGTCGCGGTGGCCCAGGTCCTGTACCAGACGAGCATCGAACGCGAGATCACGGCGCGCAACGCCGAGAGCGTGGCGGAACGCTTGATCTTCATGGGCGGATCGCTCACATCGCTCGCTCCGGAGCGGCGGGATGCTGCCGCGCACCGGATGTCGGGCGGGCCGCTGGAGTTGCACTGGGGCCGAGAGCCGCTGGCCACGGCCGGCGGGCGCCTCGATGGTTCCGCCACGCTGCTCCGTGATCGACTGATTTCCCGGCTGCCGGCGCTGGCAGAGCGGGGGCTGATCGTCGGCAGCAGTCGCTCCGAGGATGCGCATCATGACAGTACCCGGCCCGTCGACGATGGTCATGTCACGCTGATCTCGATGCCCCTCAGCGACGGCAGTTGGCTCAACGTCACGCTCGTTCGCGTCGAAGCGGCCCGTATGGCTGTGCCGAGCGCGCTGCTGTCTGTGCTCTTTGCCGCATGCGCGGTCGTGGTCGTGACCGTGCTGATGGGGCGCTGGTTGACGCAACCCCTGGAGCGTTTGGAGAGCGGTGCGCGAGCCCTGTTTCTGACGTCGAACAACAAGCCGCTGCCGGAAGCCGGCACGCGCGAGGTCCGGACCCTCGCCGCCGCGATCAACGACCTTCAGCACCGCATCCGGCGGATGGTCGACGATCGCACGCAGATGCTGGCGGCGATCAGCCACGATCTCCGAACGCCGCTGACTCGGCTGCGGTTGCGCGCGGGGCGGCTCGCGGACGCCGATCTGCGCAAGGGCATCGAGACCGATCTCCAGGAAATGGAGCAGATGATCGACGCCACCTTGGCGTTCTTGCGTGACGACACGCGCGCGGAGGAGATCGGACAGGTCGATGTCGCCGCGATCCTTCAGACACTCGCCGACGATGCCGCAGACGCTGGTCAGGCCGTTTCGATCGAAACGCCCAGACACCTCATCGTCAGTGGCCGTCATCTCGCGCTGAAGCGCGCACTCGGCAACCTCGTGCAGAACGCCGTCAAACACGGCGGCTGCGCGCGCATCACCGCTGTCCGCGAGGGCGCAAGGCTCCATATCGCGGTCGAGGACGACGGCACCGGCATCCCGGATGACCAGTTGGAGGCCGTCTTCGAGCCGTTCTACCGGCTCGATGCCGCACGCGGACGCACGACCGGCGGACACGGCCTCGGTCTCACCGTGGCGCGCTCGATCATCCGCGCGCACGGTGGCGACGTGATCCTCTCCAATCTCGCCTCGCGCGGTCTGCAAGCGCGAGTGTCCTTGCCGAGTGCCCGCATCGAGTGAAGCGCCCGAGACGCCTGCCCCCTCCCCGGATCGATCGGAATCAATCGGTTGTGGCCTGTCGCGACCCGGACTTCTCGCGACTCTTGCTTCTCGCGACCCTGGCTCCTCGCGACCGGCATGAAGATCAATTCGCACGACCGATCGAGCCGCTGGAGATCACCGCCCTGTTGGTTGCCCCTGTCGCCTCTAGAGGCAAATATCTCTGATTTCAGCGAAAAATGGTGGGCGGTATAGGGATTGAACCTATGACCCCACGCGTGTGAAGCGTGTGCTCTACCGCTGAGCTAACCGCCCGTGCCAGGGCGCCCTTATTGTTGTGCGGCCGCATGATGTCAAGGCACTACGTGTCCCCGCCGCGACCGGCGTGCGCATCCCGCATCGTTCGACGCGAGCTGCTTCCCTCGCCAAGTTACGCTCGGCTGGGACTTCCGGTCGGATTGACGTCGCACGCGTGGCGATGGAAGTTGCCCACAACGAAGAACGATCTCGGGGAGGTTCGCATGGCTATCGTGAAGCACGACCGGATTATCGGCATCAGAAGGCCGAAGAAGACTGCCCGGGCAGGAGTGATCTCGAAGGCCGGTCTCGCAGGCGCCGTCCTGGCTGGATCCGCGGCCACGCTGGCAGTGGGGGCACATGCTCAGGCCGTCGAGCCCGGTGCGGCTTTTTTCAAGGGCAAGACCATCACGCTGCTGATCGGCGGCACGGCCGGCGGCGGCCTCGACACGGTGGCGCGGATCTTCGCCCGTCACGCAGGCCGGCATATCCCCGGAAATCCTACCGTCACCCCGCAGCTCATGCCCGGCGCCGGCGGCATTCGCGTCGTCGATACGATCGCCACGGCAGCGCCCAAGGACGGCACGACGATCGCCGTGATCCCGTCCGGCCCGCTGGTGGAGCCGCTCGTGGGCGGGCGCAAGACGGCCTATAAGATGACGGACGTCGTCTCGCTGGGGGCTTGGGCCAACGACTTCAGCCTGTGCGCAGCCTGGCATACGTCCGGCTTCAAAACGCTCGACGACGTCATGAAGCGCGAGATGACGGTCGCCGGAACGGGGGCTGCCGCCACGCCCGATACGTTCCCGAAGGTCCTCAACGCGACCATCGGCACGAAGTTCAAGGTCATCACCGGCTACCTCGGCACGCAGGAGACCATCATGGCGGTCGAGCGCGGCGAGACACACGGCCGCTGCGGCTGGAGCTGGTCGAGCCTCAAGGCGACCAAGCTCGATTGGGTGAAGGACAAGAAGATCACCCTGTTCCTTCAGATGGGCGCGACGAAGAGCCCGCTGTTCCCCGACGTGCCCTTCGCGCCCGATCTCGCGAAGTCGCCCGAGGACAAACAGATGATGGCGCTGATGTTCAAGCCCTTGGCGCTGTCCAACGCGTTTCTCGCACCGCCCGGCATGGCCCCTCAGCGCATCGCCGAGCTGCGCAAGGCGTATACCGATACGCTCGCCGACAAGGAGCTGATCGCGGATGCGGTAAAATCGATGAAGGAGCAGCCGTCGCCGACCAGCGGCGAAGAGATGCAGAAGATCATGAACGAGATGTACGCGACGCCGGTGGCGATCGTGGAACGGCTTCGGCTGGTCATGAAGAAGTAGTGGAAAAACCATCAACCTGCTTGCGCGTTGCTCAACGGCAACAGTCGCACGCTGACGAAATCGGCGCGAGCGGGTTCGATCTGGCATCGCAGAAGCGGCTTCAATACGTTCCCAGCACAATGGCGTGAGGGCGTATCGTGAGCGATGTCATGACTGGAGCCGCGACGGGCGCCGTAACTCGGGCCGAAGGGTTCGACTGGTACATCCTCGTCGATGGAGCGCCGGCTGGCCCGGTGACCGCTGCGGCGTTGACGTCGTATCTGATGAGCGGGAAGCTGACGTCCGGCGATCTCGTCTGGTGCGATGGCCTCTCGAGCTGGATGCCGCTCGGTGCGGTGCTGGGGGCGAGCGAGCAGCCGTCGCCCCGGTCGAAGACGCATACGGTGCACGTCGAGACGGCAGCGCGCCGCGCAGCGGCCCACGACGTTGCGAGCCTGTCACGCCTCTACGTCGAGAACCTCGCCGAGCGACGGCTGGCGCCGCTGCCACCGACCTCGTCTTCCCGGATCGTCGAAGCCCACGACGCTTTCGGCGGCTATGCCGAAGCCAGCGGGAACGCCGCCTCCGTTCAGCCGCCATTCGACTATGCCAGCGCGCAGCATCTGCCTTCTTCCGATCAGCGGTCGGCCGAGGCTTGGCAACCGGCGTTGGCGGAACTGGCGCGCCTCGTCGAAGTCTCGGAAGCGGGTGCCGACTGGAGCGGCGAGTGGGAGGCGCAACCGCGACAGGCTCTGGTTCGCCCGACCTACGGATAGAAGTCGCGCTCTAGCCCCGGGCCCGCCCCTCGATGTTCTCGCGGCCGAGCGCCAGTGTCGCCCATACCGCGATCACCGACGACACCAGCATGACGCCGAAAGCCGCGTCGTACTCCCCAGATGCATCGAACACGAGCCCGCCGATCCACGCGCCGAGCCCCCCGCACGCGTGATGCGCCATGATCACGAAGCCCGAGATCGTGCCGAGATGCCGGTTGCCGAAGGCGTTGCGCACCGCGATCACGGTCAGCGGCGCTGTCATCAGGAAGGTGATGCCGAACACGACCGTGAACACCAGCACCGCCAGCTTCGACTGATTGGCCATGATCAGCGCGAAGGATGCGATCCGCAGCAGGAAGCACGCGAGCATCGGCCGCAGCAGCCCATAGCGGTCGCTCCACATGCCCGACCAGACCACGCCGACCAGCGCCGTCAATCCCATCAGTGCCAGCAGGTTGCCTGCGAGCAGCGTATCGATCCCCCTGTCCTGCGCGAACGCGACGACGTGCGTGGAGACGAAGAAGTCGTCGAGGCCGCAGATCGAGTAGACCAGCAGCAACAGCCAGAACCGCCGAGTTCGCGACGCCTCGCGCAGACTGAGCCCGTCCGCCGCCGCCGCCGCCGTCGAACCCGTCGCAGCGGCCGGGTCCGGCTGCGCGCTGCCGGCCCCCTTGGGGATCATCAGCAGCAGCGGCAGAAGCACCAGATGGGCGACGGCGAGCCACACGTAGATCGAGCGCCAGCCGATGCCGACCAGCACGAACGCCATCGCGGCGATCATGAACAGTTGCCCCGCGCTCATGCCCGCGCTGATGAGGCCGTTGGCCGCTCCGGCGCGCTCGGGATAGAGGCGCGTGACCATGATGCTGACCGGCGTGATCGACGCGATGCCGTTGCCGATGCCGAACACGATCCCGTAGAGTACGAACAGTTGCCACGGCGCGCCGGCCCAGCCGACGAGACCGATGCCCGCCGCACTGATGACGAGCCCCCAGGCGAGCACCACGCGCGGATCGATGCGGTCGATCAGGCGCCCGGACAGGAACATGAAGACGGCGGTGACGGCGAAATACACCGCCACGGTCGTGCCGAGCATGCCTCGGCCGAGCGCGAACTCCTCCGACATCGGCTTCAACGTCAGGCCGAACGCGAAGCGCGCGCCGCTGCCGACGAACATGACGAGAAAGCCCGTCGCGAGAATGATCAGGCTGTTCATGAAGGGGCGAGCTGCGTCGTTGTGGGGAGGGCTGTGTCGTGCCGGCGCTTCTGGGTTCACGGTGGCCGTCAGAACGCTCGTCGAGCGGTGAGGCAGGACCTATAGCAGACCCGCCTGGCGGCGCGAGCCATTTGCACAATCTTTGTGCTATGCGGTCCGGCTCTGCTGCGCTAGGGGCGGGGAGATTGACTGTCCGCAGCATTCCACCCGCAGCATTCCACCCGCAGCATTCCACCCGCAGCATTTCCACCCGCAGCAAGCCAGACGAGACGTGACCATGCGCAAGACCGTTCTGATCGTTTCGGCGTTGCTGCTCCTGCTGTCGGCCGGCAGGTCGGTGGCCCTCGAAGCGCACCAGAAGGACGCGATCGAGCGACTTGCGGCGGCGGCGGCCTCGGCCAAGGTTTCGGCGGCGAGCATGGCGCGCCACTATGCGCTGCTGCTGTGGGTCGAGGACTTCTGCAACGGCCGTTCTTCCGAAACGGTGCGAGCGCGGCTGCTGGAGAAGGGCAGCCTCGACAAGGACGCGTTCGAAGCCGGCTGGATGGACACTTTCGAGATGCTGGGCAAGACCGACCCGAAAGCGATGTGCGTGCTGGCGCTCGACCTCTACGGCCCCGAAGGATCGCAGATCAGGGGCGCATGGATGCCCAAGCCGGCTGAAGGTCGATAGACAACTCGAAGCCAGCCCGTGCATGATGAGCGCGCATCATGCCCGCAGTCGGGCCGCATGCGCTGGCCTTCGGGGGCTTGAGGCTGCAGCAGCTCATCGCCGCGGCCGCCCCGCTGCATCCGGCGGCAACGTCACCGTAAGCTGTCCCGCGTATGATGCGGGGTGGCTATGTCCGGACCGGCCTTGCACCGGGAGGGAAGGCACTGCAACTATTTTGAGCACGGGTCGAGAGTTCCAGCTTCGATTTCCGCCCCGGAGCAAATCCGCCCCATCCGATCCTCGACGCGCGAACCCCCATGCGCGAACCCCGGCCAGTGAACCCATGAGCCTCCTGTCCATCGATACCGCTGCGCTTGGGGATAGTCCGGCGGTGCGCGTTTGGCGTCACCGGAACTACGCTCTGTTCATGACGGGCATCGGACCCCACTACGTCACCGGTTGGATGCAGCGGATCGGCGTGGGCTGGCTCGCGTGGGAACTGACGCACTCGCCCGCCTGGCTCGGTGCCGTCGCTGCCGCAGATCTCATGCCGATGATCGCGATCGCTCCCTTCGCCGGTGCGGTCGTCGACCGCTGGAACCCGCTCGCCCAGATGAAGCTGGCGCTGTGTGCGGTGTTTCTTCACGCAGCGGTGCTCGCCGCGTTCGCGTTGTCCGGCATGATGACGGTCGAGGCCCTGTTCGCGATCACGCTCGTCAACGGCATGCTGATGCCCGTCTACAACGCGGCGCGAACGACGATCGTGCCGGCCTGCGTGCCGAGGGAAGACTTCCCGAGCGCGGTGTCGCTCGACAGCTCGTTTTTCCACGGCTCCCGGTTCGTCGGCCCGATGATTGCCGCGCTCGTCATCTCGAACTACGGCGTCGGCGCCTGCTTTCTCGCGCATGTCGTCGGCGTTGCCTTCTTCATCTTTCAGATATTCCGAATGCGGGTGGCGGCCGCCGTCCGCAAGAAAGCGACCACCAACATTCTGCAGGACGTCACGGCCGGGCTTGCTTACGTGCGTAGCCATCCCGGGATCTTTCCCCTGTTCATGCTGATGACGATGGCGTCGTGCACGTCACGACCGCTGCAGGACTTCCTGCCGGGCTTCGCCGACGGCGTGTTCAAGGCCGGTGCGGACGGGTACGCGTGGCTCGCCGCCGGCATGGGTGTCGGTGCGATGATCGGCGCGACGTGGATCGCGCTGCGCGGCCACACGCGTGGCCTCACCTATATCGTGATCGTGTCGGCGATCGGCCTCGCCATCGGCCAGTTCGGCTTCGTCGCGACCAGCAATCTCAAGATCGCCGTGGCCTTCGCTGCCGTGCAGGGGTTTACGCTGACGGTGATGGCGACGGGCATCGCGGCGCTGACGCAGATCTCGGTCAGCGACAGCATGCGTGGCCGCGTCATGAGCCTCTATGCCATGATCTACCGCGGGGTTCCCGCGATCGGCGCGTTGACGATGGGCTTCGCGGCCGAGGCGATCGGCCTGCGCTCGACCTTCGCGTTGGCTGCGCTCCTCTGCGCCGCTGCCTGGCTCTGGATGGCACCGGCCGAAAAAGCGATCGATCAGGCGATGGGCGAGAAGAAATAGGGAATTCGCCGCCCCTGGAGATCCAGCCCGGTCATCTCGGTAATCGGGCGAAGAAAATAGAGCGTCGTCATGGTCCGCCCCGGATCAGTGTCCGGGGTAAACTGCGGCGGACCATCCACGCCCCGTCGCTTGCTCCCCCTTCCGATGAACTCGTCGACAACAGATGTGCCGTGGATGGCCCGCCTTCGCGGGCCAAGACGGGTGGGTTGGATCACGGTTTCGGCAGAGATTGTGCGCGGCAGGTCGTGCACTGCCGACCCGTTCGGAATTATCCAGCATTCGAAATCGTCGTCATGGTCCGCCCCGGATCAGTGTCCGGGGTAAACTGCGGCGGACCATCCACGCCCCGTCGCTTGCTCCCCCTTCCGATGAACTCGTCGACAACAGATGTGCCGTGGATGGCCCGCCTTCGCGGGCCAAGACGGGTGGGTTGGATCACGGTTTCGGCAGAGATTGTGCGCGGCAGGTCGTGCACTGCCGACCCGTTAGGAATTATCCAGCATTCGAAATCGTCGTCATGGTCCGCCCCGGATCAGTGTCAGGGGTAAACTGCGGCGGACCATCCACGACACGCTGACATCTTCAGGATGTCTGCTCGTGACTGGTTATTCCGCCGCCTGTTTTCCCGAGTAGCCGAACTTCACATTGAGCTTGGCGACGAGATCTGCGGCGGCATGGGGAATGTTGGTGCCCGGCCCGAAGACAGCGCTGGCGCCGGCCTTCATCAGCAGGTCGTAATCCGCCGGCGGGATCACGCCGCCGACCACGATCATGATGTCGTCGCCGCCCTGCGCGTCGAGTGCCGCCTTGAGGTCGGGCACCAGGGTCAGATGCCCGGCTGCCAGCGACGATGCGCCGACGATGTGCACGTCGTTCTCGACCGCCATCCGCGCGACTTCCTCCGGTGTTGCGAACAGCGGCCCGATGTCGACGTCGAAGCCGAGATCGGCGAATGCGGATGCGATCACCTTCTGCCCGCGGTCGTGGCCGTCCTGGCCCATCTTGGCGACGAGGATGCGCGGCCGGCGTCCGTCTGCCTTCTCGAATGCGGCGCACATCGAGATCACGCGGGCTGCATCCTCGCTCATCGCTCCGACCTCCGACCTGTAGACGCCCTGGATCGCGCGAACCTGCGCTTCGTGCCGTCCGAACACGACTTCGAGCGCATTCGAAATCTCTCCGACGGTGGCCTTCGCACGGGCAGCCTTCACCGCGAGATCTAGCAGATTACCCGAACCACGCGCACCTTCCGTCAGCGCGGCCAGCGCGGCCTTCGTCTCGGCGTCGTTGCGCTCCGCGCGCAGCCTTGCGAGCTTGGCGAGCTGGCTCTCGCGTACGGCGCGGTTGTCGACCTTCAGGATCTCGATGTCAGCCTCGCCATTCGGCTTGAATTTGTTGACGCCGACGATCGTCTGGCGCCCGCTGTCGATCCGCGCCTGCGTACGCGCTGCGGCTTCCTCGATCCGCATCTTCGGAATGCCCGCCGCAATGGCCGCCGTCATGCCGCCGAGCTTCTCGACTTCCTCGAAATGCCCGAGTGCCTTCGCGGCCAATTCGTAAGTCAGCCGCTCGATCGCGTGACTGCCGCCCCAGGGATCGGCGGTGCGGCAGGTGCCGGTCTCCTGTTGGATGAACAGCTGCGTGTTGCGCGCGATCCGCGCCGAGAAATCGGTCGGCAGCGCGATCGCCTCGTCGAGCGCGTTGGTGTGCAGCGACTGCGTGTGCCCGTGCGTGGCGGCGAGCGCCTCGATGCAGGTGCGCGAGACGTTGTTGAACACGTCCTGTGCGGCGAGGCTCCACCCGCTCGTCTGGCAATGCGTGCGAAGCGCGAGGCTCTTCTGGTCCTTCGGCTTGAACTCTTCCTGGATCAGCTTGGCCCACAGCAGGCGCGCCGCGCGCAGCTTCGCGACCTCCATCATGAAGTTCATGCCGATGCCGAAGAAGAACGACAGCCGCGGCGCGAACACGTCGATCGGCATTCCCGCCGCGACGCCTGCACGCGCGTATTCGACGCCGTCGGCGAGCGTGTAGGCGAGCTCGAGGTCGGCCGTCGCACCG
>CAZNMY010000058.1:0-36028 GCA_964574325.1 uncultured Devosia sp. | reverse complement strand
GATCACGCTGGTGCTGCTGTCGGTGTTCGTGCCGGTGGCCTTCCTGCCCGGCAGCAGCGGCGTGCTGTTCCGCGAGTTCGCGGTGACGATCTCGGCTGCGATGGTGATCTCGGCGATCAACGCGCTGACGCTGTCGCCGGCGCTGTGCGCGGTGTTCCTGCGGCCCGGGCATCCCTCCGGCATCATGGCTCAGATCACGCGCGCTATCGACAGGGTGGGCCAGGGGTACGCCAGCATCGTCACGCGGCTGGTGCGCGTGGCTGCGGTGAGCATCGCTGCGGTGCTGGCGACGGTGCTCGGCATCTATTTCGCGTTCAACCGGACGCCCTCGGGGTTCCTGCCGACGGAGGACAAGGGCTACCTGATGGCGGTGTTCAACCTGCCGCCGGCGGCGTCGCTCAACCGCACGAGCGAGGCGGCAACGAAGGCGGAGGCCGTGATCCGGACCGATCCCGCGGTATCGTCCGTGCTGGCGGTGCTGGGTCTGGACTTTCTCGGTGGGGGTGCGGCGCCCAACACGGGCGTGATCTTCATCCGCCTCAAGGACTACGCCGAGCGTGTCGGTGCGGCGCAGCATTCGACGGCGGTCGCGCAGCGCATTTCGCGTCTGCTGTCGACCCAGACCGACGGTTTCTTCATTGCGCTCAATCCGCCGTCGATCTCGGGGCTCGGGCAGACCGGCGGGTTCGAGTACGTCCTCGAAGCGCTCGAAGGCCAGGAGCCTACGGCGATCGCCGCCACGATGCGTGGGCTGATCGTCGGTGCGAACCAGCAGCCGGAACTCTCCCGGGTGTTCTCGACCTACGAGGCGAGCACGCCGCAGATCCGGCTCGACATCGATCGTGACAAGGTGCAGGCGCTGGGTCTCAACCTGTCGAGCGTGTTCGCGGCGCTGCAGTCGACACTGGGTGGCTACTACATCAACGATTTCGGTCTTCTCGGGCGGACGTGGACGGTGCGACTGCAAGCGGAAGCCGAGTTCCGGACCTCGATGCAGTCGATCTACGCCATCCAGATCCGCAATCGCGACGGGCAGATGGTGCCGTTGTCGTCGGTCGCGCGGGCAGAGCTCAGCGTCGGGCCGCGGACGATCGTGCGCTACAACAACTATCGCGCGGTCAGCATCAACGGCAGTCCCAGCCCGGGGCGCGGAGACGGCGAGGCGGTGGCGGCGATGGAAGCGCTGTCGGCGCGCACGCTGCCGCCGGGGTTCGCCTACGAGTGGACCGGTCAGGCGCTGGAGCAGAAGGCGTCCGCGGGGCAGACGCCGATCGTGATCGGGTTCGCGTTCGTGTTCGCGTTCCTGTTCCTCGTCGCGCTCTACGAAAGCTGGAACGTGCCCATACCGGTGCTGCTGTCGGTCGTCGTCGCGGTGCTGGGCGCGCTCGCCGGCCTGATGGTGATGCGCGAGAGCTTCGTCATCTACGCGCAGATCGGCATCGTGGTGCTGATCGCGCTGGCGGCGAAGAACGCAATCCTGATCACGGAGTTCGCGCTGGAGCGGCGAGCGGCGGGTGAGACGATACTTGAGTCGGCGGTGAGCGGTGCGCGGCTCAGGTTCCGGCCGGTCATGATGACGAGCATCGCGTTCATCGTCGGCCTCGTGCCGCTGGTGCGGGCGACGGGGCCGGGCGCGGACAGCATGTATGCGGTGGGTCTGCCCGTGCTCGCCGGGATGTTCGCGGCAAGCGCGTTCGGGATCTTCCTGATACCGATGCTCTACGTCGTATTCCAGCGCATGCGCGAGGGCCAGTTGCCGTGGCGGAATGCGCCACCCGATCCGGTCGCATTGCCGGCGGAGTAGCGATCAGACCTTTGCTTCCCCGGGCGAGCAAGTCGATCATCGATCGGATTGCGCTGACCCGGGGTACTGCCGAGTGGAAGCGGGCACCCGCACGATGGGCGACTTCTGTGACGTAATCCGACACAGCGGGACTACGCGGTGGAGTGCGCCCGACACGTTCGCGTCAAGGCCGGCTCTCGGCTTTGCCTCGGCCGGGGAAGCAATGGAAGCAGAACGCAGATCGATCCAGTTCATCACCACCGGGCGAGGACGGCGCCCCAGGTGAAGCCGCCGCCCATGGCTTCCATGAGGACGAGGCCGTTCTCCTTCACGCGGCCCTGCTCCCACGCCTCGTTGAGGGCGAGTGGGATCGATGCGGCCGACGTGTTGCCCTGCTGGGACAGCGTCACGACGATCTTCTCGGGCGATACCTTGAGCTTCTTCGCGATACCGTCGAGGATGCGGGCGTTGGCCTGATGCGGCACGAACAGGTCGATCTCGTCGGCGGTGTAGCCGGTCTCGTGCAGGGTTTCCTCGATCACGCCGTAGATCTTGTTGACGGCATGGCGGAACACTTCGCGACCGTTCATGCGCAAGTGGCCCGTCGTGCGGGTGGAACCGGGGCCGCCATCGACGTAGAGCAGATCCTCGTAACGGCCGTCGGAGCGGATGCGCGAGGAGAGAATGCCGCGGTCGTCGCGCGTACCGGTCTGGGCCTGGGCTTCGAGCACGACGGCGCCGGCGCCGTCGCCGAACAGCACGCAGGTCGTGCGGTCCTGCCAGTCGAGAATGCGCGAGAAGGTTTCGGCGCCGACGACGAGCGCGCGCTTGAACTGTCCCGCTTTCAGGAAATTGTCGGCGGTGGCCAGGCCGAAGACGAAGCCGGAGCAGACTGCCTGCACATCGAATGCCGCGCCGTGCTCGATGCCGAGCATGTGCTGGATGCGAACGGCGGTCGCGGGGAATGTCCGGTCGGGCGTGGCGGTGGCGCAGATCACGAGGTCGATGTCACCAGGCTCGAGCCCGGACCTTTCGAGCGCTTTCCTGGCGGCGGCAAAGCCGAGGTCGGACGTCTTTTCGCCTTCGGCTGCGATATGGCGGGCGCGGATGCCGGTGCGTTCGACGATCCACTCGTCCGTCGTGTCGACGATCTTCGACAGGTCGTCGTTGGTCATGCGCCGCTTGGGCAGGTAGGCGCCGACGCCCTTGATCACGGAACGGATGACAGCCACGCTCTTTCCCTCGCTATCTGCTCCGCGCGATTCCCCAGCGGCGGGAGCATCTTCATCGATCTCACGTTCCCACCGCGCCACCTGCCGCGGGAGGCTCGCTCACGCCTGTCCTCAGTGCGCCATGGAAGGCGTCGAGATCGGCGCGCAGCCGCTCGACCAGTCCATGCGATGCCATGTCGTAGCCGAGATCGATGGCGCTCGCAAAGCCGAGGGCGTCCGTGCCGCCGTGGCTCTTTATCGCCAGACCATCGTGGCCGAGGAATGTTCCCCCGTTGACGCGGCGCGGATCCATCTTCCGCTTCAAGGCGCGGAAGCCGCCCTGGGCCAGCAGCGCGCCGAACTTCGACAGCGTCGAGCCGGTCATCGCTTCGCGTAGCCAGGTGCCGATCTGGCGGGCGGTGCCTTCGGCCGTCTTGAGCGCGATGTTGCCGGCGAAACCCTCGACCACGACGACGTCGACCTTGCCCTGGCCGATGTCGTCGCCTTCGACGAATCCTGCATATTCGAACGGCAGTCCCGATGCGTTCTTCAGCCAGAGGTTGGCTTCCTTGACCTCATCGGCGCCCTTGATCTCCTCGACGCCGACATTGAGAAGTCCGACGGTGGGACGCTCGAGATGGAACAGCGCGCGGGCCATGCCGGCGCCCATCAGGGCGAAGTCGCAGAGCTGGCGGGATGTCGCGCCGATGTTGGCGCCGACGTCGAGGACGAGGGACTCGGCCCGCAGCGTCGGCCAGATGGCGGCGATCGCGGGGCGTTCGATATCGCCGAGGGGTTTCAGCAGGAGGCGATAGAGCGCCATCAGTGCACCGGTATTGCCGGCCGACACGGCAACGGCGGCGCGGCCTTCGCGGACCGCTTCCAGCGCGAGCCACATGCTGGTGCCCTTGCCTCGGCGGATCGCGTGGCTGGGCTTTGCGTCCATGGCGATGGTCTGCGTCGTGTGGACGATCTCGACGCGGCCGGCCAGCTTGGGGTCCTTGTCCACGAGGGGGCGTATCCGGGCCTCGTCGCCGAACATCAGGAAACTGATACGGGGATGCCTGACGGCGGAGATGGATGCGCCGGGCACCACGACCTCCGGTCCGAAGTCGCCACCCATGGTGTCCAAGGCGATGATGAGACTGCCCGGCATGCGGTTTTCGTTGCTTTCATCTCTAGTGGGCCGCGCCGCGACAACGTCGACCCGCTGTCAGGTCTCGTCCGTCGCGTCACGGCGGTGAGGCCGGACCGCAGTCATGGCTTCGCTGATCGGAAATGCCGAAAGGCTTTTGATTTCCGATCGGCGGTATCGCTCATCAAAAAGCGGTGCACCATAGCGCTTTGCGAGAACGTGACAACCGGTTTGTCGGGGGGATGTCGCGGGTATGTCACTGTGAAGCCGTCTCGATTCCACGGGCGTCATTCG
Source organism: uncultured Devosia sp. (assembly GCA_964574325.1). Classification (GTDB taxonomy): domain Bacteria; phylum Pseudomonadota; class Alphaproteobacteria; order Rhizobiales; family Hyphomicrobiaceae; genus CAMDPA01. Next base: position 31,605 of record CAZNMY010000058.1, on the reverse strand, counting down.
TCCTTTTTCGGCTTCCAGCCGGCGAGCGCGGCGAACGGATTGACGGGTCCGGGTTCGGGGGGGCCTGCTTCATTCTTCTCCAGGGCAGCGCCGGTCGCGCGGGGGTAGGCGGGCAGGGCAGCGGCCAGAGTTTCCGCAACGATGCGGCCGACCTCGAGACGGTTGTGCTCCAATGGTTCGTATTCCGGCACTTCGAGCACGATCAGTTCCTCTCCGAGCTTGCCTTGCGGCTCCTTTGCAGGATCGGAACGGAACTCGACCTCCATGCGGTCTTCCAGGGTGGTGGGAACCGGGTCGAGTGTCACGATGCAGGACTGGACGACGCCGGCTTTCAGCGTGCCGTCGAGCCGATAGCGGCCACCCGAGAGCGGCTTGATGTGATAGCGGACCTCCAGCCGCTCGACGGCGGGGATCTCGAGGTTGCGGGCGAGGTCGGCGCGTTCTTCCGGCGTGGCCGTGCGCTGGGCATCCATGCCGCGTGAAGGGATGTCGGTCGTCAGATGGATCCAGGTCCGGGTGATGTCAGTGTCGGTGTCGGTCATGAGAGAAAATCCGCTATTTCAGGCTGTTGTCGTTGGAAACGGCGCGGTGCCCCGTTTGATCTCGTCGAGCGTGGCGCGAGCCAGGCGCGCTTCGGCATCGAATGCGAACGCTGCGATCCGGCGTGCGCCGGCGGCCGGCTCGGCGGCCTCCTGGATATGGCGGGCGATCAGGGCCGCAAGTGCCTCGCTGTCGGCCTCGTCGAGGGCGGCGCCGTAGTCGCGGATTCGGTCGAACAGGGCGGCGGCGACTTTCTTCACCTTGCGGGCAACGGAGATGTCACTCACCCCCATCTCGCGCATGCAGTCGTCCATGTCGGTGACGAAGGTCTCCGAGATGGCCTGGGACAGTGCCGAGCCCGGTTCGCCGTCCTTGGCGAGACGGCGGAGCAGCAGGACGAGGTGCAGCACGATCAGCTCGAGGCGGCCTTCGGGCGTATCGGGTACGCCGTGGACAGCATAGAATGCGGGGGTGCGGGCCTGCGCCACGAGGCGGCCATAAAGGTCTGTTGCCGTGGCGTCGTGGGGTTTGCGGCGAGTGAGTACGTCCCACAGGGAGCGATGAGCGGGCATGGGACGATCCAGGTTCGGCGTCGTTCACTGCCTACCACGTCAGCGGGCGACGACGCGGGCGGCTTGGTGGCGAGGTTGGGTTTTCGGTGCGGCAGGTGCGCCGGTCTCCAATCTATCCACATCGGGCTTACTCAACAAACGGGTAACTCACATCTGTACGAAGGGGCTCGCATTGCGGACTGCCACGTGGGCGGGTTAAGCGCGTCATACGTCGATCCGCGATTCGCTCGATGTGCATAGGCGGGTTTGGCGTTTCAGCCGAATCGTCGAATTGCAGGTGACGGACAGGTGCATGAGAGTGATGGCGGACGGGACGAACCGGAAGCACTCGATCGCCTGGTGCGGAAGACCGGATTGAAAGTCCGGCACGCGGGAGACCGAGGTGCCGGGGTCTGGTGTCTGGTGTCAGTGTTTGGCACCGGGGTTTGGCATGGCAGTGACGGTGGATTTGATCGGCATGTTCCTCGGGGGAAGACGGCCTATGCAGGATTTCGCCCAAAACCATCAGCGCCATCTGCGCGGTGCGCTCGTTCGCCTCGTCGGACGTGGCGGCGTGGCTGCGGCTTTCGTCGCTGCCGCTGCGGTTGCAGGCTGCAGCACAGTCGTAACCAAGCACGGCACGCAGCTATCCGAGCAGGATGTCAGCCAGGTCGCTCAGGGAATGTCTCAGGATCAGGTCCGGCAGGTGCTGGGAAGTCCGGCGACGGTTGCGGCTGTCGGTCGCGGGGATGCCTATTACTACATCTCCAGTACGATGCAGCAGAGTGCGTTCTTCAAGCCGACCGAGACAGACCGGCAAGTGCTTGCGATCTACTTCAACCAGGGCGGGAAGGTCGAGCGCGTCGCCAATTACGGCATGAAGGACGGTAAGGTTTTCGATTTCATCAGCCGTACCACGCCATCCGTGAACACCAACGACCAGGGCATCGTGCAGCAGTTGTTCCGGAACCTCGGCCAGCGCCAGTTGTTCGGCGGCTGAGCCGGCCGTCGTCCGACCACGATGCGTCAAAGGCGCGAAGCGCACTTCATCGGCTGCGGCGCGGTGGCCTTAGTGCTTGACGCTTGGGCTCACGCTTTGCCAGAGATGTCCGCTTCCCGCTCCGTTTCCGGCCGGGAGACGATGCGCGCGGGAGAACTATGCGGCGATGAACCGGATCGACAAGCTGTTCGGGCTTCGGGGCGAAGCTCGCGTGCGCTACATGCACGGCGAGTATCAGGTGCTGTCGCCCGGCGATTTCGTTCGCTGCGCCGTGACCGGGCAGATCATCGCGATGGCCGATCTGAGGTATTGGAACGTCGAGCTGCAAGAGCCCTATGCTTCGGCCGAAGTGTCGATGAAGCGCTATGTGGAGCTGCGCCAGAAAGGCCGCATCAAGGTTTGACGGGTTGTTTGCGCCGCTGCATCAGGGCGCCATTCACCAGCGACGCCAGCCGGACTTCGTCGCGCTGATCGAGCTTCACGCGGATCGGCAGGGCGACGGCTTCGTCATGCAATCTCGCGCGTGCGCCCGCGGTTCCCGAGAGCCGGACGTGATCCTTTTCGGTCGTGACGATCCGGGCCTCGAGGCGCATGGCGTCGGCCAGGATCGAGGAGGCGTCGGCGTCGGTGAATGCGTGGTGATCGGCGAATTCCGCACGGCCTGCGATTTCCGCTCCCAGGTGTTGCAGCAGCGCATAGAATCTCGCGGGATTGGCGATCCCGGCGAGCGCCAGCACGCGTGCGCCGCGCAGGTCGAGGTCCGTCATGTCGGGTTCGACGCTCGCCTCGATCACGGGGCCGTGGAAGCTGTCGCGGAGGTCAGTTGCGACGGCCTGGACCCTTTCTGTGTCTGCGCCGGGGGATGCGTTCACGACGACGAGGTCGGCGAGGGAGAACTGGGTCGGCAGCGCAGCGCGCAGGGGGCCGGCGGGGATCACGGAGCCGTTGCCGAGGCCGCGAACGCCGTCGACGACGGCTATCGTCAGATCCTTGGCCAGGGTCGGGTTCTGGAGCCCGTCATCCATGACGATCACAGTTGGTGGGGAAAGGCCGAAGTCGGATGCCGCCAGTCGTGCGCCGGCTGGACGATCGCGGGCGACGATCACCGGGGCATGGCGGGCGAGAAGGAGCGGCTCGTCGCCGACGTCGGCGGCCGTGTCGAGGGCTGGATTGACGCGATGAGGGCCGCGCAGGCTGCCGCCGTAGCCGCGGGTCAGAAAGACGGGGCGCTCGCCGGCGGCGATGAGAAGACGCGCGATCAAGATAGAAAGCGGTGTCTTGCCGGTGCCGCCCGCGGTGAAGTTGCCGACGCAGATGACCGGCAGAGCCGACCGCTCCGGCGTAACGCGGGTGTGGCGTCGAGCCGCGGACCAGCCCCATATACGGGCGATCGGAGCCAACACCTGCTGCTGCCAGCCGCCCTTCTCGCCGTACCACCAGCGGGGCTCACGAATCGGCACTGGCCAGCCCCCTGGCTTCAGGCAGAAGCCTCGTGATCTCGTTCACCGAGCGGTCGAGCGCACCGGACATGCGCTGGAAGGCGGTCTGGGCGGCGGATCTAGATCGCGCCAACTCCTGGGGATCGGAGAGTAGCTGATCGACGGCCGCGGCGAGAGAGGCTGCGTCGGTGACGCGGACGACGCCGCCGCACGCGCGGAGTGCCTCGTAGGCGTCGGCGAAGTTCGACCAGTGCTCGCCGGAGACGACGGCAGCACCGTGGCGCACGGCTTCGATCGGATTCTGGCCGCCGCGCGCGATCAGGGAGCCGCCGATGAAGGCGAGCGGGCACAGTGCGTAAAGCGTGCCGAGCTCGCCGATGGTGTCGGCGATATAGATGTCGGTCGCGTCGGTCGGGAGCTCGCCTGTGGAACGGAGAACGGTCGAAAGCCCCTGCGATTTCATCGCTTCGGCTATGCCGATGCCGCGCTCGGGGTGGCGCGGCGCGATGATCGTGCAGATGCGTTCGTGCCGGCGTGCGACGAGGCGGTGGGCGGCGGCGATGATCTGCTCCTCGCCGTCGTGTGTGCTGGCGGCGACGTAGCACGGGCGATCGCCGAGCGCGTCGTGCAGGCGGGAGAGGGCTGCTTCGTCGATCGGCGGCGGTGGCGCGTCGATCTTGAGGTTGCCGACGCTCATGACGTGGGGGGCGCCGACGTTGCGGAAGCGCTCCGCCATCTCGTCGTTCTGGGCCAGCACGAGGTCGAAGCGGGAGAACAGCGGCCGCGCGATGCGCTCCAGCCGCTTCCAGCGCTCGAAGGATCGCTGGGACATACGGGCATTGACGAGGGTCAGCGGGATCGATCGCGCGCCGCAGGCGAGGATCATGTTCGGCCAGATCTCACTTTCGGTCAGAATCGCGGCATCGGGGCGCCAATGATCGAGGAAGCGGGCGACGAACTTCGGTGAATCGAGAGGCATGTACTGATGAATGTCGCCGGGCTGCATGCGCAGCTCCGCGATGCGAGCCGACGTCACGGTGCCGGTCGTGAAAAGAACACGTACGTCGGGACGCGCGGCTCGCAAGGTCTCGGCGAGAGGGAGGACGGCGTTGAGCTCGCCGACGCTCGCGGCGTGGATCCAGGCGATCTCACCGGCCGGGCGCGGGATCCCGGCTCGACCGAGGCGCTCGCCGCGGCGACCGGGCTCTTCCTTGCCGCGGCGTGCGCGAGCGCCGAGCAGGAGCGGAACGGCCGGCCGCAACAATCGGGTGACGAGGCGGTAACTCTTCAGCGCGAAGCCCGGCGAATCTGGAGATGCCCGTTCGAAGTTGCCTGACCGGACCGTGGCGCCGGGGGGATAGGTTCGGGTGATATCGGCGCCGGCCAGCCGGTAGGCGCGTGCCGTGGCCTGGTCGAGGCCGCGCTCCACCGCCTGCCGGGCGGCTTCCATGGTGGCGGCGTCCGCGTCGCGGGGGACGTGGATGGGTTCGCCGAACACGCAAGCCAGATTTCCGAAGGGGAGGTTCACCGTCATCCGGCTCCACGTGCCCAGCACGCGGAAGCGGCTGCTTGCGGCGGCAAGCGGGATGATCGGGCGGCCGGACATCGCGGCCAGCGTCACGATGCCGATCCCTGCCTTGCGCGCCGGGCCGGGTGGGACGTCGGCGGTCATGCCGACGTGGGTGCCTTCCCGGAGTGTGCGGAGGGCTCCGCGAAGTGCAGCCGCGCCGCCGCGATCCTTGAGCCGGCCGTTGGCGCCGGCGCCGCGTATGAGCGTCGTATCGAAGCGCGCCAGCGCGTCGGCGAACAATTCGGCGTCTCCATGCCGCGCGAGCATGATGGCGAGAGGTACGCCGCGTGGTTTGGCCTGTGGGGCCATCAGGAACTGGCCATGCCAGACGGCGACGATGGCGGGGCCGTTGGCGCGCAGAAAAGCATCGAGGCTCGCACCTTCCGGCTCGCGCAGCACGCGCGACGTCCGGTAGACGAGATCGATGTAGCGCGCGACGGAGCCGCCCGCGAGACGGCCCATCCGCATCTTTCTTGTCGGCGTTCCAGCCATGCTGCGGTGGAGCCCTCGCAAGCCCTGGTGTATGAGGCGTACCGTAAGAAATTTTTCAGTCGGATCGTTCGGGTCGTCAGGGATCGTCGGAGAACATACTGGCCTTCCGCCCGACGCCATCGCATGCGCACCGGGCGCCTCGAAGTCGCCGGGACGAACCGCAAGGCGCAATCTACTCGCATACTCCGAGCAGACTACGGGTCGATCGAATGGACGGTTCCTGGACGAGAAATCCGGGCGATCCCCTTCACGCCATGGCGATCGTCGACAATCCCACGACGACCGCCCCCTTGCAGCGGGTTCCTATAGCGGATATTGAGCGTTTGCAAAGCCAGAATGATTTGTCGATGCCGGCCTGAAAATCGGGCAGGTGACGCAGGCTACGAGCACTTCAGCCGCAATCGGGTGACCAGCAATTTCTATGGCGATCGGCAGTCTCGGCAAGCAGGCGCGACGTGCCGTCAAGCGTGTAACGCTCGTGTGGCGGCAGTCGCTCGCGGACGACACACCGCAATGGCTGCGGAAGATCGCCGGCAAGCCCGCTTCATATCTCGACATGCTGTTCCTGGATCACGGGATTTTTCGGATCCTCTACGGCAATCGTCATCGTCTCGACCAGCATGCGTTTCGGGCCGCCCAGCCGGCGCCGCACCAGATCAGACAGGCGGCCAAGCTCGGCGTGCGCACCATCGTGAACCTGAGGGGGGAGCGGTTGTGCGGCAGCTATTGGCTCGAGCAGGCGGCATGCCGCCGGCATGGCCTGAAGCTGGTCAATTATCAGGTGCGCTCGCGTGCGGCGCCGTCGCTCGACGAGCTGCGCGGCGCACGCGCTCTGTTCGAGACCGTCGAATATCCGATCCTGATGCACTGCAAGTCCGGTGCGGATCGCGCGGGGCTGATGAGCGTGCTTTATCAGCATCTGCGTGGCGGTGTGCCGATCGAGCAGGCGATCAAGCAGCTTTCGTTGCGGTACGGGCACATCCGCCAGGCCGATACGGGGGTGCTCGACGCGTTCTTCGAGCGCTATCTCGCCGATACCAAGGATCGGCCGATGCCGTTCTTCGAGTGGGTCGAGACCGTCTATGACCCGGACGAGCTGAAGCGTTCGTTCCAAGCGAACGGGCTCGCCAACAGGCTCGTCAATTCCGTGCTGCGGCGCGAGTAGCCGAATCGTTGGCCTCGGCCACGGTCGGGCAGGGTTCTACTATGGTCGAAGAGGAAGCCGCTGCAGGACTGCTGCGGGGTGTAGGCGCGTTTCGGGCAGATGCGCGCTTGTTATTCAACTCTCTGATCCGGATATGCTTTTGAGCAAGGACCAGGCACTGCTGGACGCCGACGGATTTCCCTGTGGAGCGGCATATGTCTTAGTTGTGGCGATCAGTTCGAATGCTGGATCTATGTGGCTCGATTGCCACGTTCAGGGTGCAATCTCCAGGCGAGGTGTCGAATCGATTCGACGGGCAAACGGCATTGTGGTGATAGTGAGGCCACGAATGCACCGCCTGCATTCGTAGTCATGGCATGGCCGGCCCCGACACGCCCCCGCAGTGTCGAGGTCGGCCGGCTGTGTTTATGCTGTTTTCTCTCGCCGCTCATCACGCTGCGGGTGCGACTCGCCCGTGGCAATCGCTCTGCCGGAGGCGCAGAGTCCGAGGATCGACTTCTGATATTCGTCTCATCAAATCAGGGCGATAGTTCGATATCCGGCCGAACCTGCGGCGAATGGCGGCACGCTGCGATCCGGGGCGCTGAGCGCCGCTTCCAAATCGCTCGAATGCTCGGCGGTTCGGTCTTCGGCCCACTTTCGCCACGCGGGGCTTGTTCGTCGCGTGGGTCTTGCGCCGCCATGGCGTGACCGTTAATCGCTTCATCGACGTCGATCAACGGAGACTCCGTCCTGATGTACGCGAGGGACTACGACCGCAATCGGATCGGGCTCTATCCGCCGATAGAGCCCTTCATGCAATCGCGCATCAGCGTTTCCGGCGGGCATGAGCTGTATTTCGAACAGTCCGGCAATCCGAACGGGATTCCCGTCATTGTCGTCCATGGCGGGCCGGGTGGCGGATCGAACCCGACGATGCGGCGCTGTCACGATCCCGATCGCTATCGCATCATCATGTTCGATCAGCGGGGGTGTGGGCGCTCGACGCCGCATGCCAGCCTCGACAGCAACACGACCTGGGATCTCGTGGCCGACATGGAGGTGATCCGGAAGCGGCTCGGCATCGAGCGCTGGCAGCTTTTCGGCGGCTCGTGGGGATCTACGCTGTCGATCGCCTACGCCGAGACGCATCCGGAGCGTGTGTCGGGCCTCATCCTGCGCGGCATTTTCCTGCTGCGATCGGAGGAGTTGCGCTGGTTCTACACGGAAGGCGCGAGCTGGATCTATCCGGATGCGTTCGAGAGCTATCTGGCGGAGATTACGCCCGAGGAACGCGGCGACATGATCGGGGCCTACTACAAGCGGCTCACGCACAAGGATCGCGCCGTGCAGGTGTCGGCGGCGAAAGCGTGGAGTGTGTGGGAGGGCTCGACGCTGTCGCTGTACGAGGACCCCGATCGCATCCGCCACTTCGCCAACGAGACCTACGCTCTCGCATTCGCGCGCATCGAGTGCCACTACTTCGTGCACGGCGGCTTTCTCGAGAGCGACGGGCAACTGCTGCGCGACGCCTCGAGGCTCGCCGACATTCCCGGTGTGATCGTGCACGGCCGTTACGATATGTGCACGCCCTTCAAGAACGCCTGGGATCTGCACAAGGCGTGGCCGCGCTCGGAATTGCGGCTGGTGCCGGATGCCGGCCATGCGATGACGGAGCCCGGCATCGTGCACGAACTCGTTGCGGCGACGCGCCGGCTCGGTGGCTGAAACCCAGAGCAGGGCGAGCGATCAGAACGGCGGCCGTTGCGCGGTGGTCGTTCGGCGGGACATCGCACCTGACAGCATTCCGCCGCCGGCTTCCCGTGCAACCGCTTCGGGAACGACCCACAAGCGATAGTCACCGCCTGATTGCCACTGGGCGCAAGCGAGAGTGCGGCGCTCGATGTGGCACGTCGTGTCCACGCGGACGTCGAGCGGTGCGCGGCGGTCGTGCTTCAGGATGCGCAGATCGACCGGTTGAACGATGGTGGATGCGCCGGTCAACTCGATATTGCGGAAGACGCAATCGACGCTGTCGTTGCACGCGCCTGCGCGTGCGCCGAGTGTGTTGAGCGGACCCAGCGCCTTGCGGCGGGGAACCATGCGGGCATCGCGGTCGGGGCCGCGGCTGATCCAGCAGACGTCGGGCATGCACAGGATCGGATCTGCAGTCGGTGCGAGCGCGCGAATTCCGGTTCTGCCCGGTGCGATCGAGAGTAGCACCGTCGCGCGTGTAGGGGCGGCGGGAGCGGTGGCGGGCGGCTGGGCATCCGGCGATCGATCCTCCTGCGGGGCGGCGGCGACTTCGGGGGCTTCGAGCGGCGGCGCGTCATGGAGGTCGGGCTGGCGACCGGCTGCGCTGCGCCTTATCGCTGCAGTCACCGCATCGAGTTCGGCCTCGCGTTCGGCTTCGCGGATGCGGCGGTCGACTTCGGCCTGGATCGCGGAGTCGCGGATGGCGTCGCCATCTTGCGGCGCTGCTTGCGATGCCTCGTACCGGTGGCGTTCTCTCTCGGCGCGGGCGCGAGCGAGCATGTCCTGCTCGGCGTTCCGGTCGTGCAACTGGGCCGGCGCCGTCGTCGATTGCTGGTTCTGTGCGGATGCAATGTGGGTGACTGCTCCGAAGGCCAATGCCGCGCCGATCAGGTGTAATCCGAGCCGGTTCATGCTGGTCATCCGCGTGGTCATCCGCTGCCGTCCACGCCGCGAGTTTGGGACGGTACTGCGGCGTTTTCGGGGATGGCGGCTGAACGGGGGCTGAATTCCGTGCGTGTGCCGATAACTGTCGGATGGTCTGCAGGAATGCGGAACCGGCACTTGCGGGCTCGTGTGGCGTCGCGCCTTGATTGACCGACGTCTGCGGCAAGGTGGGTGTCAATCAAGGCGCGATAAACGCCACACGAAGCTCATGAATTTTCTAGTGGCCCTTGTGTCGCGCCAAAATCGAACCCGGTCGCGGCTATGATACGATTTTGGCGCGACGGGCCACTAGGTATGCCCAGCGTATCGATCGCGGTGCTCAACCGACTGGAGCCACCATGGCCTCTCCCCTGCGACTGCTGCGCGAGTCCGGCATCATGCGACACTACCTCGTGGTGTTCGCTCTGCTGACCGCGGTGCTCAATGGTATCGTCACCGCGAGTGTCGGCGCGTGGCTCGGCCAGACCTACACGAACCATCTGGCGCGGCGGGAGGCCGTGCAGGGGATGGCCGATCTCGTCTACGAACGGCGCGCACGGGCGGGTCTCGTCGTGTCGAGCCTGCGGCGGAACGCCGACCTCGAGGAGCTGCGGCATCGCAAGCGGGGCTACGACGACGTGTTCGTCGAGTGGAACAAGCGCATTCAGAACAACATCCTGCAGATCCGCAATCTGATCGGGGAGAAGGATGCTGCCGGACTCGAGGAGGTGCTGCAGGGCGGGCTGGTGCCGGTGCTGACCCGAATGGACGGTTGCCTGACCAAGGGGTACGACGTGCGCATCGCGGGGCAGGATCCGCTGTCGATCGTCGACGGCTGCCAGTTCGCAGAGCTGCATCAGTTCGCGCTCGACTGCGCCAAGGGCATCACGGACGAGTTGTTCCGGCTGACGCGGCTGTCGCTGTCGCCGTTCGCAGGCAACTCCCGGCGCGAGGTGTCGGATGCCGAAGCACGGGCAAGGGCGGCCTGTGCGAGATCGCCAGCCAACGTGCCTGCTGCTTCTCCGTCCAAACTTCCGGCTGCCTCGTCGGCAACGGGGAGCCGCTGAGTTGAGCCAGCCCCACGCCTCCTTCGATCGCGCCAGCAATTCCACGGGCGTGCTCTACATGCTGTGTGCTTGCGCGATGTTCGTGCTCGGCGACAGTTGCATCAGACTCTTGGGAAAGCAGCTTCCGCTGGGCGAGATGCTGGTGATCCGCGGCGCGTTCGCGCTGCCGATCGTTCTCGCACTGGCGGCGCGGACCGGCGATCTCTACCGTCTGCCGGAAGCTGCGAGGAACCCGCGTCTGCTGGTGCGGACGGCATTCGAGATCGGTTCGACCGCGCTGTTTCTCGCCGGCCTCATCCGCATGACCTACGCCGATGCGATCGCGATCCAGCAGTTCGTGCCACTGGCGGTGATCGCGGGCGCCGCCATCTTTCTCGGCGACAAGGTCGGGTGGCGACGGTGGGTCGCGGCGCTCGTGGGCCTGATCGGCGTGCTGATCGTGGTGCGTCCGGGGACGGGCGCGTTCAACTGGCCGGCGCTGATGGTCCTCGCCAACGTGGTATGCGTCGCCGGCCGCGATCTCGTCACGCGCCGCCTCGGTGTCACCATGCCGACGCTGATCGTGGCGATCATGTCGATCGGCTGCGTCGGGGCGTCGGGATTTCTGCTGCTGCCGTTCGAGACGTGGCGGGTGCCGACGGCTTGGGAGCTGTTCCTGATCTCGATCGCGGGCTTCAGCTCGATCGGGGGCTTCTACTGGGTGACGGAGGCTTTGCGGCGGGGCGAGGTCGCCGTCGTGATGCCGTTCCGCTATTCGCTGATCCCGTTCGGAGTGCTGTCCGGCATCGTCGTGTTCGGTGAATGGCCCGACGGCACGACGCTTTTCGGCAGCGCGATCGTGCTCGGCGCGGGTCTTTACGCGCTGCACCGCGAGCGTGTGCGCGGGCCGGGCAGCGCCTAAGCCAGCAGCGCGCGGACTTCCGAGCGGACCTTGTCGAGTTGCACGGGTTTGACGAGGCTGCGGGCGCCCTTGGCCAGAACGTCGGCGGCGCGATCGATCGAGCTGGCGTAGCCGCTTATCAACAGAACCTTGATGCCGGCGTTCGCGGCAAGAGCCCGGCGGGCGAACTCGATGCCGTCGAGCTCGGGCATATCGACATCGGTGACGATGACGGCATATGCGGACGGGGCGGCGAGCAGTTTCTGCAGCGCGACCTGGCCGTTCTCGGCTTCGGTGACCGTGTGCCCGTCAGCGGTCAGCGCGCGCGCGACCAGTCCGCGTTCCGTGGCGTCGTCCTCGGCGAGCAGTATGTCGGCCATTCGTACCCACCTATCCGTCAGGCAGCTTCTTGCGACGCACCCTATTCGTATTCGCGGTGCGACGGAAGAATCGTTCTGCAACACTGGATGTTCAATGTTCCGCCTGGGGGCTCTGCACGGGCTCAGCGGGAGGCTCGGGCTGCGGTCTTCGCTTGCGAGCCGGACGGGCCACCGACGCAGACCGTGGGCAGGTTCTGCAGCTTGCCGTCGGCCACGAGCTTGCGGATGCGGTCGCACTCCTCCTCGCCCGCGTCCCGCCCGGGGCGTGGCGACAGCGTCATCAGCCGCGTCTTCATCTGTGCGTAGATCTGCGGACGCTTGGCCTTGTATTTGTCGAGGTCGGCGAGCGGCCAGTCGGTCACCGTGACAGTGGTTTTCAACTCGCGGCCGAAGGCGTTGGTGCCGTGCCGGGCGGCGTGGAATTCGAACGAGCCGACGTTGACGACTTCGCCGGCTGCGATCGAAAAGCTCGCGTGGCTGGTGCGCGTGAGGCCGGTCGTGTTGTCGTAGCTCGCGACTTGCGAGGTCTTGGCGCCGGTGCTGCACGCGTAGGACACGACATGGTACTCGCCCGGGTCGAGCTCGACCTCCGCAACGGGCACTTCATCGAGAGAGGCGGCGTGAATGACGGCGACCGGTTTCGTCGGCCGGAACCCCGGCCCTTCGCGCACGCCGAGCCAGACGCCGACGTGCTTGCAGTGCGGGCTCGCCATGCCGAGCCGCATGACGGCGACGGCCTTGCCCGATTGCGCGAGGCGATTGGTGCTGGTGTCGTCGCCGACGCGCGTCGTCTGGCTGCAGGCGCCGGCAAGTGCGGCGACAGCGGCGCTTCCGAGCCAGCGCACGGTCGGGTTTACGCGAAACTCCATCACGGCCCCCTTCCCACACCGTTACCGACGCGGCCACCCACGCTCGCAGTTTCTGGCTTGCGGTCTTCGGCAGGCTAAGCCGGTGATCGGTGTGATGGCAAGGATCTCGATGCGGATGCTTCGTGTCGGGACGAATTATTCCGCGGCAGCCTCGGCGGCGCACACCGCGCCTTGCAATGCACCATCGTGAATGGTGAGATCCGTGATCGTCGGATGCTCGCCGTTGAGCGGGTTGTCGGGATCCCAAGCGTAGCGGATCTCCTGGAAGCGGGTGGCGAGGGCGTCCCATACGAGCAACCGGCCTGTCAGGCTTTCGCCCAGGCCCAAGATTTCCTTCAGGACTTCAGTGGCCTGCAATGTGCCGATCACGCCGACGACCGAGCCCAGCACGCCGACTTCGGCGCAATTGAAAACAGTGTCCGGCGGCGGCGCTTCCGGGAACAGGCAGCGATAGGTCGGCATCGGCTTGCCGTCCGCGTCGGCCAGGTGCGGTTTGAACGTCGAGACGTAGCCGTCGAACGGGCCGACCGCGGCGAACACCAGCGTGCGTTCCGCCAGACAGCAGGCGTCCGACACGAGATAGCGCGTGGCGAAGTTGTCGGAGCCGTCCGCCACGATGTCGTAGCGCCCGATGATGTCGAGCGCGTTCGCCGCCGTCAGGCGCGCATTGTGCGTCTCGACCATCACGTGCGGGTTCAGCGCGGCCGCGGTTTCGCGGACGCTGTCGACCTTCGGTCGGCCGACACGCGCGGTATCGTGCGCGATCTGTCGCTGCAGGTTGTCGAGGCTGACCGTGTCGTCGTCGATTACGCCGATCGTGCCGACGCCGGCCGCTGCCAGATACATCGCCAGCGGACTGCCGAGCCCGCCCGCGCCGATCAGCAGCACGCGCGCGGCCTTGAGCTTCTGCTGCCCCTGTCCGCCGACCTCCTTCAGCACGAGGTGGCGCTTGTATCGTTCGATTTCAGTGGGTGTGAGTGCCATGGGCATATTTAAGCACAGCGGGTGGTGGTTTGCAGCATCGGGGTGGGAGTGCCAGCGGCGACGAATTCGCGGCGAGGCCGCGAACGAGGCCGGCCTCGTGCTCCAGCCGGGGAACGAGTTCCCCGGACTCCTTCCTTTTTGTGACTGTGGTGTTCGGGGCGAGTGGGTGTCCAGGTGGCAGATGAGGCAGCGTAACGACGTGAATGCCCCACACCCGACGCGTTGCGCTGCAACACGACGCGTGGCCACCCCGTACCACCCCAATTCCCGAATGCCGATAGACTTTGAAATTCCGCTTGCCTATCTTTTGCGCTGATTGAGGGATCAAGGCGCTCATTCATGCCCAAGATTTTCATCAGCTATCGCCGCGACGACAATCCGGCGGCGGCAGCGCGCGTCCGCGATGGCTTGGCCCAGAAGTTCGGCAAGTCCAATCTGTTCATGGACGTCGACAACCTGATCGCCGGCCTGCGCTTCGACGAGGAGCTGGCAAGGGCGCTCACCGCATGCGACGTGTGCACGGTAATGTGCAGGAGTGGTGCGAGACCGCAGATGAGAAGTCTAAAGTAATCCGCGGCGGTTCGTTTCGTGACATCTCAGTTGGCATCCACTCGTCTAGCCGCTTCTACGCTTCGCCCGACTTACGTGACGATTTTCTCGGCTTCCGCGTTGCCAGGACAATGTGACCGCACAGGATCGGTAACAAGGTGGCCGACCGCGCCAAACCGCCCGACGATCCCGTAGCTTTCATCCGGACCTGCGTTCGGGATGGCAGTATCCTATGGACCTACCACGTCAACATGCGGCTCTCGGCACGATCCATCAACCGCGATGCTATTCTGTCCTGCATCGACACGTACGAGGTGATAGAAAGCTACCCTGACGACAAATACCTTCCGAGCTATCTGGTATTGGGGCGATCGTCAGGTGACGCGCTGCACGTCCTCTTCGCTACGGATGTCGAAGCCGGCAACGTGCGGATCGTCACGGCCTACCGACCCAATCCCGCGGAGTGGGATGCCGATTTGAAGAAAAGGATTGCGCCATGAGATGCCATTGCTGCGGCGGCACGATGCGTGAAGCGCGATCCGATATGCCGTTCAAGCTCGCGCCGACCCGGATCGTGATCATCAAGGACCTGCCTGTCCTGCAATGCGGGGAGTGCGGCGAGCACGCCTTCACCGATGCCGTGATGGCCAAGATCGAGGAAGCCTTGGCCAAGGTGGACGCTAGCGCCGAATTGGAAATCGTCAAATTTGCGGCATGATCGGTCTCAATCTTGCCGCCGTACGACGCGCCCGCTACCCACGCCGTGACCTGCTTGCGGCCCGCGGGCGGATCGATCCGTGCAAGGGCGACCGCTCCTGGCCCATCGCGAAGCCGTGCTCGGGCTGACAGAGCAAGCTGCCGCCCCTCCGCGGCGAAAGCCAATGGAAACCGAATTTTCCGACGGGTTCCGCTGCGCTTCACCCGTGGCTACAGGCTAAGGTCCCTTCGCGGCCGAAGTGTCCGCCCTTTTTCCGCCTGACGTAAATCGTCTCGCGAACGGCCCTCACGCAGCCTTGTCGCCGACGGGGCGGTGCCAGCGGTCGAGGAGGGCGGTGAGGTCGGACTTGTGGAAAGGTTTGGCGAGGTAGTCGTCGAGGCCGGCGGCAATGCAGCGGTCGCGGTCCTCGCTGAAGGCGTTGGCGGTCAGCGCGACGATCGGCGGCAGTGCGCGACCGGCTGCGAGCGCGCGGATACCGGCGGTGGCGGCGAGGCCGTCGAGGCGGGGCATGTGGATGTCCATCAGCACCAGATCGAACGCGCGCTCTCCGGGCTCCAGCGAGCGCATCACCGCGGCCACCGCCTGCTCGCCGTCGCCGACGTGGACGACCGTGCAGCCCGACTTCTCCAGCATGCGGGTGGCGAGCAGCGCGTTGACCGCGTTGTCCTCTGCCAGCAGCACATGGTGCGATCGCGGCGCAACAGGTGCGCGGGCGGACTTTTCTTCGGCCTGCTGTATCCGCTCGTCGTTGGCGCCGATCGAGGAATCGAGGCCGAGGCGGGCGCGCAAGGCGGATGGCCGCACGGGGCGGACGAGGTAGCTGTCGAAGCCCGCCTCGCGGAACTGCGCCAGGTTCGGGCGGGTGCCGGGATCGATCAGCAGCATGCCGCGCGCTCGGCCCGAAGGGGCGTGGGCATGGGCTCGCGCGAGAATCTCGGCTGCGTCTTGCAGATCGGATTGCGCGTCGCACACGACGATGCCGACGGGACGGCCGGCGGCGGCGGCGGCGTCGATGTCCTCGCCCGACAGCGGGTCGTCGGACTGGATCGCCTCGATGCCGATCGCAGCAAGGTTCGACGCCAGCGCCCTGCGGTCGATCAGGCGGTCGAACGCGAGGAGTACGCTGCCGCAGTCGGCGTGACTGCGGCGCTGCGAATTGACGGGCCGGTCGATCGCGATGGGCAGCGTGAGGCGCACCGTGAAGACCGCGCCGCGGCCGGGCTCGCTCTCGACCGTGATGTCGCCGCCCATGGCACGGGCGAGACGGCGCGAGATGGCGAGGCCGAGGCCGGTTCCGCCACGCCGGAGGGCAACGTCGGCATCGCCCTGGTTGAACTCGCCGAACAGCCGGGTGCGGGCGTCCGGCGAAAGGCCGATGCCGGTGTCCCTGACCTGCACAGCGAGGCTGGCGCGGTCGCCTGCGCGTTGCTCGCACACAAGGCCCACGAGCACGCCGCCGCGGTCGGTGTATTTCACCGCGTTGCCGATCAGGTTCAGCATGATCTGGCGGACCCGGATCGGGTCGCCGGTCACCAGGAACGGCTGGGCGGCATCGCAGGTCCAGGCGATTTCCAGTCCCTTCTCGTGGGCAGCGGGGGCGAGGAGTTCGACCGCGCCCTGGACGCAATCGGTGAGCGCGAACGGCTCGGCGCTCAGCTCGAGCTTGCCGGCCTCGATCTTGGAGAAGTCGAGGATCTCGTCGATCAACTGCAGCAGCGTGCGCGCGGACTGGTCGATGGCGCCGAGATAGGTCTGTTGCTCGGGCGTCAGGCTGGTGTCGCCGAGCAGGCTCGCCATGCCCATGATGCCGTTCATCGGCGTCCGGATCTCGTGGCTCATCGCGGCCAGAAAGCGTGACTTGGCGCGATCGGCGGCTTGCGCCTCGTCACGTGCTGCGGCGAGCTCGGCCTCGGCGGCGCGGCGCGCGGTGATATCGCTGCCGACGATCTGCAACTCGCCTGCGCTCGCGGAGGCCGGCTCACCCGAAACGTGGCGGCCGGGAACGCGATGCTCCTCGAGCTCGATCCAGCGCTGGCCGTGTGCCGTATCGATGAGCTGGGCATAGCGGCGGAGCGGGCCACCGGTGTCGGGGGCGAGGTGTTCCTCGGCCAGGATCTGCGGCGTCCAGCGCTCGCCGAGCACGGTCTCCGGCGTGACCGCGAACATCCGGCAATAGGCCTTGTTCACGTAGGTCAGCCGGCCATCGCCGTCGCGCCGGCAGATGATGTGCTCCTGGGTGTCGAGCAGATCGCGGTAACGGGCTTCGCTCTCGCGGAGCTGCCAGTCGATGTCCTTGAGGTGCTCGACGCGGCGCTCGATACCGTCGGTATCGACTGGGGCGGGCGGGGTAACGGCGAGCGTAGGTTGGGCCGGGGAGGGGCGGCGCGCGGCGGTTGCGAGGAGGCAGAGGAGGCCGGCGCCGACGAGGGCGTGCCACGGCGACAGCGCGACCGGGAGTTGCGCCAGCCCCATTGCCACTCCGGCCATGCCGATCCAGGCCAATGGCGGGAGCACGCGCCACATCGGCCGCCCGCGACCGGGCAGGTCTGCGATGTGCGTGCAGGCGCGCCTCACGAGCCGATGGGCTCCTTGCATCATGACCTGCCGACCGACTGCCAACCGCGCGACCTCATCGACTGCGCAGCGTCCAAGAAAACTATCGAGGCACCTTGGCGCGATAGGTTTTAGAAATGGCTGATATTATTGGTGTACAAAAGGTTAGCGGCTGCGCCTTCGTCGATCGCGTGGGGCTTTCTGCGCTACCTTATGCCGTACTCGCTGAACTGGATCACGGAGACGGCGTCGCCGCGGCGGATCTCGGTCACGTCCTCGGGGATGTCGATCAGGCAGTCGGCCCATCGAAGCGACGAAATCAGGCCGGAACCGTCGCGGTCGAACTTCTCGACCTGCCAGCCGGTCGTAGTGGACAGCATGCGCCCGCGCCACAATTCCCGGCGGCCGACCTTGCGGTTTGGGAACTCGAACGCGGCGGGGAGCGCGAAGCGGCGCGGCTCGGGCCAGGGCGATCCGCCCATCTGTCGCAGCATCGGCCAGACGTACATCAGGAAGCACACGAAGACGGCGACGGGATTTCCGGGCAGGCCGACAACGGCCGTGCGACCGACCTGGCCGAGCATCATCGGACGGCCTGGTTTCACCTGGATCTGCCAGAAATGGCGCTGGCCGAGTGCTCCGATCGATGCGGCCATGTGGTCTTCCTCGCCGCGGCTGGCTCCTCCCGACGTCAGGATCACGTCGTAGCGGCGAGCGGCTTCCGCGAGGTTGCTGCGGACGGTATCGGCGTCGTCGGGCCAGATGCCGAGGTCGGTTACCTCGGCGCCGGCGGAGGCTGCGAGTGCGCGCAACATGGCCTGGTTGGCGTCGAATACCTCGCCGGGCTCCAAGGGGCGGCTGCCGGGCGGTATGATTTCGTCGCCGGTCGAGACGATCGCGACGCGGAGCCTAGCGTAGACGTCGACCTCGCCCGCGCCGATCGAGGCGAGGGCCGCGAGGTCCTGCGGGCGGATCACGTGGCCCATGCCGAGTAGCATTTCGCCGCTCTTCACGTCTTCACCGGCGCGGCGGACGTTGGCGCCCTTCTTCAAGCCGCGCTGGAATTTCACCGCGGACGGAGCACCGGCATCCGTGACGGTGTCCTCCTGCATGACGACGGTGTCGGCCTGTTCCGGCACGACGGCGCCCGTGAAAATTCGCACGGCTTCGCCCGCTGCGAGGTCGCCGCGATACGGATGGCCTGCCGCGGCGCGGCCGACGACGATCCAGGACTGTTCGAGGCCGTCTCTCTGACCGTCTTTCGGGCCGCTGTGGGCGAAGGCATAGCCGTCGACGGCTGCGTTGTGATGGGCGGGAACGGGGGAGCGGGCCATCGCGGTTTCGGCGAGTATGCGACCGGCGGCGTCGGCGAGCGCAACTCTTTCGGTGCCGACCAGCGGGGCGACGCGGGCCTTCAACAGCGCCACGGCTTCGTCGTGGGTCAACTGCTCCTGTCCGGGCCGGAAGCAGTCGTCGATGATCTGCTGAGACATGGTCGCTTCAACTGGGTCAGGTTCAGCCGGCAAGCGGTCGAGCGCCTCTCGCTCGGGGCCAGCAAGCGTTAACCCGGGACGAAGCCCGGAACAACCCGGTTCGGCGGACACGTTCGGAGGCCGTCGGATCGCGCGTCGGATCGCGCGTGGCGCATCGCCGCCAGGCATGCCGCTTCGTCGGCGATGGTTCGCCGGAGGGGGCGCGGACGTCCAGATGAGGCCGCGTATTCAGCGCGCGGCCTTCAGAAGCCCTGAACCAGTGCAAAGACCGCTATGCCGACCAAAGGGGCTGCAATGTTGGCCAACAGCAGCCAGAGGAACGCTTTCAACTTCACGGCACTACCCCGCCTAATTCGAACTCGCGCAGACGGCCGCCCGACCCTGCGCCTTCACTATTGCTCGCTCCGCATCGAGGCAGGAACAAGATGGTCAGACTGCGTATTGCAGGATCAGGAGCCGCGATTGCTTCCGGGCAACACCAACCGCAGCCTGTGATCCAGGGTTGCTCATAGGTCTATCTATCAATTTAATCAATTGGCTGTTGCGTCGAGTGCATACCTGATCTGCGCTCGATCCCCCAAGTTGAGAAAAAGTGTTCTGTGAAATTCGCGAAGATGTGGGCGTCATGCACGGTGGGCGGACAGTCATAGCAATGAGCTATCAGCGCTCTGCGCTCGATTGACCCGCAAAATTGGTGTGAATACGTATTATTTGCGCTGATCCACTTTTTACGGCTTCGCCAGATCACGCGCTGGTACTTTCAACGCTGGATCTCGGGTATAAACATGCTCAACTTCAAAAGCTTACTGGCGTCTGCTGCGGCTTCTGTCGCTATCGCGACATGCTTCATCGGGGCTTCCGTCGTCACCAGCAGCGTCGCCACCGCGCAGAGAGGTTTCGGATGCCAGATCAATCCGACGCGTTGCGACAATCAGTTGAGAACCCCGAAGACGTTCGCAAGTGATCGCCGGAAGGGAAGTCAGAAGGGACCGGGCCGGAAAAAGGGGAAGAAGCGCTAATCCACCGAGTGAACTACCTGCCGTGCGACCTGCCGCGAATAGCGGTCGCGCGTGCGGTCTGTCATCCGCGATGAAGTGCTCCTGTCGTCACCGCATGTCGAACAGCTTGAGCTGACGCTCGTCCTGGCCCTTGGTTTCGCGGGCGAGCTGCTCGATACGGTCGAACGGCACCTGCTCGGCGTCGATCAGCGAGCGCTGGGCCTTCATCGAGCGGACGAGGCCTTCCTGCACGAGATGGAACTCGCCGACCGTCTGATGCGGCAGAACGGCGGCGGGGTCGAGGCCGCTTTCGCTCTGGAACGCGGCGCGCAGCTTGCGCAGAGCCGTGTCTTCACGGACGCGGCCGATGAACCACGACGTGATCTGATCGCGGCTCTTGTAGTCGAGGTCGCCCGGCGACTGGGTCGCGAGCATCATGCCGAGACCGGCCGAACGGGCGCGTTTCAGCAGGCTCTGCAGCGGTTCGGAGGTCGCGGGCTTGGCGTTGGCGGGGATGTAGAGATCGGCTTCGTCCAGCATCACGACGGCCTGCAGCGCGTCGTTCGGGTTGCGCTGGCAGAAGCGCAGAGCTTCCGACAGGAACTGCGCGACCCAGAACAGGATGTTCTCGTTGTCGCCGAGGAAGCCCGTGTAGATCACCGAAAGCCGCGTGCGGCCGGGGCGTGCGAATTGGCCGAGGCCGAGCAGACTGTCCATGCGAAGGCTTTCGCCGCCCGTCGCGAACATCGCGGCGTTGCGATGCCTGAGGCTGTCGAGCTGGGCGACGAGGTCGCGGCGGATCTTGCCCGACGGGTCCATGCGCTGCGTCAGGTCGAAAAGCTCGGGGTCCTCGTCCTCCAGCAGGTGGATGAGATCGGCGAGGGAGACCTCCGAGCGGGACCGGCTGCCGAGTATTTTCAGCGCGACCGCCAGCGTGCCCGACTGCTTCTGGTGGGTAGCGGAGTTCTTGAGGTGGAGCATGTCGCCGAGGGCCGCCGACGACAGGTTCGCCAGAAGCTGTTGCTCGTGCTCGGGCAGCTCTGAAATGCCCGTCGGCAGCAGCGTGATCGAAATCGGACGGCCGGACGCCCGCCCGGGCGTATAGACCGCGACGTCGATCGCATCGGCGAGCTTCTCACGGTCGCCGCGACGCTCGCCGTACTCGTTGTCGTTGATGCGCCAGACATCGGGATTGGCGTAGGAACAGAGGTCGCCCTTGCGGTCGATGAGGATCGCGGGGATGCCACGCAGCAGGAGCTGCTCGATGATCGACAGGGCCAGCGTCGTCTTACCAGAGCCGGAACCGCCGAGCACGGCGGCATGCCGCTTCAGCACGTCCTTGTGCAGCGTAACCGACTTGCCGGTGCCCTTGCCGGTCTGGCGGCCGGCGAGGATGCTGCTGGTGTTGTCGGCGTTCTCGTCCAGGAGAACGGCGAGCGGTACTTCGTCATCGTTCGCCGGCATCGACTTCGCGGCATCGCTGCCGCCCCAGCCGGTCCAGTCGCCCCAGGCCGAGCCGGCACTCGCCATGCTCGTCGCATCGGTGATGGCGGGCGCGCCGTCGGGGCCGGTGGGTACGCTTTCCGGCGCGAGGGCAGCGGCGAGGGTTTCGGTCATCGCCTGCGGCGTCATCGGCGCAAGCGGTTCGTAAGCCGGGGCCTCGGGGGCTTCCTGGCGTCCAGGCTGCGGGCGGCCGAGGAGGTCGAGGCGGAGGAGCTGGATGATCGGAGACAGCGCCGACAACAGCTTCGACTGGGCGAACCACGCCTTGAATCCGGGATCGTGGCTGTGGTCGTCGTGGAACTGGCGGACGGCGATCATGCGCTCCCACTCGGGGATGGGCACGAGCACGGAGCGGCCGTTGCTCTCGCGATATTTGCGATAGGCCTGCGCGGTCTGGTTCTTCTTGTTCGGCGGGAAGTCGCTCGCCCGCAGCATGAAGGCGCTGCGCCCGCTCATGTTGGACAGGACCTTGTCGAGCTGGCGCTTGAAGCCGCCGCCCTGGGTGGGGCGGTTGCAGAGGAAGACGCGGGCTTCGAAGGTGTGGCCGCGCGCGTGCTTGACGATGAGATCGAGCGCCGGCAGGTCGTCGGCAAGCTCGAGGCGCTTGATCGAGAAGCCGGTGATGGCCTCGGGCCATTCGTCTCGCGCACGCTCCAGCGCGCTGACGAGGACGTCCATCACGTCGCTGTCGTGGGCGGGGAGCTCGGCCTCGTTGGCCGCGGCGAAGCGTTCCCACAGCTCGCGATAATCCACATCGGGCACGATCTCGACCGGTGCGTCGTTACTCGGCGCGAAGCCGAGCGCTGCGACCAGCGACGAGAGGAAGCCGGGCTTGTCCTGACCGGCTTCCGGTTCATCGGGCTCGTCGACGTTGCCGGTGCGCATCTTGTTCTGCGCGTGTTCGAGCAGGCGGCGTGTCGACAGGCCGCCGAATTCCTCGAAGAAGTTCGGGCCGAAGAATGCTGAAGGGTCGGGATAGCTGGAGCCCGATGCATGCGTTGCCGCCTGATGCTCGAGGCGCTTGGCGATGATGAGGCGGGCTTCCTCGGGCGAGCGATTTTCGAGAAGTGCGATCGGGCCGGCCTTCTCGACGCGGTCGATGTAGGACTGCGGCAGCACGGCGCGGGCCTGGCCGTAGAATTCCTCGAGGCACGAGATCAGCACGATCGAGCGCGGGACACGGTTGGCGATCTGCATGAGGTTGCCGACCGCCTTCTGGAAGCGCTCCTCGGCGTCGGAGAAGTTGCGCAGATCTTCGACCTGATCGATGCAGAACACGAGCGCGGCGCGGTCCACCGACCACATCAGCTTGCCGAGGCTTTCGACGATCTCGAAGGCGCGGCCGTCGCCCGTATTCGGGTCGAGTGCGCCGACGGCGCTACGGGCGAGATCGGTCAGTGCGCGGCCCTGCAGGTATTGGCGGACGCGGGCATCGATGCGCGGATCGGCGCGTTGGAGATAGAGCAGCGCTCGGACGATGTTGATGTCGAGACCTTCGTCGGCGAACTTCGGCGCGCAGAGGATGTCGTCGGCGAGGTCGAGGACGAAGCGGGCAAGCTCGGCTTCGGCGAGCTCGCCGTCGCGCAGCTTCTCGATCTGGGAAGCGTCGACGGCATCGACGTCGCCGACGAGCTTGCGCGTGAGCCGCGTCAATCCGGTCTCGCCGCCGTTGTCGGGGTCGTAGGGCTTCTCCAGGGAATTGACGAGACGGCGGAGGTAGTAGTCGGCGTAGCTCGACACGTCCGGCGTCATCTGCGCGTAGCCGAAATAGGCTTTGCCGCGGCGGTGCGCGCCCGTGCGAAGTGCGCGGATGAGGTGCGTCTTGCCGGCGCCGGACTGGCCGTGGAACAGCAGAATGCGCGGCTTCGACAGGGGAGAGGCGGGAGCCGTCACGGCGTCGAGGAGGTCGTAGAATTTCTGGCGTGCCTTGGCGTGCACCGCCTCCACGTCGACGGGATCGGCGCGCCAGATGTCGTCTTCCCACGTGATCGAGTGCTCGAACGCAGCGGCTAGCTGGTCGGGGTCCTCGGGGGCAGACGCAGACGAGTAGTCCTGTGGCGACATGGTGCAGTCATCCCAAACGCTGTGCACGAGCAAATCCGAGGCGCGACAAGTTCACGCCCAAACGCCACGCAACGACCGGCGCGGAGCCGGTTCAATCATTCGACGCGTACGAGATGCCAGACGGTATTCTTGTAGGTGATCGCGGACTGCTTCAATTCGTCGAGCAGGCGCTTGTCCTTGAGGTCGGCGGTGACGAGCGCGACCTTGCCGATACGGTGGCACTCGGCGAGCATCGCCTTGAACTCGACGAGCGACAGACCCCAGCCGGGATGGCCCTGCGCGATCGCGGCATAGACGCGGCTGACGAGCGCCTTGCGATTGCCGGGCCAGCCTTCGGCATGTGCGGCGGCTGCGGTCTGGACGACTTTGACGAAGCCCGGGAGATCCGGGCGGTTGGCAGCCGAAGGCCGTTCCGTGGAGGCGGTCGACGGGGCGGCGGGCGCAGGCTGTGCCGGCTTTGCCGCTGCGGCGGGTGGTGGCACGGCAACCGGCTCGGGCGCTGATTTCGGGTTCGATTGCGGGGGCGAACCCGGCCGCGCCCGGGGTGCCAATGCGGGCTCGCCGAGTGCGTAGCGCCTGAGGACACCGATCCGGAGCTGTTCGATGTCTAGCTTCGGGCTGTCGACGGCTTCGGCGGCGAGCAGGGCGACGAGGCGCTTGTCGGTGCCGGCATCGCGCGGCTTGCGCAACAACTGGCCGGCGAGAACGCGGGAAGCCTTGGCGTTGAGGCCGGTGCTGGTCGACAATTCGCTCTTGATGCGGTTGCCGAAAGCACGCTCCAGCGCCGTCACCGCGAGGGCGGTGCGCAGCTTGATCGACGAGCTGTTGCCCTTGAGGCCGAGGCCGTAGAATCGGATCAAGACTTCGGCACGCAGCACGTCGGGGTCGGCGAGCCCTTTCAGGCGCGCCGGCGCGTCGCGCTCGATGCCGAGGGCCTTGCCGACGAGGCGGATGTCTCGCAGCTCGGTCCAGGTTTTGGGTAAGGCTTTGATATTCAGTTCCGAATGGAGCCGTTCCAGGCCTTCGGACGAAGCGGTGAAGCGCGAGCGGCTTTCGATCGCGTGACCGGCGCGGACGAGTTGCGCCAGCTCGGCCTCGATCGGCATGCGGGCCACGGGGCCGACACCGACATAGGGGCCCAGCTCGCGCGCCAACTCCGGGCGCGTCGCGCCTTCGTCGCAGGCTATTCGGGCGAGCACCATCAGGCGAAGACCAGGGGGGGCTTCACCGTCGGCCGTATGCGGTTTGCGCTCCAGGACGGCGGCTGTCATCGGCGCTCCAGCGGAATCATGGGATCAATCCCTGTTCGTCACGGCAAGTTCGTCTCAGCAAGCATGAACGCCAGCGGCTCCTTTGGAGCTGCGACGGTAAGCCAGCACAAGCCGGACGCGCGAATCACCGGATGATGCCTGCCATTGTGCGGCAGCGTTCGGCTCGAGGGAAGAGGGGCATGCAACACAACATCGGGCGTGTTGTATTTTCTCCCATTTCTCGAATTCCAGCGCTCGCTCGAAGGGGCAGGCATTCCGCTTCGGGCCGGCTGTGGCCTGCCTTCCGGCGGCGCGGCCGGATGATGTCTTGCCGCTGCTTGCGGTAGCCGCCGTGTTGCCGCCGCGATCCGGTCAAACTGGCGTCATCCTGCTCGGGCCCATTCCGGACGTGGCCGAGGGGCCGCACGAGAGGGGTCTCGGTTCGGTATGCAACGCGGTCACGGAGCCTGTGATCCGGCGATAAGGCGTCTACGTCTTACAGATTTTAACGATTGGGTAACGTAAATGCGGAATTGTGGGGGTGATCCGTTTTCGGATCGTCGTGGAGTAGTCGAGTAATGTACCGCGTCGTGATCCCAACCATCATCTCCTTCCTTCTCGGGGCGTGCAGCCTCGGGACCACGAAGCCGTTGTCCTTCGGCTTCGGTGACAGTGGCTCGTCCTCCAGTTCGCGCCAGACGGCTTCGGTCCGGTCGAAATCCGCGGGTCTCGGCGGTGATCCCGCGACGACGCGCCCCGCATCCGCAAATACCAGGGTCGCCGCCAATGCGACCATGGATCGGGCGCCGAAAGGATCGTTCGACCGCGCTCCGGCTGGTGCGCTCTCCGATCGGGACTACAGCGCCACCAATCTCGATGCGGCCGGCGCGCGCGATGCGATCAACGCCTATCGCAAGGCGAACGGCTTGAAGCCGCTGTCGCTCAATACCGAGCTCGCGAACGCGGCGAAGGCGCATGCCAAGGATCTGGCGAAGTGGGACCGGATCTCTCACTACGGCTCGGACGGCTCCAATCCGTGGGATCGCGTCAAGCGCGCCGGATACAACGCGAAGGTCGCAGCGGAGAACGTCGGCACGGGGCAGATCTCGTTCTCCGAGGTGCTCAAGGGCTGGCAGGAAAGTCCCGGCCACAATCGCAACCTGCTGATGAACGACGTCGACAACATGGGAATCGCGCTCATCCAGGAGCCGAAGACCGAGTTCAAGACGTTCTGGGTGCTGGCGCTCGGCGCGCGGCACTGAGAAAGATCCCGCGCGTAGATGATCGCGCGCGACGTATCTCCCCTCCCCTCCCCTCTTCCGCTGGACGGTGGGCCGGTGGTAATCGATAGTGCAATCGATTGTCCGCTGCGGAATGCGATGGGGAGCAAATGCTATGGCTACAGGCAGGGTGAAACTCGGCATTGTCGGGCTGGGGCGCTGGGCGCGCGTGCTGACGCGGGCGGCGAAGACGTCGGACAAGCTCGAGATCGTGGCAGGTTTCACGCGCACGCCGGACAGCCGGGTCGAGTTCACGAAAGAGACCGGCATCGCGTGTCCGGCGACGATGGAAGCGCTGCTGGCCGATCCGGAGATCAAGGGTGTCATCCTGACCGTGCCGAACGAGCAGCATCTGCCGGTGGCCGAGGCCGTCGCGAAGGCCGGAAAGCACGTCTACACCGAGAAGCCGATCGCCGACACGCTCGAGAACGGGCTCAGGATCGAGGCGCTAGAGAAAAAGTACGGCGTGCGCGTGATGGTCGGGCATTCGGCGCGGCTGCTGAAGGGCACCCGCCTGATGAAACAGGCGATCGATTCGGGCGAGATCGGGCGTCTCGTGTTCATGGAAGCGAACTTCTCCAACGAGCGCGCGCTGGAGCTGACGCCGTCGACGTGGCGGTGGTATCGTGATCGCGCGCCGGGCGGGCCGCTGTCGCAGCTCGCGGTGCACCAGTTCGACGCGCTGCACTATCTCGGCGGCGAAGTGACCGAGGTTCACTCGATCGCGTCGAAGCTGTCGCCGGTGGGTGCCGAGGTCGACGATCAGTCGATGACGACATTGCGCTTCGCCAACGGGGCGCTGGGCTATGTCGGCTCGTCGTGGACGTCGCCCGGCATCTATTCGATCCGGGTATTCGGCCAGAAGGGGCTGATGCACTACGAACTCGATTTCGGCACGTGGGATACGCCGGCCAAGCTGCACGAGCCGTCGACGCTCTACATCCAGCGCGGCAAGGACGGCTACGGCAAACGTGAGGAAATCAAGATCCCGCAGGGCGATATGTTCCGCGACGAGCTGGAACTGTTCGCGGCCGCGTGTTCAACGGGCAAGCTGCCGGAACTGACAGCGCGCGACGGCAACGTCGCGGTCGCCATCGTCAACGCCGCGCTGCGTTCGATCGACCGCAAGGGGCAGGCGGTGACGCTGGCCGAGGTTCTCGGCGAGGCGCAGAAGAAGATCGGGTAGGTCGCAAGGGGCGCCTCTCCGATCTCTCCACGACGGCCGTGTCGATGTCTGCGCCTTGGAAAGCAGCAGCCGCAAAAGGCCTTCGTGGAGTCGTGGCTATTGATCCTGAATGGACCTCCAGCGTGCGATCCATAGGGTGCAACAGCAAAGCGTATTGCACCAATTGGCGCGCGGCACGGTGCAATACGGCCGACGGGCCTATCGCTTCCTACGATGGGGCGGCATCAATTGCTCGGATCGCGGTCACCCGCCCTTGCGCATCGGTTCCTGGTAGGAGAGGCCCATGTCCCAGGGGAAGTAGATCCAGGTGTCCTGGCTGACTTCGGTGACGAAGGTGTCTATCAGCGGTGCCCCCAGGGGCTTGGCGTACATTGCGGCGAAGTGGGCGTTGGGCAGGAGGTCGCGGACCATCTTGGCGGTCTTGCCGGTGTCGGTGAGATCGTCCACGACGAGGACGCCCTTGCCTTTGCCGTCGCCGATCCCGGCGACTTGCGGGGCAATGCCCTTGAGCACGCGCAGCTCGCCCTGGGTCTTGTAGTCATAGCTGGCGATGCAGATCGTCTCGATGATGCGCAGCTCGAGCTCGCGCGCGACGATCGCGGCCGGCACGAGGCCGCCGCGGGTGATGCAGACGATGGCCTCGAACGGTCCCTTGTTGCTCAGCCGCCAGGCGAGAGCGCGGGCGTCGCGGTGGAACTGGTCCCAGGAGACGGGATAAGCCTTCGAAAGATCGGGAGGTGGCATAGGTCATCTTTCCTTCCGCTGCGCACGATATTTGCGCACCCTATAGCGCGGGTCATAGCGCGTGTCTGGCCCGCTTGCACCAGGACCAACTGAAATTGTCGCGGGAAACATCATCGTGTTGGTGTCGCGCAGCCAATAAACCATGCGGCATTCGAGTATTGATCAGGGCTGTCATTTGCGTCATTGCGTCAGCCTGAAACAGCGATCTACGCCGGCTCCACGCCGGCTAGCAGACTCGAGAGGCAAGCGTCATGACACCCGGGGCAAATCTGAGCGTGGCGATCATCGGGCTGGGCGAGGTCGGCCAGGCGATGGCGCGGGACCTGCGCAAGGCCGGCGTGAAGGCGATCACGGCCTACGATATCGCCTTCGCCGATACCGGCAGCCCTCAGAGCAGGGCCGCCAAGGCGCTCGATGTGGTCGTGGCCTCGTCCGCACCACAAGCCGTGCGGGGGGCAACTTTCGCGATCAGCTCAGTGACTGCGGGCTCCGCGCTCGATGCGGCGCGCGCGACGGCGCCGGGGCTCGCCGGCGGCACTATGTTCGTCGACGTCAATTCGGTCTCGCCCCGGACGAAGCAGGAGGCGGCCGCGATCGTCGAGAAGGCCGGTGGGCGTTACGTCGAGGCAGCGGTGATGTCGCCGATCGATCCCAGGGGCATCGGCACGCCGATCCTGCTCGGCGGCAAACACACCGCTGCGTTCCTCGACGTGGGCAAGCCGCTGGGCTTCAACGCCAAGGTCTATTCCGACGCGGTAGGCGCGGCGTCATCGGTGAAGATGTGCCGCAGCGTGATGGTCAAGGGCATCGAGAGCCTCGTTGCCGAGTGCCTCCTCGCGTCGCACCACTACGGCGTCACGGACGATGTGCTGGCTTCGCTCAAGGACATGTTCCCGGGTCAGGACTGGGACAAGACCTCGCGCTACATGCTGTCGCGCACGCTGCATCACGGTCGCAGGCGTTCGGAGGAGATGGTCGAAGTGGCCAAGACGGTCGCCGATTCGGGCATCGAGCCGACGATGTCGGAGGCGATCGTCAAGCGGCAGGCGTGGGCGGGACAGCTCGGCACGAGAATGGCCGCGCCCGGCGATTTCGACGAGGACCGCGCGCAGCGCCTGGACGAACTGCGGCGGTTGCTGGGGATCGGTTAGGGGCGGGCAACCGATCGAACTGCTCGATCGATCGCCGCAGCGGAGCTTCTACTTCATCACGTCCTTGGCCTTCGTCACGATTTCCGGCTTGGCCGCGTAGATGCGAGTGAGAATATCCCGTGCCTCGTCGGCGGTGGCTGGATCGACGGGCAGATCCTGCTTGGCGGCCTCGCCCAGGAAGCCCGCGTCCTTCATCGTCGCGTCGAACGCCTTGCGCATTGTCGCGACGCGCGCGGGTGGAACCTGCCTCGACATCACATACGGGCGGCCCAGCTCACCGGCGGCGATGATGATGTCGAGCACCTGCTTCTGCTCATCGGTTTTCGCAAATGTGCCGATGAACGGCAGGTCTTTCGGCATGTCCGGGGCGCGGCGCGGCGAATAAGCGACGAAAGGAACGATCTTATTCGATTTGACCCAGTCGGCGGGAACGCTGCTCCACGAGCCGCAATCGCCGTAGAGTTCACCGCGCTCGGTCGCGAGACGCATTTCGTTGGAGCCGGGGAAGCCGGTGATCTGCTTGATCTTGAGGCCGAACAGATTGCGCAGGACGGCGCCGTTCACGTAGTTGGACGTGTTGATGCCGGTGGCGCCCATGATGAACTCCTTGCCGTCGAGGAGATCCTTCATGGTCTTGATCGGTGCGGTGTGCCACGCGTAGCACAGGCGGATGTCGCGCGTGATGCTGCCGAGCCAGGAGAACTCGGTGAACTTGACCTTGATCTTCTCGGGATTGGTCAGCGAATCCGTGATCACGCCGGGATTGAACGCGGTGACGATGGTGCCGTCCTTCGCCGCGGGGCCGTCGAGGTAACGCACGGCCGTAAGGCTGCCGGCGCCGGGCATGTTCTGAACGATCACGTTC
The DNA here is from genome assembly GCA_964574325.1 of uncultured Devosia sp. Taxonomy (GTDB): domain Bacteria; phylum Pseudomonadota; class Alphaproteobacteria; order Rhizobiales; family Hyphomicrobiaceae; genus CAMDPA01. The sequence goes on along the minus strand of CAZNMY010000058.1, from coordinate 1,656 downwards.
GGCTTGCCGGGGATGTGGTTACCGATGAAGCGCGCGACCGTGCGGGCGTACATGTCGTAGCCGCCGCCCGGCGAGAATCCGACGATAATGGTGACGGTCTTGCCGGCGAAGAAGTTGTCGTCCTGAGCCGAAGCGGTGCCGGGGATCGCCGCGGCGGCGAGGGCCAGAGCGAAGCCTGCTGCACTCGCCTTCCATATGGGCGCACTCGTGATTTTGCTGCGCATGAATTGTTTCCTCTCGGTGAGCCGCGTGTGATCCGTGTAGCGGGTGTTTCGACAACATTAATGACACTGCACGACACGGTGCAACCCGGACGGCCGGAATAGGGAGGGCATATCGATCGGTGGGGCGGTTTGGGGAGGAGGTCGCGGCGAGGCCGCGAATGGGGCCTCGGCCCCATGCCCCGACCGGGGAAAGTGTTCCCCGGACCCCTTCTTTCTTGCGACTTGGCGTTCGCTGGAGGAGCGTGTCTGCTGTCGGATTCAGATTTCACGGCTTTGTCGATAGCGACGTCACGGCCGCGGCGGCCGTCCACGGCTCGCGGCACACTTCGAGCGTCGATCTCAGAGCAGTTCGCAGTAGGTGCGATAGATTCGATAGAGTCGTGGATGGTCCGCCTTCGCGGACCATGAGTGCGTGATGGATGTGTGGGGGAATTAGAAGTGGCTGAAAGGCTGCGCCCTCACGCCTTCTTCACGAACTCGGACTTGAGCTGCATCGGGCCGATGCCATCGATCTTGCAGTCGATGTCGTGGCCGCCGCTGCCGTCCACGAGGCGGATGTTGCGAACCTTGGTGCCGACCTTCACGACGGTCGAGGACCCTTTGATCTTGAGATCCTTGATGACGGTGACACTGTCGCCGTCGGCCAGCACGTTGCCGTTCGCGTCCTTGATGACGTGGGGGCCATCGTCGTCGGATTGCGAAGCCGCAGCCGCTGCGCTCCACTCGTGCGCGCACTCCGGGCAGATGAGCAGCGCGCCGTCTTCGTAGGTGTGCTCGGATGAGCACTTCGGGCACTTGGGCAGCTCGGCCATCCGACAATGCCTCGAGGATTAAAAAATGGCCTACGAACGACAAGCCACGCCCGGCAGCAGTCCTATAGTTCAAGACGCTGCGTCGCGGGTGGCTGCGGCTTCCGCATCGGCGATCGCTTCGACCGTCACACCGTTGACTGCTGCCATTTCGACGAAACAGGATCGGCAGATGACGGCGAAGTTCTCTTCGAAGAACGCGTCTGAAAGGAAACCCTCGGCGTCCGCATGCTTCTCGCACGCGTCGCAGTTGGCGAGGAGATCGCCGCCTTCACAGTTCCAGTTGAAGCCGATGGACGGATCATCCGGTTGCGATTCCGCGAGGTGAATGCAGACGAACGCGGGCGGCTGCTCCCCGTGCCCTTCGCATGTCACCAGGCCGTCTTCGCTCTCGTGATCGTCGGCGTCGTCAGGCTCAGAAGCGTTGCTCAACGGTCGATTTCCCCGAACACGATGTCGATCGAGCCGAGGATGGCGCTGACGTCGGCGAGCATGTGGCCGCGGTTGAGGAAGTCCATTGCGGAGAGGTGGGAGAAGCCGGGCGCGCGGATCTTGCAGCGGTAGGGCTTGTTGGAGCCGTCGGCGACGAGGTAGACGCCGAACTCGCCCTTGGGGGCTTCGAC
>CAZNMY010000057.1:0-36102 GCA_964574325.1 uncultured Devosia sp. | reverse complement strand
CGACCAGCGCGCCCGTGATGATGAGCGCGACGTTGCCGAGCGTGAAGCCGATGCCGGCCGCAGCCCAACCCGAATACGAGTTCAGCATCGACACGACGACGGGCATATCCGCGCCGCCGATCGGGATGATGATCAGCACGCCGAACAGCAGCGAAAGCCCTGTGATCGCCCAGAACAGCAGCGCATCGCCGCCGGACAGGCAGAATTCGTAGATCAGGTAGATGATGAGGGCTGCCAGCGCGAGGTTGATGACGTGCCGACCCGGCAACATGATCGGCTTGCCCGACATGCGGCCCGACAGCTTGGCGAACGCGATGACCGAGCCCGTGAACGTGATCGCGCCGATGGCCGTGCCGACGGACATTTCCCCGAGGCTCACCGCCCCGATCCGCCCGGCCGCATCCGCGATCCCGAACGCGTCGGGCGCATACAGAGCGCCGGCCGCCACGAACACCGCCGCGAGACCGACGAGCGAATGGAACGCCGCCACCAACTCCGGCATCATCGTCATCGGAATGGTGCGTGCCGTGTAGGCCCCGATGCCGCCGCCGATGACCAGGGCCGCGATGATCAGCCCCCATGTCAGGGGATCGTTGGGCGCGCCGAGCAGCGACAGCGTCGTCACGATCGCGATCGTCATGCCGAGCATACCGAGGGCGTTGCCCTGGCGTGATGTCACCGGGCTCGACAGCCCGCGCAACGCCAGGATGAACAGCACACCCGAAGCGAGGTAGAGCAATGCGACGACGTTGGCGGACATGGAGGCAGCTTTCTTTCGTAGGTTGGGTCAAGCGCTGCGCGACCCAACATTTCGCGATGTTCCGTGCCTTGTTGGGTTGCGGCCCGCTGAAGCGCGTGCCTCGACCCAACCTACGAGTCTCACTTCTTCTCTTTCTTCTTGTACATCGCGAGCATGCGCTGCGTGACGAGGAAGCCGCCGAAGATGTTGATCGAGGCCATGACGAGGGCGAGGAAGCCGAACAACTTGGCGAGCCAGGAGCCATAACCCATCAGCGCGACACCGACCGACAGCAGCGCGCCGACCACGATCACCGACGAGATCGCATTGGTGAGTGCCATCAGCGGCGTGTGCAGTGCCGGCGTCACGCCCCACACCACGTAGTAGCCGACGAAGATCGCGATCACGAACACCATCAGGCGATAGATCGACGGATCGACCTCGCCGCCCGCACCGCCAGCCGCGAACGCGAGCGAAGGCGCGATGAAGAGTGCCGCGAGAGCAGTCAGAACGCGTGCCATTCAGGTCCCCTGTGTCACGAGGCTCGGGTGCACGAGGCGGCCGTCCTTCGACACCAGCGTGCCTTTGACGGTCTCGTCGTCCCAGTTGATCTTCATCACCTTCTCCTTCTTGTCGAACATCGGTTCGAGGAAGGCGTAGATATTCTTGGCGTAGAGCGCCGACGCGTTCACCGCGACCGTACCAGCGAGATTGAGCGGGCCGGAAATGCGCACACCGTTGTGCTCGACGACCTCGCCCGGCTTGGTCAGTTCGCAGTTGCCGCCGCGTTCGGCTGCGAGATCGACGATGACCGCGCCCGGCTTCATGCTCTCGACCATCTCGCGCGTGATGAGACGCGGCGCCGGCCGGCCCGGGATCAGCGCGGTCGTTATCACGATGTCCTGGATCTTGATGTGGTTGGCGACGAGTTCGGCCTGCTTGGCCTGATACTCAGCCGACATCGGTTTGGCGTAGCCGGCCGCCGTCTGCGCTTGGCGGAATTCGTCGTCCTCGACCGCGACGAATTTCGCGCCGAGCGAGGCCACCTGCTCCTTCGTCGCAGGCCGTACGTCCGTGGCAGACACGATGGCGCCGAGACGCCGCGCGGTGGCGATCGCCTGCAGGCCCGCGACGCCGACGCCCATGATGAATGCCTTGCACGCAGGCACGGTGCCCGCCGCCGTCATCATCATCGGCACCGCCTGTTCCTGCATCGAGGCAGCGTCCACGACAGCCTTGTAGCCCGCGAGGTTCGCCTGGCTCGACAGCACGTCCATCGACTGCGCCCGCGTGATCCGCGGCATGAACTCCATGGCGAAAGCACTGGCGCCGGTTGCCGCGATCGCTTCGAGACCGTCGCGGCCCGAATAAGGATCGAGGATCGCGATCACCATCGCGCCGGGCTTCAGCGCCTTGACATCGTCGAGCGACGGCCGGCGCACCGCGAGCAGCATGTCGGCCCCGGCCAGCGCTTCGGCGGCGGTGGCAGCGATCGTCGCGCCGGCGGCCTTGAACACATCGTCCGAGAATCGCGACCGCAGACCCGCGCCGCTTTCGATTCGCACCGTACAGCCCAGCGCGGACAGCTTCTTGACCGTCTCGGGCGACGCGGCGACCCGCGTCTCCGGCTGCTTCTCCGCCGTCACGGCGATCGTGATCATGCCAGTTCCTCGATCGAAGCTTCCGGCGCCGCTGCCTGGTGTTGCGACCGGGAAAGCGCCTCGGGAGGACACTGCCCTGGAAGCGCTCCGCGCCGGGGGCACGAAGGAGGGAGCAAGCGGCGGATCGGGAGAAAGAAAGCGACAGAAGTGTCTTATCACAGCGCCGCGTGTCGGGGCGACGACGGCGACAGGCCCAGAACCAGGGCCAGAAGCAGGCCTAGAATCAGGTCAGGAAGAGGAACATGCCGATGAGCAGAATGACGAGCAGCACGACGCTGATCTGCGTGCCACGGATGAACCCCGCATAGGTCGCCCGATGCTGGGCGTAGTCCATGGCCGGATGGCCCTTGCTGTTGTCGACGCTCATGGTGGCTCCCTCTCTGCTCGCGCCGTCGCGCGGACCTGCCGAATATGCTCCCGGGCTAGGTAGCCGATGCCGACCGGCCCGGCAAGGCGGCCCGATAGCGCGGGGAGGATCGGGATGGAAACAATGGCCGAGTGTGCGGCCGCAGTCATCGGCCGGCCAGCTGGAATCCGGATGGAGCCCGGAGACGACGGAAGTTGCGGAGCACGGCGGGATTTCGATTGAGGGCGTGGCCCGTGTCCCCTCGAGCCACGCCGCTCGCCCCCCGGATGGGGGCTCCCCCAAACTGGTATCATCTGGAACGGCACCCGCCTCGGAAGGCTGCCCTTGCGGTTCGAGGTGGGCGGTTCGAGGTGGGCGGTTCGAGATGGATCGTCCGAGTTGAACCGAGGGCAGCGGACGCGCCCTGTTGACGCCATTTGCGGGTTCAATTTGGGCACGATGGCGGCGACAACGGGACGTAGCTGTGGAAACCGTTCAATTCATTGAAATATTCAGCGACATTCGTGTGGTGAGCCGGCGCGCGTGCGCTGCTCCAGCGGAATTCGCTGCCCCTCGACAACCCTGCCGCGTCACTTGACCGGCTTGGGCACCACAGCTTCGACCGCGCCGCCGGCTTCTTTCCATGCAGCAAATCCGCCTTCGATATGGGCGACGGGCGCAAGGCCCATGTCCTGCAGCGTTTTGGTGGTGAGTGCGGAGCGCAGGCCGCCCGCGCAGAAGAAGACGAATGTCTTGTCCTCGCCGAACACCGGCTTGAAATAGGGGCTGTCCGGATCGACCCAGAATTCGAGCATGCCGCGTGGGGCGTGAAGCGCGCCGGGGATCTTGCCATCACGGGCGAGCTCGCGTGGATCACGGATGTCGACCAGCAGCACCCCGGGGTCCTTCGCGATTTCGACGGCCTGGGCTGCGGTGTATTCCTTGATCTGGCCGCGCGCGGCCTCGACCATCGATTTCACGCCGACTTTGAGTGGCTTCGTCACGGCAGCTTCTCTCCCTCGTTGCAGGAGTGCCGTTTAGCCCAATCGCTGGGTCGGCGGCAATCGGCGCGTTGCCAGCCCCACTTCCGCCGTGTTGGATCGACTATCTCGAAGGCCCGGATTCTCCATCAGCTTCTCCATCAGCCCGAGGCGTGATCTTGCACGTGAAACCGCAACCTTGGCTGCCGCTCGCGGCTTCCCTGCTCGTGGCGGGGTGTGGGGCCGTCGGCGAGACGATCGGGACCATCTCTCCCGCCGCCAAGCTCAAGGATCCCGCTGAAACGGCCGCCATTCAGCCATTGCCGGCGGGCTATGCGCTGACCGAGACCGAGCTCAAGCTCGATTGCCCCAAGATCACCGGCCAGATGCGCGTCCGGATCGCCACCATGCGAGGCGACTACGCAGGGCAGAGCGGCACGTTCACGAGCCGCACCATCCAGTCCGTGACGACGCCGGTCTTCGGTGGCACGGCGCGGGGCAGCAACCCCATCAGGGAGCTGCAACTGGATCGCGCACGGCTCGAAGCGCTGAACAAGCGGCTGGTCGAAAAGAACTGCAACCCTCTCGATCTCGATGCGGAATTGCGGGGAGAGCCACCGGCTCCAACGGCCGGAAAGCCCGCCAAACCGAAGTAAGTCCGAAGTGGCCGAAAGCGGGCTCTCGAGATCGACTCGGGCGAAGCGCTCATGTATTTGGCGCTCATTACCAGGATCATCATCCGAACTCGGGAATCGCGATAGTGGTCCTTTCCGTTCGGACACCCGACGCAGATCAGCCCCAACGATTGCCGAGCCATGCACCGTCAGCGCACCGTCGTTCTCATTTCCGGCCGCGGCTCCAACATGATGTCGTTGGTGGAGGCTGCCGCCGCACCGGATTTTCCCGCTGAAATCGTCGCCGTCGTTGCCAATCGGCCGGATGCGGCAGGGCTCGGCTGGGGCGCGGCGCGGGGCATCCCGACTGCCGTCGTCGAGCACAAGGCCTTTGCGGATCGGGCAGCGTTCGAAGACGCACTTCAGCGTGTGATCGTTGGTTTCGGCGCCGAGATCGTCTGTCTGGCGGGCTTCATGCGGGTGCTCACGCCGAATTTCGTCAGGCTGTGGCAGGGACGCATGCTCAACATCCATCCCTCGCTCCTGCCGGCATTCAAGGGGCTCCACACGCAGGAGCAGGCGCTGGCAGCGGGGGTCCGCATCGCCGGCTGCACGGTGCACTTCGTGGTGCCGGAGATGGACGCCGGGCCGATCGTGGTCCAGGGGGCCGTGCCCGTCGTCTCGGGCGATACGGCCGATTCTCTGGCCGCCCGCATCCTGCCGATCGAGCACCTGATCTATCCCCAGGCGCTGGCGATGCTCGCCTCCGGGGCGGTTGCGATGGACGGTGACAGGGTCGTGATCAAGTCGCCGCAATCTCGCGTTAACCAATCGCCGTTCGTGATCTCGCCGCCGCCGGACGAGTTCGGTTGACTGGCACTCCGGCCGCAGCGGCACCCTGACCTATTGGACTCGTTCGGAAACGGATGTTAGGTCGCTCAGATGCCATGAGGGTGTGGGCTTTCCGCGTAGAGGGGCTGCTCCACTGCAATCAGTTGTGCCTTCGCATTGACAGGATCGTAGCGCGGTGCCCAAGCGCTGCATGCGTATCGTTTTGCCGGCAGGAGGCGACGTCCCGACAAATGACGTCCCCGAACAAATTGGCCAGAGAACATGACTGAACTCACCACGCCGTCTGCGGCCCAAGGTCTGGGCGAAGAGGCCAGCATCTGGTTCAAGCTGACGCCTCTGCTGCGCGGCAATCCGCTCAATCCGCTGAAGACGCTGCTCGACATCTCGCAACGCCACGACGGCGTGATCGCCGTCAACATGGGTAACGAGCGCGTCGTGTTCCTGTCCGAGCCCGAGCACATCAAGCACGTTCTGGTGTCGAAGGCGGACAACTACATCAAGTATTTCGACGGCCTGAAGCCGATCTTCGGGAAATCGATGATTACGCACGACGGCGCGGTCTGGAACAAGATCCGGATGCCCCAGCAGGCGGCGTTCCACCCCGACATGTTCGGCGAGTACATTCCGTTCTTTCTCGACGCGATCCGCGCCAAGATGGACATCTGGGCCGGGCTCGCCAAATCCGGCGAAACCGTCGAGATGGTCGAGCAGACCTGGACACTCGCCGCCGACATGATCTGCAAGGCGCTGTTCGACCGCGACATGCCGTTCAATCCGCACGTCGTGTTCAAGTACGTGAAGACCTACACCGACGTGATGAACCACAAGTCGATCCGGCTCAAGAAGCAGGCCGGTGAACTCGTTGAATTGACCGACGTCGACGCCGCCAGGGCGATCGAGGCGTGGTGGGAAGTGCCGCTTGCCGTTCTCGGCGCCGAACCTCGTGAGAACCGCGAGCGGACGCTGCTGAAGATCATCGAGACGTGCGTCGCCGATCCCGCGATCCCCGAGTTCGACCGCCAGCAGGCGATCGACGAGATCAAGCAGTATCTCTGGGCCGGCACCGAGACGACCGCGATCACGCTGGCGTGGGCGCTCTATCAGGCGTCGAAGGACCCGGCGATCGCGGAACGCATCCGCCGCGAAGGCGAGGCGGTCTACGGTGATCGCGAGCCCACCGCCGCTGACTACTCGGGTCTCGCCTATACCCGCGCCGTCATCCAGGAGACGATGCGGATCTATCCGCCGATCTGGGGCCTGATGCGCGTCGCCAGCGTGGCCGATACCATCGGCGGCAAGGAAGTGAAGGCCGGCGACCGCATCGTGATGTTCGCTTACGGCGTCCACCACAGTCCCAAGTATTGGGACGCACCCGAAGAGTTCCGGCCGGAGCGTTGGCTCGGCGATGCCGCAAAGAAGCGCAAGCCCTATACTTATCTGCCCTTCGGCGGTGGCAAGCGCAGTTGCATCGGCGGGGCGATGAGCCAGGTCGAGAACACCTTGGCGTTGTCCATGCTGCTGCGGCGCTTCCGTCCCGAGTACGTCGGCGACGATCCCCCCGGCATTCACGCCACCGTGACGCTCTGCCCGAAAGGCGGGCTGCACTTCAAGATCCGCGAACTTACCTGACGGGATGTGCCCGCGCGGTTTGCCGCTCGTTCGTTCCGCTGCCGCAGGGTGTACTCCAGTTCTGTCCGATTCTTGGGCAGCCTGACGGGCTGAGTTGCCCGATATTCGTCCTTGCGCGCGGCCTTTGGTCAGGCTCTCATCCACGCATGCCGATGTTTTCGGCTTGGATTGCCGTCGTCCGCATCTCGCGGGGGCAAGGCGCGGGTGGACTTCCAGAGGCTGGCGGGCGATGGCATTCGACGAGATGCGGGGGACGGGAAAGGGGCGTCGGTGTCGTGATCCCTACGCAACGATCGGCCCATGGCTCGACGGCCAGCCGGAAGACGAGTTGAGGCGCAAGAGCACGCAGGCCGAGGCGCTGTTCCGGCGCACAGGCATCACATTCGCCGTCTATGGCGCGCAGGAAGCCGCCGAGCGCATCATTCCCTTCGACATCATTCCGCGCGTGCTGAGTGCAGCGGAGTGGCGGCGTCTGGCCGCCGGCATCGAGCAGCGTGTGCGTGCGCTCAACGCCTTCATGTACGACATCTACCACCGCCAGGAGATCCTGCGCGCCGGCCGTGTGCCGGCCGATCTGATCGTGCGCAACGCCGCGTTCGTTCCTGAAATGATGAACGTCGAGCCACCGCGCGGCATCTATTCCCACATCATCGGCATCGACATCGTGCGCACCGGCGAGAACGAGTTCTTTGTGCTCGAGGACAACACGCGCACGCCGTCCGGCGTCTCCTACATGCTGGAGAACCGCGAGACGATGATGCATATGTTCCCCGAGCTGTTCAGCCAGGCGCGCGTGGCGCCGGTCGAGCGCTATCCGGAGGACTTGCGCGCGACGCTCGAGAGCGTGGCCCCTGTCGAACTCGACGGAGATCCGCGCATCGTCGTGCTGACGCCGGGCCAGCACAACAGCGCCTATTTCGAGCACTCCTTCCTCGCCGACCGCATGGGCGTCGAACTGGTCGAAGGCCAGGACCTCGTCGTCGCAGACGGCTATCTGAAGATGAAAACCACGAAGGGCCTGGAGCGCGTCGACGTCGTCTATCGCCGGGTCGACGACGACTACCTCGATCCCCTGACCTTCAAGCCGGAGTCGATGCTCGGCGTGCCCGGCATCTTCGAACTCTATCGCGCCGGCCGCGTCACCATCGTCAACGCGCCCGGCGCAGGCATCGCCGACGACAAGTCGATCTACAGCTACGTGCCTGAAATCGTCGAGTTCTACACCGGCCGCGCGCCGATCCTGAAGAACGTGCACACCTATAACTGCCGCCGCCCCGACGATCTCGCCTACGTGCTGGAGCACATGGCCGAGCTGGTCGTGAAGGAAGTGCACGGCTCGGGCGGCTACGGCATGTTGGTCGGACCTGCATCGACCTCGAAAGAAGTGGCGGCCTTCCGCGAAAAGGTGAAGGCGGAGCCCGAGCGCTACATCGCCCAGCCCACACTGGCGCTCTCGACCTGTCCGACGCTGACCGAGCAGGGCATTGCGCCCAGGCATCTCGATCTGCGCCCGTTCGTGCTTTTCGGCGACCGCATGCGGTTGACGCCCGGCGGGCTCACGCGTGTCGCGCTGCGGAAGGGGTCTCTCGTCGTCAACTCGAGCCAGGGCGGCGGGACCAAAGACACGTGGGTACTGGAGGAATAGCGGTACTCGAGGAATAGCTCCCCGCGGGGCACAACGTCGGAAGCGCAATCAGATGCTGGGCAGGACGGCCAACGATCTCTTCTGGATGGCGCGCTACATGGAGCGGGCGGAGAATATCGCGCGGCTGCTCGAGGTCGGCTATCGGCTCATCCTGCTGCCGCATCAGAGCGGCGAGGAGGAGTGGCGCTCGACGCTGAAGACGGCAGGCTGCGATACGGCCTATCTCGAACGCTACGAGAAGTTCGATACGTCGCAGGTCGTCGATTTCCTGCTGCTCGACCGCGAGAATCCGTCGAGCGTCACATCGTGCATCGCGTCGGCCCGGCGTAACGCGCGGGCGCAGCGAACAGCGATCACGCGGGAGATGTGGGAAGCGCTCAACAGCGCCTATATCGAACTCGACGGCCGTGTGCGGCTCGCCCGCGAGCCCAATGAGCTGCCCGCCCTGTTCGACTGGATACGCGAGCGCTCGGCCCTGTTCCGCGGCGCGCTGCTCAATACGATCCTGCGCAACGACACGTTCTATTTCACCCAGCTCGGTACGTTCATCGAGCGCGCGGACAACACCGCCCGCATCCTCGACGTGAAGTATTACATGCTGCTGCCGCAGAACGAGATCGTCGGCGGCGGGCTCGACAGCGCGCAGTGGGCGACGATCCTGCGCTCGGTGTCCGCGCACCGCAGTTTCCGCTGGGTCTACCGCGACGCGTTCAAGCCCTGGCACATCGCGGACTTCGTGATCCTGAACCCGCAACTACCGCGCTCGCTTCGCTCCTGCTATGTCGAGATCGCCTCGGCGCTCGCCGGCCTGTCCGAATACTACTGTGCCGACAGCGACTGCATGAAACACGCCGACGATACGCTGGAAATGCTCTCCGGCGCCGACATGGTCACGATCTTCCAACTGGGCATGCACGAGTTCCTGCGAAATTTCATCGCCGGCAACAGCGCGCTGGCATCGGAAATCGCGACCACCTACCACTTCAATGATTGAGCGGCCCGGCATGCGCATCGCCATCGATCACAGGACCCGCTACACCTACGCTGCACGAGCGTCGTACGGCATCGTGATGCTGCGCATGACGCCGGTGGCCTACGCTGGCCTGTCGATCGTCGATTGGCAGATCCGCACGGAGCCCGATGCGCAACCGCTCGCCACGCGCGACGGCTTCGGCAACGCCACGCATCTGCTCACGATCACGACGCCGCATTCCGATCTGGAGGTGACGGCGACCGGGATCGTCGAGGTCACCGACACCGCCGGTGTCGTGAAGGGGTTGCCGGAAACCGTCCCCCTGCGCGTCTATCTGCGGCCGACCGAGGCGACGGCGGCGAGCCCGGGCATCCTCGAGCTTGCCGCGGGGCTTTCGGAGAAGCAGCCCGTGCCGCGGCTTCACGAGCTGATGCATGCGATCCGCGACAGGGTCGACTACGTCGTCGGCGCAACCGGCTCGGAGACGGCTGCGGCCACCGCTTTCGAGGCGGGCCAGGGCGTCTGCCAGGATCACGCCCACATCTTCATCGCGGCTGCCCGTGCACTTGCAGTACCCGCCCGCTACGTCACCGGATATCTTCTCACGGATGACGACGTGCCCTCGCCTGCGCATCACGCGTGGACCGAAGCCTACGTCGAGGGGCTGGGGTGGGTCGGCTTCGATCCGGCCAACCGGATCTGTCCGACAGAGCGCTACGTGAGACTCGCGGCGGGTCTCGATGCGCGATACGCCGCGCCGATCAGGGGCTCGCGGCGCGGCGGTCCCCATGAAAGCCTGGATGTGCACGTTGCAGTCGCAGCGCAAGCACCCGAGCAGCAAGCGCAGAGCCAGGCGGCGGGCACGCAGCAGCAGTCGCAATCGCAGAAGTCTGGGCAATGACGAACGGCCGGCCGTCCCATCGCCTGCGCGCCGATTGTCACCGGCGGTTATTGCGCCGCCTTGATGCCGAGGATCTTGGCGGCCCCTGCTGCGACCTTGCGTTGTTCGTCGATCGCGGCGATGAACTCGTCGCGGTCGCCTGGATTGACCACTTGGCCCGTCGACGTCAGCCGGTCGATCACGACTTTATCCTTCAGCGCCTCGCGGACATCTCTCGCAATGCGCAGGCGTCCAGCCTCGTTCAGCGCCTTGGTGCTGAAAACGCCGACCATCCCGTCGAATTCCATCGCGGGGAAGCCTGCTTCGCGGACGGTGGGAATGCCCGACATTATCCCGGCGCGAAGAGTGTTGGTGAACGCGAGCGGGCGGATCTTGCCGCCTTCGACCTGGGCCCGCGAGATCGCATAGGCGGATGAGAATGCATGGATGCGTCCCTGCGCGAGGTCGTTTGCGGCCTGCACGGCGTCGCGATACGGCACGCGAACCATCTCCAGCTTCGCGTCCTTGACGAACGCCTGGAACAGAAAATCGTTGAGGCCCGTCACGCTCGCATAGTTGAGCTTGCCCGGTTCTTCCCGCGCGCGCTGTGCGAGTTCGGCCATGGTCGTGGCCTTGACGCTGTTGGCAACCGTGATCACCACGAGCGTATTCGAGACCCGCGTGATCGGGATGATCTCGCGGATGTCGTAGGGGACCTTCGCATGCGTGTAGGGATGTGCGGTGAACGAGGCCGTAGGTCCCCACAGGAGAATGTGGTCGTCGTTGGCGTTGATCACCGAGCTGATGGCGACGACCGAATCACCACCGGGCCTGTTCTCGACGACGACCGATTGCCCCCACTCCTTGGCGAGCCGTTCTGAAATGATCCGCGCGCCGATGTCCGTGCCGCTGCCGGGCCCGAGTGGCAGCACGAGCCGGACGATGCGCTGAGGCCAGTTCTGCGCGACCGCGTCCGCGGCCGGCAAGGCGATAGCTGCAACTGCCGCCGCGCATGCGGCAGCCAGTCGTGAGGGCGAGAATATCCTGAGCAACGGCGCGGCCTCCCTGTGTACTCGTCGAGCGCCTCAATCGCATTGGCAGGCACGATATGCAATATCCTGCCGCCGAGGCGGTGGTGTGGCAGGAGGGGCAATTCAATCCCGCAGCAAGGCCCGGACTTTTTCCACCTGCTCCGGCGGCAGGGCGTGTGCGTCCCGCACGATCCGCTCCATGTCCTCGCCCGAGGTCGGATCGATGGTCATCGAGAGCTTGTTCATTTCGGCGAGGAACTGCGGGTCTTTCATGGTCGCCATGAACGCGTCGCGAAGGGCCTTGGCACGCGCCGGCGGTATGCCCGGTGGCGCCACATAGGGTCGCGCCAGGATCGTGCTCATGAAGATGATATCGAGAATTTTGTTGTCCTCGGCACGGGGCACGAAATCCTTGACGAGCGGTACGCCTTCCGGAACTTCCGGCATTTTCTGCGGCGCGAGTTGCGCGAGAATGCGGATCGTCCCGTCTTTCAGCCAATGCGGCCGTGCGGCCTTTATGCCTTCCATGTCCCACACGCGGCCCGTGATCTCGCCACGCTCGAGCGCGATCGCGACCTCGCGCGTGCCGGGATATCCGGGCACGATCTTGAGCGCGTCGAGGCCCAGCAGGCGCTTGATCGCGAGCGGCAGGAGGTAGGTGTCGCCGGAACGCCCGGTCGCGCCGACGATGACCGGCTTCGTCTTGAGGTCGTCGAGCCGTTCCACGCCGGCCGACGTCAGCGCGATCAGGACCGACGCCGAACTCACGACGTTGCCGATGGTGAACAGGTCCGTTCCCTTGAACTGTGCCTTCGACGCAGCGCCTTGGAACACCGTGTCGAACAGCAAAGCCGAGTTGACCGCTGCCAGCGCCGTCCCGTCACGCGGCGCGACGCGCGCGATGTGGTTACCCAGCAGCATGCTCGAAGCGCCCGGCATGTTCTGCGGGATCATTCCAGGCGTGCCTGGAATGTGTCGGACTATGTGCCGCGCGATCGTGCGCGCATAGAGATCATAGCCTCCGCCGGAGCCGTAGCCGATGAACATCGTCATCGTCTTGCCGCGGTAGAAGTCGGCGACTTCGTCGGCCCGGGCGAAGCCGACAAGGATTGTGGACGCCGCAATCAACGACACGCACGTCGAAATCGAGTGGCGGAGCTTCATGAGCAGTCTCCTTGCGGTGTTGGCCTCGTTACGACGAGAGCATCGAGCGCGACCGCGCCGCGGCCTTCATCGAGCACGACGATCGGATTGATGTCGATCGATTCGAGTCTGTCGCCGAGTTCGAGGCCGAGGCGGCCGAGCGCCACCATTGCGTCGGCGAGGGCGACGACATCGCCGCGCTTCGATCCGCGGAACCCATCGAGCAGGCGCGATGCCTTCGTGCGCGCGATCACGTCGAGCGCTGCCTGCCGCGTCAGACCGAGCGTCGCGAACGCCACGTCCTTCATCACTTCGAGCCACACGCCACCGAGCCCGACCATCAGCACCGGCCCCATCTCGGGATCGCGATGCAACCCGAGCACCATTTCGGTGCCGCCGGAAATCTGCTCGGCGATGAGAATGCCGTCGAGCCGCGCACCGATCTTCCCGCAGCGCTCGGCGAGGAGCGCTGCAGCCTCGCGTGCGTCGGTTTCGTTGCGAACCGACAGAATGACGAGCCCTGCGTCGCTCTTGTGGGCGACGTCTGCTGACACGGCCTTCATGACGACGGGAAAGCCGATGCTCATCGCGGCTGCGGCCGCCGTGTCCGGCGTTGCGGCCACCGCCTCTCGTGGAACACGGATGCCGGCCCCGGCGATGATGCGCTTTGACTCCGGTTCGGTCAGTGGCGTCGGCTGCGCCGAGACACGCGGGGGCGCTGCGTTCTTCCCGACGGCTTCGCTCGCATCTGCCCGGGGTGACCGACCCAACCGCGCGAGCATCCGGAACGTCGTGTCCAAGCCGCGCAGCATCGGCAGCGAAGTCAGCGTTCCCCGCAACTCCTTCATGTAGGGCGTGTCGCCCAGTGCGAGTGGAGAGAGCACGGCGACCTCGGCGCGGCCGTCGCCGCCGTCGCGCGCCCATCGGTCGAGTGCTTCGAAGTTGCGGACCTTGCGCGCCACGCCGCCCTCGCGCGGCAATTCCTCGATCAGCACGACGAGGTCGGCATCGCCCGAGCGGCCCAACGCATCGACGCACGCCATGTAGGTGTCGGTCGGGATCGTCTTCTTCGTGTCGAGCGGGTTGCCGGGCTCCGCGCCCTCGCCCAAAGCGTTGGCGATGGCATCCGCCGTCGTCGGCGACAGGTGGGCGAGCGATAGGCCATGCCGGACGGCGGCCTCCGTCATCAGGCTCTTCATCGCGCCGGAATTGGTCATGAAGGCGAACCGCGTGCCTCGTGGCCGGCTTGCTCGCGACAGCAGCTCGGCCGCCTCGATCGCTTCTTCTAGGCTGTCGACGCGAATGATGCCGCTGCCTGTCGCTGCCGCGTCGAAGGCGTCGAGGCTGCCGACCATGGCGCCGGTGTGCGCGAGCGCGGCAGCACGCGCTTCCGCGGAGCCTCCGATCTTGACCACGACGACGCTCTTGCCGTGGGATGCCGCCTTGCGGCAGGCGTCGAGGAAGCGGGCGGCGTCGCGGATCATCTCGACGTAGCAGAGCACGACCCGCACGTCCGCGTCGTCGGCGATGGCATCGAGGTAGTCGGCGAACGTGAGGCCGGTCTGGTTGCCGCAAGAGACGATGTGCGAGACGCCGAGCCCGCGATCGTTCAGCGCACGATTGATCGTGCTGGTCAGCATGCCCGATTGGGTGAGGACCGCGACGGGGCCTTTGCCGAGCGGCTGCAGCGTCTCGTCGGCGATGGTGACGAGCCCCGAGCGCCCGCAGGCGATACCCATGCAGTTCGGCCCGGCGGCGGCGATGCCGTGATGCTGCAGGATGCCGCGCAGACGCACCGCCTTCGCTGCGCCTTCGCTATCGCCACCCTCACCGAACCCGGCTGCAAATATCGTTGCACTGCGCACGCCGAGACGGCCACCGGCCTCCAGCATGTCGAGCGTGGCGTCGGCAGGTACGAACAGCGCCAGGTGATCCGGTGGTTCCGGCAGGTCTTCGAGCGTCGCATGACAGCGCACGCGGAAGATCTCGCGGCGGTTGGGGTTGACCGCGTAGACGGCGCCGTCGAATCCGAACCGCGCAAGGTTTCCCCATACGCGGCCAGACCAATGCCCCGGCCGGTCGGACGCGCCGACCAGGACCACGTTGCGCGGGTGAAACAGCGCGTCGAGCGAAGGAGGCTTCGGCATGTTTGGGGGACGTTTCCGATCGAGACCAGCGTGGCATGGCGGCTCTATCGTCCGCTCATCCCCGCTGGTGTAGTAGCGATGCCTACCGCTTGTACGGCCCGAGCCCCGGACGATAGGATTTCTTGTCGAGGAACTCAGCCATGCCGACGCGGTCGCCGATCTCCTTGTCGAGCCGCATCAGGCTGTCCTGCTTGACGGCGAGATAGTCGCGCGCGTCTTCAGGCGTCATCTTGCGCACGACGCGCACGGCTTCCTTCGTATAGCGCAACACGTTCGGATTGAGTTTGCTGAGCTTGGTCGCGAGTTCCACGGTTTTTTCGCGAAGCTGCGCCGCCGGCACCGCGAAGTTGGCAAGGCCCAGCTCCACCGCGCGTTTGCCGTCGAATGGCTCGCCGGTCGCCGCATAGTACACAGCATGACGCGGGAGCATCATGTCGGACAGGTTCCAGGACACGATACCGCCGGGAATGATGCCCCAGTTGACCTCTGATAGCCCGAGGGTCGCGTCCTCGGCGACGATCGCGAAATCGCACGCGCAAAGCTGCGTGAACGCGCCGCCGAATGCAAACCCGTGCACCATCGCGATGGTCGGCTTGGGATAGCGCGACAGCAATTCCCAGCGCCAGCGGTGGCTGTCGGCATTGGCCTTGCGGCGCTTGATCGGGTCCTTGCCGGCTTCGCGGAAATAGAGCTTGAGGTCTTGCCCCGCGCACCAGGCCGGCCCGTTGCCGCCGATCACGACGACGCGCGTTTCCGGATCGAACGAGATCGTCTCGAGCGCATCGACCATGTCGGCGTGAAGGCCCGGGCTCATCGCGTTGCGCTTGTCGGGCCGGTTGAGCATGATGAAGGTGATGCTGCCTTCGCGCTGGATTTCGACGTTCTCGTATGTCTTGTCGGCCATCGGCGTCCTCCTTTTGAAATGTTGTTCCAGAAGGCTACGCGGAAAGCGCACCGCGGGCAATCGCCTCCCATCGCCTCCCAATCGTCAGTGTGATGGCCGCGACCCGGCGTCGATCGTCCGGCGGCAGAGACATCGTCGCGATCACCCTAAGTCCGACGCAATCCCATGTGCCTCATTTCCTCATGCTTCGACATGGGGGAGGCGCATGCATCAGGGATGGTTTCAGGTCGCCGGGCTGGCCATGGATTTTACCGGCGTCATGTTGCTCGCCTACGAGTGGCTCGTCGGCCATCTCGCTCAACGGCGTGAGGAGGAGATTGCGGCGCGGGGCGTGCGCGAGATGAAACAGATCGAGTTCGCGCAGCAGTCCGTTCGCGATGAAAGAATGGCCGCGCACTACCGGATGGTTGCGGCGCGGACGGAAGACCGGATCAGAAGTCAAGAAAACGAAATCCGCCAGCAGGGCCATCGCGTGCGCCTCCCGGTCTTCGTGCTGGCGATGGTCCTCATCGCAGGCGGATTTCTGCTGCAGATGCTCGGGAGCTGGCCCGGCGGCGTGGCGACCCTCGGCGTGTTGTCGAACTGAAGCTTTGCCTCGATGAGCGATCAAGGCACCTCGAAACACGCTTCGAAGATCCGCGTCGCTTCCGCTACGGTTGCACGCTGGCTGTTGGCGGCGAAGATCGGGGTGGCATCGTCGATACGCTCCGGGCGCGGCGCGGCATCGGTGGTCCGGCTGACGGCCATCTCGGCCATCTCGCGCGCTCGGGCCGGTGCGATCTTCGCCGCGTCGAACGCAACCGGAAATCCGATCGCGCGGTAGGTTGCGAAAATCCGCGCCACCAGCCGCTGCTTGATGTCTTCGGTGGCACCCGCCTTGCCCCCGAGAGCCAGCATCGTGTTCAGACGTTCGAGCTTGTCTGGCCATTGCTCGGCACAGAATGCGAGCGCCCGCGGCAGGATCGTGCCGACACCCAGGCCGTGCTGGATGCTGAACGTATCTTCCAGCGGACGCGACAGCCGGTGGGCGAGGCCGAGCCGTGATTGACCACAGGCCATGTTGGCGAGCGAGGAGCCGAGGAGGTTGTCTAGCCTCGCCAGAGCCTCGCCGCGGATGATCGCGCCTTCCACGCAGCCGAACAGAATGCGGGCGGCTTCGTAGGCGAGTGCGTCGGAAGCCGGCGTTGCGATCTTCGAGAACAGCGCTTCCAGCGAATGCGTGATGGCGTCGACGGCGGAGATCGCGGCGAGATGTCTGGGTAAGCTGTCCAGCACGGCCGGATCTAGCAGCGCGATGTCGGGGAACGTCAGCGCGTTGCCGAACGTGAACTTGCCGCCTGCGACGTCGTCCTTGACGATCGTGAACGGCGACACCTCGGTGCCCGAGCCCGCGGTCGTCGGGATCTCGATCTGCGGCATCGGCCGTCGCTTGATGTTCGCGGCCTTCTCGAGTGGCCTGAGCCTGTCGCCATTGGCGCCCAGTGCAGCGATGCTCTTTGCCGTGCACATGACGGAGCCGCCACCGAAGCCGATCACGCCGTCGATGCCTTCGGCGCGCAGCTTGGCGACCTCGCTCTCGACGTGGCTCAGCCGCGCGTCGATCCCGCACTGGTCGAACACACGATACGGAAGCTTTGCGCCATCGAGTGCGGCGAGCGCAACCTGGAACGCCGCCGTCTTTCCGATCACGGGATCGGTGACGACGAGCACACGCGATATGCCGATGCCTCGCGCCAATGCGGGCAGGTCGGCGAGCGCTTCGTGGCCCCAAACGACACGAACAGGGTTGTAGAATGATTGCGTCGGCATGTGCCTCCCCGGATTTCTTCCAGCGCACTACGCTATGCTCACGTACCCCAAGAGACAAAAAACGGGCGGTCCGGAGGGTGTCCCTCCGGTAGAGCGCGACGGGCCACTCGTCTCGCTCGCGGCCTCGCCGCGACACTCCACGCCCCAGCCTCAATGCCCCTCGAACGCCATCAGCGTATGTACCGCGATCCCGTCGTCGCGCAGCAGCTTCGCGCCACCGATCTCCGGCAGGTCGATCACGAACGCAGCGCCCAGCACCTCTCCACCCGAACGCCGCACGAGCTTGACCGCGGCCTCGGCGGTGCCGCCGGTCGCGATGAGATCGTCGACGATCAGGATGCGCTGGCCGGGCTTGATCGCATCGGCGTGAATCTCGATGGTATCGACGCCGTATTCGAGGGTGTATTCCTGCCCGATGGTCTTCCAGGGCAGCTTGCCTTTCTTGCGGATCGGCACGAACCCGCAGCCCAGGCGGTCGGCGACGGCGCCGCCCAGGATGAAGCCGCGCGCCTCGATTCCGGCGACGGCATCGACGGGTTCTGTGCGATAAGGCTCGGCCAAGCGGGCGACGGCGGCCTTCAGACCTTGCGAATCACCCAGCAGTGTCGTGATGTCCCTGAACATGATCCCAGGCTTCGGATAATCGGGGATCGTGCGTATCAGTCGCTTCAAATTCTCCACAAAGGCCTCCATCGCCGCCCCAATCGCGGCGCAAAATACCAATACTGAGGTCAGGTCGGTTGGACAACACGAACTCTGGACCGGTTGCTTGCCTGTTTTGATTCTGCGAAGCCGGTCAGGATCAGGAGCTTTGGCGTCGCCATGGCCATGACGGACGACTTGCCGCGAACTCTCCGCCGAGAGCGCGAGGCCCGGGAGCGGGCCGGACTTGTGGGCAGCGGTCACACCGGCGGTCTGCCCCCGCTCGGCGCGGCGGGGCACGCTCCGTCTGCGTACATTCCGGAACAGTCGGCATCCGACGGCATAGTGATGTCCGGCACGACCGTGACGGATGTCCGGATCCCGTTTTTCCGGCTGATGATGTTCTGCTTCAAGCTGGTGTTCGCCGCGATCCCCGCGCTGATCCTGCTGACGGCGATCCTCTGGCTCGCGGGGCACGCGTTGATGACATTCTTCCCGTGGCTGGTGAAGATGCAGATCCTGATCAAGGTGCCGTAGGCCCTCCTGTAGGGCGGATTAGCGAAGCGCAATCCGCCGCATTCCAGGTGTGCCGCGTGCCGGCGGAATACGCTTGCGCTGTTCCGCCCTACGCGCGCTTGAACCAGCCGTCGACCGCGTCCTTGATGTTGAAGAACTTACCGGGCTCGAAGCGGAACGTCTGGTGCTGGTAATCGCCGTTCGGCAGTTGCGTATATAGC
Source organism: uncultured Devosia sp. (assembly GCA_964574325.1). GTDB lineage: Bacteria > Pseudomonadota > Alphaproteobacteria > Rhizobiales > Hyphomicrobiaceae > CAMDPA01. The sequence continues at coordinate 17,370 of CAZNMY010000057.1, read as the reverse complement.
ACTTCGTAGCGCTCACGATTTCCAGCGATGTCCTCCAGCGCCTTCGCCAGCGTGTCGATGTCGGCCTCGGTCGTGTAGATGCCGAAGCTCGCGCGGACCATGCCGCGCTGCATCTCCGCCAGAGCCTCAAGCTCCGCCGCCGTCAATGCATCGTCGGCCGCCGCCAGCGCTTCCGTCACCATCTCGCGCACGTAAGGGTGCGCACAGAAGCACTGATTGCGCACGGCGATGTTGTAATAGTCGTTGAGGATCGCCGCGGTCAGCGCATGGTGCATGCCGCGCACGTTGAACGAGATCGCGCCGGCGCGCGGATAACGCTCCATGTCGCAATCGCCGTAGATCGCAATGCCCGGAAGCGCACACAGCCGTTGCAGCGCGAGCCGCATCAGCGCGGCCTCGTCCTCCTCCACCACGTCCATGCCGATCTCGTGCAAGGCGTAGAGCGCCGCACCCAGGCCGATGGCGCCGGTGATGTTCGGCGTACCCGCTTCCTCGCGATCCGGCAGCGCGGCCGTCGGCGTATAGCGGTCGAGCCAGACATCGTCGACCATGCCGCCGCCCACTTCCACCGGCTCCTGTCCCTCGAACAACTCGCGGCGGGCGACGACGACACCGGGCGATCCCGGCGCGTAGATCTTGTGGCCTGAGAACACGACCACGTCGATGTCTTCGGCGGAATCGGGATTGCCGCTCATACGGATCGGCACGTGGGCGACCATCTGCGCGGCGTCCACCACCATCAGTGCGCCATGCGCATGCGCCAACGCCGCGATTTCATGCACGGGATTGATGATGCCGGTCACGTTGGATACGCCGGTGACGGAAACGTAGGCGACGCGCCCTTTGTGTGCTTCCAGCGCGCGCTCGATCGCCTTGATGCAGACGCAGCCCATCGATGTCGAGCCGCTCTCCGGCGGCGCATGCACGACGGTCTTGAAGTGCTTGCGATGCGGCAGGTCGTTGGAGTGGTGCTCCATCAGCGAGGTGATGACCACGTCGCGTTCGGGCAGGCGACGGGCGAGCGTCGCTGCCACCCGGTTCATGCCGCCGGTCGCGCCGCTGCCGACGAAGAACGCCGTGAAGTTGGTGCGGTCGGCGTTCACGAAGTCGAGCACCATGTCGTGCGCCCAGCGATACTCTTCCGTCGACAAACGCGCACCGAAATGCACGGTCGAGTGAGTATTCGCATAGTACGGTTGATAGCGATCGAGGGCGTCCTGCACGACGCCGAGACGCAGCGTGCTCGCGGTGCTGTCCAGATAGATCCGCCGAAGCTTCGCGCCGGTCGCGATCGGCATTTCGAGATCGAGGCCGACTGCGCTGGCGGCGACCTTGTGCAACAGCAACCGGGCATCGTTCTGATCGTGGATGGGGTTTGGCGTGGCGCGCTGTTGCATGACGTTTCCCGCGAAGACTGCATCGGAGGGTGAACTTGGTGGCATCTCTAGCTTGCGGGGAAGAATAGTGCGTGAAAATGCTTTGGTCTAGCAAAAACCTCCGTATTTTGCGTTTCGGCGGTGAAATTCACCCGAACGACTTGCCGCTTCGTGTCGGTCCGGGAGCGCCACCGGGATCATCACGCCGTTGACCGGTTCCCGGTCATGGGCGACGTTGTCTTCAACGACGAGACAAAGGGGCGGGAACCATGCGGCACGACTATAGCCGGTCTACCCTGACATGCACCTTGCCGAAGATGGCACATCGCCCGTCATCGGCCAAACTCGTGACAGCGTGTATCGTCGCCTCGCTGGGTTGGGGAGGCGGCCCAGCGGCAGCCCAGGTCGCCGTCGCAGACTTCTTCCGCGGCAAGACCGTCAACCTGATCATCGGCACGGTGGTCGGTGGCGAATACGATCTGCACGCGCGGCTGATCGGCCGCTTCATCGGCAAGCACATTCCCGGCAGCCCCACGGTCGTGCCGCAGAACATGCTCGGCGGCGGCGGCATCGTGATGGCGAACCATTTCTACGCGGTAGCGCCGAAGGACGGCACGTCGCTCGGTGTCATCAACAACGGCTATCCCGGTGCGCAGGTGATGGGTGAAGCCGCGATCCAGGTCGATACGACGAAGCTGTTCTGGATCGGGACGCTGGCGCCCACGTCCGAAACCATCGCCGTCTGGCACACCACAGGCGTCAAGACCATCCAGGAGGCGATGAAGACCGAGGTCGTGATCGGCGCCTCCGGCAAGGGCTCGATCACCTACACGTTTCCCAAGTTGCTGAACGAGCTTGTCGGTACGAAATTCAAGATCGTCAGCGGCTATCGCGGCGGAAACGACATCAACGTCGCGATGGAGCGCGGCGAGGTCGGCGGCCGCGAGAACACCTGGTCGAGCTGGAAAACGACGAAGCGGCACTGGCTCGACAAGGGCGATATCCGCATCATCGTGCAAGGCGGCGATACCGCGAAGGATCTGCCCGGCGTGCCCAACGTCGAGGACCTCGCGAAGAACGACGATGACCGCGCGGTGAAGCGCCTGATTTTTGCCGGCTCCCGTCTCGGCCGTCCCGTCGTTACCACCCCGGGCGTTCCGCCCGAGCGCGTCAAAGCCCTTCGCGATGCCTTCGACGCGACGATGAAGGACCCGGATTTCCTGGCCGCGGCTGCCCAGGCGAAGGTCGAAGTCGCTCCGATTCCCGGTACGACATTGCAGAAGTGGGTCGACGATATTCAGAAGACGCCGCCTCCCATCGCAAAGCGGGCCAAGGAGATTTTGGGATGACATCGCGATCGACGCGTCGGCAGTTGCGACGCTGGCAGTCGCTGACCGGTGTGGCGGTCGCTGCGTGTCTTGCGGCCACGACGGCGCCCGCCCAGTCCAATGCCGTCGCCGACTTCTACCGCGGAAAAACCGTTTCAGTCGTCATCGGATCGAAGAGCGGTACCTTGTCGATCGCAGCCCAGATCGTCGCCCGCCACATCGGCCGCCATCTCCCAGGCCAGCCCGCGAGCGTATCGCAACAGATGCCGGGCGGCGCGCATCTCGTGGCGACGAACTACGTCTACAACGTCGCTGCGGCGGACGGCTTGACGATCCTCGCGGTCAATCCGCAGGTCGGCATGGCGCAGCTCGCGAAAGTCCCGGCCGTCCGCTTCGATGTCGGGAAGTTCGAGTGGCTGGGCTCGTCGGGCTCGGACGGGGTGCTGCTCGGCATCCGCGCGGAGCTTGCCCACAGTACCTTCGACGACATCCGCCGCTCGAAGCAGCCGCTCATCGTCGGCTCGACCGGTCCAGGCTCCAATTCCTACGACTTCCCGCTTCTATTGAAGGAATTCGCCGGCGCGAATTTCAAGCTCGTCACGGGGTATGCCGCCAACACCGACATCTTCCTCGCCCTCCAGCGGAAGGAAGTGGATGCGTGGACCGCGCTGTCGACGACAGTGAAACTCGCGGCAGCTCAGGGCATCGTGCGCCCGATGGTGCGCGCCCGCGCGCCCGTGCCGGGGCTCGAGCATCTACCCGTGGACGAAGCGCTCACGACCGATCCCGTCGGCCGCTCATTGATGGCGGTGCGCGGCATCCCGTTGTCGATCGGCCGCGCTTTCGGCGTCCGCCCCGGCACCCCACCGGAGCGCATCGCGGCGCTGCGCGAAGCTCTCGCCGCCACCGTCGCAGACCCGAAATTCCGCGCCGAAGCCCAGGCCTCCAGCATCGAAACCGAGCACATCCCGGCCGATCGGGTGATCCGCCTCTTCGGCGAACTCCTGAACCAACCACCCGCCGTGCTCGAGGTGATGGGGAAGTACATCAAGGCGGGGGAGTAGGCACGGGGCATCGGCCCAATTCGCAAACTTTCGTTAACCTAGTTGTCGGATGGTGCATCTTCAATTCGGGGAGAGCGTCATGACCGACATCACTCAATTCGCGAAGCTCGTCGCCGCCAGCGGCAGCGTCGAGGCTTCGCAGATAACCGAGCTGCGCCGCGCCATCTATTCGGACGGCATCGTTTCGCGCGCGGAAGCCGAAGTCATTTTCGAGATCGAGCACGGTCGCAAAGTCTCCAATCCTGCGTGGTCGGAGATGTTCGTCGAGGCACTGACGGACTACATCCTCAATCGGGAGCCGCCCGTGGGCTATCTGTCCGACGACACGGCAGGCTGGCTCATCGGTCAGATCACCAAGCGCAAGACACCGTCGACCGACGCCGAGATCGAGTTACTCCTCAATATCATCGAGAAGGCCAGCGAGGTGACACCGGCGTTCTCCGCCTATGCACTTCGTCTCGTGAAGGACATGGTGATCTATTCGGACGGAACCGACGCGCGCGGACGCTCTTATGGCGGCATGCGCGTCACGGAAGCCGACGTGGACAGCTTGCAGCGCATCCTGTGGGGAGCTGGCAGCGAGGGCCATATGGCGGTCAGTCTCGACGAGGCCGAGGCACTGTTCGCCATCTCGCACGCCAGCGCCGGAGCAGATAACGATCCCCGTTTCGACGACCTTTTCGCGCGCGCCGTCGGCAATTACCTGCTCGGCGCTACCGGCCGGCACGTGCCGCCGCGCGATGTCGCGCTGCGCCGCGAGACCGAGGGGCCTTATCGCGCGAGCGTCGTCAATGTGCTCAGCGGCGCGCTTGCCGGCGTCACCAAAGTGAGAAGCGCCCGGCATATCCTGGATACGATCAGGGAGGCCATCGACGATCCGATGGATGTCACTTTCGAGCGAAGCAATCACGATCGCGACGTCGCCATGGATGCGGCTGAGATCTTGACCCCGCAAAGAGCGGAGTGGCTGCGCGATCACGTCGGCCAGAACGGCGTGATGACGGCGCCGGAGAAGGCGCTGATCAGGTTCGTGACACGCGATGCGAGCGCCATCGACCCCTCGCTGAAACCGTTGATCGACGCGGTCGATTAGGCGCGACAGCCGACCCGCCTCCTACCCCTTCACCACCCCTGCGACTGCTTTCGCGAAGGCATCGCAGGCCATGCTGCCGCCGAGGTCGCGGGTGCGGGACTTCGGGTCCGCCAGCACCGTGTCGATCGCTTGCTCCATCGCGGTCGCGGCCCTGGCGAACTCCGGCCTCTTGTGCTTGGTCCCGAGCCAGTCGCACAGCATCGCGATCGACAGGATCATCGAGGTCGGGTTGGCGGTGTTCCGGCCGGCGATATCCGGCGCTGATCCATGCTGGGCCTGGGCGCAGCAATAAAGGTCGCTCTCGTTCGTCGAACCGGCGAGGCCGAGGCTACCCGACAACTCGCTCGCCAGATCCGACAGGATGTCCGCGAACAGGTTCGTGGTCACGATCACATCGTATTTCTCGGGCTGGCGCACCAGCAGCGCCGCCATCGCATCGACGATCACCTCGTCGTAGGCGACATCGGGAAACTCGGCCGCGACCTTGCGCGCCTCGCGCAGAAACAGCCCGCACGACAGGTGGAAGCAGTTCGCCTTGTGCGCGGCTGTCACCTTCTTGCGCCGCCGCGACGCGACCTCGAACGCGCGCCGCACGATCCGGTTGGACGCATGCGCCGTGATCTTGCGCACCGCCATCGCCATATCCGGCGTCGGCATGAATTCGCCGGTGCCCGCGTGCATATTGCGGTCGGAATAGAACCCTTCCGTTGCCTCGCGCATGATGACGAGATCCATGCCGGCAGCGCCCCGGCCGAGGAACGCGCGCGTGCGGGCGGGGCGCACGTTGGCATAGAGATCGTAGCCGACACGGTAGGCAGCCGAGATGTTGCGTCCGCCCTGGGCCGGCGGCGGATAGTCCATGTGCGACTGGGTGCCGAGGATCACGCCGTCGAGCGAGCGCGACTTCTGGAAGACTTCCTCCCGCATCGTCGTTCCGTGCTTCGTCAGGCTCGACAGGCCGACCTCGTCGTATTCGTAAGTGAGGCCGAGCTTGAACCTGGTATCGGCCGCATCGAGCACGGAGATCGCGGCTTCGGTGATCTCGGGGCCGATGCCGTCGGCGGGCAGGACGTGAAGGCGCATGGGATGCCTCGGCAGATGTGATGTGGAAAGTGCTGCTTGCCGTATAGGATAGGGGACATCAGATCACCAAGCGCGCTTTTGCGCGGCGGCGAGGACGCAATGAGTGCGACGATCATCACAGGGCGGCTGTCGACCGGCATCGGCCAGGGCCGCCATTTCACGCGCCTCGACTGGGCCCGCCGCCAGTTCATCGAGAGATTGGGCATAGACCCTTTTCCCGGCACGGTGAACGTGACGCTGGAGGACGTCGCAGCACTCGCCGCTTGGGCCGGGCTCAAGGCGACACCGGGAGTTCGCATAGACAACCCGAACGACGGCCCGTTCGACTGCGACGCCCGCTGCTATCCCGTGTCGATCGCGGGCCGTATCGACGCGGCGATCGTATTGCCCGAGATCGCCGGCTATTCCCCGGCGGCGATCGAGATGATTGCCGCGGTCGGCGTGCGGGATGCACTGGGTATCTCCGACGGGGATCTGCTGGCGATCGAGTTGCGCTGAGCGCCGCTTGGGTTTTAGGCATAAAGGGCTCGCTGCCTTGACCCTTCCGATGCCCATCGGTAGTCGGTTGGATCGTCGATTGAGCGGTTCGAGAGTACGGCGTCATGCTTCAGTGCACACCGGTAGACGGAGCTGCGGAAGCCGCGAACTGGCGGCTCGAAAGCACTGCCGAAGATGCGCGTGAAAAGCTGCATCGCGCGCCTTTCACGGTCGCTCACGACCTCCACCGGTCCGACCTGTTCGATGTCCGCCGCCTGATCGAGGTCGCCAGGGTTGCCGCCCATCGCCCCGGCGACGTCTATTACGATGCCGGTGAAGTCGCGCTCGGCGACAAGTGGGGCAAGATCCCGGTTCCCGACATGCCCGTCGACGAGGTGCTCCGGCGCATCGAGCATTCCGGTGCGTGGGTGATCCTGAAGCACGTCGAGAAAGATCCCGCTTACGCGCGCGTGCTGAACGAGTTCGCCGCGTTCGTGCGCGGCATCGCCGGCGCCGAGGGAGCGCGCGAGCTGCTCAACCCCGAGATGCTCGTGATCGTCTCCTCGCCGGGTCGTATCACGCCGTTCCATTTCGATGCCGAGATCAACTTCCTCGTGCAGTGTCGCAGCGAAAAGCAGGTGTGGATCTGCGATCCCGACGACCGGTCGGTCATCACCGAGCAGGACATCGAGGATTACTACACGGTCAACATGACCGCGGGGAGATGGAACCCCGAGTTCGAGAAGAGGGCGCGCCAGTTCACGCTGAAACCCGGTAGCGCCGTGCATATCCCGTCGCATGCAGCTCACTGGGTTCGCAACGGTGAAGGGGTGTCGGTTTCGCTCAGTCTCAATTTCGAAAACCCGGGCTGGCGCTATCGCGACGTCTATCTCGTCAATCACAAGATGAAGAAGCTCGGATTGAAGCCGAAGCCGCCGGGCCGCGCGCCCGCGATCGATCGTGCGAAGTCGGCGTCCTGGCAGGCGGCGAAAAGCGTGGGCAAGGCGATCGGTGCCGCGCGCTCGCGCATCTCCGGAAGCTGAGCCCCTCGAGGCCAGCGCCACTATCTGAAGACCATCCAGATCGCGGTTGCCGCGATGGCGATCGCAGCGAGCCGATTGACCACGCGGATCACGTCGCCCTGCTTGAACAAGGTGCGCGCGCGGTCGGCTGCGAGAATATAGCTGCCGAAGGTGATCGTGAGGCAACCGAGTGTCGCCACGACGAGCTGCAGCCAGCCGGCGATGTCGATCCGGGTCACGTCGAGCAGCGTCGGCACCAGCGCCCAGTAGAATGCCATCACCTTGGGATTGCCCAGGCACACGGCGAGCCCGGTGAGGAACAGCGCGGGCGCGCTGTCCGTTCGCGTGTCCGCTGCCACGTCTCGGCTGGCGATCGGCGCGGTCCACATCCGCCACGCGAGGTAGATCAGGTAGGCGATACCAAGCAGCTTCACGGCGAAGAAGATGCCGCCGAACGTCTGCGCCAACGCCGATAGCCCCCACACGCCCGCGCTCAGCCAGATCACGTCGCCGACGGCGAGGCCGAATGCCAGGGGTGCGGCCCCGCCCACGCCAGTGCCCAGCACACGGGCGACCAGCGTTGCGATCCCAGGTCCCGGCGTGCCCGAAGCGATCAGCAGTGCGGACGCGAACAAGATCAGGCTGCTGCTATCCATCGATCGGGAGCTTCCGCAGTTCGCGACATGTTGAACACCCCCACGTTCCGAGGCGAGGAATGTCCCGGCTCCCTATCTCATTTTACGGCGGGCGGACAGGTCAGCTCTCCTCTTCTGCCAACAGCCGTTCGAGCACGCGCTTGTAACGCACGGGGCCGACGTCGGTCGAAAGGATGACGGGATCGAGCGGTCGGCGCGCCTTGTCGAGCACCATCTGCTGCTTCTCGATCACCGGGCCGTCCTGTTCCTCGAAGGCGAAACGCCGGAGCTTGGCGACGCGATCACGCTCGCGCTTGTTGGTCTCGTCGTCGGTCATCACGTTCCATCGCACGGCCGTGAAGAAGTAGTGGGTGCTGCCCTCGTCCTCCGGCGTCAGCATGTGAATGCCGTGATAGCCGGTGCCGGTCTCTCTGGGCGCGCCCGGAGCGCAGATGCCCGTGTAGAGTGTGAGGTAGCACGGCGCCATCCAGCGGGTGCGGCTGAACTTGTCGATGCGTGGCGGATGCCCCGGCCAGAACGGCGTGAACATGCCCGGCGGCGTGGCGTTGGGCGAATAGCGCGAGACGATGACGTCGTCGCCGTCCAGTTCCACCGGTGTCTCCGATTCCACCGTGTCCTTGTTCCCGAGAATGCCCTCGTGGAGGTACGACGTGTGGCTGACGTCCAGCAGGTTGTCGACCACCAGCTCGTAGTTGGCTTTGACGCCGATGAGGTCGAGCGGCATCACATGCAGCGCAGGCGCGCCGTCGAGCACGGAAAAGTCGGGGATCTTGGCAGGATCGGCCGGCTTGTCGCCCATCCAGATCCACAGCGCCAGATGCTTTTCGACGGTTCGGTAGGCGGCGATGCGGGCGCGTGTCGGGATGTTCTTCGCCCCGTGCGGATTGTGGGCGCACATGCCGTCCGCGCCGATCTCCAGCCCGTGATATGCGCATTGGATGCGGTCGCCGGGAAGCAGGGTTCCGATACTGAGCGGAGCGAACCGGTGGGGGCAGCGATCCTCGAGCGCGGCAGCCGTTCCATCGGCCTTCCGGTACAGCACGACGGGCTCGCCCAGGATCGTGCGCGCGACCAGCTTTCCGGGCACGACCTCCTCGCTCCACGCCGCCACGTACCATGCATTGCGCAGGAACTTGCCGGTCAGCATGCCCTGCCTGACCTTCTGCCTCTGCCCGACGTTGCCGTCCATGAGGTTCCTCCTGATACTTCGTGAAGCAGGCCGAGTTCATGTGGCGGCCGGCCACAATGAAATGGCGTTCCACTGTTCTGCGCGAACTGTAGCAAAACGCGAGCACACTGGCCAAGCGCGGAAAGGCTGCCTACAAATGCCTCTCCACGCTTCTCACCGGATGCCAATCATGACCAGATTGAAGCTCAATCTCGCCTGTCTCGACTATGACCGCGTGCGCCCGCTGATGGACGGCCGCGTCCAGGCGCACGGCATCGACCTCAACATCCTGCCGATGCGCCCGCGCGAGACGTTTCCTCGGATGCTCGAGCGCCAGGAGTTCGAGGCCTCCGAGCTGTCGCTCGCGTCCTACACGATCCTCAAGGGCAAGGACGACAAGCGCTTCGTCTCGATCCCGGTGGCGCTGTCGAAGCTGTTCCGACACTCCTGCATCTACGTGCGCGAGGGCTCCGGCATCAAATCGCCGGCCGATCTCAAGGGCAAGCGCGTCGGCACCACGCAGTACGGCTCGACGGCGGTCGTCTTCATGAAGGGCCTGATGCAGGACGAGTACGGCGTCAGGCCCGAGGACATGCACTGGTTCATGGGCGGTCTCGAAGCGCCCGTGCAGAATCCGCTGCTGCCATTGAAGCTGCCCGACAAGATCAAGCTCGAGTTTCTGAAGACCGGCGTGACGCTGGAGGACATGATGGAGAAGGGCGAACTCGACGCGCTGTTCTCGATCTATCTGCCGCCGTCGTTCCTGCGCGGCGACAAGCACATCAAGCGCCTGTTCCCCGAGTACAAGAAGGCCGAGCAGGCCTACTACGCGAAGACGAAAATCTTCCCGATCATGCACACGGTCGTGCTGCGCCGGGACATCCACGAGGCGAACCCGTGGGCGGCGCGCAATCTGTTCGCCGCGTTTCAGGCCGCGAAGGATCTCGCCATCGACGGCCTCTACGACACCGACGCCCTGCATCTCACCTTGCCCTTCCTGCTCGACCACATCGAGGAGAACTGGCGGACGTTCGGCGAGGACTTCTGGGCCTACGGCTACGACGCGAACAAGCCGACGCTGGAAGCGGTGGGCCGCTGGGTGTTCGACCAGGGCCTCTCGCCGCGCATCGTGAAGCCCGAGGAGATCTTCGACCCGTCGATGGACGGCTCGGGCGATCTCGAACCCGTTGTGCGCCGCAGCGCGATACCGAAGGTTTGAATGCAACCTCTCCTCTTGCTTCCCCGGCCGTAGCGCGGTAGCGCGGAGAGCCGGGGTCTTCACGGCTCGAGGGGTGAAGGCCCCGGATCTGCGTGCTCCGGCCTTCGGCCGGATCGTTTGTCCGGGGAAGCAAAAGATTGGATCGAGCATGAGCGAGCAATGGGTGGTGGCGGCGAAAGTCGCGGATGTCGCGCCGGGCGGCATGAAGCACGCCGAGGTCGCCGACAAGAACCTCGCGATCTACAACCTCGGCGGCACCTTCTACGCCACCGACAACGAATGCACGCACGCCTATGCGATGCTGACCGACGGCACGATCGACGGCGAGGTGATCGAGTGTCCGTTGCACGGCGGCGCGTTCGAGATCAAGACCGGTAAGGGCCTCGGCGCGCCGATCTTCTGCGATATCAAGACCTATCCCACGCGCGTCGCGGGCGACGCCATCGAGGTCAACGTCGCGGATTGAGTGATTTCCCCGTAGGTTGGGTCAAGGCCCGCCCCTTCAGCGGGCCGCGGCCCAACAATTCGCGGCACGCCGTGTGGGTGTTGGGCCTCGCGGTGCTCGACCCAACCTACGACGAAACGGCTCTCGCGGATGTCGAACAGCGGATCACGATATTGACCGACGCCTCATCGACGACATTCGACATCATCGTGATCGGGGCTGGCGCGGCGGGCTGTCCGCTTGCCGCGAGGCTGACCGAACGCTCGTCGTTGCGCGTTCTGCTGATCGAAGCCGGCACCGACTATCCGCCCGGCACCGAGCCGCCGGAAATTCTCGACATCTTTGCGGCCACCGCCTACGCCGATCCGCGCTTCACGTGGCCGGGCCTGTCTGCGAAGTTCGAGCCTCGTCCCGGCAACGCGCCGGACAACAGACCGAAGCGGCGCTACAACCAGGGGCGCGTGATCGGCGGCACGTCTTCGGTCAACGGCATGGCCGCCAATCGCGGTCTGCCGTCGGACTACGCGTCGTGGGTCGAGGCTGGCGCGCGCGGCTGGGGCTGGGAGGACGTGCTCCCGTACTTCAAGAAGCTCGAGACCGACAGCGATTTCGACGGCCCCTTGCATGGCAAGGACGGTCCCATTCGGCTTCAGCGCTACTCGACCGACACATGGCCGGGCTTCACGCGCGGCGTGATGACCGCGATCGAGGATGCGGGGTTCTCCGACATCGAGGACCAGAACGCGCGCTTCGAGGACGGTTATTTTCCCGTCGCCTACAGCCACACCGACACGATGCGCATGGGGCCGGCGTGGCGTTATCTCACACGCGAGGTTCGTGCGCGCCGCAACCTGCAGATCATGGGCGACACCCAAGTCGAGCGCCTGATCTTCGAGGGCAACCGCTGCAAGGGCGTTCGCATCAAGCGCGGCGGCGCGTTCCGCGAGATCACGGCGCGCGAGGTTATCGTGTCGTGCGGCGCTCTCCATTCGCCATCGCTGCTGCTGCGCAGCGGCATCGGCCCGGCGAACGAACTCGCCGCCCTCGGTATCGACGTGATCGCCGACCGCCGCGGTGTCGGCAAAAACCTGATGGAGCATCCGGGCGTCAACTTCGGCGCCTATCTCAAGCGGCCCGCGCGCCTGCCGCGAACGCTGCGCCGGCAGATGTTCGCAGGCCTTCGCTGGTCGTCCGGCGTCGAGGGCTGCCCCGCTGGCGATATGTATGTGATCCCCTCCAACAAGGCGCAGTGGCACGCGATCGGCGAGCGCCTGGGCGTCATCATGATGTGGGTCAATCGCTCGTTCTCGACGGGCGAGTTGCGCCTTACCAGCGCAAAGCTGGATGCGCTTCCCGATATCGATTTCAACATGGCGTCGGACGAGCGCGACATGATCCGCCTCGTCAAGGGCGTGCGTCTGATGGCCAAGCTGCAGGCGCACGCGGCGGTGCAGGAGACCGTCGACAGCGTGTTCCCGATCAGCTTCTCCGACTACGCGAGGAAGCTCGCGCTGAACACCCGCTGGAACGCGACGCAGACCTGGATCGGCGCGCAGGCGATGGACGCATCGAGCCTGATGCGACGGGCGATCATCAAGGCGACGATCGCGGATGCACCATCGATATATGATCTCGTCAACGACGACGCGACCTGCCGCGAATGGATCCGCGGCGCCGTGCTCGGCCACTGGCACGCCTCGTGCTCTTGCCGGATGGGTGCCGCCACCGATCCGATGGCCGTCACCGACCCTTCCGGCCGCGTCTACGGTGTCACCGGCTTGCGCGTCGCCGACGCCTCGATCATGCCGAGCGTTCCCTGCGCCAACACCAACATCCCCACCATCATGATCGGCGAGAAGATCGCCGCCACGGTGTTGGCGGAGAATTGAGAATTGCGCATGAGCCAGCAACCACCGGGTTGGCTCGATCGCGAGCGCCGTCGTCGATGAGTGTCGTGGATCACCCGGCCAAGCCGGGTGCTGACGGAGTGCTTCGATTATAGTGGATTTTGCAATAAGCACGTCATGGTCCGCGAAGGCGGACCATCCACGGCTCGTCGAGGAATTGCTCGCCTGGGATGCCCCAACCGTTCGTTGGAAGCGCATGAGGCTGGCTCTTCGCCTGCCACAGTGACATGATTGACGCTTTCGACAAGTGCATGTGAGGCGAAACAAATGTCCGCAGCCCGCCAACTCCACCTCGGCGCGTTCATGCGCCCGACGAGCCTGCACCCCGGGGCGTGGCGCTATCCCGGCGCGTGGCCCGACGCGAACTTCAATTTCCAGCGGATGAAGACGCTGACGCGCCGGCTCGAAGCCGCGAAGTTCGATGCGTTCTTCATGGCCGATCACATGGCCGTTCTGAACATGTCGATCGAGGCGCTGAAACGCAGCCATACGACGACCTCGTTCGAGCCGTTCACGCTGCTGTCGGCGCTGAGCCAGGCAACCGATCATATCGGGCTCGTCGCGACGGGCACGACGACCTACGACGCGCCGTGGCACATCGCGCGCCGGTTCGCTTCGCTCGACCACATCAGCAACGGCCGCGCGGGCTGGAACATCGTGACGACCTCCAACCCGGATGCGGCGCTCAACTTCGGCCTCGACGAGCACATGGATCACGCCGATCGGTACCGGCGAGCGCGCGAATTCTACGATGTGGTGACGGGCCTGTGGGACAGTTGGGCCGACGACGCTTTCGTCCGCGATGTCGACGGCGGCGTCTATGTCGATCCGGATAGAATGCACGTGCTCGCCCACAAAGGCGAATTCCTGTCGGTGAAGGGACCGCTCAACATCGCGCGGCCCGTGCAGGGCTGGCCCGTCATCGTGCAGGCGGGAGCGTCGGAGCCGGGGCGGCAACTCGCGGCGGAAACCGCAGAGGCTGTGTTCACCGCGCAATCGAGCCTCGAGGTCGGGCAGCAGTTCTATGCCGACGTGAAGGGCCGCGCGCAGAAGGCGGGCCGCAATCCCGATCATCTCAAGATCCTGCCGGGCTGCTTCGTGATCGTCGGCGACACCCTCGGTGAGGCCAAGGCGAAACGCGACAAGCTCGACAGCCTCATCAACTACGCAAACGCCATCGGCTCGCTGTCGATCGCGCTGGGCACGGACGCATCGAAGTTCGATCCCGACGGTCCGCTGCCCGAGATCCCCGAGAGCAACGCCGGCAAGAGTGGTCGCGAGCGCGCGATCAATCTTGCGAGAAGAGAGAACCTGAAGGTGCGCGAGTTGGCGCTGCGGCTCGCCGGTCATTCCGGGCTGTCGATGGTCGGCACGCCGAAGACGATCGCGGACGAGATGCAGAAGTGGCTGGAAACCCGCGGCTCCGACGGCTTCACGGTGCAGTTCCCCTACATGCCCGGCGGCCTCGAGGACTTCTGCGACAAGGTCGTGCCCGAGCTGCAATCGCGCGGCCTATTCCGCCGCGAATACACCGGCACGACGTTGCGGGACCACCTCGGCCTGCCCCGCCCCGCGAACAGGTTTTTCGCCAAGCCGGCCACGTGATCGCCCCCCACCAACCACACGCCCTGATCTCCTGGCGCACACAAACCACGTCGTCATGGCCGCGCAGGCGGCCGTCCACGCCACCTATCGACCTGTTCGATATTCGGACGGGGACCTTGCTCGATGGCCCCGCAGATGCCGCTCGCTCCCCAGGAAGTACATTTGCAAACTATTTCGATGTGCCGGGCAGGGAGAAGTGACCGCCACATGAGAGCCGTGGATGGTCCGCCTTCGCGAACCATGACGTGGGCGTGAGAGTTCGTGTGGTCCTGCTGAACCGTCAAGTTTTGTCGACGGACGGGAAACCGCACGATCCGTCACGGCCGCGCAGGCGGCCGTCCACGCCACCTCGACCTAGCCGCCCGGACTTGTTGCACTCGACGCCCAATCGCGAAATGATGCCGGATCGAGAGAGAGAAGGAGCTTGAAAGAGTGAACGCAATGCGGGTGATCGGGCAGGCGGTGCGGCGGATCGAGGATTCGGCGCTGCTGATGGGCAAGGCGCGATTCGTCGATGATCTCGAGTTTCCCGGCACGCTGCATGCGGCCTTCGTGCGCAGCCCTCACGGGCACGCGCTGATCCGCTCGATAGATGCAGCCGCGGCCCGCGCGATGCCGGGCGTCGATGCCGTTCTGACGATCGACGATCTGCGCAAGATCCTGGCGAGCGATCGACTGCCGCTGCAGTTCCGCGCCGCAAAACTGCCGCCGGACGTCACGCCGTTCGTGCTCGCGCGCGAAGAGGTGGCTTACGTCGGGGAGGCCGTCGCGGTCGTGCTCGCGGCGTCGCGCTATCAGGCCGAGGACGCGGCCGCCGCCGTCGAAGTCGATTACGACGTCCTGCCTGCGATTTCCGATTGCCGAAAAGCTATCGCACCCGGCGCACCGCAGGCGCGCAACGTCCGCCGCTCCAACGTACTGCTGACGCTGGAGCAAGCCTATGGCGACATCGACGCGGCATTCGCAGCAGCGCCCCACCGCGCCACCGTGAACCTGAAGCAGCACCGCGGCGTCGCTCACTCGATCGAAGGCCGCGGCGCGCTCGCCACGTTCGATGCCAACGAGGACCGCCTGACGCTGTGGTCGTCGACGCAGCTCGCCCACGAGCTCCGCGCGTTCCTCATGCAGATGCTTCACCGCGACGAGAACCAGTTGCGTGTCGTGGCTCCCGAGGTCGGGGGCGGCTTCGGCACGAAGTTCGTGATGTACCCCGAGGAGGTCGTCGTCGCGACTGCGAGCCTCTTGCTCGAACGCCCGGTCAAATGGATCGAGGATCGGCGCGAGCACTTCCTTGCAGCCGTCCAGGAGCGTGATCAGTATTGGGATCTCGAAGTTGCCTTCGAGGCCGATGGTCGCCTGCGAGGTGTGCGCGGGCACATGATCCACGACAACGGCGCCTACACGCCGCAGGGCACCAACCTGCCCTACAACGCATCGACCGCGCTGCCGGGCCCCTACATTCTGCCGGCCTACAAGCTGAAGGTTTCGATCGTCGAGACCAACAAGGTGCCGACGATGCCCGTGCGCGGCGCAGGCTACCCCGAAGGCGCGTTCGCGATGGAGCGCGTGCTCGATTGCATCGCCGCCGACCTCGGCCTCGATCGCGCGGAGGTGCGGCGGCGCAACCTCGTGAAGCCGGAGCAACTGCCTTACGAAACGCCACTGAAAACGCGGGCGGGCACCGCGATCACGCTCGACAGCGGCGACTTCCCCGGCTGCTTGGATCAGGCGTTGGTCGCCATCGACTACGCGGGCTTCGGCCAACGCCAGCAAGCCGCGAAGTCCACCGGCCGCCTGTTGGGAATGGGCATCGGAATCGGCGCGAAGGGCACCGGCCGCGGCCCCTTCGAAAGCGGCATCGTGCGTGTGGGCCGCTCGGGCCGCGTGTCGGTCTACACCGGCGCGATGCCGATGGGCCAGGGCATCAAGACCGCGCTCGCGCAGATCTGCGCGGAGCAACTCGGTATCGAAGCTGCCGACATCACCGTCGTGGCCGGCGATACCTCCGTGATCCCCTACGGCCAGGGCGGATTCGCGAGCCGACAGACCGTCACGGCCGGCTCGGCGGTGCACATGGCAGCGAAGGCCGTGCGCGAAAAGGCGATCGACGTCGCGGCTCTGCTGATGGAGACGAACGCCGGCGATCTCGTGCTCCGCGAGGGCCGCGTCGAAGTCGCGGGTGCGCCGGGCAGCGGCATGACGTTGCGCGAGATCGCCGAGGCCGTGGCCGGCGTTCCCGGCTACGCGATGCCCGGGAATTTCGAGCCGGGCCTCGAATCGACGCAGAGCTTCCTGCCGAGCGCGCTCACCTACGGCTTCGGCTGCCACACCGTCGAGGTCGAAGTCGATCCCGAGACGCTCGCCGTGCGCATCCTTCGCTACGTGATCGTCAACGACAGTGGCCGCGTCATCAATCCGCTGATCGTCAAGGGGCAACTCGTCGGCGGCGCGGTGCATGGCATCGGCAATGCGCTGCTCGAGTGGATGGCCTATGGCGACGACGCCCAGCCGCTGTCGACCACGCTCGCCGAATACACGATGGCGACGGCGATGGAGGTGCCGTCGCTGGACGTCATCATGTCCGAGCATCTCTCGCCGCTCAATCCGCTGGGCGTGAAGGGCGTCGGCGAGGCCGGATGTGTTCCCGCAGCCGCGGCTGTCGTCTCCGCCGTCGAGAACGCGCTCGCCTCCTACGGCGTGCGCATCGCAGAATATCCGATGACACCGGGCCGTCTGCACCAATGGATCAGGGACGCCGGTAGCCGGTAGGTCGGGCATAGGAGAAGGAGCGTTTCAATTTCCGGGCCGAGATTCGAGGTTCCCCTCCCCCCTCGTGGGCTACGGCATTCACACATCTGATTCGCGTGCCGCTGATGCAACCATCAATGGCGAAGTGATCCCCCTCCCCTGAATGGGGAGGGGTAGGG
>CAZNMY010000056.1:0-36298 GCA_964574325.1 uncultured Devosia sp. | reverse complement strand
TCGATCCTTGCTCCCGCAACGCGGGCTGTCGCGTAGCGACTTTGTGCCTTGGCCCACACCTGAGATCGCGGCGAAGGCCGGGCACGTCAGGAATCTGGGGGTGCTGCAGACTCGGTCGTGGTGCGTTCCTCGACTTTCAGCGGTCTCGTCAAGATGGCTTCGATAGTGCGGATCAACTCAAGCATTACGACGTCCCAATTTGCATTGCTAATTGGACGCGCCTGTATAGACGGCAACCGCTGCAGGCCCGTAGGTAACTGATCTGCAGTCGGGATGCCCGCATCATCGACGAGGATCGGCAGAACGGTTTTGGACATTAGAAGCCTCTCGACTTCCAGCTTTAACACGTCTCCTTGCTCACTGAGCCGTCCGTCTAGCCAACGTTTGCCAAAGACAACCAGACCCAGCTTGCAATGGTCGATGGCATCGGTGATCGACTTTTCCCAGATTGCGCTTGGCTCAATCCGCGTCTCATCGACAAAAATTCGTTTGTTGCCGAAGTAGTCTGAAAGATCACGGTGCAGACGGCCAACAGCTGAGCCACTGTCGGCGCGCCGATATGAGATGAAGATGTCCGGATGATCTGCCAGGGTCCCGCGCATAAGCTCGATCAAAGTGCTCGCGCCGGTCGTCCACGGCAACGCAAGCCGAAGGACCTGATTTCGCGTCAATCCCGGAATGGGGTTGTCATACCACCCGCGCAGAAGTTCCTGGAAAACTTCATCCGAGCGTCCTCCTGTGAATGGGAGCGGGAACACGGGCTTTCCTACGCTTATGAACTGACGGGCCACGCGCAAGGTACCGCTGCCACCTCCTATCATGATGGCCGCGTCGCATCTCGATATGGCTTCTTCAATTGCTTGCCGGCCTGTGCGCGCGGTCATCGTTTGTGTGGGCGAGGCTCTGTACTGACCTTTCATCCATTTCCAACCATTGCTCCACGAACGGTAGCGTATCTGGATAAAGCGGTTGTTATCTATCGCCGGTTGCCGCGAAAGCTCGGAATTAAAGCCCTCAGCCGCCGAAGCGTCCACACCTGGCCAATCGCCCACCACCAATCCGAGGCCAGCACGAGCCAGAGCACAGCCGACAACATACGCGCGCTGCCGAGCCTCGTCCTCAGAGGTACGGGATGTGCCAGTTACTAGCACCCATTTTGTCATCGTCGCCCTGTGCGTTTTCGATCCCGTGCCAGATCAGGGAAGATGTTGCATTCCGTAACAACAGTGGGGGCGCGCTATCATTCCGGTCAAGTTTTCCAGCGGCACCGAAGCCAGCGGGATCGAGCGCGGTACGGGAGTGTGCTTGAGCAGCCACGGCCGACTCTGCACGGCAACTTCGTCAGCTCGGCGTCAACCTCTACCGTCCCCACGTCAACCCAACTTTCAGCTAACCTCCCAAGGACCGGACGAACAGCAAGCCTCTCGCTGCCGAGAGCGCGTAGGTCGGTCCTGGCCCCTTGCGCACATCGTTGAATCTCCTGGATACTTCCGGAGTCTGGGGGGACTGCTGACGGTCCGGGCTGCCAGGGTAGTGGCGGTTCTGTCATGTGGCGCCGCCAGACAACCGGTGCCTCGCGATTAGTTGAAACTATTCCGTGCCGCCTCCGTATAGTTTCGATGCGCTCCCCCTTGCGGGAAGTGCCGACTGCCGTAGACCATCGATTTTTTTTCAAAGGGAGAACCGCCATGAGATTGCTTGCCGCCGCAGCCACAGCCACGTTTGCAGGTGTCCTTCTCGCCGGCACGGCCATCGTCCAGGTCAACGCGGGGCCGGACCTCGTCAAGTTCCCCGCCGCCTACGAGAAGGGCGTCAAGTACGGCGTCGTGAGCAATCCCAAGAACAAGCTGTACCGCGAGTTCTACACGACCAAGGATGCTGTCGACGCCGCCAAGGCCGGCAAACCGATCCCCAGCGGCACCTGGATCGTCATGAAGAGCTTCAAGTCGAAGGCCGATCCCACCGGCGCGCCTCTCAAGGGGCCCGATGGTCACTTCGTGAAGGACGAGCTTGCCGCCTACGCCGTGATGGAGAAGCGCACCGGCTGGGGCAAGGAATACCCGGACAACCTGCGCAACGGCGAGTGGGAATACCAAGCGTACACCCCGGCGAGGGCGGTCAACGACAAGGCCAACCTCAAGGCTTGCTTCGAGTGCCACAAGCCGAAGGATGGCGACGACTATCTGTTCACTCTCGGCATGATGAAATCGCACAAGTAGCGGCCTCGACCGCTGCTCGGCTACCGAGGCGCTCGGCCACTCTGCTCGGTGAGTTCCGCGACGACCGCGCCGAGCGCCGCGAACGTGCGAGCCTTCGCATATGCCGGCATCGGCAGCTCGATGCCGGCAGATCGACCGATCCGGTTCCTGAGCTCGAAAGACGACAGCGAATCGATCCCGGCCTCGTCGAGCCGCTCGATGCCGGCGAGTTCGCCGGGCTCGGTGCGCAACACCTTGGCGGCTTCCCGGCGCACGAGTTCGAGCGCCGCCTGCATCAGAGCGGCACCGGCAAGCCCGCCAAGTCCGGCGCGTGCGACGTCGTTCGATGCCCCACGCACCACGAGTTCGCTCGTTCGCCTTGCCCGCCCGACCAGCGGATAGAGAGCGGCGAGCTTCGGCCAGTCGGCCGCCGCGATCGTGACGACGGGCGCATCGCTGGCCAGTGCCGCTCCCATTGCATCGAGCGCTGCGTCGTCGGCCATCGCGATCCAGCCGGCGCTGTCGAGAAACGCCTGCATCTCGCTGCTGCGCGCAACGTGCCCGCTTTCGCCGAGCGCGCCCCACGCGATGCATTGTCCGGGAATGCCGCGCGCGCGTTGCCAGTGCGCGACGCCTTCGAGAAACGCATTGGCTGCGGCATAGTTCGCTTGCCCCGGCCAGCCGATGCCCGCCGCCAGCGAAGAGAACGAGACGAAGAAATCGAGCCTCTGCGAATGACGCTCGACGGCCTTCGTCAGGTTCACGACACCACCGGCCTTCGGCGCCATCACCTCGGCGATGTGCTGCGCCGTCATCCCGACAATCGGCGCATCGTCGTAGACCACGGCCGCATGAACGACGCCCTTCAAGGGCATGTCGCTACGCGCGATCGCGGCGATCGCATCGTAGGTCGCTTCGATGTCCGCGACATCCAGCGGGATTGTCTGCAGCCGTCCGTCCAACTCGCTCGTTCGCACCACACCGCGCGACGCCGCCACCACGCGGCCTGCGCCACGAGCGATCAGCCACTCGCCGACGCGCGCGCCGAACCCGCGCGTGCCGCCGGTGACGAGATATGTTCCCTGCGGATCGAGCCGCAACTCGCCGTCACGTTCGATCTCCATCGCCGGGTCTTCCATGTCGACGACGATCTTGCCGATGTGACGCGCTGCTGCGAAATCCGCGAACGCCGCGCGCACGTTGCCGCCGGCATATGCGACGTGCGGCAGCGCGGCGATCTCGCCCCGCTCGAACATGTCCATCACCTCGCCGAGCAGTCGTCCGGCTTCAAGGGGTTTGTCGCGGATCATCGCGGCGAGATCGATCACGTGGAACGAACCGTTCGCGCGCAGCGCTTTCAGCATCATCGCGCCGTCGCCGTAGATGTCTCGCTTGCCCAGCTCGAGGAAGCGGCCATAGGGCGCGAGGCATTCCAGGCTCTTGTCGATGGCCGCGCCGCCCAGCGAATTCAGAACGACGTCCGCGCCTCGTCCACCGGTTGCCTCGCGCACCGCTGCCGCAAATCCGAGATCGCGCGAATTGAACACGAGGGAAACATCGAGATCGTGCAGAAACGCGCGTTTTTTGTCGCTTCCCGCTGTCGCGATAATTCGCGCGCCTACGCGCCGTGCGAGCGCGATGGCGGCGAGACCTACGCCACCCGAAGCGCTGTGAACGAGAACAGTCTCGCCTGCCGCGAGCCGCGCGACGACGTTCAGGGCGTAGTGCGCGGTGAGATAGGCCGATGGCAGCGTGGCGGCTTCCGCGGACGACAAGCCGGCCGGCACACGCGCGAGCAGCGCACGCGGCCACGTCACGAAGCGTTGCAGCGCCGACGCTCCCATGCCGAGAACGCGGTCGCCCGGCTTCAAGTCCGCGACGCCGCTTCCGGTCGCGAAGACGGTTCCTGCCATTTCGAGCCCGAGTGTTCGCACGGCCGGCACCGGCTCGGCATCAGCCGGCAGAAGTCCCGACACCGCCATCACGTCGCGGAAGTTGAGCCCGACGGCGCTCACCTCGATCTGGACGTCTCCCGGCCCCGGCGGTGCGATCGGCAGCTCCCGCCAGCGCAGTCCGTCCGTACCGTGGCCGCCGGTACGGCGGAGTGCGAAGCTCTCTCGCGCGCCGAGCTTCCTCCGCGCAACCCGTCGCAACGGAAGCTCGTCGGGCGACACCTCTGACAATCGCGCCCCGAATGCGAGCCCGTCGCGAAGGATGATCTCGGTTTCATCTGGCGGCGCTGCGAGAACATCGCACACGAATTCCGCGGCGCGACCGTCGATCCCGGCGAGATCGACGAGCTGCAGCTCGATGTCCGCCGTCTCCATCGCCATCGTCCGATAGAATCCGTGCAGCACCGATTGGGCGATACCTGCTTCGCCGATGATGCAGCGGTCGTCGACGGCGCGTGCGCCCTGCGTCATCACCACGACGCGACGCGCGGTGCTCGTATCGGTAACGACTGCCGCGAGTGCCTGCGCGAACGCCAACGCCAGCCTCGTGTGCATCTGCGCTGTGCGCGCGATGTCGGTTGTCGCTATCTGGTGGAGTGCGAGCGCATTGATGATCCCGGTGCTCTTGTGTTCGCCCAACGCCGATCGGATCATGTCCCGCAGAGCATCGGCCTCACCGAGCGCCTGCAGCGGAACGCCGACGATGTCCACATCGTGACCGCGCTGCATCAATGCCGAAGCGATCCGGTGGCTGGCATCGCAGCCGCGCACGCCTACCATCAGCCACGAGCCGGCAGCCGCCGGCCGTACCGCTGAAAGCGTGATCGGCTCGAATGTCTCGAGATGGAACCGCGGAGCACCCCGGCTGGCCAGATCTCGGCCGGCCTGCAGGGGCTGTCGGGGCGTCGAAGGCGCTCGCGAGCCCTGCGACCAGGGCTTCGCATGCAGTCGCTCGACGAGCATTCCGCTGGTCGGATCACCGATCGCGATGCTGCACAGGTCATCGCCGTCCGCCAAAGCCGTGTGCCGCGTCAATCGCGCGACGACAGAGATGCCGAGCCGCCCGTTGGCGATCACACGTTCGATCCGCTGCGGAATTCGGCGCGAGCGGCGCGATGGGTCTTCAGTCGCGAGCGTGAGCTGCAATGCGGAGTCGATCGCAGCCGGATCGAACGAGAACGCTTGGCCGCCCTCGGCAGCACGGATCACGCCGGTCACGCCTGCTGCGTCGATCTCGATCTTTTGCAGCCGCCGGAAATGTCGCCCCCACCCGTAGCCGAGCGCCTCCGCGTCCCGATAGAAAGCATCGGTATCGAGCGTCTTCGCGCCGCTCTTCGAACGTGGTGCGTCGAGCGATGCTGTATCGCCGTCGAAGCGATAAGCCCGGGCCGATGCGCGCAACTCCCACGCCTCGCTGCCGCGAGCGCGCGTATGAATGTCGATTCGGCGCAGAACCGGATCAAATCGTGTCTGCACGACGATCTCGTCGTCAGGACCGATGTAGAGCGCTGCTGGAAACAACACGTCCACCAGCTCGACCCGATCGCATTCGAGCGCGTGGCGCGCCGCATGGACCAACATTTCGAGATACGCAGCAGCCGGCATCACGCAAGCGCGATCGAGCCGGTGATCCCCGAGCCAGGGATGGCTGCCGAGTGAAATCTCGTTCGACCAGATCGGCGTCGGACCGCCGACGAGACGGCCGGCGAGCGGATGCACTGCCGCAGGTCGCAAGTGCCGCGCGGCCTCTCCGGGTTCCGACCAGATGTCGCGCAACAGCCAGGGCCGCGCCGGTAGCTGGACGTGACGCCCGTCCAGGCCGGTCACGGCCTTCCAATCGATCGCAACACCCGCGACGTGAAGTTGCGCGGTCGCCACCGCGAGTGAAACGAGATCGCCCCACGAACGGTCCAGCGTGGACACCGTCGTTACATTTTGCTCGCGTGCCGCCGCGCACGCTGCCGTCATGCTCGACAGCGTGCGATGCGGGCCTAGTTCGAGGAACACGTCGCCGCCCATGTCGAGCGCGGTTTCGATGCCTTGTTGGTAGAGCACCGGCTGCCGCAGATTGCGCCACCAGTAGTCTGCGCTGAAATCGGCGTTGAGTGCGCCCGTGACCGTCGAGATCACCGGCAGCTTTGGCGCCGATGTGGTGAGCACGCCGACATCGTCCTTGAACACGCCTTCGACCGGCTCGAACCAGCTCGAATGATAAGCGAAGTCCAGCGCCAGTTTTCGCGTCAGAACCGGCGGATCTTCTGCATCGAGCCGCGCGATCAGGCTGTCGATCGACGCCTCCTCGCCCGTCAGCGTCACCATCCCAGGCGAATTGTACCCGCCGATCTCGATGCTACCGTCTGCTGGAAGCCACGCTTGAATTGCCTCGGCGCCGAGCCCGATCGCGGCCATCGTCCCGCGCCGGTCGACCTTGCCGCGAATGAGCCCGCGATGCGTGACGAGCCGCGCGACATCCGCCATGCCGATGCCGCCGGCGAGGTAAGCGGCAGTCACTTCGCCGAAGCTGTGGCCCAGCACGATCGACGGCTCCACGCCGCGCGCGCGCCAGATGGCGGCAAGCCCCGCCTGGAACG
The DNA here is from genome assembly GCA_964574325.1 of uncultured Devosia sp. Taxonomy (GTDB): domain Bacteria; phylum Pseudomonadota; class Alphaproteobacteria; order Rhizobiales; family Hyphomicrobiaceae; genus CAMDPA01. The sequence goes on along the minus strand of CAZNMY010000056.1, from coordinate 29,557 downwards.
CGAACATGACGGCCGGCGTGATCGCCGCGTCGTCGATCCGGCTCGCCTTTTCGTCGGCAAGCAACTCCGCGATCACGGACCAGCCCGCGACCGGGGCGAACACACGATCGAAGTCTTCGAACACACCGCGGAACACCGGATCGAGATGGAACAGCTCTCGCCCCATCGCCCACCATTGTCCGCCCTGCCCCGTCATCGTCAGCACGAGCCGAGGCGCAGTGCGCGGCTTGCCCTCGACGATGTCGGGCGGCGCACGGCGGTCCCGTTTCGGCATCTCGCGACCTGTCGCAACGACGTCGAGCCGTTCGCGAAGTTCATCGAAGCTTGCCGCGATGATGACCAGGCGGTGCTCGCCGTGATCGCATTGCTGCGCGAGCGCCGACGCGATCTCCGCCAACGAGTGCCCCGAGAACTCGTCCTCGTCGATCGCTCTCACCAGTCGCGCCGCGAATGCCTCCACGTGCCTTCGTGTCGGCCCGGAAATCGGGATCGGAAGCGGCCCGCAGTTGGCGGTGATTACATTTTCCTGCGTCCCCGGCCGTAGCGCGTCAGCGCGAAGAGCCGGGGCCTTTACCCGTCCGAAATGTTCCGCTGATCGCAGCACCGCACACGCATTCGTACCGCCGAACCCGAACGAATTGACGAGCACGCGCGATGTCCCGCGCGTCTCGCCGAGCGGCAGTTCCTTCGCCGCCACCTCCAGCCCCAGCCCGTCGAGATCGATCGCCGGATTGGCGCGTTCGAAGCCGAGGCTCGGCGGGATCTCGCGCCGTTGCAGCACGAGCGCCGCCTTGATGAGACCGGCAATGCCGGCCGCCGGTTCGAGATGCCCGATGTTCGTCTTGACCGACCCGACCGGCAACGCCCCCGCTCGGCCACGCGCGTTCCCCAGCACGGCGCCGATCGCTTTCGCCTCGATCGGATCGCCGACCGGCGTGCCCGTGCCGTGCGCCTCTACATACGAAATCGCGCCCGGCTCGATCCCGGCCCGCATCAGCGCGGCGCGCAGCATGGCTGCCTGTGCTTCGCCGTTCGGCTCCGTGATGGTGCCGGTGCGCCCGTCCTGGTTGACGGCGGTCGCCTCGATCACGGCCACCACCGGATCGCCGTCGCGAGCCGCCTCATCGAGCCGCTTTAGCAGCACGACGCCGACGCCTTCGCCCCGCACGAACCCGTCCGCGCCCGCGTCGAACGCGCGGATGCGGCCCGTCGGCGAAAGCATGTGCGCCCGGCTGAACGTGATGAACATCCGCGGATCGAGCAGCACGTTGACGCCACCCGCCAACGCTAGCGCGCACGTGCCGTCGGCGAGGTTGCGGCATGCGATATCGACGGCCACCAGCGCCGATGAGCAGGCCGTATCCACACCCAGGCTCGGTCCCGAAAGGTCCAATCTGTTCGACACGCGGTTGGCGACGATCGACAGCGCGGTCCCCGTCCCCGCCTGCTGCTCGCCGGTCCCGGGCCGATATCGTTGCAGCAGGCCATAGTCGATGTTCGACACGCCGATGAACACGCCCGTCGTCGCGCTCCGCAGCGAGGATAGCGGCAGCCGCGCATCCCCGGCCGCCTCCGTCGCGACCATCAGCAGCAAGCGTTGCTGCGGGTCCATACCCTCGGCGTCGCGCGGGGAAATTCCGAAAAAGGCCGGATCGAACCCGCCGATATCCTCGAGAAATCCGCCCCACTTGCTGTAGGATCGGTCAGGAAGGTCGGGCGCTGGATCGTGGAAGCCCGCGAGCGACCAGCGCTCCGGCGGGATCTCGCGGATCGCGCATCGGCCTCGCTGCATCAGGTCCCAATAGCTCCCCGCATCGCGCACGCCGCCGGGAAACCGGCAGCCGACGCCTATGATGGCGATCGGGACGGCGGGGCGTGATGCGACGGACATTTTGGCCTGCGATCTTCGGTAGGGCTTGGCGTTCGTCGGGAAACGTTAGAATATGCAGATGTTCGAATGCAAGGTGAGACGAACCGAGACAAGGGCAGGAACGCGATGGGCTGGCTGGAGAAGATCCGCGAGATCGAAGCGCTGGAGGACGGGGAGTTCGACGCCGGATTGGTGGCCGAGCTGGAGCGGTCTTTCTCCTCCCCCCTCGCACGCCGCGCCATTCGCTTCTCCACGCCCACGTTCAAGGAGTACTCCTCCTCCGAGATGCAAGGTTGCTCGAAGAACTCCTTCCCGGCCTTTTCGGTCACGGCCGGCGCCTGCGCGCTGGATTGCGATCACTGCCAGGCGCGCATTCTCGATCCGATGATCCCGGCCACGTCGCCGGAGATGCTCGACCGGAAGGTTCGAGACCTCGTGATGTTGCAGGATCTGCAGGGCTTCCTGCTGTCGGGCGGCTCGAACCGGAGGAACGAGATCAAGTACGAGAAGTATCTCCCTGTCGTCGAGAAGCTGAAGCGCGACTTCCCGCACCTGAAGGTCGCCATCCATTCCGCATTGCTCGATGAGCCCCGCGCCAAGGCGATGGAGAGCGCCGGCGTCGACACTGCGATGATGGACGTGATCGGCGCCGAAGAGACGATCCGCGAGGTCTACCACCTCGACCGTCCCGTCGCCGATTTCGAGAGAACGCTCGCCGCGCTGTGCTCGACGAAGATGGAGATCGTGCCGCATATCGTGATCGGCCTGCACTACGGCCGCATCGTCGGCGAGGCCACCGCGCTCGACATCTGCGCGCGGCACGGCATCCACTCGCTCGTGCTCGTCGTCGTCATGCCGTTCTATGCCAAGCCCGGTACGTTTGCGACGCCTTCCACGGCGGACGTCGGACGTATTTTCCTGGAGGCGCGGCAACGGTTGCCCGACCGCCAAGTGCTGCTCGGTTGTGCCCGCCCCGCGGGAATGCACAAGCGCGTGACGGACGCCTATGCCGTGATGGCCGGCCTCGACGGCATCGCCTTCCCCGCCGACGGCGCCGTCGCCATCGCAAACGCCATCGGCCGACCTTACGAGCAGCAGCATGCTTGTTGCTCGATCAAGATCGGTGGTGTCCGCCCCTCCGGGTCTGCCACCATACCGCAACGATCGGTAGCGACGGCATGCGCGGGGTAGTGGGCTGGGGATGGGAGGGATGATGTGCAAGACGAGGATTTCGAGTGGGATGACGACAAAGCGAGATCCAATCTACAAAAACATCGCATCGCTTTTGAAACCGCTCGAATGGTGTTCGAAGATCCTGATCGAATCGAGGAGCCGGACTACGACACCGGGGAGGAACGGTGGTGTCTCACCGGACGCGCAGGGGACAACCTTCTGGTAGTCGTCTACACTGAGCGGAATGGCAGATTTCGTATCATTTCTGCTCGAAAGGCTGAGAAACATGATCGATCGAAATACATCGAAGATGGACGATGATCGTGGCGGTGAGCGGGACAAGCACGGCATGACCGCCGCAGATTGGAAGGCTTTCGACGCGAAAACGGACGAGGAGATCGCCGCGGATGTCGCCGCCGATCCAGACGCCGCACCGCTGTCGACACCCGAGCGGCCCTCGCGCGCGCGACGGCTCGCGCTCGCCAAACTCGTGCGCCAGAAGCTGCGCATGTCACGCGAGGCCTTCGCCGCCGCCTACGGTATCCCGCTCGACACGTTGAACGCATGGGAGCGGCACGAGGCGGTTCCGACGGCGGTGGAGGAAGTCTACCTGAAACTCATCGGTCGCGAGCCGGAGTTGGCGAAGGTGGCGATGCCGGTATCGGCGAAGTAAATCCGGGAGCGCATGAATGTCCTGCCTCAAACGTGAAGTTGCGCTTCCTTCAGCGAAGGGAGCGGCCGGCCTCGACTACAACGCCGCGTCCGACATGGTCCCGCGCGCGCCCGCTCCCACACCGCGTGACGCAAAGAACGGCGCGCGGGTGAAGCACGCAAACGTGCCGCCGGCCGGCGTCTATCTGCCCAACAACAACCGGCTCACGCCGCACATGCGATCGCCCGAATACGTGCAGCTCTCGACGGCCGCGGCTATCACGCTCGGCATCATGCCGGGCAAGATGCACGGCTGCTCGTGCACGCGCTGCCTCAATCTGCTGCTGACCTATCCCGAAGGCTGCCGCGCCAACTGCGCCTATTGCGGTCTCGCCCGCCACCGCGAGGCCGATCGCGACTATGCCGACCGCAATTTCATTCGGGTCGACTGGCCCGCGGTGCCGATGGCCGAGATCATCGAGAAGGTCGCACGCGACGGCGAGAACACGCCGTTCCACCGCATGTGCATCTCGATGATCACGCATCCGAATTCCGATGCCGACACGGTGACTGTCCTGAAAGCCTGGACCGACCGGATCGATCCCGCGACCGTCCCCGTCTCGATCCTGTCGAACCCGACCACCATGTCTCGCGCGGACGTGAAGCAACTCCACGGCCTGGGCGCGGATATCTTCACGGTTGCGCTCGACGCAGCCACGCCCGAGATCTTCGACCGCACCCGCGGCAAAGGCGTCCAGTCGCCACATTCCTGGGCGAAATACTGGGAGATCCTCGAGGACGCGCGCGACATCTTCGGACGCGAGAAGTTCGGCGCACACATCATCGTCGGCATGGGCGAGACCGAGCACGATATCCTTACGCTGGTGCAGCGCCTCGTCGACATGGGCGGCCACAGCCACATGTTCTGCTTCTTCCCCGAGAAGGGCTCGCTGATGGATCACCTGCCGGCGACGCCTCGCGATCAGTGGCGGCGCGTGCAGGTCGCGCGCTACCTGATCGACTATCGCGGCGTGCGCGTGGATCAGATGCGCTTCGACGACGCCGGCCGTGTCGCGGACTTCGGCATTCCCAATGGCGAATTGCAGACCTTCATCGATCAGGGCTTGGCGTTCCGCACGTCCGGTTGCCCCGGCAAGTTCCGCGAGGATCTTTCCGCTTGCGATCGCCCCTATGGCGACAGCCCGCCGTCCAATATCGCGAGCTATCCTTTCCAGCCGGGCCCTGCCGACCTCCGCAAGATCCGCCACCAGCTCGGCATGGAAAAGCTCGGCGAAGCCTACGTCGAAGGCGAGGAGATCGAGGCGGAAGCGAATTAGAGTGCTTTCCACGTAGGTTGGGTCAAGGACCGCTTCTGCAGCGGGCTGCGGCCCAACAATTCCCGGCAGGGCATGGGGATGTTGGGCCTCGCAGGGCTCGACCCAACCTGCGAGTTCGCGATTCATATCGAGCGGAAAGCGCTTGAGCCTCCGGCTTGGCAGAGGGCCGTGCTCATGGCACCGTGCAGAGTGTGCTGCGCGAGGGTGCCATGATTGATGTCGATCTCGATCAATTCGCCAAGGAGATGGATTCCGCGAAGCCCGACCCGGCGGTCATGGTGCCCGGGCTCGGCGTCCCCGTGGCGGCCGTGATGGAAGGTCTGGCCGGCTTGCGGAACAAGATCGGCGCGCCGAAGTCGAGACCCGCCTTCCTCGAAGCTCCATTGCGGCCAGGGTTGGGAGCTGTCTACTGGTTCTTCTCGCTGCTGTTCCTGGCCGCGGCGGTGCTCGGCTTCTATACGCAGGGATTGAACAAGGACTACCGCGACTATTTCGTGCTTTTTGTTGCAGCTGCCTTCTACCTGGGGGTTCGGGGAACCGTCTGCTTCCGCGCCAACGCCGAAACGCTCGTCGCACGCGACGGCAGGGCGCCGGTCATCTACCTGCGTTCCTTTCGCGACGACGACGCGATGGTTCAGAAGAGCTCGCGTTTCAGTCTGAACATCTGGCGGTTCCTGTGGACCGAGTACACGCGCTCGGGCATCGGGCGGCTGATGTGGCACCGTGGGAAGGTCCGCCTCGAGCAGGCGATCGAGGACGAGATGCAGGCGATCGGCCCGTTCATCGCGATCGGCCAGCCCGGCGAGGCGCGGCCGGATTTCGGCGCAGTCCGGGCCTATTTCGAGGCGGATGACACCGCGTGGCGTGAAGCCGTCGAGAGCTGGATGGTTCGGGCCATCATGATCGTCGTCGTTCCCGGTCACACGAAAGGTCTCGGCTGGGAGATCGAGCGCATTTTCGCAGGCGCCCATGCCAACCGGCTTGTCCTGGTATTCCCACCCGAAAAGGAGGCGAAGCGTCGCGAGCGGCTGGCGAACCTGGACGGCATGTTGTTCGATCGACGCTGGCGCGCGGCGGCCGGCGCGGACACCGGAACCCGTTCGCTCGTCGCCATGTTCGCCACGTCGGATGGCGACATCGTAAGATGCCTGTCGGCGAACCCGCAGGAGCGGGAGTTCGATGCCGCCGTATTGCTGGCCCAATACGTCCTGCTTTGGCGGCCGCCGCGGTCATGACGACGTCGGGCGGCTATTTCTCCATCGAGTAGCCGCTCTCTTTGACGATGCCCGACCACCGCGCGGTGTTTTCGCGCATGATCTCGACCAGTCGAGCAGGCGTGCTACCGTCGGGTATGAGCCCGAGCCCTTCGAGGCGCTTCCTGTTTGTCTCCACCTTCAAGGCTTGCGTGACGGCCGCATTGAGGGCCGCGACGATGGCATCCGGCGTACCGGCAGGCGCCCAGGAGCCGTACCAGGCGTCGCTTTCGAGGTTGAAACCACTCTCGATCATCGTGGGCACGTCGGGGAGGAACGGCGAGCGCGTCTTGCTCGTCACGGCCAGGATGCGAATCTTGCCGGCGCGATGCTGCTGAAGCGCATCGGCTACGGTGCCGACCGAGAGCGGGATCTGTCCACCGACCAGATCGTTCATCGCCGGTGCTCCGCCGCGATACGGCAGTCGCCGCATGTCGACGCCGATCAGCTTGGAAAGCGCCACGCCGGTGAAGTGCGGGATCGTACCGGCGCCGGGCAATCCATAGGTGGCCTTGTCGGGATTGGCCTTCACCCACGGCGTCAACTCCTCGATCGACTTGATCCCCGTATTGAGCGCCGCGGCGACGCAGAACTCGAAGCGGGCCAAAAGGGATATCGGAGCGAAGTCTTTGAACGGGTCGTAGCCCGGAGCCTTGTGTACGAGCGGCATCAGCCACATCGTCGGGCCGGTCGTGATCAGCAGCGTGTTGCCGTCGGGCGGCGACGATTTCACCGATCCGATGCCGATCCGGCCGTCCGCGCCCGTTCGGTTTTCGACGATCACCGATCGTTTGAGCGCGGGCGCGATCCACTCGGCGACGAGCCGGCTGATGGCATCTCCGCCACCTCCGGCCCCGAACGGGAATACAATTCTGACCGGCGTTCCACCCGCTTGCGCGAGCACTGGACTGGGACCTAAGCCGAGCATCGCTGTGCCTGCGGCCGAGCCGGCGAGCCAATTGCGTCTGTCGAGCATCGCCTGTTCCTCCCTCGCGTATTGTTTCGTCCAGTTTCGCGTGCCGGCAGCCCAAGTGCAATTGGCCATTTGCGGGATAAGCTTGGATGGTAGTCTGCCGTCCGCAAGCGACGAACCGGGAGGAACGCATGCCACAGATGAAGCTCGGCATGTTCTATTGGCAGTGCGGCCACCACCTCGCGGCATGGCGGCATCCCGATGGGATCGCCGACTCCGGCTCCAACCTTCCCCACTTGATCGAATTGGCCAAGCTCGCCGAGCGCGGCCTGTTCGACATGTTCTTCATGGCCGACTCGGTGACGTGGTGGCGTGGCTCGCTGGAAGCGATGGAGCGCGACAGCTACAGCACCTGGATCGAACCGTTCACGCTGATGGGCGCGCTTTCCCAGCACACGAAGCACCTCGGGCTGGTCTGCACGGCGACCACGACCTACGATCAGCCCTATCTGATCGCGCGCCATTTCGCATCGCTCGACCTCATCAGTGGTGGCCGCGCCGGCTGGAACCTCGTCACGTCGGGCAATGCCCTCGAGGCCGAAAGCTTCGGCTTCGACGCCCATATGGAGAAGACGGCGCGCTATCGCCGCGGCCGGGAGTTCGCGCATGTCGTGCGCGGCTTGTGGAACTCGTGGGGCGAAGGCGCATTCGTGCGTGACAAGTCATTGGGCATCTATCTCGACCGCGCCAAGCTCAATGCGATGCAGCATCGCGGCGAGTTCTTCCGCGTGAAAGGACCGCTCAACGTGCCGCCGTCGCCGCAGGGCGAGCCGGTCATGGTGCAGGCGGGAGCTTCGGAAGACGGCAAGGATCTCGCCGCCGAAACCGCCGAGGTCGTATTTGGCGCGCAGACGCACATCGAGCCGGCACGCGCCTTCTACGCCGACGTTAAGGGGCGCATGGCCAGATACGGCCGCGATCCCGACAGCCTCAAGATCATGCCGGGGCTGTTCGTGTGTGTCGGCCGCACCCGCGACGAGGCCGCCGAAAAGGTCGAGGTGCTGCAGGATCTCATCGATCCCGTCGTCGGCCTGCAGTTGTTGTCGAAGCGCCTCGAATGGGACCTCACCGGCTGCGATGTCGATGGTCCGCTCCCCGAGCTTCCGCACGAGAAGATCAACTCCAGCCGATCCAAGCTGATGTACGATCTCGCCGTGCGCGAGGGCTACACGATCAAGGATCTCTATCGCCACATCGCAGGCGCACGCGGCCACTGCCAGGTGATCGGCACACCAACCGATATCGCTGATATGATGGAGGAGTGGCTGACGACGAAAGCCTGCGACGGCTTCAACATCATGCCGCCGGTGTTCCCCGGCAGCCTCGTCGACTTCATCGAGCTGGTGATCCCCGAGCTGCAGCGGCGCGGCCTCTTTCGCACCCGCTACGAAGGCACCACGTTGCGCGCCAACCTCGGCCTGACGCGGCCCGATTGGAAAGCAGCATGATTTCTTGGTAGCACTCCCAAGGATTCGCATCCCCGGACGAGCGGTCCGACCGAAGGGTCGGAGCGTGAAGATCCGGGGTCTTCACACCTCTCGGAAGGAGAAAGATCCCGGATAGTCTCGCCCGGCCGGCAGCGATCGGGCGCGCCTTCGCGCCGCAGTCGCCGGCAAAGGAAAAAACTCGGCTTCCGGGAACGCAGAGGGAGATGTCGTCCCAGGCCATGTTGGTCAGGCTACCTGATCTACTTCAACTGATCCGCCACCTTGGCGATGCCGACCTTCACGCAGTCTTCGTCCTTGTCGCCGCCCGGTGCGCCACTGACGCCCACGGCACCGACAGTGTCGTCGCCGATCTTGATCGGCAGCGCGCCGCGGGCGGTGGTGAAGCCCGTCAGATATTGCGCGCCCATGGCCGGGTTCTTCTTCAGCCGCTCTTCCATCTCGCCCGATGGAATTCGGAACGTGCGCGACGTGAACGCCTTCTTGAAGCTGTTCTCCATCGTGTGCGGACTGGTGTTGTCGCCGCGCAGGTGAACCAGCACTTCACCGTTGCGACCGACCACGGCCGCAGAAACGCGGAAGCCTTTCGCCTTGCAGTCCGCCATCGCCGTCGTCGCGATCACGAGCGCAGTGTCCACCGACAAGTCCTTGCGCACGATCTGGGCCTCTGCACCGCCGGCGATGCCACAACCCAATGCAATCGTTGCAACCCGGAACACGACCGACGTCATGGCGTTCCTCCAAAACGAATGAAGGCCGCTCTGATGGCGACCTTCGCAATCCTAGGACACGAATTGGTGCGGCGGCCAGTCACAAGATGGTGTGATGGCCGCCGTTTCGATCACCTCACATCTTGAACTCGACGATTCTGCTCTTCTGCTCGCCCAGCTTCTGAATGTTGAGATGCATCACGTCGCCGACCTTCAGGAACGTCGGGGTCGGCTTCTGGCCTAGCGCCACGCCCGGAGGCGTACCCGTGGTCACGACGTCACCGGCTTCGAGCATCATGAACTGCGTGATGTAGTGCATCAGGTAGTGGCAGCCGAAGATCATCGTCTTCGTGTTGCCCTTCTGCATGCGGGTGCCGGACACGTCGAGGAACATGTCGAGGTTCTGCGGATCGCCGACCTCGTCGGGCGTCACGAGCCACGGGCCGAGGGGGCCAGAGTTCTCCATGCACTTGCCCTTCATCCACTGGCCGCCCGAGCGCTCGATCTGCCAGTCGCGCGCCGATACGTCGTTGCAGATCGTGTAGCCGGCGATGTAGTCCGGGGCGTCGGCCTCGGAGACGTAGCGGGCGCGGCGGTTCACGACGAACGCGATCTCGAGCTCCCAGTCGAGCTTGGCCGTGCCCTTCGGCATCATGATGTCGTCGTTGGGGCCGATGATGCAGTTGGCGAGCTTGTTGAACAGGATCGGCTCTTTCGGGATCGGCATGCCGGCTTCCTTCGCGTGGTCCGCGTAGTTGAGGCCGACCGCGATGAAGTTCCGGACGTCGCCGACGGGAGCGCCGATGCGCGCGCCGGCTGGTGCCAGCGGCAGGCTCGCCGGATCGATCTTGCGAAGCTTGTCCATCGAAGCCGGAGCAAGCGTCTCGCCGGTGATGTCCTTCACGTGGGCGGACAGGTCGCGGATCGCGCCCTGGGCATCCACGACGCCGGGCTTCTCCTGGCCGGCCGCGCCGAATCGAACGAGCTTCATGTGGTTCTCCTGCTGCTTGGTCTCTCGATGCCTATCCAGGCTGAACGGTTAAGCCCATGGCCCAGCGGCGTAAAGCGGTAATCTCGGGCCGGCGCCGATCATTCGACGGCACAACCGGGAATCGCGTATGAAGCTCAGATGTTGCCGCCGTCGCCTTGGCGGCGCCCCACGCCCGGAGTAAACCGTGATCGGTGGCTTCGATGCATCGGGGGTCGGCCTCGATCTCCATCCATTGAATTCCAGCCGTCGATCGGATCAGGCAAAGACCGCGGATGAACGATTCGTCACCAGCGCTGTTCGCGACATGGACGCCCCGCGTGGCGCTGTTTTCCGGCGCGCTGATCGTGACTGCGATCCTGATGCACCGGCTGCTGGGAATGCCGACGCCGCTCGCCCTCAACCTGTTCGTCGTGGCTTTTGGTCTCGCGGCCCTCGCATTGGTGCTGGGTCTCGTCGCGCTCGGCGACGTGTGGCGCCGCGGTGCCGATGGCGGCGCGTGGGCTCTGATCGGCGTGCTGCTTGCCGGCGGCGTGTTCTGCTGGCCGCTGGCGTTCGCGCCCGCCTACTACAATCTTCCCTCGATCAACGATGCGAGCACGGATCTGTCGTCGCCGCCGGCCTTCACTGCGCTGGCGGCGGAGCGAGAGCGGGCGGGCGCGTCCAGTCCCTCCCGATATCCCGGCGTTCGTTTCGCCGAGCTCCAGAAGTCAGCCTACCCGGATCTGCGTCCCCTGTACGTGAACAGGCCGCTCGACGACACATACGAGCTGGCGGTCGAAACCTTGAAACGGCTGCGGTTCCGTATCGCAGCCGAAACCCCACCGCAGCAGCGCCAGCCCGGCGTGATCGAGGCGGTGGACCGGACCTCGGTAATCGGCTTTTACGACGATGTGATCGTGCGCGTGAATAGCGAGGGTGGCCGCTCGCGGGTCGACATCCGCAGTGCGTCGCGTTTCGGTCAGCACGATTTCGGCAGCAACTCGAGACGGGTCCGGCGGGTCCTGTCCGAGCTTCAGGCGCGCATCGACGCGTCGGTCGCTTCCCCCGGCCAGCGCTTCGCGCGGATCAAGTCCCGGCTCGACAAGGGCAAGTCGCAGGTCAAACGGGGCAAAGCGGGCGATCAAAGGCTATCGGATCGTCGCCGCGGACAAGATTCCGCTCGATCAGGTGCTCAACGTGGGCCTGGACAGAGAGCGACGCAGCCCGGACGAGCCTCGTCTCAATAGTCGGGTAGATCAGCGCCACGATTTCCGCGATCGACCTCGGGCGTTCGCGGATCGCATTGAGGATCGCGTCCTCGCGCATCCGCCGGTGGATCAGATAGCCGCGCACCATCCGCTCGGGCTCGGCCAACTTACCGCCGTGCCCCGGCAGGAACAGGGTGTCGCCGCGACCACGCAGGCGATCCAGGGAGGCGAGATAGTCGCTCATCTTGCCTTCCGGCGGGGCAACCACGCTCGTGTTCCAGCCCATCACGTGATCGCCGGAAAACAGGATGCCGGTGCCGCTCAGCTCGAAGCACAAGTGATCGGGAGCATGCCCCGGCGTGAACAGCGCCTCGAGCCGCCAGCCCTCGCCGACGATCGGGTCTCGGTCGCGCAGCACGATGTCGGGCCGCACGCTCTTGACGCCGACCTCGCGGCTATCGGGGGTGATCTTCAGCGCCCCGCCCGCACGTGGCTCGTAGCCGTAGGCGGCAAGCGGCGCTTTCAACACATCCATCAGGCGCGGCACGCCGTCGGAGTGATCGCCGTGGGCATGCGTCAGCACGATATGCGACACCGGCCGGCCTGCGACCGCCGCGACGATCGCGGCGCAGTGCTCGGCGTCGTCCGGTCCCGGATCGATCACTGCCAGCGATCGGGTTCCGAGGATGTAGGTGTTGGTGCCCTTGAACGTCATCGGGCTCGGGTTCTTCGCCACGATGCGCTGCACGCCCGGCGCAAGCTCCCGCGGCACGCCGTATTCGAAGTTGATCCGCTGACTGAGTTCGATCGACATGAGCCTGATCCGTGTGCGGTAGAATGAGCGGCGCGCTAGCCCACCAGCTTCGCAGACATCGCCGACGAGACCAATACCTTCCTGGCCGGCCTACACTGACGCCCCAGGGCAATTCAATTCTCCCGTCATCCCCTGCGAAGCGAGCCTTGAGCGAGCGAGACATGGGACCCAGCGGAAAACGCGTGCAAAGCACACGATATTCTGAGCTCTCATTCTGGGCCTTCGGCACTCTTTTCGCTGGGTCCCGGCTCGCGTTCGCGGCAAAAGTGCCGCTCACTTGGCCGGGATGACGCCCTGAATTGAATTGCGCCGCCGAACGACCGCGCAAAGGATCAGTTCGGCTTGACGCCCGCTTTTCCGAGCACGCTCTTCCAGTCCTTCATCTCCTGCGCGATGACGGCGTCGAATTCTTCCGGTGTCGAGCCGACGGGCACCATGCCGAACGGACGGAATCTCTCCACCACATCCGGCATGCGGATGATGGCGTTGAAATCGGCGGAGATCTTCTGGAGCAGCGCCTTCGGCGTCCCCCCCGGCGCAATCGCGCCGAGTCGAGAGACCATCTCCACGCCCGGCAGAGTCTCGGCGATCGTCGGCACGTTCGGGAAGTCTGCCATGCGCGTCTTGTTGAAGATGCCGATCACCTTCACTTTGTCGGCGCGGAGCAGCGCTTCCACCGACTGCCACAGCCCGAAGAACACTTGCCCTTGCCCCGCGACGAAGTCCGTCACGGCGCGATTGCTCTCCTGATAGGGCACGTGCAGCATCTTGATCCCGGCGGCGGCCTGGAAGAGTTCGCCCGAGATGTGACCGAGCGTGCCGATGCCCGGCGTCAGATAAGCGATCTCGTCCGGCTTCTTGGTTTTCGCCCAAGCGACGAACTCCCGGGCGTTCGATGCCGGTACGGATGGATGCATAGCGCCGACCATGGCGGCATTCGCCAGCAGCGTGACGCCGCGGATGTCCTTCAACGTGTCATAGGGCATCTTGGCGCGGATGGCGGGATTGATCGTCAGCGCCGAGATCGCCATGCCGAGCGTGTGCCCGTCCGGTTTGGCCCGCGCCACGGCTTCCGTGCCGATCATCGTCCCCGCGCCCGGCTTGTTGACCACGACGACGGGCTGCCCCCATGTCTTGGAGACCCGTTCGCCGATGATCCGCGCGATAGCGTCCGAGCCGCCGGCTCCGATCGGGATGATGATCGTCACCGGTCCGGTCGGGAAGGACTGCGCGTTTGCAGAGCCGGGCCACGGCGCTGCCATGGCAACGGCAACAGCCACGGCAAGCACAGAGTGGATCTTCGATCGCATGTTCCCTCCCGAGGCGTCGGCTCCCGGTATTCGCTCACATCTGCGGAATCTTGCCCTTGGTCACGATCTCGCGCCAGCGCACCACCTCCGCCGAGATGAAGCGCTTGAACTGGTCGGGCGCCATCGGCATCGGTTCCGCGCCGATATCGCTGAGCCGCTTCCTGATGTCGGGCTCGTTGAGCGCCTTCACGATCGCGCCGTTGAGCTTGTCGACGATGGCCTTCGGCGTGCCCTTCGGCGCGACGATGCAGAACCACGCGCTGGTCACGAACCCAGGCAGGCCGGCTTCAGCCGCCGTCGGCACGTTCGGGAGCGAAGAATGCCGCTGCGTCGCGGTGATGGCCAGGATCTTCAGGTTGCCGCCGACGAACTGTTCGCGCACGTTGACGATGTTCTGGAAGCTGAGCGGCACCTCGCCGGTGACGAGATCGGTGACGAGCTGCCCCGTCACGCGGTACGGCAGGTGGCGCATCTTCGATCCGGTGAGCTGCTCGAACAGCACGCCGGCCAGATGTTGCGAGCTGCCCGGCCCGACCGATGAATAGGTGAGCGCGTCGGGGTTCGCCTTGGCGAAGTCGACGAGTTCTTTGAGCGACTTCAGCCCGGACTTGTTCGAGACCGCGGCCACATTGGAGAGCTGAGCCGTCGGCGTGATCGGCTCGATGTCCGTTTCGGGGTCGTAGCCGAGGTTCTTGAACAGGGTCTTGTTGATCGAAAGAGGACCGATCGCGGTGGCGCCGATCTTGTAGCCGTCGGGGTCCTGACGCGTCAGCATCGCCGTGCCGGGATTGCCGCCGGCGCCGGGGACGTTCTCGAACACGAATGTCGTGTTCGGGCCGAGGAATGTGCCGGCCTTTTCGAGCACGAACCGCGGAATGATGTCGCTGGCCGTTCCAGCCGCGAAGGCGTTTATCACGCGGATCGGCTTTTCGGGATAGTTGCCCTGAGCGAACGCCGCGCCCACGAATGCCGAGGAAAACGCAGCGGCGATCGCGGCGCGGGAGAAGCCTGTCGAGATGCGAGTCAAGTAAACCTCCATGCTTCCATCTGAAGTGTCGTCGTGGCGACCGCGACCTTTCGGGCTCAGCGCTCTTTTCGTTCGTCGTCCGCAACTACATCGGCGGCAGCCCGGACTTGGCGATCATGGCCTTCCAGCTCTGGTTCTCCGCTGCGACGAAAGCCTTGAACTCGTCGGCCGACATCGGGGTCGGCTCCGTGCCGATGTTCTGAAGTTTCTTGATCGTCTCGGGATCCCTCAGAGCGGCGACCGTGGCCTTGTTCAAGATGTCGATGATCGGTCGCGGCGTGCCCTTGGGGGCGACGACGGCGAACCATGAATTGGACAGGAACGCGGGCATTCCCGCCTCCGCCGTCGTCGGCGTATCCGGGATCGAAGGGTGCCGCGTCTTCGCCGCCAGCGCGAGCAGGCGCACCTGGCCGCCACGCGCCTGCTCGAGCACGTTGATGATGTTCTGGAAGCTGAGCGGCACTTCGCCGGAAATCAGATCAGTCACGAGCTGGCCCGTGATGCGATACGGCAGATGCCGCATCTTCACGCCGTTGAGCAGCTCGAACTGAATTCCCCCCAGATGCTGCCCGCTTCCCGGGCCGACGGACGAGTACGTTATCTTGTCGGGGTTGGCCTTGGCGTAGGCGGTCAGCTCCGCCAGCGTCTTGAACGGCGCTTTCGCGCTCGCGGCCACGACGAGCGGATTGATCGTCAGCATCGCGACCGGCTCGAAGTCCGCTTCCGGATCGAACGGCAGGCTCTTGAACAGCCACTTGTTCACCGCCAGCGGTCCTCCCGCCGTTGCAGCGATCGAATATCCATCCGGATCGGCGCGCTTCACGCTGGCAAGCCCATTGTTGCCTCCCGCGCCCGGCATGTTCTCGAAGATGAAGATGTTCGGACGGCCGAGAACGACGGCGGCCTTCTCCAGCACGATCCGGTAGACGACATCAGAAGCGCTGCCGGCCGCGAACCCGACGTTCACGCGTACCGATCGTTCTGGATAGCCCTGCGCCACGGCAGGCGCAGCGGTGAACGGCGCCACCGCCACCATGGTTGCCAGCGCGATAGTGCTGGCTGCAAACATCCGCATCGACGTCTCCGGAGGCTGAATTCTTCAAACGGCGATCGGCTGATCGACAAAAATCTTATAGCTTTGTGACTTCGGCTTGTCTTTATCCTCTGCGTTGACATACGCAATCGAGCTTAGACCTTTCAGGCGGGCCGGCAGCACCATCACGCGGATGAAGCGGCTGTGGCGGTCGGCTGCGGCCTGCGCGAAGACCGGAACGGGGCCGGCCTCGAACCATGCGCCGCCAGGAGCGTAGCTCGTCGAGTGGCCGTCGGTGTCGATCCGCACACCGCCCTCGATCAGGCACCGGATGCCCGGCCCCTGATGAGTGTGCAGATAAGCGCAACCGCCCGGCGGGAACGCGACGCTGTCGGCGCGCAACAACACCGCATCGGCGATCGGCCACTTGAGCGGCGCGGTGAGCTTGACCCGCGTATATCCGGCTTTCGTGCCGGCTGAGGAGAGCGGTGCACCCGCCGGCGCGAGCTCGAACCGCCACAGCGCCGCGCCGTTCGCTTCGGCGACGAGACGGGCGGCGCCTTTTCCGCACCACGCCGAGTTGTCCTCGAAACGGCCCTCGCCCGACTTGATCGAGCCGTGCGCCACATAGATGACGCGGTTGATGCCGTCGGCAGGCAATTCGAGCACCGTACCCGAATGCAGGTTGTCTTCGACGAGGCGGAGCTCGAATGCGGGCGTGGTCATGGGGCCGTGGAATCCTGAAAGTGTGGAGGTGCGCGGGCAAGACTATCGCGATTGCCGGTTCGTTGGCAGTCAGAAAGAGCCGCCGGTCGAAAAGCCGTCGTCGCCGCTGTCGCCGCCCCCCCCACCACCGCCGCCGCCTGTCGGGAACGGAGGCGTCCAGCCGCCGCGCGTGCCGGGTTGACGCCATTCGCCACCGCGCGCACCCTCACCCCCACCCGGCATGGGGAACGGAAACGGAAACGTCGGCGCACCGAAGTCGGGCCGACCGCGTGACGGTCGAGTTCCGAAGCCGCCGCGAAGGATGTCCCACAGGATTCCGCTGCGCACCGCGCCTTCCAGGATCTGGCCGAGGACGATGCCGATCTCGTTTTCATTGCGGAAGGTGGCATTGGGATGATCGAATCCGGATGTCCGGAAACGCTCGCGAACCTTCTCCACTTCCGTTCTGCGATCGGCCATATCGCGTGCGGCCTTACGCAGCGATCCGATTTCCTTGTCGATCTCGGCGAGCCTTTCGTCCAGACCGCTGATCCGGCGCACGATCATGTCGTCGGTCGGCGTGCTCGTGCGCTTGGCTTCCTGGTATAGTGTGCCGATGTCGTCCTGCTGGTCGCCCTCGACGATCGTCTGCATCGCCTCGGTATAGGCCGGGTCATTGCCGCCGCCGAGCATCGCGGTCCGCTTGGCCTCGACCTCCGTCAGAAGCCCGCGCCGTCGCTCGGCGTTGGCGTCGGCGGAAGCGAGCTTGTGGCGGGCCTCGGCGAGAATGCGCTCCTTCGGCTCTATACCGGCGTCGATCATCGCCTGTCGCTCGAGTGCGGCAATCGACATCCGCTCGTCATCGGCCGCCTTGCGCTGGAGGTTGGCGTGCTCGCGCAGTCGCAACGGGATCTCGATCAGCATCGCGTAGCTGGCGCGCGAATCGGAATACCCGATGAAATCTGCGACCATGCGATCGACGAGGCGCGTGAAATTGCCGGCTGTATAACGGCTCGTGGCGAACTTCGCGTTCCACAGGTAAGCGAACAGCGGATCGTTGTCGTAGGGCTTTTTCTTCGAGCCCAGCTCGGCCTCGGATTGAGCCGCTTTCTTTTCGGCTTCGACGGCAATGTGATCGGCGGCTTCGTAAACCTTAGAGGCTGCGATCCAGCCAGCCGACTTTCGCACGGTCGCCTCCGCCTCGGCGCGGATCGTGTCGACGGCCTCCACCGCCTCCTCGACCGCGGAAGCCGCGGCGTGCCGCTCTGCTTCGGCTCGGCTCACCTCATCGCCGAGCGTCTTCTGCTGGGCGTTCAGCGCCTCGAGGCGCAGCCTGCGGTTCTCCAGGATCTGCGCGGCGCGTTGCTCGGCCGCGTCGAGATTTCGCACCAGCCGTCCGGCAGCCATCTCATCGAGCTTGATGCGCGCCAGTTCGCGCAGCGCCTTGGCGCGATCGCCGCGCAACTGCTCGGCCTGGCCCGTCGCCGACGCGAGCGCGCCGTCGAGTTGACCTTCGTCACGGCGCAGCTTCGACAGCGCGCCCTCGATTTCGCTCAGCGTCTTACGGCCGGTCCACATGCTTGGCTCGACTTCCGTTGAACTCGATCTGCGTCGAGGGTTCGGCGCCCACATCCGGCAGCCTCACCACTTCGTGATCATCCCGCCGTCGAACGGCATGAGATAATCTACTTTGACTGTCCCTCGTCGCTTCACGCCGTAGCGGTTGCGCTGGACGATGCCGTCGTCGCGCTTGTCGGCGGCAACGGCATCGAAGATGGCCTGCGGCACCCGCACACCGAACTTGTCGACGACGTCCGTCTCGCCGTTCTCCTCGTTGCGGATGGGGAGGCGCAGCTTGCGGCCGTCGGCTGCGAGCGCTTCGACGATGATGTAGTAGTTCCGTTGCGTCGCCCCGCGTGGCGGTCTGCGCCACACGCCCGTTGTTTCGCCGGGCCTGGAGACGATCGTCAGCGTGTACTCCGCCGTGACCTCGTCGCCGAGGCGCTTCATCTCGGCGGCAATCTTGCTCGCCGCCGCGCGATCCTTGTCGCGGATCGCCTTTTCGCCATCGGCGAGCAGCTGGTCGGCGCGAGGCTTGACGCTGGCGTCCGTCGCCGCCTTCACGATGTCCGCGTGCGCCTGCCGGATCGAGCGTGGCAGCGTCTCGGTGATCTCGATCCGAGCCTGATCTTCCGCGAGCTGAGCCGGTCGCGTCACGTTGAAGTAGTGGTAGCCGAACGCGAACACGACGATGCCGGCGAGAGCCGCCGCGAAGGGTGTGTAGCGCTTGCGGCCAGCCCAGATCTCGAACATCGTCCGCTTCAGGGATGGCGGCTGCGGCGTGTACGTGAACCGGCTTTCCTTCAGCGCCTTGACACCTTCGGCCAGCACGGTGTCCGAAACCTCGATCCCCTGCTGCCGATAGATCTCGCGCAGGCGTTCGATCAGCTCCGCCTCGCGCGCCTCATCGTTGAGCTCCCGCCGCACGAGGTCGTCGCGATGACGGATCGTATCGACCACGTCCATCGCGATCATCACGTCGTCGAGCTTGTGCGGCTTTTCCGCGACGGCGGGTGGTGCGCCTTGCATTTCAGTCGTCATCGTCTTCCAGAGCAATCCTGAGGTCGTTGTTTTCTTCGATCCTCAACATGCGGATGTCGCGCACTGAAGGCGTGAACCAGGAGTATTTCGCGGCCAACCTTTGGACCACAGTGACGCAACGCACGGCGTCCACGGTGTCATCTCCAAAATAGGTTCTGCCTTGCTTCCATTCGAATCCTCGCGATGTCAGATAATTCCGCACATCCATGTATGCATTGCGCCAAGACGCATTCGGATAGAGCTGCTCCAATGTCTCCGTGTCGAAATCGAACACGATCGCATACATGCGGCCCCCTCCCTTGCGCACATTGTGTCCCAGTCCCGGTCTGGAGCGCACAGCTTGGTTCATCGTCGTGCTCCGTCAGTTCGTATTTCGAACCTTGCAGTTCAACCCGGACCCGGCAGCGCCTCGATCGAAGCGGCGAGCCGCGCGACGCGCTTCTTGCCGGCCTCCACCGCCTCGCGGATCTCGGTCGAGTTCTGCGTGGAAAGCTTGCGCATTTCCGCGATGATTTCGCCCGAGCGCTCCTGGAAACCGACGACGCTCTCGACGAGTTGCTTCACGGCATCGGCCCGGATCGTCGGACCGTAGCCGGCGCGAACCGCAGCCTCCTGCACCTTGTCGCCGATCTTGGCGAGGTCCTCGAGGCTCTTCGACATGCCTTCCTTCATCGCGTCGAGCGTCTTGGTCGACTCGTGCAGCCCGAACATGCCGGTGAACGAGGCCTTCAGTGCGGTCAGCACGCTGTCGTTGGTGGAGAAGAACGACACGGCCTGCGAATAGACGCGTTCCTTCGTCGAGGTCAGCTGCATCAGACGTGCCATGATGACCTCGGACGTGTTGTACCCGATGGTCATGTTGTCTGCGAGGTCCTTGGCGATCTGATACCGCTTCTCTTCTTCCTGCGTCTTGCGCAGCTCCTCGTCGCGCGCGAGCTCGAGCTTGGCGCGCTCGGCGGGCTCCGTTCCGGAAAATCCGCCTACGGCCGCCGATGCGTCGCCGAGCAGTTTCTTCGCCGCCTCGAGCTTGGCATCGGCCTTCTTCAGGATCTCGAGCGCCATCACTTCGGCGTGCTTCAGCGCGCCGCGATAATCGCGATAGGCGTCGAGGATCTTGGCCTCGCGCTCGATCTGGTTCTTGGTCTCCTTCGTGACCGACAGATAGACGCCGCGGATCTTGTCGAAACGGTCCGCGATGTCGCCGCGCGCGAGCTTCATCCAGATGTTGGTGCCACGCTCCAGCATGTCGATCTTGCCGTCCGACACCTGATCGACCAGCCGCTTGCTGTCGTCGCGGATGGAATTGAAGCCGTTGGTGATCAGCTGATAGCGCTCGCCGATCTCCATCTTCGAGGTCTGCTCGCGCACAACCTCGTTGAACACCTCGCCCTGTTGCAGGGTGCGCGCGATCATCGCGATCTTGTCCTTGTCGAGATCGGCGATCTTGTCGAGTAGCGCGTTGATCGGTGACGGCTCGATCTTGTCCGGCAGCAGGCCCATGTCGCGCAGCGCGCCGGAGGCCTTGTCGAGATACTGCATCGGCGTCTTCACCGGGGCGTTTGCCATGGTCTGCTCCTGAAATGTGGTGCCGGGTCTCTTCCCGGGCCGGGGCCGGTTGGTCCATGAGCGCTCACGGGACCGTCCGCACCCTTACGGATATGTAGCCTTTTCAGTCCGTTCGGACCAACAGGATATTGCTCTGCCCGCCGAAGGCTGCAAGGGGATGATCGGCGCATCAGGAGATCATAGTTTCGTCGCAAGGCGAGGGAATGGTCGGCCCCTTCGCCATCGGCGCGACGATGAGCCAATCCGGGACGACACGATGAAAGCAGCCGTTTGCAGGGCCTACGGCGGACCCGAGGTGGTCCAGGTACACGAACTGCCGGCACCCGTTGCCAAACCGCACGAGGTTCTCATCCGCGTCTTCGCTTCGACGGTGTCCTCCGCGGACGTCCGCATTCGTGGCTCACGGTTCCCGGCGGGTTTCTGGCTGCCCGCTCGGCTGTTCCTCGGCATGACGAAGCCGCGCTCGCCGATCCTCGGCACGGAGCTTGCGGGTGTCGTCGAGGCGGTGGGCCCGCGAGTTACGCTGTATCGGCCCGGCGACAAGGTGTTCGCCTTCACTGGTGGAGGCATGGGCTGTCATGCCGAGTTCAAGGTCATGCCAGAAGACGGTCCCATCGCGATCATTCCCGCAGGTTTCACGTTCGAGGAAGCCGCCGCGATCTCGTTCGGTGGCACGACGGCGCTGTATTTCCTGCGCGACGTCGCCAACGCCCAACCCGGCGAACGCGTTCTGGTCATCGGAGCCTCGGGCGCGGTCGGCTCGGCGGCGGTACAGTTGGCCCGGCATTTCGGCGCCCATGTCACGGGCGTCTGTTCGGCTGCAAATGCCAGCCTCGTCCGCTCCCTCGGTGCCGGCGAGGTGATCGACTACGCCGAGGTGGACTACGCGACGAGTGGCGCGCGGTGGGATATCATCGTCGACACCGTCGGCAATGCGTCGTTTGCCGGCTGCCGGAACGCTCTGAACGAGAAGGGGCGGCTGCTGCTGCTCGTCGCCGGTTTGGGCGGTCTGCTCGCCGCTCCGCTGCAATCCAGGACGAGCGGCTTGAAGGTCGCCGGCGGCCCCGCGCCGGAACGGGTCGAGGATCTGGAGACGCTCCGGGCGCTATGCGAGGCAGGCGTGTTCAAACCTCTGATCGACAGCCGCTATCCTCTGGAGCGAATTGCCGAAGCCCACGCCCGCGTCGATTCCCAGCGCAAGGTCGGCAGTGTCGTAGTCACCATGCCTGCGGGAGGTTGACCTATTCCGCAGCCCTTGGGTGAATAGATGAGGGCTTGGACCCGAGGGCTTTAGCCACGCCTTCCGGGTCCGTCATGATGACCTTCATGTAAGCCAGCGCCACGGCGTCGGGCCGGGTCTTTCGAGTTTCCCAGTCGATGAGCGTATCCAATGGGATTTGGTAGCGCGCGCAGAAGTCTTCCTGCGACAATTTCAATTTGTGTCGCACGACGCGTGGTGGTGGCCCTTGATGGGCGCGGGCGACCGCTTCTTCGCTCAGCGGTTGTGCATCGGGATCGGCCAGTGCTGCTGCGATAATCTCTTCGTCTGTCAAAGCATTCACGGCTGCCCAATCCATCGGATCGTGCATCGGGCGTGTCGTGCCGTCAGGCAACACTTCGACGAGTGTGCCGTCAGGGAGGGCTCTGGCTACGATAGTAGTCATTTTTCTCGCGTCTTATTGCAGGCCGCGCAGAGATCAATCTTATCACGTCGCCGCGATAGGTATAGCTCAACGTGAGCACGCGGCCTTCGGCACTGCCGATGACGCGGTAACGGTCCTCGTCCCAGCTTGAATCCGTGTCTTCACTCCAAAGGGCGCCAGGGTCGTTGAAGACTTTCTGTGCCGTCTGGAAGCTGATCTTGTGGCTCTTGGCGTTCAGTTCGGCTTTCGCATTGTCCCACTCGAATTCATCGTCCTTCATCCAAATATTGCCTCTTGACCCCGTTTTCTGTCTCGGGGAACAGGATCGCTGATTCGCAATGCGTGACAGTTTTGAGGGCCAACGGGGTCAGACCCGCAGGGTCTGACCCCATCGCTGTTCATCCCAGGATATCCAGCTTGCCGCCCACCGGGATGTTCGGCGCTGTCTTGTTCGTCGTGATCACGAGCTCAGGCCCGCTCTTGCCGCTCTTCCACTGGCCGGCGACCAGCGGCGTCTTCGTCACGTTCTTCACCGGCCCCTTGCCCCAGGCGACCGGCCCCACGATCGTCTGCGCGTTGGTCGCCACGATCGAATCCAGGATCGGCTTTGCTTCGAGCGATTTCGCTCGCTTCAGCACGTCGATCGCCACCTCGAACAGCGCGTGCTTGAACCCGATCGGCTGCGTCCACGGCCGCTTGGTCGAGGCCGTGTACGCGTCGCACAAGGTCTTCGCGCTGTCGCCCGTAAGGCTCGATTTGTAGGGATGGCTCGGGCTCCACCACACTTCCGTCGTAAGCCCATTGCCGCGTGCGCCGAGCGACCCGACCGTGGTGGGGAACAGCAGCGCCTTTGCGACCGTGACGACCTTCGGCTTGAAGCCCTGTTGCGCGGCCTGCGCCCAGAATGTCGCGAAATCAGGCGGAATGAACACGCCGGTAACGATTTCCACGTTCGCCGCCTTGAATGCCGCGATCTGCGCCGTGAAGTCGTTCGACAGCAGTTGGAACCGGCCGGGATCGACGAGCTTGTAGCCGGCCTTCGCCAGCGCCGGCGGGAAGCCACGCTCCTTGTCGCCGAACGCGTTGCCGTCGGCGTCGTTCGAGAACATGCCGCCGACCACCTTGTTCGTGCCGGCGGAATCCCAGAGTGCCGTGAACGCGCCGAGAATGTCCTCGAGTCCCCAGAAGAAATGGTAGGTCCAGGTGAAGCCCTTCTTCGGGTCGCCCTTGCGGCCGAAGAAGTACGGCTGCCACGGGCAATCCGTGGTGATGCACGGCACTTCGTTGACCTCGGCCTGATCGGCGACCGGGTTCGTCGTATCCGGCGTCGAAGCGCCGACGATCAGGTCCACCTTGTCACGCAGGATCAGCTCTGCCGCGACTTCAGCGGCACGCGAGGCGTTCGACTGGCTGTCTTTCGAGATGATCTGCAGCGGATACGTGCGGCCGCCGACCTGGATACCCTTGGCCGTCAGCTTGCCGATGCCGTCGAGCACGAAAGGATCGGCCTCGCCGAAGGCGGCGAGCGGGCCCGTGCGCGGAGAAACGTGTCCGATCTTGATGACGCGGCTCTGCGCATTGACCGGAATGACGTTGAGGATCGCCGGCATCGAGACCGCGGCCCCGAGACCCGTGCGCACGATCGTTCGCCGCGACGGCCCACGCTTCTTGAAGCCGATGAGGTCGGACATGGACATTTCCCCCTGTTGAGTTCGCAGCCGCGACTTTAGGAGGAATCTCGTGGCGCGCCAACGCTCGCGTGAACTCGATGGCCCGGTCGTCCAGCATACTCGGGATCGATCCGACCGGCAGCAACCCGCCCAGGTGGGCTCGAGCATCATCCGACCAGTCGAACGCCCCTGGCTTTCGCAACTGATCGGATACTGCTCTAGAGACTCGAGCTTGGGTCTCGAACCAGCGTCGTGAACCTTTGCCCGCGGCGCTATCGAGAAACGGCTATAGCGCGGGTTGCGCAGCGAGCAGATCGATCGTCCGCTCGACTTCGTTCACATCCACGCTGAACTCGTCGTCGTCGGTCTCCTGTCCGACCACCAGCCCATAGCGCTGTCCCTGCCGATCGGTGATGAGCTTCAGCGCCGCGACCACCCGCGTCGGCGGCTGCAACACCAGCAAGGACGCGTCGGGCGGCATTACGACGAGCCCGTGAACGAGCTGGCTGCCTTCCACCCCTGCCACGCAGCGCGCCGAAGCACAGGCTTCGACGATCTCTTCGACCGACGCAGTGGACGGATCGAGTATTTTGAAACCGCGCTTTGCGGCAAGTCTCTCCGCTATCGCGTACTCGTTGACCAGCACGCGCTTCATGCCCGACCCGCCGCGCAAAAGGAAAGTCCCGGGATGTTCGGGGCAGGGCGATTTCGTTCCCGATACAATTCGGTTCCGCAGGTCGTTCGCGCGTTCCTTCCGGCCATCGTTGTGTTGGCTGTCGTCGAATATCACGAGCTCGTCGAAATGGACCTGATCGAGACGCCGGGGCGCGATGCCGAGCAGAGATTCGTAGTGAGGGACGTGGCCAGCCGGAGCCGTCGTGGTCGAAACGGGAGAGCCGAAGCGCTCCGCCAGGCGATATGTCAGGCAATCGTCCGAGAGCCAATTGCCGAACCAGCGATTGCCGACCCAGCTTTCATACAAGGCCCCCTTCGCAACCTCCCTTGGAACGATGTACGCGGGCAGCCGATGCTTCCGAGCGCGCAGATGCATCTGAGCACTGCCGGAGTGGAGGACGCCATCGAAGAGATCGACATGCTTCAGTCGATACCCGAACGTCGCGCCCGCGACCGTCTCGTGGTTGCCGTTGAATGCGCGCACGACGTCGTCGATGCCGGCGAACTCGGTATCGCGGATCCGTTCGAGCTGGCCGGGCAGGTAGACGGCGCGCGCGATGTAGCGGCGGGTTTCCGGCGCGATCTGCCAGCTTTCCACGGCACGGCATTCCAGGCGCGACACGTCCGCCCCCAGCTTCCTTCTCAACAAATTGGCTGCGGGCCCAAAAGAAATCATTTGTGCACCAAAGCATCTGATCGGCAGGAACGAGCAGTGATTGCGCAGATAAAGCCACAAGTCGGCGAAAGTGGTAATCCGAAATTTGGCGGCACGGTTACCGCGCCCGAAGTTTCTGTCCGTGTGCGCCGATAGGTGATATGCGTGCAGAGGTGTTGGCCAATATATTGCTTTGGGTCTCGGCAATCTTGCAGTGGCCGCGGTTTTATTACGGTTTTGTGAAGTGATCCCGCCGATTAACCATTAGCGAATGTCATGGCGCCGTATCGGTGCGGATGGAACGGCAATTGCTTGCGATGGTTCCGGTAGCTATGGGCTGTCCGGACTTGTCACCGGATGCCCCGAAATGTAGCCTGGCGCTATTCGTTTTTCGCGTCCTGTCGTTGTTTTTGGGTGGTCGCCGTTGCAGTGTGCCGGACGGCTGGTACAGGCGCATGTTTCAGGGTGAGTGGAGGCGTATCCCATGTTCGAGGTCGTTCGAGAGGATTTCAAACGACATGGCAGTTCGTTCACAAATCCCGCATTCGTTGCCCTGGCAGTCTACCGCTACGGCCGCTGGACTTTGAGTATCCGCAACCGCGCGGGGCGATGGCTGGCATCAAAAACGTACGGTTTCATCAATATATTCGTCTCGAACCTGACCAAGGTGTGGATCCCTCCTCAGGTGACGATCGGCAAGGACTTTCACATCATTCATGCCGAGGGTTCGCTGTCTATTCATCCGGAAGTGATCATCGGCGACCGCTGCGGCGTGATGCACAACGTGACGATCGGCACCAACATGGGGCCGGGATTGCCGATAATCGGCGACGATGTATTCATCGGCGTGAATTCCACCGTGCTGGGCAGGATACGAATTGGCGATCGCGTGCGCATCGCGGCCAACACCGCCGTGGCGACAAACGTGCCATCCGATTCGATCGTGGTCGGCTCGCCTGCTCAGATCTACCCGCGACTGACCCCGTTCGCATCCGTGGCGTTCGGCAGGCCCGTAGATCAGGCTAAATCGGACAAGCAGGCGAAGGTGGATTCAACGGAGAAGTCGCCGTGAATGCGCTATCCACTACATTTGCCCAATTGCTCTATGACAATCTCGGCCAGCGCTCCCACAAGGTTGCATTGGTCGACCCCGACAGGTCGATCACGTTTGGCGAACTCGCAGCCGAGGTCGATCGGCTGGCGGCCTACCTGCACGCGTCCGGCATATCGCCCGGCGACCGCGTCATCGTGCACCTGCGCAAGAGCATCGCCGAGGTGGTCGCCATGTTTGCGATCGCCAAAGCCGGCGGCGTGATCGTCAACGTCAGCCCGCAGTGGACGCTCGAGCAGCTTGCATACGTCTGCGACGACTGCAGGGCGCGGATGCTGGTCGTCGAGCCACGCGTAGGCGCCGCGCTCGCCAGCGGAGGAAAGCCGGCCACCGCTGAGCGAATTCTCGTCACGACGGGAGCGCCGCCGGTCGATGGTTTCGATTCCTGGCAGGCACTGCCTGCAGCGCCGCCGCGCAACGAGGTGGTCAGGCTGGATACCGAGCTCGCCAGCATCATCTACACGTCCGGGTCCACCGGTCGGCCGAAAGGTGTGATGCTCAGTCATCGCAACATTCTGGCCGGCGCCCGCTCCGTCGCGCGTTACCTCGGCTTGAGCGAAGACGAGCGTCTGCTGAGCGTGCTTCCCTACAGCTTCGACTACGGCCTCAATCAGTTGACGACGATGATGCTGGTCGGCGGGACCGTGGTTCATCAACCCGTCGCGATGGCCGCGGAGATCGTCAAAGCACTGCAGAAGCACGCGATCACCGGTTTGGCCGGTGTACCTCCGCTGTGGAGCCAGATCGTCAGGTTGCTCGATTCCACACCGACAGCTCTGCCCGATCTGCGGCGGATCACGAATTCGGGCGGTAAGATCCCGTTGAATATCCTGCAACGCATGCCGGCCGTCTTCCCGGCGACGGACATCTATCTGATGTACGGTCTGACCGAGGCGTTCCGCTCGACCTATCTTCAGCCGCATCGCTTCTCCACCAAGATGGGCTCGATCGGCGGCGCGATCCCCAATTCCGAGATCTACGTCATCAAGCCCGGAGAGGGGCTGGCAGGACCGGGCGAGCAGGGCGAGCTCGTTCATCGGGGGCCGCTGGTCAGCATGGGCTATTGGGAACGCCCCGACGCAACGCGCGACAAAATTCGCCCCTGCCCCGAGCTTGCTCATCTGATCGGTGACGAGCCCGTCGTCTACAGCGGCGATCTCGTCAAGGTGGACGCCGATGGCGACCTCTGGTTTCTCGGACGCAACGACGCGATGATAAAGACCAGCGGCTTCCGGCTCAGTCCAGACGAAGTCGAGGATCTCTTGAGCCGCACAGGGCTCGTCGGCGACGTCGTGGCCTTCGGCGTCGACGACGCCGAGTTGGGCGAGGTTGTTCATGCGGCCGTTTCGCCGCTCGACGGGTTCGATACCGACGCGCTTCTGAAGAAGTGTCGGTCGACCATGCCTCACTACATGGTCCCGCGCGCCATTCACGTCTGGGAAGGGACGATGCCGCGAACATCGAGCGGGAAGCTTGCTCGACCCGAAGTCGTTCGCACGTGCCGAAACAGCCTGAGCAAACCCGCAGCCCAGTAAGTCTACCCCACCTACGGCCACCAACGGATCATCGGGAACCAACGAGACCATGGCGACTTCCAGAACTGAGATCGAGGACTTCCTTGCCGGATCGCTCAATGTCGATCGATCCGCGGTATCGACCGAGAACCTGTTTTCCTCGGGACTTCTCGACTCCCTCGCAATGCTCCAACTCATCGGCTTCCTCGAGAAATCGGCGGGCATCCGCATCCGCGCCGAAGACGTGACACTCGAGAACTTCGACACCGTGGCCGGGATCATGCGCTATCTGGAAAGCAACAGCTGACATGACGGGCGAGATCGCGCGCGACGTAGAGCTGGACAACCTGCTGCAGCAAGCAGTGGCGACTTTCGGCACGCCGTCATTCGTCTACTTCACCGATCCCATCGAACGTCGAATTGCGCGCCTTCGCTCTGCGTTCGGCAATCGATTCGCGCTCAGCTATGCGGTGAAATCCAACCCCAATCCAGGTCTGCTCGCCTGGCTCCAGGAGCGCGTGGAATTCCTCGACGTATCCTCGATCGGGGAGCTCCGGCTTGCGTCGCGGGCCGGATGGAGCCCGACCCTGGCGAGCTTTACCGGCCCAGGCAAGCGGGACTACGAAATCCGGGAATCCATCGACGCCGGCTTGGGCGATCTGGTGCTCGAATCACCGCGTGAGGCGAGGCTGGCGAACGAGATGGCCGGTGCGGCCGGCCGTATTCAAGACGTGATGATCCGGATCGCGCCGTCGAGTGTTCCTCGCGGCTTCGGAGATCAGATGGCGGGACGGCCGAGCGCCTTCGGCTTCGATGTCGAGCAGATCGATGTCGAGTTGCCGGAGGTTTTGAAATTGCCCAATCTCCGGGTCGTCGGGCTGCACATCTACTCGGGCACCCAGTGCTTGAGGCACGAAGCGATCTGCGAGAATTACCGCACCTTCCTGAGCATATTCCGTAGCGTCTGCGGGAAGTATGACCTGAAGCCCAAGAAGCTGATCTTCGGTTCGGGATTGGGCATCCCCTACCATCTGGAAGATGCCCCGCTCGATCTCGATGCGGTAGCCAAGGGCATCGGTGAGGAACTGGATGCGCTGAAGCGGGAGCCTGCCTTCGCTGATGCGCGCCTGGTGCTCGAGCTGGGCCGCTATCTGGTCGGCGAGGCGGGCTATTTTCTGACACGCGTGATTTCGATCAAGGAATCCCGCGGCCACCGGATCGCGATCTGCGATGGAGGCATGAACAATCAACTGCCGGCATCCGGTCATTTCGGCATGGTCATGCATCGCAATTACCGGATGCACAAAGTCGGCGGGGGCGGCGGCATGGAGAAGGTCGATATCGTAGGGCCGCTTTGCACGTCGATCGACAGGCTCGCCCTCGGCGTGAGCCTGCCCCGTCTGGAGGTCGGCGACGTCGTCGCCGTGCACAACAGTGGCGCCTACGGCCTGACGGCAAGCCCGGTCCATTTCATATCGCACGCATTGCCGACCGAGATCCTGGCAGAGCCCAACCGCATGCGCGACGTGACGAGAATTTTCGGCGACACCGCCACTTCTGTCCGACCGGCGGGTTGACGGATTTTCTTTGGCGCTGTTCGGCGTTCATGTTGGCGCAGTGCACTGGCCCCGAAGGGGCCGCAG
>CAZNMY010000055.1:7432-36372 GCA_964574325.1 uncultured Devosia sp. | reverse complement strand
GGTCCTTGCCCCAGTAGTAGTAGGATGCCGTCTGGCACATCTCGACGGTGCCGTTGGTGACGGCGTCGGCGGCCTGCAGCGGCGGCACGATCTCGCCGGCAGCCGCGACCTTGATCACGAAATTGTTGTCCGTCGCCTCGGCGACGTTCCTGGCGAAACTTTCGGCCGTGCCGAAGAGCGTGTCGAGGCTCTTGGGGAAGCTCGACGTGAGCCGCCATTCCACCTTGGGCATCGACTGCGCGACAGCCGGCGACGCTACCGCCGAGGCAGCGACCGCTCCTGCTCCGCCAACGCCTGCATTCTTCAGAAACTTCCGCCGGTTGACCGCCATAAACTAGCCCTCTCCTCCCAGGTTCCTATCCGGCCTGCCTATGGGCACACCCGTGGCGGGCGACCGCAGTGTTCAATACCGAACCGGTCGCTAAACGACGAAGCGCTACTAGGCAACCGCACTTTTGCATCCGAGATATATACCGTACGACATGCGCCACCTAGATCCCGCACGGCCGTCATCGACCAAAGTAGAAACTCGCCGACCAGACCGCAGCACCTGGACACTGCCCCACGGTTCTGTCCGTGTTAAGGCCGTCTGGGCCAGCCGCCGGAAGTTCACGTCGGACAACTGGGATGCAGCGCCGAGGGACCACGATGAGATCACGCCTTGACGAATTCACCGTTCGCCCGACGCCCGACGACCCGCGGCTCTCCCTCGAAGTCGAGGGCATCGACCACGAAGGTCGGCACATCACCACGACGGTGGTGACCGAGCGTCCGTTGACGCTGTTCCTCAACGCGCGCGAGATCGTCACCATGATGACGATCGGCGACCATCCCGATCTCCTGGCGGTGGGGTATCTGCTCAATCAGAATATGCTGCGCCGAGACGACGAGATCGTCGCCGTCGACTACGAGCCCGACATCGAGACGATCGTGGTCCGCACGAAGCGCCAGACGGACTACGAGGAGAAGCTGAAGAAGAAGGTGCAGACGTCGGGTTGCGCGCAGGGCACGATCTTCGGCGACCTGATGGAGGAGCTCGACAAGACGGCCCTACCCGCCGACGCGAAGATCAAAACGTCGTGGCTCTATGAGCTGACCCGCAAGATCAACACCGAGCCGAGCCTCTATCTCAAGGCCGGCGCGATCCACGGCTGCGTGCTGTGCGAGGCCGACCGGCCCGTCGTCTACATGGAGGACGTCGGACGCCACAACGCCGTCGACAAGATCGCCGGCTATATGTTCGTCAACGCCATCCCGGCACACGACAAGATCTTCTACACGACCGGGCGGCTGACCTCCGAGATGGTCATCAAGACCGTCAAGATGGGCATCCCCATCCTGGTCTCGCGTTCGGGCTTCACGGCGTGGGGCGTCGAGCTCGCGCGCAAGACGGGGCTGACTTTGATCGGTCGCGCGCGCGGCAAGCGCTTCGTCGCGCTTTCGGGCGCGGAACGCATAGAGTTCGACGCGGACCTGTCGCGCGTGGCGGAGGAAGACCGAAAGCACGCCCGCAAAAGCGGCGCGGCGCTGAACCAGGATTGAGCGTCACCAGCATGAGCGCCGTAAACCCCATTGTTTCCCGCGACCATATTGCCGGCGTCATCCTGGCCGGTGGGTTGTCCCGCCGCATGTTCGCGGCCGAAGCGGAAGCTGGCGCCCAGCGCGCCGTGCCAAAACAATTGCCTCGCGACAAGGGCCTGCTCGACATCGGCGCCAAACCCATGCTCGCGCACGTCATCGAGCGCGTCCGGCCCCAAGTCGTCGCTCTCGCCATCAACGCCAACGGCGATCCCGCCCGGTTCGCGCCCTTCGGGTTGCCTGTCGTCCCCGACACGATCGATGGTTTCGTCGGTCCGCTCGCCGGCGTGCTGGCGGGAATGAGGTGGGCAGCCGTGAATGCGCCCGCCGTGCGCTGGGTCGCGAGCGTCTCAGCCGATGCGCCGTTCCTGCCGCGCGACCTCGTATGCCGCCTCGAAGCGGCGGTCGCCGATCGCGGCAATGCCATCGCCATCGCGCAATCGGGCGACGAGGTGCATCCCGTGATCGGCCTGTGGCCGGTCGCTCTCGCCGACGATCTCGACGCGGCATTGCGCGGCGGCCTGCGCAAGGTGCTCGCCTGGACCGACCGGCACGGCACCGTCCCCGTCGCATTCGAGATGACCGTGGCCGGAAGCGAGACCGTGGACCCGTTCTTCAACGCGAACACACCCGATGAAATGAGCGAAGCACGCCGACTCATGTCGTTGATCGAGAGGACATCGGCGTGAAGGCACCACCGCTCATCGGCATCGCCGGCTGGAAGAATTCCGGCAAGACCACGCTCGCCGTGCGCCTCATCGCGGAATTCACCGCGCGCGGCTTTACCGTCTCCAGCATCAAGCACGCGCATCACGCCTTCCAGATCGACGACGGCGACACCGACAGCGCGAGACATCGCCGCGCCGGATCGGGGCAGGTCGCGATCGTGTCGTCTGAGCGTTGGGCGCTCGTCACCGAACTGCGCGCCGCCCCCGAACCGGACTTCGCCGAGGTGGTGGCGAAGCTCGCGTCCTGCGATCTCGTCGTCGTCGAAGGCTACAAGAGCCATAAGTTTCCGAAGATCGAGGCGCGCCGCACCGCCTCTCGCGAACAGCGCCCCTTGTCGAAGGATGATCCCAACGTCATCGCCATCGCCGCGGACCATCAGGTTGCAGATGAAGCCGTGCCAGTGTTTTCGCTGGACGATGTCGCTGCGATCGCGGACTTCGTTGCGGGACACTTGAAGCTTGGGAAAACAGGCTGATGGCAACCCCGATGCGCCCGACGATTCAAAGGATACCCTCTCCACTTGCGTCCCCGGGCGCAGCGCTCAGCGCGGAGACCCGGGGTCTTGCCCAGCAGTTATCTTGTGAAGCCCCCGGCTCTGCACGCTCCGGCCTCTCGGCCGGACCGCTGGTCCGGGGACGCAAGCGGAGAGTTGGCTTTCAGAGCATCCGAGGCACGCTCGCTGCTGCTGTGGTCGTTGCCCTTGCTGCCACTTCTGCGTCAGCGCAGAAGGCCGCCGACAAACCCCGCGTGCCCCCGGGCGTCGATCCCGGCGGTGTCGCGGTTGCGATCATCGGCGGCGGTATCGACTACACGCGGCCTGAAATCGCCGCACGCCTTGCACGCGACGGCGAGGGCGAGATCGTCGGCTGGGATTTCATCGACAACGACCGGCGGCCGTTCGCAGTTTGCAACCACCGCGCCGGTGGCCACATCCATTGTGATCAGGGACCTATTCTCGTCATCACGGAACTCGAGGCGATCGCGCGCTTCATCGTAACCCGCGTCGATCCCTCCAAGCCCCAGATGATGGTCGACGCGATGCGGCTCATCGGGGGAACGGCTGCGAGAATTGTCGTGTTCGGGGACCGGATACCCTTCGAGACAGGTCAGAACTTTGCTGTTGAAGCCGGACGTCGCTACGAACGTCTATTGATCCTAGCAGCAGGCGCGGCAGGCGACCTCGCAGCGCGTGCCTCGCGGCCACCCGACAACGTGATCTTCACTTCCGTGCCCTCGATAGCCGCGGGAACGGCAGCTCGTGAAATCAAGACGAAACCCGGCATCACGACGACGGAGCTTCGCCGGATCCTAGCTGCCCAAATCGGCAAACCCTAGCCGGCTTTTCTACGCACCATCACCTTCGACAGGAACGCGAGGCTCTGGGCTTCGGCGGTAAGACCAGCCGCATTGAACAGCGCATCGAGATCGTCGATCGCGTAGCCGCGGAAGTACGGCTCGTGGAAGCGCACGGGGAACGCTTCGAGGAGGCCGTCCCAGCCGGGCTTGTCGCCCATCTGCAGGCTGTCGATGAAGACGAGCACGCCACCGGGCTTCAGTACGCGCGCTATCTCGGCCGCCACCACGCGCCGGATGTCCGGCGGCAACTCGTGGAACAGGAACACGCACGTCACGATATCCTGGCTGGCGTCAGCAAGCGGGATCGCTTCGGCATTCGCCTCGATGAACAAGACGGGTCGCAGGCTGCCCATATGCCGCCGCGCTTCGCCCAGATACGCCGCCGACAGGTCGAGCCCCGTCAGGCCCAGCGCTGGCCAGCCGAGCCTGATGTCACGCAGCAAGCGACCCGTTCCGCACGCGACATCGAGCAGCGCCAGCTTGCGCTGATCCCGTCCCTCGATCGCCTCACCGGCGAACCGCAACGCCGCCCGGCGCATGGCTTGCGCCGCGCCGTAGAACAGCGTCTCGACTTGTACATCGTAGATGCGCGCCGACCGCTCGGAGAGATAGCCGCCGCCTTGGAAGTGGAAGTCCTGGACGTAGTAGTCCGGCAGCCCCGTAGCGCCGCTCTCTTGCCGGGCGCTTTCAGCATCCGCCGCCTCGCGTCGGGCCAGCGCCTCGGGAAACTCCGCGAACATCTCCCTGACGCGGGCGACGACACCGGTCATACCGTCGGGATCGGGCTCGGCCGCCGCATACAACCCGCGCCCGACTGCGTCGGCATCGGCGAGCAGCAGTTGCCCCAGCGCAGCCATCAACTCACGTTGCGACGGGATTGGTCGCTTCGGCTTGTAGGCGGGCCTCTGCCCCAGTCGCCGCGCCTCGGCATCGAGTGCGCGGTTGACCGCATAGAACCAGCCGAACCTCACCGCATTCGCCGCGAGCTGCGTGCCCATGCCGATCATCGAATTGTTGCGTGCCGCCACGATATCGCCGGTCCCCCGTGTTATTCGGGTGCATCCTATCGCAAAAGCACAGCCATCGCCGAGGGGTTCCGCCATGTCCAAGACCATGTCCACATCCCGTCACATCGTCATTCTCACGGGCTCGGGAATTTCAGCCGAGAGCGGGATTGCGACGTTCCGCGACAAGGATGGCCTCTGGGCGAAATACGACATCGAGGAAGTCGCGACACCCCAAGCCTTCGCGCGACAACCGCACAAGGTGCACGATTTCTACAACCTCCGACGGCGGGGGCTCGAGGGCATCGAACCCAACAAGGCGCACTTCGCGCTCGCCCGGCTCGAGCGCGAGCACCTGGAAAAACCCGGGCGAAGCGTCAACATCGTCACGCAGAACATCGACCACCTGCACGAGGCCGGCGGCTCGCGGAACGTGATCCACATGCACGGCGAGCTGCTGCGCGGCCTCTGCGCGAAGTGTGAAGCGCGCTTCGACTGGACCGGGGATATGTCGACGGAAACGATCTGCCCCGGCTGCAAGCAAGCTGCCGGGGTCCGGCCCGACATCGTGTGGTTCGGCGAGATGCCCTACAAGATGGAACGCATCGCCGAGCTGGTGCACGCCTGCGACCTGTTCGTGTCGATCGGGACGAGCGGCGCAGTCTATCCCGCGGCTGGTCTCGTCGAGCTGGCACGGCGCGCGGGCGCACACACGGTCGAACTCAACCTCGAACCGTCCGAAGGCGTATCGCACTTCCACGAAGCGATCCACGGCAAGGCGACCGAGATCGTCCCGGCTTTCGTGCAGCGGATTTTACAGGAAGCGTAGCGTGTCTGAGCAACGATCATCCCGCGTGCTTCCGGATGAACGCGACGATCGCGGCAAAGGCCTTCACGGAATTCGGCGACGCCGGGTGCTCGTTGAGGAAGGTGTGCCGTTCACCCTCGTAGAGCAGAACATCCATCGTGCCGCCGCGCGCGCGATAGGCCATGCCGAGCCGCTCGGCCTGCTCCGGCGTCGTCCACTCGTCCTTCGTTCCTTGAAACGTCATTGCGGGGGGAAGATGCACGTTTTCGCCACGCTCCAGGATGAGAGCGGGCGTCGCCTCGATGTGCGTGGCATCGTCCTTGAAGAACGTCGCATGGCTGGTGATGAGTTCCTTCTTGCCCTGCTCCCTGGCCATAGCCAGCCGGTCGAGCGGGTAGAGCACCGCCCACCCCGCGATGACGAACGCGACCTTGGCGTCGATGCCGGGGGCTTCAGGTAGAGCAAGTGCTTTGTAGCGTTCATCCTCGGGCCGGAGCGCGGACAGCAGCGCCTGATGCCCGCCACTCGACGTGCCATAGAGGCCGACGCGCTCCGGGCTCGATCCCACGTCCTTCGCGTGCGCCTTCAGCCAGCGGATCCCCAGATTGATGTCCTGCAGTGAAGCAGGATAGGGCGCCTCCGGGGCGTTGCGGAAATCGAGCGCCAGCACGACGATTCCGGCATTACAGAGATCGAGCGCCGTGTTCTGTCCGTCCGTGCGGTCCTTGTTGTTCCAGGCGCCGCCGTGGATCAGTATCACGGCGGGAAAGGGTCCTGATCCCGCTGGCTGGTAGAGCCGCGCGAGACGTTCCTTGCCCCCGTGCTTCTGATAGACGATGTCGCTGACCCCAAACGCGTGCATCCCGGTAGAACCGGACTTTGCTGGAGCCGACGCCAGCGCCGCGTCCGTCGCGAATACCTTGCCCATGGCCGCTCTCCCGAAAACCGTTTCGTGCAAATCTCAGCCTAACACAAGTGCGCCCTTCGCAAAGACGGCCGGCCCGACCTCCCGGTCGTGTGATGCCATTGCCGGTCGATCTCGATCGGCGGTCGTTCTAGAGCCCCGGAGGGACCGAATCGGATTAGAACGGCAACATCATTTCAGCGTGGCTGCCACGCGGGTTCTCCAACGGGACGGGAGACCGATCATGTCATTCGGCAAAAGACGATCCGACAGATCCACCAGTGAGCCGTCGGATCTTCATGACTATCACTCTCCGGCTTCACCCGCCGCTTTCGTGCCGGCGAGAATGGATACCGCCGGCCTCAGTCGCCTGCTGGTCATCTCCGTCGCGGGCGTCGTGATGCTGGCTGCGGTCTCGGCGCTGTTCTTCATCCAGCCGGGCCGTGGGGACCCCGTCGAGGTCGAAGCGGCTCTGATCGATGGATCACAGGTATCGACGGCCTCCCAGGGGCGCGTCGTCCAGATGTGCATCGAGCAGGGTCTGCTGGCCGCGACACGCGGCGTGGAGCCCGGAGATGAGCAGCGTCCGCGCATCGCCAGGGCTTGCGAATGCACCGTGGGAGCCGTGGTCGGTCTTCTATCGCCCCTGCAGATGCAGATGTTGTATGTAGACTATCGCACGAAGTTGCGCGCCACGATCGCTGAGATCGATCGCACCGGCGAAAGCGTCTCGACTTCGATCATGCCCAAGCTCGAAAGCCGCGAAGGTGCTCCGGTCGCACTGGTGACGGCGGCGAGCTTCGCGACCCATTGGCGGGAAGCGCGCAGCACGGTTTCACAGTACGCCGCGCGCTGCCAATGACGAGCCTCGGTCTCGCCGATCAGTCGGCGAGCGCGAGCTGTTCGTTGTCTTTGTCGCGCGCCTGCGTGCGCACGGCCTTCTGAACCTTCTCGAAGGCACGGACCTCGATCTGGCGGATACGCTCCCTGGACACCCCGAACTCGGCCGACAGATCCTCCAGTGTCGCCGGGTCCTCCTGCAGACGCCGCGCCTCGAAAATGCGGCGCTCGCGATCGTTCAGCGAGCCCAGGGCACTCTCGAGATACTTCCGGCGCATATGGAGTTCCTGGCTCTCGCCGAGGCTCTCCTCCTGGTTCGGATCATCGTCGACGAGCCAATCCTGCCACTCGCCGGATTCCTGATCGGCGCGAACGGGCGAGTTGAGCGACGCATCGCCCGACAGTCGCCGGTTCATCGAGATCACATCCTCCTCGGGCACACCGAGCTTCGTCGCGATCGTCTTGACCTGATCGGGACGGAGATCGCCCTCCTCGATGGCCTGGATCTGACCCTTGATGCGCCGCAGATTGAAGAACAGCTTCTTCTGCGATGCCGTGGTGCCCATCTTCACGAGGCTCCACGAGCGCAGGATGTACTCCTGGATCGAAGCGCGGATCCACCACATCGCGTAGGTCGCGAGGCGAAAGCCACGCTCCGGCTCGAAGCGCTTGACGGCTTGCATGAGGCCGACGTTGCCCTCGGAGATCACCTCACCGATCGGGAGCCCGTAACCGCGATAGCCCATGGCGATGCGAGCGACGAGCCGCAGATGCGACGTCACGAGCTGGTGCGCGGCAGCCTGATCCTGGTGCTCCTGCCAGCGCTTGGCCAGCATGTACTCCTGGGTCGGCTCGAGCATCGGGAAACGCCGGATCTCCTCGAGGTACCGAGCCAGACCGAGCGAACCGCCTGCGATTACCGGTAGTGCCTTTGTCGCCATTTTCTCCTCAACCCCTCCCGCGTTTCTCTGCTCGCGGTCAAGGATTGCTCCTGTCATCTCGACACCGCCATTCTTGGTGCAGCACCATGGCGGCAGGGTGGCATGATGTCAGTCTGGAACCCGAAGCTCAAACCAACTTGATGTCATCTCCCGTTCACGATGGGTAACGCGTTCGTGCGCGCTTCCCGACGGGGTCGGGGATATGATTTCAGAACGTCAGATTTCAAGATCTGGTTCACTTGCACCCAGCATCAGCGGTTCGGCCCCATTCGACAGAACGCCGATCATACCACCGTGATCGGGGCTCCCGTCAGCGTAGAAACACCGATATTGCCGCCCGGGGTTAAACCAGTGTTGGCCGTCGTCCCATTAACGATCCCGCGGTCGAATTTCCGTCGCCGCCCCCGTCCACCGGCTCGCCCGGCAAGGGCATCACCGAGCCAGGGCAGCCGCGAGACGTGCCATCTCCGGCGGTATCGGGCAGTCGAACCTCAGCCGCTTGCCCGTCTCGGGGTGCTCGAAACCCAAATGCCCCGCGTGGAGGGCTTGCCGGCCCAGCGCCTCCAGCGCCGCGCGCGCTTCCTCGGAAAGTCGCCGGATGCTCGCTGAGAAATGCGTACCATAGACGGGATCGCCCATGATCGGGTTCCCGATGTGCGCCAGGTGAACGCGGATCTGGTGCGTCCGCCCCGTCTCCAGCGTGCACGCGATGAGGCTCGCCATCGGCTTGCCCTTGGCGTCATCGTATCCCTCGTGCACCTCGTAGTGGGTGACGGCATGGCGCCCGCTTTCAGCCCGCGTCACGGCGATTTTGGTGCGATTGCTGGTGCTGCGGGCGAGTGCTGCGTCGATGCGGCCGCGGACATGCGGCGGCGTTCCCCAGGCGATCGCGATATAGCGCCGGGTCATCCGCCCGTCGATCCCGTGGGCCGCGAACTGAGCGCACAGACTGGCGTGCGCCTTGTCGGTCTTCGCCACCACCAGCAGCCCCGACGTGTCGTTGTCCAGGCGGTGCACGATGCCCGGCCGCTTGACACCGCCGATGCCCGAAAGGCTTTCACCACAGTGACCGATCAGCGCGTTGACCAGCGTCCCGGTCTCGTGACCGGCCGATGGATGGACGACGAGCCCAGCCGGTTTATCGATGACGATCAGATGCTTGTCTTCGAATACAATGGCCAGGGGTACGTCTTCGCCCGCCGGCTCCGCCGCCGCAGGCTCGGGAACGTCGACCACGACGCACTGGCCGGGTTTGACCTTGTACCCTGGGTCCACTAGCGTGCCGCCCGTTCCGATGACCCGTCCCGCACGGATCAGGGCCTGGATGCGGGAACGGCTGAGGCCCGTCAGCCGGCCGGCGATGAAGCGGTCCAAGCGGGTCCCGCTGTCGGCCTCGCCGGCCTCTATCCGCAGGCTCCCGCTCCCCCCGATATCGCTGCCTTCGGTCACCTGAGCCTCGTTTTGGGTCGTCTTGATCATGAAAGTAGACAAATTCGATGAGCGAACCCCAAATCCCGGCGATGCCGGATGGACCCGGTGTCCGAACCCTCAAGATCGTGGTCGTCGGCATGGGCGTCCTGATCGTTCTGGGCGTACTCACCGTGATCGGGCGTATCGTCTATCTCGCCAACCAGGGACCGAAGCAAGCTTCGATTGCCACGAGCAATGCCCGGCTGGCGCCCTCCGCGAAGCTCGCGTTGCCCTCGCATGCCCACGTCAAGCAAATCTCGTTGTCCGGTGATCGCCTCGCCGTGCACTACGAAAGCCCGACCGGCTCGGCCATCGCCATCGTCGATCTCGCCGGCGGCAACGTGCTCTCGCGCGTCGACCTCGTCACCGAGGTGCCGCGCTGAGACCAGGACGCGGGGCGCTCCACACTTGGGGCGATGCCCACACGGCAGGCTGGCTGATCCCCGCGACGGCGCGAGCCTTGTTGGCATCGGCGACGCATGATAAGCCCCCGAAAACCCGAGCTGCCCCGGCATATCTTCTCGCGTGAAACAACCCTCACGCCCGACCGACCCGGCCGGCGGCTCACAGCCGGAGCCCATCCATGTCCGTGACGTCCGATCTGTTCTCCCGGTCGCTTGCCGAGGTCGATCCCGAATTGGCGAAGTCCGTCGGCCAGGAACTGACCCGGCAGCGTGACGAGATCGAGCTGATCGCGTCAGAGAATATCGTCTCGCGCGCCGTGCTCGAGGCCACCGGATCGTGCCTGACCAACAAATATGCCGAGGGCTACCCAGGTCGGCGTTACTACGGCGGCTGCCAGTACGTCGACATCGCCGAGAGCCTCGCGATCGAGCGCGCCAAGACGCTGTTCGGATGCGGCTTCGCCAACGTGCAACCGTCTTCAGGCAGCCAGGCGAACCAGGGCGTCTACATGGCGCTCGCAAAACCCGGCGACACCATTCTGGGCATGTCTCTCGCAGCGGGCGGCCATCTCACCCACGGCGCGACGGTCAATCAGTCCGGCAAGTGGTTCAAGGCGGTCTCCTACGGGGTTCGCCGCGAAGACCATCGCATCGACATGGACGAGGTCCGGGCGCTCGCCCGCGAACACAAGCCCCGGCTCATCATCGCGGGCGGCTCGGCCTATCCCCGTCAGATCGACTTCGCGGCGTTTCGCGTGATCGCCGACGAGGTGGGCGCGCACCTGTGGGTCGACATGGCGCACTTCGCCGGCCTGGTCGCCGGCGGCGCGCACCCCTCGCCGTTCCCGCACGCGCACGTGGTCACGACGACGACGCATAAAACGCTGCGTGGCCCGCGCGGCGGCCTGATCCTCACCAACGACGAGGACATCGCCAAGAAGATCAACTCGGCGATCTTCCCGGGCATACAGGGCGGCCCGCTCATGCACGTGGTCGCCGCCAAGGCCGTCGCCTTCCACGAGGCGCTGCAGCCGTCGTTCAAGACCTACGCGAAGGCCGTCATCGACAACTGCAAAGCGATGGGCGAAGTGCTGAAGGCGTCTGGGTTCGACCTCGTGTCGGGCGGCACGGACACGCACCTCATCCTGCTCGACCTGCGCCCCAAGAAGCTGACAGGCAACATCACCGAGAAGGCACTGGGACGCGCCCACATCACCTGCAACAAGAACGGCATTCCATTCGATCCGGAGAAGCCGATGGTGACGTCGGGCGTCCGCCTCGGCGCACCCGCCGGCACCACGCGCGGCTTCGGCACGGCCGAGTTCCGCGAAGTCGGCCGGATGATCTCGGAAGTGCTCGACGGCCTGGCGAAGAACGGTGAAGCCGGCAACGCCGCAGTCGAGGCCAAGGTCAAGGCCGAAGCCACGGCGCTTTGCCGCAAGTTCCCGATCTACTGAGGTATCAGACCCTCCGGGTCTGACACGGTCAACTCACCGATACACATCCTCCCCCTTGTAGCTCGTTGGGCGACCTGGGCACGGTATCAACTGGTATCAGACCCGCAGGGTCTGATGCCGCATCGAACGGAGCCCACTGCATGCGCTGCCCGTTCTGCGGACGCGACGACACCCAGGTGAAAGACAGCCGGCCGACGGAGGAGAACGCCGCGATCCGTCGCCGGCGCGTCTGCCCCGATTGCGGCGGGCGCTTCACGACCTTCGAGCGCGTGCAGTTGCGCGAATTGACGATCGTGAAGCGCGGCGGTCGCAAGGTCCCGTTCGACAGGGACAAGCTGTTCGCGTCGATCGCCGTCGCGCTGCGCAAGCGCCCCGTCCCGGAAGATCGCGTCGAGCGCATGGTCACGGGGATCGTGCGGCAGCTGGAAAGCTCCGGCGAAAGCGAGATCGCATCGTCTGCCATCGGCGGCATGGTGATGGAAGCCTTGAAGGGGCTCGATGCCGTCGCCTACGTCCGTTTCGCCTCGGTCTATCGCGACTTCCGCGAGGCCGGCGATTTCCAGGACGTGCTGACCGAGATCGCGAAGGATGCCGACACGCCCCCCGTCATCACGGAGAAGAGCTGAACGGTTATCCGTCAGCGGTGGTGTTGTGATCCGCACCACCGTTTCTGCGGTAATGTGCCAGTCGATCGAAGCCCCTGCCAGGATCCATGCCCGACAGCCACGTCAGCCCCGACCTCGACACCCGCATGATGGCGATCGCACTGGCGATGGCTGCGCGCGGGCTCGGCCGGACCGCGCCCAATCCGGCCGTCGGTGCGGTCATCGTCGACGACAGCACGGGCGAGGTGATCTCGCGCGGCTGGACCCAACCGGGCGGCCGGCCTCACGCCGAGACCGAAGCCATCGCCCGCGCCGGCCCGCGTGCACGCGGCGCTACGATCTACGTGACGCTCGAACCCTGCTCGCACTACGGCAAGACGCCGCCCTGTGCGGAAGGCATCATATCGGCCGGACTGAAACGAGCCGTCGTCGCCATCCTCGATCCCGATCCCCGCGTCTCCGGCCGCGGCGTGCGGATGCTCCGCGCGGCCGGCCTCGAGGTGAAACGCGGCGTTCTCGCCGAAGCCGCCCATTGGCTCACCCACGGACACATCCTGCGGGTAACCCAGCGCCGGCCGCACATCCAGATCAAGATGGCGCTCGGCGCCGACGGCATGGTGCCCCGCGGCGAAGGCGGCAAGCCCGTCTGGGTAACCGGTCCTCAGGCGCGGGCACACGGCCACCTCCTGCGCGCACAGGCCGACGCGATCCTGGTCGGCAGCGGCACCGTCCGCGACGACGATCCGGAATTGACGTGCCGCCTGCCGGGTATGGCCGACCGTTCCCCCGTCCGGGTGATCGTCGCCTCCACGCGCCTGCCGCCGCTCGGCTCCAAGCTCGTCGCGACGGCACGCGAGACGCCCGTCTTTATCGCCGTCCCGTCCAGCACCGCTGCTGCAGCGCTCGCCCCGTATCTCCAAGCCGGCTGCAAGATACTGCCGGTCGCCTCGATGGAAGGACGCCCTTGGCTGCCCGCCGTCTGCGAGGCGCTGGTCGCGGAAGGCATCACGCGCCTGCTGGTCGAGGGCGGCCCGACGCTCTGGCGCGCCTTCGCATCCGCAGGCTTCGTCGACGAGGTACTCTGCTATCGTGCGCTCCGGGGAGATCTGATGTCGGGAATGCGTGGCGCGCGGTCCG
The DNA here is from genome assembly GCA_964574325.1 of uncultured Devosia sp. GTDB lineage: Bacteria > Pseudomonadota > Alphaproteobacteria > Rhizobiales > Hyphomicrobiaceae > CAMDPA01. The sequence goes on along the minus strand of CAZNMY010000055.1, from coordinate 23,139 downwards.
ATCTCGCCGCCCTCGCGCCCGCCCATGCCTTCGATCTCGTCGACAGCCGCTATGTCGGCGCCGACGGGTTGTATGTCTTTCATCGTCAATGAGCCCTCAGGCCGAGGCAAGGAGAGTTCCATGTTCACCGGCATCATTTCAGATATCGGAGAAGTCGCCGATCGCAACGGCGGCCAATTCGCGATCAGATCGGCCTACGACGCAGCGTCGATCGCGCTGGGCGCGTCGATCGCCTGCGACGGTGTGTGCCTCACCGTCACGACCGTCGAAGCGAAAGCCGGCGGCGCGCTGTTCACCGTCGATGTCTCGAACGAGACCTTGTCCAAGACCACGCTCGGCGACTGGAAGCCCGGCCGTCGGATCAACCTCGAACGGGCGTTGCGGGCCGGAGACGAACTCGGCGGCCACATCGTGTCAGGCCACGTCGACGGCCTCGCCCGCATCGTCGAAATCCGTGCCGACGGGGAAAGCTTCCGCTTCACCTTCGAGGCCCCCGAGCATCTCGCGATGTATATCGCCCCCAAAGGCTCGGTCGCCCTCGACGGCACGTCTCTCACCGTGAACGAGGTGTCGGGTACCCGTTTCGGGATCAACATCATCCCGCACACCTTGACGATGACGACGTGGGGCGCGAGAAAGCCCGGAGAGCACATCAACCTCGAGATAGACCAGTTCGCCCGCTACATGGCACGCCTGCTGGAATTCCGTAGCTGATGTCGAGCCAGCCGCTCCCGACGCCGAACCGACGGCTGGGGCACTGGTTCACCCAATCCCCGTTCCTCCCCACCAGCCTCACTAGCGAAACGAGTATCGACCATGGCCGGACGCGCGCCGCGTACGCTGACACTGCCTCCCCAGGGGGCGGGCCCACAAGCCTCGCGACACAAGTGCCGAATTTTGATCATCGAAGCCCGCTTCAACGAGAAGATCGCCGACGAACTCGTCAAGGGCGCGATCGAGGAACTGGAAGCCCAGGGCGCGAGTTGGGAGCGCATTGTCGTTCCCGGTGCACTGGAGATCCCGACCGTGCTCGCGAGCGCTGTGAAGTCCGGCCTGATCCCCGCAGGTGCGCCCGCATCCCGCTATGCCGGCGCGATCGCGCTGGGCTGCGTCATTCGCGGCGAGACCTATCATTTCGAGGTCGTCAGCGACAACGCCAACCACTGGCTGATGGACGTCGCCACGACCCATTGCGTGCCGGTCGGAAACGGCATTCTCACCGTCGAGAACGACAAGCAGGCGATGGAGCGCGCCAAGGGCGGTCGCGCGGGGAAGGGCGGCGACGCCGCGCGAGCCTGCCTCCGGCTGATCGATCTCGTCCACCAGTTCCAAGGTCAAGGCGCATGAGCGCCGGCGGACAAAAGGCGAAACGGAACCAGCGCAGCGCCGCACGGTTGGCCGCCGTGCAGGGCCTCTATCAGATGGACATGGCCGCGACCGGCATCAACGACGTCATCCGCGATCTCACCGCGACACCGCTGCGTGATACCGCCATTTCCGACGAGCAGGGCGAGGACATCGAGACGACCGAGCCCGACGCCGTCTTCCTCGCCGAGCTGTTGCGCGGCGTCGTCCGCATCCAGCGCGATATCGATCCGCTGATCGACAGCCAACTCGCAGCGGGTTGGCGGTTGGCACGCGTCGATTCCACGTTACGCGCCATTCTGCGCGCCGGCGTTTTCGAGTTGAAGGAGCGCGCCGAAGTTCCCGTGCGCGTGGTCATCAACGAATACATCGAGATCGCCCGGGACTTCTTCGACGGCGACGAGCCCAAGGTCGTCAACGGCGTGCTGGACAAACTCGCAAGACGGCTGCGCCCCGACGAATTCAAGCCCGTTCCTTAGCGCGACGGCACCTATTCCAGACAACGGACTGGACTTTTGGACCGCATCCCTTCACTCTCGTGTTCAGCGGGCGTGCAATCTGGATGCGGCATTGGAGTGTTTGGGTATGTCGCGTGCTCCTCGTCGTCTGACGCAGATATCCTGCGTTGCAATGGTCGTGTTCGGCCTCTTGCCCTGGGCGTTTCTGACCGGTGGCCTCATCCTCAGAGCCATCAATTCGCAGCAGCCGTTGACGATGTCCGTGGCGGCATGGATGGTTCTGCTCGTCCCGCTGTGGGTGATGTGGTTCGCCGCCGCCGCCTGGAGCAAGCGAGACGAGACCGCGATGCCAGCCGTTCTGATGGCGGCGCCCGTCGCCGTCGTGGTCGCGCTGTTCCTCGTCGTCCCCGCGGTCGTGCACCACTGAACAGTCGCAGACGCCGGGAAGCCGATGAACGCTGAGCCGACACTCCGGTCCGAGGAAGCCATCATTCAGGGTTTCCTCGCACCCCTGGCCGTCGGCGCGCCGGGTGCCCTCGGTTTGATGGACGACTGCGCAACGGCCGCGCCCTCTCCCGGCTGCGAGTTCGTGCTGAAAACCGATGCGATCGCGGAGGGCGTGCACTTCCTCGCGACAGATGCGCCCGAAGACATCGGCTGGAAAGCGCTGGCGGTGAACGTCTCGGATCTCGCGGCAAAGGGCGCCCGACCCGTGGGCTATCTGATGTCTCTCGCATTCCCGGCGGCCCCGACGCGGGACTGGATGGCGGGGTTCGCAAAAGGACTGGCCGAGGCACAAAGAGCGTTCGGCATGCATCTCCTCGGCGGCGACACCGACCGCCGCCCCGGCCCGATCTCGATCACGCCGGCTGTGATCGGCGAGGTGCCCGTGGGTCGAATGGTCAGGCGTGCGGCGGCTGCATCCGGCGATCATGTCTGCGTCTCCGGATCGCTGGGAGATTCGGGGCTCGGTCTGCGCCTCATTCGCGATCCGTCGCTCGCAGCAAAATGGAACCTCGACAGCTCTCAGGCGGAGTGGTTGCGGAACCGATATCTCCGGCCGTCACCTCGCCTCGCACTGCGCGAGCCCTTGCTACGCCACGCTCGCGCAAGCATGGATATTTCGGACGGCCTGCTGAAAGACCTCGGCCGCATGGCGCGCGCCAGCGGCGTCGGGGCATCCGTTCGCGACGGCGCGTTGCCTCTGTCGGATGCGTTCAAGGCTGTGCAAGCCGCAGATCCAGATGCCGCCCGCGCTTCACTCTTCGCTGGAGACGACTACGAAATCCTGACGTCTATCCCGCCCGATCGCCTCGAGCAGTACCGGGTGGAATCACTGGCCGCAGGCGTGGCCATCACAGACATCGGCACGTTCACCGGCGATGCAGCCGTGGTCCTGCAGGGCGAGAACGGCGATACCATCGACATCACATCGACCGGCTGGGATCATTTCTGATCGCGAGCACGCCATCGGCTTTCCAGAGGCGCGTACAGGCTGGTCGACTCATCGCGATCTGGTGAGCACAGATCTCGTGAGCAGATCTCGTGAGCACTCTTGCGCCGCCATGGCGCTATCGGCGACACTCGTTGCCCAGCGCCGCCGAGGCCGATGCATCCTGCGAAAAACCTGTCGATTCCGGGGAAACCACCGCATGCCACCAGCCGCACCAGGACGCGTCGCCCTCGTCACCGGCGGCAATCGCGGCATCGGCCGCGGCATCGCGCTGGAACTGGCGTCGACTGGCTGCAACATCGTTCTTGCTGCACGCGATGCAGATGCGTTGGCGAGAACCTCAGCCGAGATTGCATCCGTCGGCGTCCAGGTCCACACGCACGCAGCGGACCTTCGCCGGCCCGACGCCCCTGCCGCTCTCGTGGCCGCCGCCGAGCAACGCTTCGGCCGCATCGATATTCTCGTCAACAATGCCGGTGCTGCACGTCGCGGTGATTTCTTCGAGATGCCGGACGACGCCTGGGCCGACGGCTTCGCGCTCAAATTCTTCGCACACGTCCGACTGACGCGCGCCGCGTGGCCGTTGTTGAAAGCCAACGGTGGCTCGGTCGTCACCATCGCCGGCATCGGCGCGCGAGCCCCTGTCGCGGACTACATGGTCGGAGCGTCCGTGATCGGTGCGCAGATCGCGTTCATGAAGGCGTTGTCCGACATCGGCAAGCGCGACGGCGTGCAGACCAACACGATCAATCCGGGCTCCGTCGAGACGGATCGCTTTTCCGGCCGCCTCGCGCTCATCCGCAAGAAGACCGGCATGGACGAGGCAACCGCCAAGGAGCACCACCGCCGAGAGCTCGACATCGTCAGGTTCGGCAAGCCAGAGGACATCGGCGCCCTCGTCGAATTCATCTGTTCACCGCGCGGCCGATGGATCCACGGCGCCGCCATCGACATCGACGGCGGCCAGGTCGATCCGCTGCGGATGTTCAGGTACGATTGAGGACACTTACGATGCGATATCCGCCGATCCCACGCGAGCAATGGACCGAAGAACAAGCCGCGGTGGCGAAGGCCATCACGGACGGCCCACGCGGCGAATTGCGCGGGCCATTCGTGCCGCTGCTGCATGCGCCGAAACTCGCGGCCAAGATCCAGGAACTCGGCGAAACCATCCGTTTCGGCACGGGCATTCCAAACGACCTTCTCGAATTGGCTGTGCTGATCACCGCGCGCCATCACGACTGCCCGAACATCTGGGAGTCGCATTCCAATCTGGCGCAGAAAGCAGGCTTATCGCGCGACCACATCGCAGCCATTGCCGAGCGCCGCCGCCCCATGTCGATGTCATCAGACGAAGCACTCGTCTACGATCACTGCACGGCGCTGCTGGCCGCGCACCAGATCTCCGACGCCATGTTCGATACCGCCGTCGCCCGTTGGGGCCGCGCCGGCGTCATGGAACTCGGCGGCATCTGCGGCTATTACGGCATGCTCGCGACGATCCTCAACGCCGCCGAACGGCCCCTCGTCGATCCCAATGGCGTGCCGTTCCGCGTGCCGTAAGCCCACGGTGCAAGGCGGAGAGCAAGGAGGGTCTCGCTCGATCGTTTGCAACAATGCTATGGTCAAATCCCGCAACGGAGCCCGCCATGGAAGAAATCGACCTGCGGCAAGCAAAAGAGCACCTGGAAGACCTGATCGAGCGTGCGCGGCGCGGCGAGGACGTGCGAATTTCCGACGCCGAGGGCAAATCCGTCCGGCTGATGCCGGTGGAGGGTAGTTCCCCAGACCTGACTGCGCCGCGCGTCACCGATACGATGCCACCGTTCGTGCCACTGAAGGAGCCACGGGTCCTGGGACATTTGAAGGGAAAGATGAAGGTTCCCGCCCGTCTTCTGGAACCGATGTCGGAGGAAGAACTCAAGGATTGGTACGGGGATGACGCGTGAAGTTCCTGCTCGATACCCACGTCCTTTTCTGGTCCATCATCGAGGACGATCTGCTGGCGGAAGCCGCACGTCTTGCGCTCACCAAGCCTGAGAATGAAATCTTCGTCAGTGTAGCAACTGCATGGGAGATGGCGATCAAAGTGGGCCTCAAGAAATGGCCCGAGGCCGCCAATCTGATAGACAATTTCAGCACCGAATTAGGCGTGCCGGTTTTCGCGTACTACCCATAAGTGTTTTGCACGTCCGCGCAGCGGGTCTCATGCCAGCTCCTCATCGCGATCCCTTCGATCGACTTCTCGCTGCGCAAGCCCGTGTCGAAGGTATGACGATCGTAACGGCAGACCCGAAGGTTCAGGCGCTCGGCGCGGTTTGGAACTGGTGAAGCGGGGCCGCTGGTGTCGCTTGAAACATTGCCGTGCGCGGGGCTGACAGTGGACAAATCCAAACACCAATGGATCATCCTGTTCAGGTGGCTCATCTACTTCCTGGCGCTACCGATCCCCATGAATTCGGCTGGCGCTGGATCGACGGCGCTTTCGAACTGCGACCAGGCACACAACCATTGTTACCTCTTTGGTGTCCGAGTTCTTGATGTCGGCCAGATCGCAACAGTGCTGATCCAAGCAGGGCCACTCATTTTGATCACGATCTGGCCAATCATGTTTTTGGCAGTGATAATGGCGTTGCTCTGGGCATCGCCGTCGGCATGAGCCATCGACGTGCGAGGGAATGCCCAAGCGCATTGCCTCAAGCTATCCGGTCGTGTGCGCGATCAGTAAACCATCCGGGATCTCCCAACATGAAAACCGAGTCCATTTCAGTCCCGCTGCGCGACGGCAATATGGGCGCGTACGTCGCCTATCCCGACAAGACGCCGGCCGGCGCTGTCATCGCGATCATGGAGATCTGGGGCGTCAACGATACCATGCGCCATCACGCGCACGAGTTCGCGGAAGCCGGCTACGTCTGCCTCGTGCCGGACCTGTTCTGGCGGCAGGAGCCGGGCGTAGAGTTGTCAGACAGGAACCCCGCACACATCCCAAAGGCGTTCGATCTCTACTACGACTTCGACTACGACCTCGGCGTCCAGGACATGACGGACACGATGGCATTCCTGCGCAAGCACCCCGCGACCAACGGCAAGGTCGGCGCGGTCGGCTACTGCCTCGGCGGCAAGCTCTGCTACCTCATGTGCTGTCGCCCCACGGGCATCGATGCCGCGGTCGCTTACTACGGCACGTACATCGAGCACAACATCAAGGAAGCGCCGAAGTTGCACAAGCCGTTCATGCTGCACATGGCGATGAACGACAAATGGGTGCAGCCTGAAGTGAACGATCTCGTCGAGCGGCGCCTCTCGCCCAACCCGCTCGTCACCATCGAGAAGTACCCCGGCGCACCGCACGCGTTCGCACGGCTCGGCGGTATCCCCTATTCCAAGCCGGAGGCCGACAAGGCGCTGGGCTTGTCGGTCGATTTCTTCGGCAAGTATCTGAAGTAAAAACCTCTACTTCATCAGGCTGGGCAGGATCATCACGATCGGCGGGAACAGCCAGAGCACGAACGTACCGAGCGAGAGCACCGCAACGAACGGCCAGGTCGCGTTGTAGACCTCGGTCATCGTCATGTCCGTGGACGCCTTGAACACGAACATGGTCATTCCGAACGGCGGTGTCATGCCGCCCGTGGTGCAGGTGACGAGATAGATCATCCAGAACCAGATCTCGTCGAAGCCTGCCGCCTTCACGATCGGCACGAAGATCGGGACCGAGATCAGCATGTATTCGGTCTGGCCCAGGAACATGCACGACACGAACGAAATCGCCATCAGCACCCAGAAGATCATCGCCGGTGACAGCTGCAGGTGCTCCACCAGACCGACCATGCCTTCGGGCGCGCCGGTGTAGGACAGCAGCTGGCCGAACAGATTGGCGCTCATCAGGATCGCGAAGATGGTCGTGCTGGTGCGAGCGGCGACGAACAAGCAGCCCCACAGCAGCTTCAGCGAGAACGTGCCGAGGTAAAAGGCCACGAGAAGCGCCGCGAAGACGCCGGTCGCAGCCGCCTCGGTCGGGCTTGCAATCCCGAGCATGATCACGCCGACGACCATGAAGATCACGCCGGAAAACGGCAAAAGGCGCAGGATAGCCCCGACCACTTGACCGGCCGTCGGGCGCGGGGACGTCGTATCGGCGGGGGGCGCGAGGCTGGGATCGATCAGTACGCGAACCCAGACGTAGGATAGAAGCATGAGCGCGAGCACGATTCCGGGCAGCAATCCTGCGACCAGAAGCTGTCCAACGGACACGTTGGCGAGCGTGGCAAGCACGACAGCGAGCACACTGGGCGGAATGATCGGCGCCAGCGTCGAGCCCGCCATGATGAGACCGGCACTGATCTTTCTGTCGTAGCCGCGTGCGATCATGCCCGGAAATACGCTGCGCGACAGGATCGCCGCATCCGCCATCGCGGAGCCGGACATGGTTCCAAGGATCGTCGAGAGTGCGATTGCCAGAGCGTAGAGCTTGATCCGGACCCGGCCGATGAGCACGTTGAGCGCTTCGTAGAGCTCTTCGATCGCTCTGGATTTGGACAGCAACTCTCCCATCAGGAGGAACAGCGGCACCGCCACCAACGCTTCGCTGGTCAGCGTGTCGAAGATGCTGTTTGCGAACATGCCGTAGGCCGCCGGCCCGAAGAACAGCACGACCCCGACGATGTTCAGAAGCAGGAGGCCGGTGAACAGCGGCATCCCCGAGAAGGTCATCAGGATGAGAAGGCCGAAGGCGATCCCGAGCATCAGGTACCAGGGCAGCATCCGATCACCCTTCCATCCCGCGCGGCACGAAACCGGTTACGACGTGGCGGGCGAAATGCAGCGCTGCCATCGCAAATCCGTAGACCATGAACGAGGTGAGCCACCACAGCGGCATGAAGATGTTGTCGGTGGTGAGCACGTTCTGCGTGTACTGGCGGTGCACCTCAAGAGCGCAGATCCCCGCGGCGATCAAGCAGACCAGACACGACAACAGCGACATCAAGCTCGAGAACCATCGCAAGACGCCCGGCGGCAACATGTCGAACAGCAAGGACATGCCGACGTGATGGCCCTCTCTCGACAGGTAGGGCACCATCAGCATCACGCTGCCCAGCGCGCAGTAGAGCGCTACCGACTGAGCCCACTCGGTCGGAGCCTTGAAGAAATACCGGGCGACCACCTCGAACCACAGCGAGCCCACGAGAATGCTGAGCATGGCGGTCGCAACACCGGCGCTGATGTCGGTCAGCAGATCGATCGGCCGGAACAGAAGTCTCACGATCACGTACCCCGTATCTCGATCTCGGACTGAACTGTTCGGGCATCGCACGGTTCGGGGGGCGACTTCCTGCTCCCCCGCTCCGACATCGAAGCTCCCCCGAAGCCGGCGAGAGCCCTGTCCCGCAGGCGACTAAAGACGAGCGATGCTCCAGCCACCCCAATCCAGCGGCCGACGCCATCCCGGTTCGCGGGCGGGCTGCCCGCCCCGCCCCGCCCGTCGCTCCGGCGTTGCACCGAACCGCGTCTCATTCGCCGGCGTAGGTGAGCCCCTTCGCCTTGACCGTATCGACGATCGGCTTCACGTCGGCCTCCTGCAATTTCAGGCCACGTGCCCACAAGCCCTCCGCGAACACCTTGTGAATGTCGTTCGCGTACTTCGGCGCGAGGTTCACGATCTTGCTGCCACTATCCAGCATCGTCTTCTCGTCGCGGTCGGCGATCTTCTTGGGGATGTCATAGAGCGCCTGTTCGAAGCTCTTGCCCACGTCCAGCATGAGTTGCTGATGCTTGGGCGACATCTTCTTCCACTTGTCGTAGTTCATCACGAGCAGGTTGGTGGACGTGCCGAATGTGGGCCGGACGAGGTACTTGGCCACCTCGTGGAGCTTCAGCGAAACGATCGAGTGCACGGGGAAAGCGACGCCGTCGACCAATCCCTTCTGCAACGAGGTATACATCTGGGCAGGCGGAAGTTGGGTCGAGATACCGCCTAGATGCGCGATCAGCGGCTCGTAGGCCGGCGTGCTGCGGATCTTCATGCCCTTCAATCCGCCGTCGGGTCCGATCGGATTCTTGAGCACGAACTGGTAGCTGGTGGAGCCCGCGATACCCAGCACCTTGACGTTGTGTTTCGTCGTGTAGTGCTTGTCGATCATATCCCATACGCCGGAGCCGCGCCGTTTGGACTGATCGCGCGCAATCGCATCGGTCAGCATGCCGACCTGGGTAGCCCCGGCATGGTAGGCCGAACTCGTATAGTGCAGGTCGAAAGCGCCCGAGGACACCGGCTGGAGCTGCTGGAACGAAGGCACCACCGACGGGCCGAACAATTGGGCCTGCAGCTCCCCGCCCGACAATTTCTTGACCACCTCGATGACGTGGTCGGCGGAGAGCTTGTTGCTCTCCTGCGCCGGCGTCCAGGGGATGAGGAACTTGAGTGTCTCCGCAGCCCAAGCGCCTGTCGGAACGAACAGGGCGCTCAATGCCGCTGCCCCGAAGAGCACGCGAACGGAGCAGGACGCGCTGAATATGGTCATGGCTCGAATTCCTCCCTTGGCAGGCCGATGCTTGGAACCGCATGTTTTTCCGCTGAGCTCGTGGTCTCGTCCCAGCTTTTCGATCATGATGCACCACTTGCCGATCAGATCAAGTCTGTCGCGTAGCCATACGCAAAACCGCCGAGCCCCCGATTGGAGCGTTCACCGCAATGAAGCTCGATGCCTTCAACCACTTCTCGCCGACCCCGTACTTCGAGGAGTTCTGCCGCCTGCAACCCCAGCATCCCGCGGCAACGCTCTTCAAGCGGCGGCCGGAACTCTACGACGTCGAGGCGCGGCTGCGGCTTCTCGATCAGGTGCCGGACTATGCGCAGATCCTGTGTCTCGCCAATCCGCCGCTGGAGGCGATAGCAGGCCCCGACGACACCCCGCGCCTCGCACGGCTCGCCAACGACCACCTCGCAGCCACCTTGAAAGCGCGGCCCGATCGTTTCCCCGGCTTCGTCGCGGGATTGCCGATGAACAACCCAGAAGCGGCCGTCGCGGAAGCGCGTCGCGCGGTGCGCGAACTCGGCGCTTGCGGTGTCCAGATCTTCACCAACGTCAACGGCGTGCCGATCAGCGATGGCCGATACTTCGATCTGTTCGCGACGATGGCGGAACTCGACCGCCCGATCCTGGTCCATCCCATCCGCATGGGCAATCACGCCGACTATGCGAGCGAGAGTAAATCCGAGGCCGAAGTCTGGTTCACTTTCGGCTGGCCCTACGAGACCAGCGCGTGCATGGCCCGGCTCGTCTACGCAGGCCTTTTCGACAAGCTGCCCGGCTTGCGCATTCTCACGCACCACTACGGCGGGATGATCCCGTTCTTCGCCGACAAGATCACATTGGGTTTCGAGCAGATCTTTTTCGGCACGATGGAACGCAATCCGCTCGCCGAACGCGCGGGCCTGAAGCGACCGCCGCTCGACTATTTCAGGATGCTCTACGGCGATACCGCGACCAACGGCTCGGTGCCCGCGATGACCTGCGGCTACGCGTTCTTCGGCCGCGAACGCTCGATCTTCGCGACCGATGCGCCGTTCGATCCCGACGGCGGCATCCATCTCGTGCGGCGGACGATCGCGGCAATCGAAGCGCTGCCGATCACGGACGCCGAGAAGTCCGACATCTTCGACGGCAACGTCCGCCGGTTCTTCCGGCTGTAGGTCGGGTCGAGCCGAGCGAGGCCCGACACCGGCAATGACGTCCCAGAAAAAGTCGGGCCTCTGAGCGCTCGACCGAACGGAAGTAGAGGGCCATATGCGCTTCGGAATATTCAGCAGTGCGCAGGCTCGCCGTGACACCTCGCGCGCAGACGCCGCGCGGGGCTTCCACGACTATGTGGAGGCGAACGTCGAAGCCGAGGCGCTGGGCATCCATTCCAGCTTCCTCGTCGAGCATCATTTCACCGGGATGGGGCAGGTTTCGGCGTCACTCGATCTCCAGGCATGGGTCGCGGCACGGACGCGGACACTGCGCATCGGCACCGCCGTCATCGTCGTCCCCTGGCACGATCCCGTGCTGCTCGCCGAGCAGGCGGCGACTCTCGATCTGATGTCCGGCGGGCGGCTCGATCTCGGCATCGGCCGCGGCTACCGGCACAATGAATTCGACGGGTTCTGCATGGACCCGGCCGAGGCCGACGGCCGCTTCGAGGAAGCGGTGGGGCTGATGGTCAAGTCCTGGACGTCGGACGAGCGGTTCTCTCACTCCGGCCGGTTCTGGAGGTTCAAGGACATCATCGTCGAGCCACCACCGGCCCAGTCTCCGCATCCCCCGTTGTGGATCGCCGCTGGCCGAGACCAGTCGATCCGCAAGGTCGCCGAACTCGGCTGCAACCTGCTGCTCGATCAGTTCGCGGACACCGCAACGACCGGCCACCGCATCGCGCTGTTCAAAGCCGAAGTCGAGAAGCGGGGCCGCGTGTTCGACCCGATGCACGTCGCCGTCGCCCGCAACGTGTATGTCGCGAAGGACAGCGACGACGCCCGCATCGCGCTCGAACGCCAGGCCGCGCAGCACGCGCGCATGCTCGCCTTGTCGCAGCGGCCCGACGGTTCCAATCGCTCGCACATCACCGCCTATGCCGACGCACCCGGTGGCACAGAAGGAAGCGCCCTCTACGGCACGCCGGATCGGATTGCTGACGAACTGGCAGCGCTACGCAGCGTCGGCGTGCGCTATGTCCTCATCAACGGTGGCGCGCAGTTGATGCCGACGCTGCGGCGGTTCTCTGCGGAAATCCTGCCGGCATTCATTCGCCCCTGAGCGACACCAGATGCGACGCGATCCCCGCGGTCGACGGATTGCGCCCGGCATCCGGCTCGGCGCCCTCGACCAGCGCCAGCAGTTCGTTCGCGACTTCCTTGCCGAGCTCGACGCCCCACTGGTCGAATGCGTTGATCCCGTGAACGGCGGCTTCGACGAACACGCGATGCTCGTGCAGCGCGATCAGGCTGCCCAGCCTGAACGGATCGAGCTTCCGGTAGGCGAACGTCACCGACGGCCTGTTGCCGGGGAACGTGCGATGCGGCGCGAGCCGCCGCGCCTCGGCAGCCGGCATCCCCTGTCGGATCATCAGTGCCTCGACCTCCGCGCCCGACCGGCCGAGTGCCAGAGCTTCCGATTGCGCGAGACAATTCGCCATCAGCAGGCGGTGGTGATCCGCCAGGTCCGGTTCATGGCCCTCGGCTGCGACGAAGAATTCGCACGGCACGATCTCGGTGCCTTGATGCAGCAATTGGAAAAACGAGTGCTGGGCATCGGTCCCCGCCGCCCCCCAAACGACGCCACCCGTCAGATGCGTGACCTCCGCGCCACCCATTCTCACACGCTTGCCGTTGCTCTCCATCTCGAGTTGCTGAAGGAACGCTGGAAACTTCGCGAGCCGCTGATCATAGGGCAGCACCGCCCGCGTCGAGTATCCGCAAACCGAGCGTTGCCACACGCTCAACAGCCCGAGCAGCATCGGCAGATTGCTCTCGATCGGGGTTTCGCAGAAGTGCCGGTCGATCGCGTGGGCCCCGTCCGCGAACCGCGCGAACTGTTCCGGCCCGATCGAGATCATCACCGGCAGACCGATGGCCGACCACACGGAGTATCTCCCGCCGACCCAATCCCAGAAACCGAAAACATGGTCTTCCCGGATGCCGAACGCGACGGCCTTGGGCACCGCGGCGGACAAGGCTGCGAAGTGATTGCCGACCGCCGCTTCGCCCAGCGCCGACACGATCCACTCGCGTGCCGTCCGCGCATTCGTCATCGTCTCGATCGTCGTGAACGTCTTCGATGCGATCAGGAAAAGGGTACGCGCGGGATCGAGACGAGCCAGCGTATCGGTCAGATGCGCCCCATCGACGTTCGAGACGAAATGAACTCTCGGCCCCGTCGCATAAGGATGCAGCGCGGCCGTCACCATCGCCGGCCCGAGATCCGAGCCGCCGATGCCGATGTTCACGATATCGCTGAACGGCATCCCGCCCGTGCTGCAAACCGTTCCGGCCCGCACCCCTGTCGCGAACGCGGCAAGCCGGGCCGCCACCGCTTCGACCTCCGCCGCGCCGGCGATGCCGAGCATGCTGCGGGCATCGGGCCTTGCGCGCAGAGCCACGTGTAGAACAGGCCGCCGCTCAGTTTCGTTGATGGCATCGCCGGCAAACATCCGGTTCCGCCACGCCTCGACGCCTGCCGCGCGCGCCAGCGCTGCAAGCAGGGAGAGCGTTTCGGAAGTGATCTGACACTTGGAGAAGTCGACGAGCATGTCGCCGAGCCCGAACGACAAGGTCCGGAAACGCGCTGCATCCGCAGCGAACAGATCACGAAGTGTCGCCGGGGCAATTTCGCGCCGATGCGTCTCGAGCGCATTCCAGGCGGCGACGACAGCCGCATTGTCCCTCGTCATCACGACCTCGAATGCGAACACGGGCACCGACCGGGGAGCGGACCACAGGCCACCTGCACACCCGACACATACGACCACCCGAGGCGGTGCGTCCAGTCACGCACGTTCCGCTGAGATCAACGTGAACCGGAAGCCTTGCGCAACGCGGCTACGGCCGGTGCGAGGCTGGGCTGCGGTGGAAACGACTCTTCCACGATCGACGCCTTGTATTGCTTCTCTCGCGCGACGCGCATCTGCTCGTCGACGAAGTCCGCCCACATGATGCGACGGAGGGTTCGGTTATAGGCTTCGAATGCCGGCGATCCGAGTTGCATGTCTCAACCGTGCTCCCATCAGTACCCAACGTCCCTGACGATAGCCCGCAAGCCACTCAATTGAGCTTTCAGGATCCCGACGATTTTTATCTATCTAAGAAAAAACTGATATGTTCCCGAGCACACAATTGAACCACGACACGGCTCACCGCGTCGAAACCGCTTCAGACGAGACATTCGGGTCAACGGGATCCCGGTTGCGGCGTGCCGCCGAGCGCCGCTGGATCAGATCCCCTTGCCCTCGAAGAATTCCTTCACCCGGCTGAAGAACCCATGGCTCTCGGGGCTCGTCTCCTTGCGGCTCTCACGCTCGAACTCTTCGAGCAGATCACGCTGCTTGCGGGTCAGGTTCTTCGGCGTCTCGACCTCGACTTGAATGTACATATCCCCGGTGACGGCCGAGCGCAGCACCGGCATTCCCTTGCCTTTGAGGCGGAACTGCTTGCCGGTCTCCGAGCCCTCGGGCACCTTCACCCGGGTCATGTTGCCGTCGAGCGTGGGCACGTCGACATGACCGCCCAGCGCCGCCGTCACCATCGAGATCGGCACCTTGCAGAACACATCGGCGCCGTCGCGCTGGAAGAACCCGTGCGGTTTGATGCCGAGGAAGATGTAGAGATCGCCTGCAGGCCCACCCCTCAATCCCGACTCGCCTTCACCGGCAAGCCGTATCCGCGTACCGTCTTCCACGCCCGCGGGAATGTTGACCGACAGCGTCTTCTCACGCGTAACCCGCGCCGAGCCGTTGCACGTCGGACAGGGATCGTCGATGACCTCGCCGCGGCCGTGACACGAGTGGCACGTCCGTTCGATCGTGAAGAATCCCTGGCTGGCGCGGACCTTTCCAGCGCCGCCGCACGTGGTGCAGGCCTTCGGCTTGGTCCCGACCTTCGCGCCTGTGCCGCTGCACGTCTCGCATCCGATCGTCGTGGGTATCTTGACCTGCGCGGTCTTGCCCGAGAACGCTTCCGGCAGCGTGATTTCCATGTTGTAGCGGAGATCGGCCCCCCGCTCCCGGCCCTGGCGCTGGCGCCCACCGCTGCCGCCGCGGCGCTGCCCCATGAAATCGCCGAACAGATCCTCGAAGATATCTGACATCGACGCGGCGAAATCCGGTCCGAAGCCGCCACCCGGCCCGCCGCGGCCGCCCTGCTCGAATGCCGCGTGGCCGTACTGGTCGTAGGCCGCCCGCTTCTGCGGATCCTTCAAGACCTCGTAGGCTTCGCTGATGTCGCGGAAGCTCTGCTCCGCCGACTTGTCCCCGGGATTGCGATCCGGATGGAACTCCTTGGCCATTTTCCGGAATGCGGATTTCAAATCCTGCTCGTTGGCGTTCCGTTGAACGCCGAGCGTCTCATAGTAATCGCGCTTGGACATATCAGCATCCACTGGAGTTCATCTCTAGCCCCGCAATCCCCACCACGAATCGGAAGCGTTTGCCTCAGCAGACACTTCCACATGCGCCACCGGTGTTGCTACCGATGATATCGACACGCTGGACAAGCACGGCACAACGCCACCCTTCGTCACCCCCGGGGATGAAGGGACGAGCAGCGTTCCGCCGGATGAGATCTCGTTCGGGAGGAGCAAGGCACTTCTCGCGGTTGGAGCGCCCGACGAAGGGCGTCGGGCGGGCACGAGGCCCGCCCGATGAAGTTCCACAAGCGTTATTAATGTAGGCCGTGT
>CAZNMY010000055.1:0-7422 GCA_964574325.1 uncultured Devosia sp. | reverse complement strand
CTTTCTTCTTGTCGTCCTTGACCTCTTCGAAGTCGGCATCGACGACCTTGTCGCCGGAGCCGGACTTCGCACCGGCGCCCGGAGCAGCGCCGCCCATGTCGCCATCCTCGGCGCCGTCGGCCTTCGCCTGCGCGCCATAGATCGCCTCACCGATCTTCATGGCCGCCTGGCTCAGGGTTTCGGTGGCGGCCTTGATGCGCTCCGTGTCGTCGCTCTTGACAGCTTCGCGCGCCGCCGCGATGGCAGCCTCCACGTCGGTCTTGACCGCCGCCGAGATCTTCTCGCCGTTCTCCTTCAGCGACTTCTCGGTCGAATGAGCGAGACCTTCGAGCTGCACTCTGGCTTCGACGCTCTCGCGCTTCTGCTTGTCCTCGCTCGCGTGCGCTTCGGCATCCTTGACCATCTTCTGGATCTCGTCCTCGGAGAGACCACCGGAAGCCTGGATGCGGATCGACTGCTCCTTGCCCGTCTGCTTGTCGCGTGCCGACACGTTGACGATGCCGTTGGCGTCGATGTCGAAAGTCACCTCGATCTGCGGCATGCCGCGCGGAGACGGCGGGATGCCCTCGAGATTGAACAGGCCGAGCGACTTGTTGTCGGCCGCCATCTCGCGCTCACCCTGGCTGACCTTGATCGTCACCGCGGTCTGCCCGTCCTCGGCCGTCGAGAACACCTGGCTCTTCTTGGTCGGGATCGTGGTGTTGCGATCGATCAGGCGCGTGAATACGCCACCCAGCGTCTCGATGCCGAGCGACAGCGGGGTCACGTCGAGCAGAAGCACGTCCTTGACGTCGCCGCGCAACACGCCGCCCTGGATCGCGGCGCCGACTGCGACGACCTCGTCCGGGTTGACGCCCTTGTGCGGCTCCTTGCCGAACAGCTCCTTGACGATCTGCTGCACCTTCGGCATGCGCGTCATGCCACCGACCAGCACCACCTCGTCGATGTCGGCGGCCTTAAGACCAGCGTCCTTGATCGCGGTGATGCACGGCCCCTTGGTCTTCTCGATGAGATCGTCGACGAGGCTCTCGAGCTTGGCGCGCGTGAGCTTCATCGTCAGATGCTTCGGGCCCGACTGGTCAGCCGTGATGAACGGCAGATTGACTTCGGTCTGCGCCGAGGACGACAGCTCGATCTTCGCTTTTTCGGCAGCTTCCTTGAGCCGCTGCAGCGCGAGCTTGTCCTTGGTCAGATCGATACCCGTCTCCTTCTTGAACTCTGAGGCGAAATACTCGACCAGCCGATGATCGAAATCCTCGCCGCCCAGATGCGTATCGCCGTTCGTAGACTTCACTTCGAAGACGCCATCGCCGATCTCGAGAACCGAGATGTCGAACGTGCCGCCGCCGAGATCATAGACGGCGATCGTCTTGGCATCCTTCTTCTTGTCGAGGCCGTAGGCGAGCGCGGCCGCCGTCGGCTCGTTGATGATGCGCAGGACTTCCAGGCCCGCGATACGGCCTGCGTCCTTGGTCGCCTGACGCTGAGCGTCGTTGAAGTAGGCGGGAACCGTGATCACGGCCTGCGTGACGGGATGCCCGAGATAGGCCTCCGCGGTCTCTTTCATCTTCTGCAGAATGAAGGCGGAAACCTGCGACGGCGAATACTGCTTGCCCTGAGCCTCGACCCAGGCATCGCCGCTCTGGCCCTTGGTGATCTTATAGGGAACGAGCTTCTTGTCCTTCTCCACGTCCTTGTCGTCGAACCGCCGGCCGATGAGCCGCTTGATCGCGAACAGCGTGTTGGAAGGATTGGTTACGGCCTGCCGCTTGGCCGGCAGTCCGACGAGCCGCTCGCCGTCATCCGTGAACGCCACGATCGAGGGCGTCGTATTCATGCCTTCGGCGTTGACGATAACCTTCGGCGTCGTGCCTTCCATGACGGCAACGCACGAGTTCGTGGTCCCCAGGTCGATTCCGATGACCTTGCTCATATTCCAGTCCTTTTCTTGTTGCGGCGAACCGCCCGAGACCCGGACAACCCGGCGTCTCTCCCCGTATCCTGCCCGCATCAGCCGGGCGCCGGAGACGGAGCGGTCCCCTGGCCAGTCAGTCACGTAGTCGTGTAGTCGAGTACCCGCCGTATATAGGCGCGGAAAATTGGCCCTTCAACGCCCTTAGCGCATCTGGCCGGTGTAAAATCGACACGGCAAGGGAGTTGCGGCGGAGACAGTCGAGAGGTCGCCGGAATGCCCGCCCGAAGCACCTGTGGAGCGCCTCGAAACACGTCGGAAAATGCGGCTTTTCCAGCCGGTTTCCGACATTATCGCGCTCGGCTCGACGACGCGCGACAACGCGCCCTCGCGCGGGATGTGGACGCGATCGTTGCAGCCGCGCCACTCTATCGCCCCACGATGCCCCGAACTGGAAAGCCGTTCTCCATCGCCATGACGAACTGCGGCGCCCTCGGGTGGGTCTCCGACAAGGACGGCGGCTACCGCTATCAACCCCACCACCCCGTTACCGGGGCGCCATGGCCCGAGATGCCCCCCATCCTGCTCGATCTCTGGCGCCAAATCGCCGGCTACCCGGCAACCCCCGAAGCCTGTCTCATCAACCACTACACCGGGGGGACGAAACTCGGCAGCCATATCGATGCCGACGAGGAAGATTTCGACGCCCCAGTGATCTCGATATCTCTCGGCGACAACGGGATATTCCACATCGGCGGCACAGACCGCCGAGCGCCGAAACAACGGTTGCTGCTTCGCTCGGGCGATGTGGTCGTGCTGGGCGGCGCTTCCCGCAGGGCCTACCACGGCCTCGACCGCATCGAACCCGGAACCTCCGATGTCGTCCCTCGCGGCGGCCGCATCAATCTGACACTGCGGCGCGTCTCGAAGCCGGCCAGGAGTGCACTTCCTGGTTAAACAGCGATAACCAACCTGTTGGCAAAACGCCATAAACCAATTCACACAAGATTAGTCGCAGTCTGCCATGATCGGTGCCGAACAGACTTCCCCCGCAGTATGAGTTGCGTGCACACCGACATGACATACGCCGCCCCCCAGTTGACGCAGATGCGTTATCCGCTCTGGATCCGCCTCGCCAGCGCAGCAATGATCGGCTTGCCGATTTCCGCGGCCTGGCTCGTATGGGGCCAGCAGTCCCCCCCGGAAGAATGGCACAACATCGTGCCGTATATCGTGCTCGGCTCCTGGCTCGCCCTGACCTATCAGGTGTTCCTGGTCGAGGTGTATTACGACGAGCGCGGCATGACCTACGTCTCGCCGATGGCCGGCGTCGTCCGCCTGAACTGGACCGAAATCGTCGCGCTCTACTACGTCAAGGGCCTGGATGGCTGCATCATCGAATCCGACGACGGCCGCCGGATCTGGTTCCAGCTCTGGCGGAACGGCATGGCCGAATTCGCCGACACCATCCAGAACCGGCTGCCTCGACACGCTCGCGGCGGGCGGTGAAAGCAAAGTCTGCAGGACCTCGCGCTCCGGCTCGCAGGGTAATCGGTGGACTTCCCCCCTCCGGCCCTACAGGCCACCTCCCCCACAATGGGGGGAGGAGAACCGAGAGACCGGTCTGAAAATCGAAGCAGTTATTGTTCGCAGATGCCTTGAGCCAGCCAGACTTAAGCCAGCGCCTTCAGCGCGCTCCTGCCGGCATAGTGCGCGACGTCGCCGAGTTCCTCCTCGATGCGGATGAGCTGGTTGTACTTCGCCAGACGGTCCGACCGGCACAGAGAGCCCGTCTTGATCTGCCCGCAATTCGTCGCGACCGCGAGGTCGGCGATCGTCGCGTCTTCGGTCTCGCCGGAGCGATGCGACATGACGGCGGTATAGCCGGCGCGCTGGGCCATGTTGACGGCATCGAGCGTCTCCGACAGCGAGCCGATCTGGTTGACCTTCACGAGGATGGAGTTGGCCGTCGCCGTCGAGATACCCCGCGCGAGACGTTCGGTGTTCGTGACGAACAGATCGTCGCCGACGAGCTGGCAGCGATTGCCGATCTCGACCGTCAGCGCCTTCCAGCCGTCCCAGTCGTCCTCCGCCATTCCGTCCTCGATCGACATGATCGGATAGCGCTTCACGAGGTCGGCGAGGTACTTCGCCATGCCGGCGGAATCGAGCGTCTTGCCCTCTCCGTCCATCTTGTATTTGCCGTCGTGGAAGAACTCCGTCGACGCGCAGTCGAGCGCAAGCATCACGTCGACGCCGGGCTTCAGACCCGCTGCTTCGATCGACTTCATGATGAAACCCAGCGCGTCGTCGGCGCTCTTCAGGTTGGGCGCGAAGCCGCCTTCGTCGCCCACATTCGTATTGAGACCGGCGTCGTGCAGCTTTTTGCGCAGCGTATGGAAGATCTCCGCGCCCTGCCGGATCGCGTCCGCGCACGTCGGCGCCGACACCGGCATGATCATGAATTCCTGGATGTCGATGGGGTTGTCGGCGTGCTTGCCGCCGTTGACGATGTTCATCATCGGCACCGGCATCACGTGCGCCGAGGCGCCGCCGACGTAGCGATAGAGCGGCAGGCCCGACGCGATCGCAGCCGCCTGCGCCGTCGCCAGCGAGACGCCGAGAATCGCGTTGGCGCCGAGCCGGGCCTTGTTCTTGGTCCCGTCGAGCGCGATCAGCGCCTGATCTATCCGCCGCTGGTCCTCGGCCTCCATCCCGGCAAGAGCATCGAGGATCTCGCCGTTGACCGCCTCGACCGCCTTCAGGACGCCTTTGCCGAGGTAGCGGGATTTATCGCCGTCGCGCAGCTCGACCGCCTCGTGCGCGCCGGTAGATGCCCCCGAGGGAACCGCTGCGCGGCCCTGGCTGCCATCTTCCAGCACCACGTCGACTTCGACGGTCGGGTTGCCGCGGCTGTCGAGAATCTCGCGTCCGATGATATCGGTAATGGCGGTCATGGGTGCCTCGTCGTGGAGTGTCGCTTGGATCGAGCGCCTTCTAGCGCGTTTCGTCGGTCGCGCAACGGGGGGAGTGGCGTGATCACTAACTGATATCGTGAAATAACGGCCGCCTCGGGTAGATCATATCGAGTTGGCCTCGCCGACGATTTCTGCTTTGGTCCCGTTCGTGATCCGCCCGTATCAGCACAATGAACATCCTCCTGATCCACCAGAATTTCCCCGGGCAGTTCCCCCACCTCGCGACAGCCCTCGCCGAGCGCGGGCACACCGTTCTTGCGCTCACCGACCAGACCAACAAGCGGCCGACCTCCACCAGGACCGCCTACTATGCCTTCAACAAGCCCGCTCTCGATCAGCAGGTGCCCCCGCTCGCCCGCAGCTTCGCCGAGCACGTCGCCCGCGGCGAAGCCGTCGCCCGTGCCTGCATCGTTCTCCGAGACAAGCACGCCTTCGCGCCCCACGTCGTCTTCGGGCATATCGGCTGGGGCGAGACGCTGTTTCTGAAGGAAGTCTGGCCGGCGGCGCGCCATCTGCTCTACGCCGAGCTGTTCTACAGAACGCGCGGCCTCGACACCGGCTTCGATCCGGAATTGCAACGCGACGACGAATGGCAGCGCATCCGGACGACAGCCCGCCAGGCTCATCTCCTGCTCGCCATGAACGGGGCCGACCGCGCGTTGTCGCCGACACGCTGGCAGGCGGACTCGTTCCCCGAGCACATGCGGTCGAAAATCACCGTGGTTCACGACGGCATCGACACCGGCGTCGTCAAGCCCGATCCGACCGCAACCGTGGAGCTGCCGGGAACTACGCAACGTCTGAAGGCCGGCGACGAGATCATCACTTTCGTCAACCGCAACCTCGAGCCTTATCGAGGCTACCACACCTTCATGCGCGCGCTGCCCGAGGTGATGGCCGCGCGGCCGAACGCACAGGTGGTGATCGTCGGCGGTGACGACGTCAGCTACGGCACGAAGCCACCGGGCGGAGGCTCGTGGAAGTCGATCTTTCTCGACGAGGTGAAAGACCGGCTCGATCTGTCGCGCGTCCACTTCGTCGGCAAGGTCGCATATCCGGTGTTCCTCGACCTGATGCGTGTCACCCGCGTCCACGCCTATCTGACCTACCCCTTCGTCCTGTCGTGGTCGATGCTCGAGGCGATGAGCGCGGGCGCGCTCGTCATCGGCTCGCGAACACCGCCGGTCGAAGAGCTGATCGAGGATGGCGTCAACGGCCGCCTCGTCGATTTCTTCGATGTGAAGGCGTGGTCAGCGGCGCTGATCGAAGCCCTGGCAGAGCCCCGCCGCTTCATGCCGCTGCGGGAGGCCGCACGCCGCACGATCATCGAGAGGTACGACTTGAAGACGAAGTGCCTGCCCGAGATGCTCGCCTTCGTCGAAGGCCCGCGAGACGACGGAACATGACGCCGGCCCCAACCCGAGATCACGCGCTCGTGCTGTTCTCCGGCGGACAGGACTCGACCGTATGTCTCGTCTGGGCGCTACAGCGATACTCCAGGGTCGAAACGGTCGGCTTCGACTACGGCCAACGCCACGCTGTCGAACTCGCAGCAAGGCCCCGCATCATCGCGGCGTTGAGGCGCGCGTTTCCCGACTGGTCCGCGGGGCTCGGAGACGATCACGTGCTCGACATCCGCTCGTTCGGCGCGATCGGGAATACGGCGATGACGACGAATGCCAGCATCGAAATGACAGCCGCAGGTCTTCCCACCACCTTCGTGCCGGGCCGCAATCTCGCGTTCTTCGTCTACGCCGCCGCGCTCGCCTACCGGAGGGGCATCAGAACCCTCGTCGGCGGGATGTGTGAAACCGATTATTCCGGGTATCCCGATTGCCGCAACGAAACGCTGCAGACGCTCGCCCGCGCACTCGCGCTGGGCACCGACACGGACATCGCCGTCGAAACGCCGCTGATGTACATCGACAAGGCGGCGACCTGGGCCATGGCGCACGACACCGGGGGACCAGCGCTGGTCGATCTGATCGTGGAGGAAACCCACACGTGCTATGTCGGCGACCGCTCCCGGCGACATGCCTGGGGCTACGGCTGCAACGCCTGCCCGGCGTGCGACCTCCGCCGCTCCGGCTGGGAGAAATGGCGCACGCAGGGCGAGCTTTAGCGGGCAGGACTCACGGCTCGCCGACAATGGAGCCCCAGGCGCAAGTCTCCGACGGAGACGAGCCGGCCGCATGTCATCTGCCGCGCCGACGCGGCGGCATCGACGGAAGTGCCATGACGGACCAGATAGAGTGCGGGCCCGCTGCTCACCGCGATCAGATAGGCGTTCTCCGCGTCGCGCGCCGCGTGCGCCGTGCCGATGAGTTCCAAAGACAGAAACCCGATCAGTGCGGAGAATGTCAGCGCAAAGCCTGCAACAACCAAATGGTTCATGGAACCGGCTCCATCCGAGAACGTGGGATGGTTACGAACCATACTGATTCGTTTGCCGGACACGGCAACAATTCGGCCATGCCAGCAGCAGTTCTCATTATGACTTGAGCGGGCAAGGATTCCCACCGGCTGCGAACT
>CAZNMY010000054.1:0-38662 GCA_964574325.1 uncultured Devosia sp. | reverse complement strand
CATCAAGTCCCGGCGAACCGCAAAATCGTAGCGGTTATTGTTCGGGATGTCCTTAGTAGCACCATCACCTCAAACTGACCGCCCCCATCAGTGCCGCCATCAAATCCCGCCGCTCATCGGCGAGCCGGCCGCGGCTGAGCGGCACCGCGATCGTCGCCTTGGCCCTGACGGTCGCTTGGGGCAGCCCTGCGAGCTCCCGGTTCAGGAACAGGTGGCAGGCATGTGCCTCGCCTGGCGGGAAGCAGGCGAGCCAGACCGACATGTTGAAGCACCGCTCGAAGGTGAGCAGGGTGCGGTGCTCGTAGGCATCGATGATCAGCGTATCCGCGTACACGCGTTTGGCCTTCACATCAATGGCGATGGTGCCGATCGACGGAATGCCGACCAGAAAATCCGGTCGCTTGATTTCGCCCTTGAGGTGCTCGGGGAAGGTCATCGGCGACTGCTCGACGTAGATGTGCGGCAGGCGGCAGCGGTCGAGCCACGCACGAAAGCGATCCTCGGCGGCCTGGCCCTGCGCGCAGCGCTCCGATTTCGACATCCTCATGCCGGATCCTTGCCTGGCTCGGCTCGCTTGCTGGGCCTTGCCCGTGGCGTCACCGCCACTGCCTTCCTTTTGCGTTTGCCGACCTCGGCCTGCGCGTCGGCCCACTGGAAGAGGTCGGCTTGTGCGGCCGCGTTGGCCCTGGCTCGCCATGCCTTCGATGACGCATCGCGCTCGAGCCACGCGGTGACGAACGTGACGGGGCCGCCAGCATTCATCAGCTCGAGCGCCGGCACGAAGTGCGATCTGTATCCGGTCTCGGTGATCGGCAGCGGCGCTTTTTTCGGCGCGATGCTCTCGACCTCGACGTGGTCGGTGCCGTTCGACAGGTAGTCGCGGGAATGAGTGATGCGGACTTTGACGGTGTCCCCGGCGCCCGGACTGCGCCATGCGATCTCGTAGCGCGTCTTGCGTGGCGGGGTGCCGCCGAGTGGCTCGCGGTCGGTCTGCGGTGTGCCCGGCTTACGGTCGAGCTCTGCTGCGATCTTCTGGCGTGCTTCCTTGATGGTGCGGGCGCGGACGGTAATTTCGTCGCGACCGGCGGGCGATGTCGCGATGAACACGTCGGGGCCCGCGCCCCAGTAGGCACCGCTCGTATCATAGCCGCCGGCATCGACGCGGATGCGCTGGATGTCGAGCTTCGGCGCCGTCACGAGTTTCCTCCCGGCGCCGGAGACGGGAGCTGCCCGGAATTGGGCTCGGAATCTTTTGGCCGCTCCGGTGCCGATCCGATCGCCGGCGTGGGATGAGCGATCACGAATGCCTGCACGCGCCCGGCGACGATGTCGGGGGAAAGGCGGTTATCGTCGGAAAGCTTGAAGAACCGGTCGCCGAACCGGGCATAGATGTCGGTGATGCTGCCCCAGATGCGCTCGGAGATGCGGAAGCTTTCGACGCCTCGGCGTGTGGTCCATCCGACCGACGGCAGCACGTTCAAGGCATCGTTGAAGCGCTCGGCCGTGACCTCGCGGACGTCTTGCCGGTAGCGCGCGCCCCCGACGGCATGGGCGGCCTGCCAGGCCTCGTCGCAAGTCATGCGTCGAGCACTGGGATAACGTGCGTGGACTTGGGTTTCGTCTTCGGCGTAGTGGAGCGTCAGGCCGTCGTCGGGATGGATGAGATCGACGATGTGGGTCTCACCGGAGACGTACCAGCAATCGGTATAGGCATCGTAGGGTAGGGCTCGGCGTGGAGGTCGAGTATCGGTCATGTGCGCGGCGGCCCTCCGGCAAGCGGCGACGCACCGGCCCGCAGATCCGTCTCGGCAGGCCGCCCAGGCACACCACGTGGCGGTGAAGCTTCGGGTTCTGGTACGGTGCTCGGCTGCAGGCCGTAGAGGTAGTCGACGGCGCTGGTCGCGAGCGACGCGGCGGAGAAGATCGCCTTGGCGTCTCCCTTCAGGACCTCGAGCCAATTGGCGATGTATTGGGCGTGATCGGGGCGCGGCGTGTTGGTGATCTCGAGCCCGGCGCACAGGAACGCAGCCGACAGCTCGGCGACCAGTTCCTCGAAGGCGTAGGCTTTGTCGCCGAACCGCTCGCCATGCTGGCGATCGAGGCGATGGCCCGCGCCGGCCCAGTGGGTCAATTCATGCAGCCTGGTCGATTCGAACGCCTCGGTCGGCGTCGACGTGGCGGTGCCGGTGAACAGGTTGCGGGCGGGCATCTGGATGAAGTCGCCCTCGCCGCGGCTGTCGCGGTGCCGATAGAAGGCGCGCTGGCCGCCTTCGCGGAACTCGGCGCCGGTCGCCGCGATGAACGCGTCGACGTGTGCGAGGCGCATGGTCAGATCGGGGCGCGCCACGGCCGGCGCGATGTCGTAGCCATCGACCTGGCCGACGTTGAAGACCCAGGCCGCCTTGGCGAACAGCCGCTTGGCGCCGTCCTCGTCATCGCTGCCCGTCTCGGGCTTCGTCTCGCCGGCCGCCTGCTTCGGCACCCACTCTCCGTATTTGACGATCAGCGAGCCCTTCTCGCCCTTGCGGACCTGCGCGCCGAGCTCTTGCCATTGCTTGAACGTGGCCCAGACCTGATGCTCGAATTTCTTGTCGTCGGCGTCGATCCACAGCGAGAGGATGTTGCTGCCGCGATACTGCTTTTCGGTGAGCGCGTTGCGGGGGATGGTGAAGGCGACGCCGGGCCGGTGCCACGGCATCTGGAATTCGCCGGCGCCGGCTTCGATGGCGGCGATGATCTTGGCGGTGATCGCCTCGTGCACGTCTTGCTTGGTTTCGCGCGCCTTCGGCGAGTGTTCTGTTTTGCGTGCCTTCGGCTCGACACGCTGCTTGGTCGACGCGTCGTCACCGTCTTTCAACGAGGCGTATTTGCGGGGTGGCTTGTTGGTCATGTGGGGCTCTCCTTTCGCTGCTGGGGTCAACCCGAAGGGGCCCCGGCAACGAAAGGAGACGCCCGGCTCGATGTGCCGGACGTCCCTCTCCCAAAGCGTCGGTGATCAAACGTCGGCGGACGGCGCCTTGTCGCGGCCTTTGCGTGCGCGCTTGTCGGCACCGTCACGCGCGGCAGCCGCATCGGGCTCGCCGGTAGCGTCGGCGGCAACTGCCTTGTCGGCCTCGATCGAGGCTACGGATTTCCAGGCGAGCACGTTGCCGCCGAAGCGCAGCCCGCTCTTGCCGGCGAGATCGCGCGCGAGAATGGTGTAGCGGCTCCTGGCATTCCAGAACGAGCCGATGTCGGTGAAGCCCTTGCCGGGACGATTGCGCAACGTGATGTAGAGCGGGATGTCGCGGGCTTGCGGGTCGAACAGCTCGGCGGGACGCGCGCCGGTTTTCTTGAATTCGGCCTGCAGCATGGCGTCCTTGGCCGCGAGATCGCGATCGCGCGCTGTGGCGTAGCCGCCCCAGATCGTGGTGACCTCGCCGGAGCGCGGGTCGGTCACCTCGCGCGGTTCGAGCTTGCGGATGTCGTAGGCGTCACCTTCGGGGGTGGTGAACCAGCCGCTGAAGGTGCCGTTGTTGATGAAGAAGCCGTTGCGGATTTCGCCTTCGGCGGGTTTTGTATTCTGGTCGGTCATAATGTTACTCCTGAGAAATGAGATAATCAATCGGCCGGATAATACGGAGGCGATTTGAAAATGGAAGAAGTTTTTCGTTAACGCCGAAGCTGCATTTCATTTCCAATAAATTCAATGACCTGGGATTGGTGCATTTCATTTCATGTTCCTTTTTCTATTTCAAACACCCCGGTCATCGGGGCTGTTTTCTCGGAGCCGGCCATCGCGAGCCTTCCCCAAAGCGGGGCTCGCGTGGCCGGCGCCGAGACAGCCCCGGGGCTGTTTTCTTGGTGGGGTCGGAGCAGCCGCAAGCGTGGCGTGTGTCAGCTGCGACCTTCGGCGGGGACGCGGGCGAGCAGTGCATCGAAGAAGGCATCGGCGTCGAATTTCAGGCTCGCGTCGAGCGGCAGTGCGGCGATGATGATCGACACGGTGCTGTCGACGGCGCAGCGCTGATCGGTGTCGCTCGACTTGAAATAGGTGGACCAGGTCGGCCAGCGCTGGTCGCGCATCACGATGGCAGCTGCCCGGATACGCACCAGCAACGCAGCGGCCTCGTTTCCGTCGCGGGCCAACGTGCCGGTGATGATCATCAATTGTGCCGGCGCAAGCCGCTCGGCCTTGGGCAGCAAGGCGAGACAGTCGAGCGTCGACGCGATCAGCGCCGGACTGACGGTGGCCGATGCCGCGACGGGATCGAAGGTGGTGTCGGCGCTCATGATGCTGTGCCTCGTTGGTTGTCGACACGGAAAACTGTCCGGACCCGACAACGCCCAAAAGCGATCAACATGATAGCGTCTAATCCGACCGCGTCGGATTTGAGGGATCAATGCCCGACCAATTCCAACCGGCAACCCTGCCCGGGGATCGCAGCGGCTTTGACGCCTGGCTGGCAAGGGCAGCTCGCGTTCTTCCCTTGCCGTACCATTTCTTTTGTTCGACCCCGCCGGAGGCTTTCTTCCGCCCCGACCGCGCATCGCCGCGGCCGTCGCGCGCAGGGCCGGTCAAGGCCGCGCACTTGCGCGCCCCCATCTTCCTTCAAGTGGGGGCTTGGCCTTGACGGGCCCGAGCACGATGGCAAGATCGCAGCGCCGGGTCGAAATGTCGGGCTTGCATGCGCGGGCCGTCGCCGCTCGCGGCGGTGCAGATGATTGCACCACAGACCACGATGACTGCAGCGTTCTCGGTCACACGCGCTACCGCAGACCTGCGTCAAGGACCGTCACCCGCATGGGCGGAGACGCGCGACTTCGCGCGGCTCCGTGGCGTCCCCCTGGGCGCCATAGGGCCTGACCCCGCGCACTTCCGCGCGGGGGGACGCCCAGACACCGCGCCCACGTCAACGATCTCGATGCGTGATTCGTAAGCATTGGCGCTTCGTCGGGTCGCTCATGCTGGCGGTTTCGCTGACCTGGCGATCGGCTGATGCACCGCTGTGCTTCGACTTCCAGGCAGAAGGCGTGGCAAACTCCGCGATCCCGCAGGCGCTCGCACCGATGCTCTACCGCCTACCGCCGCTGGTTGGCCCCGAACATCGGTGCCTTCGCAGCCTTTGTCTGCATCGCGCTATAGCCCCTCAGGGTGAGCTGCAGCCGCAGTGCGCTGGTGTAGGTGGCGGCGAGATCGACGAGGGCGGTCGGAATGCCGGACTTCGGTGCGGCGACGAAGGCGGCATAGAGCGCCTGCTTGAAGCTCTCGAGCCTGTCTGCCTCGGCGGCGAGATAGCTCGGCTCCGATGCCACCGGGGTCGCCGGTGCATCGCCACGCGCCTTGGCATCCGTCTCGGTGGCGGCGCGCAACGAGGAATAGGGCGTATGGCGGTGCTCGGCGTGGGCTTGGGTCATCGGTCCTGACAGTTTCGACAAGGCAACGATGGTCGCACCGGCCAAGACGAGAGTCAAGATACAACGTTGACTGATTAATTCGACGCGAGCAGATGCCATGCCCCGGACGTGTGCCACTCACACGCGTATGTCAATTGCGGCACGCTTGCCCCAATAGAGCATTACATGGTGCCGTGTGTGCAGTCATCCACTGCCCCGCGCCGATACTGTGCCGGCACTTGTGTCCGTCTACTCTGGTCGACTGCGCAGATGCTGCCTACAAGCTGGCATTGTGTAGTTCCGATTGCTGCACTTTGCGTACCGGGAATGGCCCATAACGCTGGCGCAGCTGAAATCGGTCAGGCTGCTCCCGCAAGAGCTTACGCGCAGCGTCGACGGAGCCACAAAGTTCCTCGGCGCGGCGACGCAATTCCATAGCAAAAAAGTCTTCTTCCTTCGCCACTAGCGCAGATGCCGTTCCCGCCATTTGTGCTGCAAATTCGAGGTCCCCGGAAAGAATAATTTTCTCGCCGTCTTGGTCGTGGTGAAGCATGATGGCCGCCATCTGCAAGCAAGCGTTCGACATTGCAATGCGGTTCTCGACAGAGGTATCGCCGCTTTGCATAAGCAGGCCCCTGATCGACCCCACTCGGAACAGCTCCCAGAAGCCGTAGTATAGGGATCGAGTGTCTTGCTGCATCGACCGCCACTGGGCGCTATTCTCGTAGTGCATCGCCAGCGGGCGTAGATCGACTGGAAACGCCTTCGTTCGCTCTTGTGCGACAGTGCGTGACCGTTCCTCATCCGGGAGGGAAGCGATCTTCCCCATCCTGGCGAATAAATCGCTGATCTGAGGCATCTCCACCAGTAGCTTGTCGTGGAAATCATCCATCCAAATGCAGCGGGGAAATTTCTGGATGAGCGGATTGTTATCGACCAACTCCAGATAGCTTTCCTGCGGCGGCAGTAAGAGGACAGTCTTGTCCCACTTGTTCGCTTGAAAGGCGGCCTCAAGCTCAAGCCGAACAGCGTCGCTCAGCATGTAGCATTCCGATACAATGAGATCGGCGGAAGTGATCAGCGATTTTGCGACTTCTTCCAAGTGTTCGTCCTCGAGCAGCAGGGCGGGTGCAACCCTGTCTGCAAAAAAGTGCTTGCCCGAATAGGCCATATAATCTTTTTGGTCTTGGATCGTTATCAGATTGGTGCCGGGCGGCATGGCGTCATACAATACGTTCTCTGTCAGTCGCGGTCCGAACTCCATGGGGCCATGAGTGACCGTGAAATCGTACTTGCGGAAATATAGCGCAAACGGTGTTCCCTTCGACTTGTGGTCCTCGATGGCCTGGAGGGCCCTCTCATGCAATTGAAGGCGCCGGTCTGCGCCGGTCCGACGCAACTCAAGATCACTTCGCGAGAGTTTGGGCCAGTCGGAGCGTTTGTCGACGGTGGCAGGGAAAATCTGCATGGACACCCTTGCCGCCGCTTCAGCGTCTTCTCTGCGACCAAGCGCCAGGAACGCCTTGCAGCAGATGCCCAGCAGTTCGTTGCGCAGCAAGCCGAGGTCGCAGTTTTCGGCAAGGATCAGAGCGTCATCCGCGATCTTCAGCGCGACGGCGGGAGCGTGATCTCGCATAGCCAGAGTGGCATCAGTAGCAGCCAGCTCGCACCGGGCCTCGGTGTTGTCGACCGCTTCTGCAAGAGCGTATAACGAAGGCAGACTTATCTTGGCATCGTCGAACCGACCCGCGGCCAAATTGCTCCGTAGGAGTTGTGTGCGGGCAGCCAGCGCATGTCGAGTGAACAGACTTTCCTTCGGCCATTTCGAAACCTCCGCCGATAGAATGCGCACCGCGTCGTCGGGCCTTCCATCCAGGAGTGCCGCGAGTGACGCCGGCTGACCGGTCAGCAGCAGTTCCGGGTCGAATTCAGTTGTTGGTGCATCGACCGCGACTACGGCGCTTCGGTTGAACTCAGCTAGGAGCCTGTCCGAGTAGTCGGTTGCTCTGAAGGGGCGAGTCTGATTCTTTCGTGGGCTATGAGCAAGCACTTTCGCCCCTGGAAGATCGATCAGCCGCAGCTTCTGCCGCCGAGCGTGCAGGATTTTGTGCCTGACGATCACTTGTCGCGGTTTATCGTGGCGCTGGTGCGTGAGAGTCTGGATCTGTCGGAGATCACGAGCGCCTACACGAGCGCGCTCGGCCAGCCGCCGTTCGACCCGCGCATGATGACGGCGCTTCTGCTGAACGGCTATGCGAGCGGCATCTACTCTTCGCGCCGGATCGCCCGGGCAGCCGAGGAGCGCGCCGACTTCATGATGATCGTGGCGCTCGATCCACCGGACTTCCGCACGATCTCGGACTTCCGCAAGCGGCACCTTACGGCGTTGTCGGGACTGTTCGTTCAGGTGTTGAAGCTGGCCGAGAAGGCGGGGCTCGTGAAGCTTGGTCACGTGGCGCTCGACGGCACCAAGATCAAGGCGAACGCGTCGAAGCACAAAGCGATGAGCTATGACCGCATGAAGAAGCGCGAGGCGGAATTGCAGGCCGAGGTCGACCGCTGGCTGGCCGCCGCTGAGGCCGCCGACGCCGAGGAGGACAAGGTCCACGGCACCCGGCGCGGCGACGAACTGCCGAAGTGGGTTGCCGACAAGACGAAGCGGCTCGCCAAGATCAAGGCGGCGAAGGCGGAGCTCGAGGCCGAAGCGAAGGCTGCCGCCGAGGAAGAGGCGCGGCGGCAGACGAAAGCGGAGGAGAAGCGCATCGAGGAGGGCCGCAAGAAGAACGGCAAGACACCGGCGCCGCCGCCTGACGAGCCCGATCCGAAAGCGCAGCGCAACTTCACTGATCCAGAGAGCCGCATCCTCAAGACCAAGGACGGCTACATCCAAGGATACAACGCGCAAGCTGCTGTCGACGGCACGGCGCAGATCATCGTCGCGCATGGCCTCACGCCCAGCATGAGCGACCACGGCCAACTCGAAGGACTGGTCGACGGCATCGAAGCCAACCTCGGCCGCCGCCCCAAGGAAGCATCGGCCGACAGCGGCTATCTGAGCGAGGCCAATCTCGCCGCCCTACACGCACGCACCATCCAGCCCTACATCGCCACCGGCCGCGCCAAGCATCCAGATAGCGAAGGCCGAGCGCGCGGCGGTCCGCTCACCCAGGCGATGCGGCGAAAGCTGAAGCAGGCAGGGTGGCGAAGCCGGTACAGACTGAGGAAGCAGATCGTCGAGCCGGTGTTCGGACAGATCAAACAGGAACGAGGCTTCCGCCAGTTCCTGTTGCGTGGCGTTGAGAAAGTGCGTCACGAGTGGGCGATGATCTGCACCGCCCACAACCTCGTGAAGCTCGCCAGGGCCGCCTGAGCGGACTATCGTGACGACAACGGCCCGCCTCAGCAGCTATCTGGACGGGCTCCTAGCCTCCTGGTCCAATGAGCGTGCGCCACGACCAGGTCCGAAATGATCGCAGCCGCGCCATTCGCGTCATTGCCAGCAGCTGCAATGCGAATGATCTCATGAGAAGCATGTTCGTAGGCGGTTACGATCTCATGAGTTGGCATGCCTTCGTATAGTCGCAAACCTTCGCGAGCGAACCGTTTGGCCTCTTCCGCCCAACGCATCGCCTCGACCAATTCTCCCCGCATGAGAAAGGCTTGTG
This sequence comes from uncultured Devosia sp., assembly GCA_964574325.1. Lineage (GTDB taxonomy): Bacteria > Pseudomonadota > Alphaproteobacteria > Rhizobiales > Hyphomicrobiaceae > CAMDPA01. Next base: position 29,621 of record CAZNMY010000054.1, on the reverse strand, counting down.
CCGCATGCCGCGCGAGCGTGGAGTGATCCCAGGGCCTCATTTCGGTTCTGGGAAAACCGTTGGCAGCCACAGCGGCATTGATTCCGCTTCTTGCATCGCCCAAGCACCGGGCAAAGGTGGCAAGGTCGTTGAGGACCGCGATCGCACCTGGCGCCTGCCGGAAATCTTCCGAGACGTCTCGCGGCTGGCACTGGATGATCGTCCGACATACGCGCGCTCCGGCATGAAAGGCGTTATCGACATCGAGCTGGGAGAAGTTGCCCATTTGCTGCCAATAACAAAGGATCGCATTTGGAATGTCGCCAGCCGCCAGCCGATGCTCGATAGCTCGCTCCAGCAGGTCGTGTCGAAGCTCCGGATCCTTCTCCAACCATACCTGGGCGTGGCGGCGAACTTCTTCACTCTCGAGCTTTTCAGCGAGAGCGAGGTGAACGGTGGAAGCGCGTGCCTCGGTCAGAAATTGATGCCGAGCAGAGTCGGCCATCTGGAACCAGTCGCTTCCGGAAATCAAAACGGAATCGACCACGCCGGCCCTGATCGCCTGCTCAAGCAGACGAAGCACAGGAGTGGAGCCGCTGGTTGCTCCCCTACCGACAAGCCAAGCCAACCAGCCCGTTGGTTTGTTGCCAACCGTTGCAGTCGACGTCGGGCTATCATATCCGGGGATTCCCGCTAACCACCCGAGCAACGAGTCGCTAGCTGCCCTTCGGGACGAGGCGAGTATCTCCAGTACACTGGGCCCACCACTCGGGTTGCTGGTTTTCATTTCTACCGCATGCGGCTTGGCCTCAAACTCGATCAGCGTGATGGCGCTCCGCGGGAGATCGCGCGGCGGTGTCAACCGGGACGTTACAACGATCTGTGCTACGGGCCCCTTTGCACGGGCCACAAATGACAGTAAGTGCCGCAGCCGCAGATCTGATACTTGCCCAAGGTTGGCTTCGTCGCGATCCTGCACAGTATCGAGCGCGTCCAGAACGATCAGCTCGGCCGCTAGGGTGCTCAACTTGTCGAAAAGCTGTTTGGTGGTGCTTACACCGAGGCACTGCCTGAAGCATCGATCGGGGCTGGCGGCCGAAAGCGGCAGAAGTACCGCGGATCCTGCATTCTTCTGTGACGCTCGAATAGTTGCCGACTTTCCGGAGCCAGCCGGACCGACAAGCCAGCAGATCGCAGTAGAGCGTGTCCGCAGCCATTTGGCCAAAGCCGAATCTGGCGTCGTGCCGTTAGGTCCATTTGAACTCACGACACAACCTCCCTCTCGGGGGCCGGCTTGTAGTTTGCTGAGGCCGGCCTCGTACCAAATTCACTTGCATCCCGTCGCACTTAGTTACTCACCCATCTGCGCAACTACAGCAATAACGGCAGATTGCGAGCCAATTCGACGGGTTCTCGATCGCCCCTGACTTTCCACTATCGTATGCAGAGAGCTGCCGTCCGACAAGCTCTCAGCGCGACGGACCAACACGATCGAATCTGGCCCGAACCCGAGATCGTGGCTACGCGTCGTCCCTCATCGTATCGGATCATAAGCTGTCGAAGTGCGGCAGTCAGTCTAACCAACTCCGGCCTTGCTTCAGCTGTGACGCCATCCGCTCAGGAAGCCCTTGGAACTCCTGGTGATCGCGACGCGCCGACCAGCCCCAGCCGCATCAAGTCTCGGCCGCAACGCCTGCAGCTGGACGGCAATGCCGACGCGTTGACGCCGTAGGCGCTGGCGTAGCGCGCGTCGGGCCGACCGGTGCACGACGCCCATGCTGGCGAGCACGGAATTCCGCAACCGCCGCTTCTCGGCTGCGTGCTCGAGCGCGAGCCGCGCTAGCTCATATGCCTCCTCGGCGGCCAACCGCTGAGCTGCTGCGGCACGGACATGGGGATCAGTCATCATCGAAATGCCGCCCGCCGATCGGCAAACCGGGCAACGACGGCAGCGACATTGCCGGCATGGCGGCCGGCGAGGCCGGCATTGATGGCGCGCACGGCTCGATTGCGCTCTCCCCGCTGAGCTGCCGACAACAACTCCAGTTCCGCGGTATGGATCGAACCGACGGCGCGACGGGCTGCGCGGATCGGATCGCGAGTGGGTCTTGCGTGCTCGGCGGCCTTTCGATTTTCGGGGGCTCTCTGGCTCGGCCTTTCCAGAGGTCCCGTTACTGGTCCCGTTCCCAGCCTTTGCCGCGGTCGCGCTCCTTCCACCAGGCGTCGCTCTGTTGTTGGGCACGCTCCTCCTCGACGGCGCGGACAGCGGAGTCGATGATCACCGCGTACGCGGCAGCCTTCTCGTCGCGCGCCGGTTGGGCAGCCTCGGCGTTGGCCCGTGCCTTGTCCGCGGCCTTGGCTTCGGCCGCGCGCACGTCGGGCGGCGTCGGCGCGAACATCTCACCGAGCTGATCGGCCAGGAAATTGGCGACACTGCCAATCCCGCCGGCCGCGAGATCGCTGATGCCGTGGCCCGGCGCCACTGTCTCATGCCGGGGCATCTGCACGTTGGACAGGTCGATCTGACCGCCGTCATCGTCGCGGGCGGCCTGCTCGATCGACTGCGCGATGCCGGCGACATGATCGTGGGGCGGCCGATCATCCGGCTGGGTGCTGACCAGCCCGGCCTCGATGACGGGCTCGGCCTTCTCCAGTGGAACGATTGCCGCCTCGGCCGTCCGATTCTCGTTGGCGGCCAGCTCCGGCGTCGGCATCGCCTCTCGACCGTCGCCCCGCTCGGAGCCGATGCCGAGTGCCTCCAGCGTCGCGCCGGCCTTGAACGCGGCGCGCTCGTCGCGCTGGCGCTGCAGCAGCTCCTGATATTGAACGTCGCGAACCTCGCGCAGGGCATCGCAGGCGTCGCGCTGACGCTCGCGCAGGTCGGTGTCCTGACGCGCCTTCAGATCCGCCTTGCGGTCGCCGAGCTGCTCGGCAACGGTGTCGCGCACGCTGTCACGGTTATCGAACGCGTCGCGCGCCGCCTCCCAGTGCCCGGCGCGCGCGAAGTGCAGCGCCCGTCCGACGGCGGTCTCCGACGACGCCTCAGCCGATTGCCGAGCGTCCTTGCTGTCCTTGTAGAACTGCCGCCACTCGGCTCTGTACTCCTGGCGCACCTCGTCATAGACGGCGTGGCGTGTCGCCTTGAACAGCTTGGCGCCGTCCTTGAAGAATGCTTCGCGCTCGGCACGCTGGTGGTCTTTCAGTTCGGCGTGGTGCTCTGCGACCAACTCGGCCTGCGATCGAGCATCCTGCCCCTCGCGCATCTTTTCGGAGACGTTGAACGCCTGCTCGTGCGGCCGTGCCAGCATGATCACGTTGTGCGGCAGATGATCGTTGGCGGCGCAGCCGATCGACGGCGCCGGCACCTCAACCGGTGCACGCTCGACCGTGGCCGCCCGGTCCACCTCGGCTGCGCGCTCCTGCGTGATGGCGGTCTCTTGCCGGTGCTGACCGGCCTGCTCTGCTTGCCGGGCTGCATTCACTTCGCGTTGCTCGCACCGCACCTGTCCCTGCTCGCGCTCGTACTGCAGCGCCCAGGACTGTGCGCGTTTCTGTTCGCGGAAATCGTCGAGCGTGCGGCCGGTCTCCGGGTGCACGCGATTGAGGATGATGTGGATGTGGCGGTGCTCGGTGTCGTTGTGGCCGACGTAGACGGCCTGATGCTGCTCCCAGCCCATGTGCTTCACGAAGGCATCGGCGGCCGCGACCATGTGCTCCGGCGTCGGCATGTCGTCCTTGTGCCACGCGAGCGACAGCGTCTTGACCGGGTCCTCGCACACCCGGCCGCCGCGTCTCAAGCCGGCCTGCATCTTCAGATAGGCTTGATCCTCGGCGGTGCGCCACATTTCCTCGAGCGCGCGGCCGGGATCCTGCTCGAGGCAGTTGCGTGTGTCGGTGAACCAGACGCGCTCGTCGGTCCGCGGCTTTAGATGCTTGTCGAGCGACGGGTCGGCGGCCTTGTCGTGCAGATAGTACCTGCCGGCTCCGAGAAACGATCCGCCCGATGACTGGATGCGCGGGATCATGGCGCGAGCTTCCGCCACAGCATGTGCAGCGTGTCGGCGAGTGCTGCGAGCTCCAGCGGAGGCGGCACCTGGTAGGTGTTGCAGTGCCGGGCGATCTGGTTGAGCAGCACGCCCTGCTTGCGCAGCTCGTGATAGAGATCGCGGGTGGTCTCACCGAACAGATCCGGCAATGTCGGTGCGGCCTTTTTCGCCCGGGCGATGCCACGCAGCGCACGAGAGCGGGCGTAGTCGCCGGCGACCATGCCGCTGCGCTGCGCCTTGTCGATGAGTTGGAAATGCTCTTCCGCCGTCACCCGGAAGCTGATCCAGCGATCCTTGATGCGTGCTGCTTTCGGCCGTCCTTTGGAACGCGCCTTCGCCGGGATGATGGGTTGGGTCATTGCACTCCTCCAGCAGAGCGCAGCGTCCGGGGGCTTGGGGTGCGGGACCTTCAGGTCCGTAACCCCAGCAAGATGCCGGCCTATGGCCGGTCTGTTTTCGTGCAACGAAAACCCATCTTGCTACCCCTTCCGCACTGCTGAAGAATAAATGAAGTCGATTAAGATGAAATGAAAACAATCAACATGATAGCGCCCAATTCAGATGAGAGCCCGACAAGCCGTTGATTTGCATGAATTGGCGCGAACCATTGCGGATGTGGAATAATGCCAGTTTATGCGTGCGCGAGTGGTTTTGGAGCCGGCGGGGCATCCCTGGCCGTTGTTCGGTGCGGCAATTCTGGTCTGCTCGGCGAAGCGGACGCACTGAAAATCTCCGTCGGGAAGCACGAAGGCGCACGTAGCGACGACACACGAGAAAGCCCCGGATTCAAGCAGCTGTCAACCAGATGTCGCCGAGCTGCGATAGCGGCGCGGCAACTGGATTCATCGATGCGACATGTTGCTATCAGCCATCGCGCAGGTAGCCTGCAAGAGGCCGTCAAGGGGCATTCAACGGGATTTCGAGGTTGCCGAATGGCGCCATCACGGGGCGCGCAACATGAAAGCAAACGGCGATTATCTTGCTCTCATCAATGTTTCAAGGGGAATGCAATGAGATGCGACAATTTCCGGCATTTGAAAGCACTCGATATTTCGACCGAATATCGGCCATCCCTCAGCGATCAAGATGATGGCTGGCATATTGCAGGTCACGGGCCGATATTCACCGCACGGGTGCTTCTCGGCGGGCGGCTTTCATAGCGGCGGCTGCTCGAGCCCGTGGCTGGCTGCCATCCCGGCAGCACAGCGGCGTGCGAGGAAGGCCTTGGCGCTCGCCAGCGTGCGGGCGTGGCCGACAAAGGTGTCGCCGCCGTCGTCCTCGTCGGTGCCGCACAGCCAACGGTCGCCGTCGCGCTCGATGCGGGCGACGGTGCATGTGCCGACGACGAGCAGCCAGTCGGTGCCGTTGCGGCGCCAGACCATCGAGGGGAGTGAGGTGTTGGTGCGGGTCATGGTTGCCTCCTCACACCGACCGAGGCCGGTCGCGACGCAGCATGAAGTCGCCGCCCGGGGTCGGGACTGCGGTCATCTTGAACGAGAAGCCGTTGCCGTCCTTGTGCGGCCAGGCGACGCCGATCTCCGTCCATCTGGACTTGCCGTCTCTGAGCTTGCAGACGCTGTAGAGTTTGTGGGTCGGACGTTTTGATTGTGTGGCGGTCATGAGGTGCTCCTTGTCGTGGTGGAGGCCGCAGCCAGTGCGGCCCTGTTGCGCCTCTTGCCTCACAGCGTGCGCGGCGGGGTCAATGGAACAAATTACGGGGGCACCGGAATTTTGTGCTCGAGACGGCGGGCTTCCGGCGTCCATTACGTTTCGCGAGACAGCAGCATGAACCGAGAAGCGTGTTCCGCCGTCGGCGCGGGGCCCCCGCGGCTCGTCCGCGGGGTGCGCAAGCAGAAAATTTGGGTGGGCCCCGTCATTTTTCCATTGAAGCGAAAGCGGCACTTCAACCGCGTCAGCGGTGCCGCTTTCGGCGTCCCCATGGCCGCGTCGTCTGTGAGAAGAGGCATAGCAACAACATGGGCCAGCATGGCTTCGGCGACATTCACCAGGCATTGCGCGTCGTGCCGCTCTGCGCAATCAGAGCGGTCGCTCGACAACCGCAGGGGCTGCAGGCCGTGGAGCGGCACGTCCGGAGGGAAAGAATGGGTGTTGGCTGCCTGCAAGGAGGGCCACGGATCGACGATCACGAGGGCCGACGTCGACACCGGCGCGTCAGCGCTCACGTCTCGGCGACCTCACGACCGGCATGGGCATCATCCACGGTATCCGGCGTGTACCCGCGCGACATCCATGGTGCGGGGCGGATCTGCGACAGCCAATCGGCGACCGATGGAATCCTCCCGCCGCAATCCTCCTTGATGTGCAGCTCGGCGATGTAACGCACTGGCACGGATCTACCATCGGCGTTGACGATCACTTTTCCGAACTGACGCTCGGCCTCGAAGATTCCCTGGGCGTGATGGCGCAGCGCACGGTGCCGGTAGTCGGCGTAACATTCCTTGGTCGCATCGAGCCAGTCGTGGATCGGCATGTAATCGGCCACGATGCCGCCCCAGCGGCGGACCGAGCTCTCGGCATGGAAGTGCGGATGGGTCATGAGAACCTCACGCTGTCCGAGATGACTTCCGTGTATCGGGCGTCGTGCTCGAGCCGGCCGCGCCGCTTCTTCACGTCGATGGTGATGGTGCCACTGGAGCCGTCATCGATCTCCCATCCGGGAAAATGGTCTTCGAGAATGTCGTAGCACCAGTGAACAATGGCTTCGCGCACGGACACCCGGCGCTCCGCGAAGCTGGTCTGGTATGTTTGCGCCGCCTCGTTCCACACCGTGTCGCGGACGCGGATGATGACGTTCGCCTCGGGCAACATGCCTATGATCTGGCCAGCTGCGCCATAAGCGGTGACGGTATCGATGCAACCACCGTCACCGCTACCGTCGTAGGTGATTTCGATCCTGGCGATGCCGAGTGCGGCCAGTGCTGCATAGTCGGCAGCCTTCTCCTTCTTCTTGCGCTTTGTCGTAGTCATTATGCTTCTCCTTCTGTGTGTTGGCCGATGGTGATGGTGACGCAAGGCGCGGCCAGAATGCCCTGCCGGTCTTTCTGCTCGAGTGCCCAGCAGCCGATGGCTGTGGCCATCACGTCGAGGAAGTTGATGTGATGGCGGTCGGCGAAGTGACCGAGGTCGGTGACGAGGTCGCGGATCACTTCCTCGTCGTCGCTGTCGCCAGCGGCGATGCGGAAGGCGTGCAACGCCTGCGCGGCGCGTCGCGCGCAATCGCCTTTATGAATCCAGCGCTTCATGACTGCACCTCGCCCAGCTGGAAGCTGTCGCGTGATCGATGCAGCATGATGATGGTGCGGTAGAGCACGTCGCATTCTGGAAGTATGCGTTCGAGGTCGAGGATGGTGCCGATGGCCATTACCTGCCGGTCGAGGCACATGGCGCGACTGGCCTCTGCGACTTCGGCAAGTGCATGTCGCAATCTGGCATGCAGTGCGACCAGGTTGGCGGCGATGATGGCCGCATTGGTTTCTTGTGACGTGTTGTTCATGAGCAGCTCCTGTTGTTGTGGGGTCGAGGCGGGCGATTGCGGAACTCCGCAGCCGACAGCCACCAGAACGCGGAGGGTCCGAGATGGTCTTGTGTCCAGACCGCCCAGACGTAGCGGTGCTTGGTGAAATACTGCGGCGCCGGCCCGTAACGGTTCGAAGGCCAGCACACGACATCGTCGATCGCGTAGAGCCGCGCGGGCGGATGCTCGCGCCACCAGCGCGTGCGCGTGCGATGAGCGAGCGAAGCGAGATTGAGCAGCATGGCGACGGTGCCGCGGGTCGCCCCGGCGAAGCCGAGCGACTTGGTGATGAATGCATCGGCAAGACCCGAGCCATAGGGCGGATTGGTCACGATGTGCTTGGCGCGCGATCGGGTCTCTTTGAGGAAATCGACACCGGGTATGCCGAACCCGTAATCGACGAGATCCGTCGAGGCGACCTTGTGGCCGGCGTCCGTCAGGACGCTCGCGATGGCGCCTTCGCCGCAGGCGGGCTCCCAGATCGAGCCGTCGAAGGTTTCGACCGAGAGAAGCGCGCGCACGGCTTCGGGTGGTGTCGGATAGAACTCGTTCGGCAGACGTCGGGGCACATGGATCGCTGCGGCTGGCGGCGCAGCCGACAGGCGTGGTCCGGAACCGAGAATGATGGCGTGTGTATTCATGAGTTGCTCCTCCTGGTTGTTGTCGGTTTCGAATTTGGGCGGCAGTGCCGTCCGGCGTCGAACGCCAGCGTCAGCGCGCGCCGGAGTTGCCAGACGGACAGCTCGTGGAAATCGAGCGTGTCGGATCTCCGTGTTCGCAGCGTCGTTAGCCCGAGGACCTCTTTTGCGATCAGGGTGATCAGCATGCTGGTTCGAGCCGGCGTCATGGCTGCACCTCGCTGGTGCCAGTGATGCCGTCGTCGTAGTGGACGCGCTCGCTGCCGGCGATCGCGCCGCACTCGGTATCGAGCCGGTTGCGGACGATGCGTGCCGCATCGGCTGCAGACCTGGCACTCACAGTGACGACGAAGCCCTGCTCCAGGTAGTATCCGACACTGAAACGCCTGAGACGCGGGCGGTTTCTGGTTGAGCACTCGGTCATATCAGCACCTCCTCGGCCGTCAGGCTCGTCTCGGATCGATCCGTGAAGTGCGTGTCGCGATTGTTGCCTTCGAACAGCTCCCAGGCACGGTTTCAAGGCGGCGCTGCCGGTCGTAATCCTGCGAGCGATCATCGTACGGGCCTGGGTGCACTCAGCGATCGCCACATCGATGCTCGCCGTTGTGGTGGCACTGTCACTGGCTTCGGGCACCGGCTTTGCCGCCCTGACACGCGACGCGGCGACGGCGGCTCGGAAAGCAAAGTCGGATACATTGGCCGCGCGGCAGCGGGAACTTCATGACCTCGAAGCGCGCATCGCGGCGCTGGCGCCGACGCAACCGGCCAGCGTCATCGAAACGGAGCTGGCCGCTAGCCATGTCAGTCGACACTGGACGGCCTCAAAGTCCTGCAGTGTCGTCGACACCGCGTCGGCCCAGAAGTTCTGCGGCGGCGTCTTCAAGTTGCGCTCCAGCTTGGCGTCGGCCACCGAGCGCGACCGGCTCACCGCGGAGCGGCGTGCAACGCGCGCTCGGATCGAAGCCTTGCAAGCGGAAGCCGCCGGCTCGGACATCGACCCGCAGGCGACGGCCATTGCCGCTCTCCTCGGGGTCGACAAGTCGACGCCTCGACTGGTGCTGACGACCTCGCTTGCCGTGGTGTTGGAGCTCGGCTCGGTCATCCTGGTGTTGCTGGTGGCCGGCCCTGCCCTGCTCGGCTGGCGGGAGCCGGGCACTGCCCCGGAGCCGACGCCGGTGCCCGCCGAGGTTCCGCCCTCGCCGGAGCGGAGCCACTGGCACCGGCAGCGCAACACCGCTATCGTGAATGGCAATCGGGGCAATGGCCATGCACGGTAACAGCGACGAGGACGAGGAGCGGCGCCGGCAGGAGCAAGAGCTTGCTCGCTTGTCGCCCACGGACCGCTTGTATGGCACCGGGCCGCGTCTGACGGCGAGCGGCTTCGAGGACCGGCGCAGCAAACGTCGTACCGGTCGCGTGGTTCCCCTGCCCTTGCGGCTGCACCCGCGCGTCCGGGCAATCTTCGACGCCATCATGGAACGCGACAATCACGCCAGCGCGGTCGTGCTGTTCGAGGTGTTCGTGGAGACCTACCAGCAGCAGCACGGCGCCATCGATGAATCGCAGCTGCCGAGCGATGACGAGTTGGTCCGCCGGTATCTCAGAGAGCAAGGCAAACGCGATGTCACATGACCTCCCAGCGGTCGGCGCGGCCGACAAGGAGCTGGCGCTGTGGATGCTGGAGCGGATGCGCGACAGCGAGGAATTCCTGGGGGTGATCCGGGCCGCGCGAAGCGCTGGTGGAACCGACATTCTCGACACGCCGGACTATATCGCGCTGCACACCAGGCGCGCCGCGCCGCTGTATCAGGGCGAGCACGAGGAGCTGGTGGACGCCCCCGCCTCACTCGTCGCGGTGATCGAGAAGCTGGCCGAGCGCGATCTGCTCTCGGGCAAGGAGGATCTGATCGAGAAGGCCATCGCCGCCTACCTAGCCAAGCATCCCAAGGGCGACACCGATCTGCCGAAGAACTGGCAGTCTACGGTCGACCTCGCCCGTGCCGAGATCGAAGGCCACACCAGCGGCGCGTTCAAGCCGGGCTTCGTCACCGAGCTGGCAACCGCCGCGCGCCAGGAGATCGCCCGCCGCGCGGGGTTGGACTCGGGGCGTGGTGCCGGCCGGGATAGTCGCGGGGGGTGAGGCAGCCGTGGGGGCGTGGTACCCGTGTGGTGGGCGTTCGACTCTTGCCAATGTCCGGTTCTGAGGTATCATGATGCGTGGGTGTGACGGGTGCCGGATCCACGCTTATGACCCAAACCGGCCCTGAGCAATTGCAGCATGAGCAGCCCCCAATCGAAGGCGCTGCAGAGAAAGCTGCCGTTGCTTCGTCGAGACAAGAAGTTCAAGCCGCGTTCACAGTGAGGTCCGCTTCAATTTCGGCAACGGCCAGAGTGCGCGAGATAAGGCGGACCAGAATTCCACCACTAACGGCTCTTGGGGGCCGAATATTCCGGGCTCTCCGGATCGACTGCAGATTGGACTGGATTGACGACATTTCCCACGGGCTATTCAAAGCGAACGTGCTTCGAGAAATCGTAGTCTACGCCGATATCGGCGTCGAACCGCTGGAATCTCCGTGACTGGTCTCGATCGTGATCGAACGCGGACTTCAAAAACTCGACTTGCTTCTTCCACGCGGCATTCGCTTCAGCGGGGCGATAGCGGCCGGGCATCGTATCGTTGAGAAAGCCATGTGGCGCCCGCGGATAGACGGTGATGTCGAACGATTTCCCGTGCCTCTCTAGACAGTCGCGGAACTTCCGCACGTCGTCGATCGAGATCAGATGATCGGTCTCGCCGAATACGCCGAAGACCGGACAATCGACCGCCGCGATGACGTCGTCGAGTCCGCGCGTGTACTTGGAGTTGACGACCCATTCGCGTGGCTGCGCCGAGCCGTACCACACCAGGGCGGCAGACATCGGCCGGGAGGCCGCAAGCACGAGTGGGTGACGGCCGGTCTGGCAGATGCCCATCGATGCGATTCGAGTGGTATCGGCGCCATGGACTGTTGAGAGTGCATCGATTGCAGCCGTCAGTCCCGTGAGCGCTTCCGGATCGGTCATCTCATATCCGCATTCCCCGCGGTGCAGCGCCTCCGGGTCCGGGTGCCGGAAAAACAGATCGGGCGCGATCGCAACGAAACCTTCCTGTGCAAATCGCTCCGCGATCTCGCAAACGTGGCGCACAAGTCCATAGCGCTCGTGAATCACGATCACGCAGGGCCTCTCGCCCGTGTCCCGGGGCAAGGCGAGGAACGCCGGCATTCCCCCCGGGCAGGTTGTCGTAGAAGTTTGTGGACGGTGCATGGCGAAACTCAATTCTTCAGTCTGGAAACGGCGGCATTCAGAAAGGACAAGTCGATGTAGCTCTCGATGTTCGGGATCGTCGTAATTTCACCCATCGTCAAGAGCGCATCCAGATTGGCGGCAAGGCCCTTTTGATGAAGCTCCGCATCCGGCGAAATGACGCTTTCCTTGATGAATAGATCGTAGGTCGATGTCGCCGCCTCGGGCGAAACCTTGGTGTACTTGGCGAGAATCTGGATGACCTCCGCCCGGTTTTTCGAATCATAGTAGTATCGGGTGGCCTGCACCCATGCCCTGAGGAACGCTGTCACAACTTCAGTGTTTTTTGCCGACCACCGCATATCCACGATCAGATTGTTCTGTGCCCACGCCGGCACATGCTGCGACACGCTACCCAGATCCGCGTACCCCTGCTGCAACGCGATGAAATCCTGCGGATTGGTGAGGATCGCCGCGGCTACGGCGCCGGATGCGAGCTGCGCGAAGCGGTTGGGCGTACCGCCGCCGTAGATCAGATCGTAGTCACCATCGGCAAGACCATTCTTGCGGGCCATAACGCGCAAGAAGTACAGCGTGACATCGGATTTTCCTCCGACAGTGATCGTCTTCCCCTTGAGCTCGCTCCAGCTCTTCGTGCCTTTCGAGGCGACCATCCGGAAAGGCGGCATGGCGACCGCGCCGCCGACGATGCGAAGGGGAACGCCTTTTAGCACTGCCCTCAGTATCTGGTCGGTTGCTCCCTGAGCGATGTTGAGTGACCCAGCGGCTACCTGTTGCAACACGCCGGCCGCCGAACCGACCGCATAAGTCTCCACATCGAGCTTTTCCGCGGCATAGAGTTTTTTCTCCTCCGCCACATAGTGCGCCACGCTGAAGCCGGTGCGGCTCGTCATGCCGAACAGGAGCTTTTCTGCAGCACGTGCGGCCGGAACCGTAGCGATCGCGGCAAAGTGGACGCTGAACAAGACGAGGGCAGCGGTGGACCACGTCGAGTGGCGACAGCCTTTTGAGAATATCGACGACATGAAAGCAACTCCATCGAGGTGACTGCTGGGAATAGGCGAAACGCGGGGATTGCCGGCGAGGCACGCCACTCAAGCCGATCCAGGGACGACTCCCTTGGGCAAAGTGAAACAATGCTCCGCGATGTCGACTGCTCGCGTGAACCACACGCGATCGCGTCGCGGATGTTCCATGCAATGCTGGAGAGCGTGCCGAAGCGACCGCAACCTGAACGGCTGGCCGCACACGAACGGATGCAACGCGACCGACATTACGAGTGGATAGTTGTCTGACTGCTCAATCATCTCGTCGAATTGGTCGACGATCATATCGGCGAACTCGCGGCCGCTCTGGTCTCGGTTGACATTCGTCCCCATGTCGTTGAGCTCCATGGGATAAGGCACCGACAGCAAAGGACCGGCACGCGTGCGCATCCAGATCGGCTGATCGTCGACCGGCCAGCCGAGATTGTGCGTGTACCCGGCCTCAGCGATGAGATCGGGCGTCACACGCGTTTCGGCAGCGCTCGGTCCCATCCATCCGGTCGGCCGCGTGCCGAAGTGCCTGGCGATCGTTTCTGTCGTTTCGGCTATCACGCGGGCTTCGTCGTGCTCCCACATGCCTGCGAGTGTCTCCGCATTTGTGCGCCCATGTGAACAGACGTCGTCGCCACGCTCCTTGATGCGACCGACCACATCGGGATAGTGCTCGCATACGAGACTGTTCAAAAGGATCGTCGCCGGCAGGTTCAACTGGTCGAGCATGTCGAACACGCTCCAAACGGCGACACGCAGACCATAGTCGCGCCAAGCGAAGTTGCGCTGCGTCTGGATGGCAGCGCCTCCCTGAAATGGATCATTCCCCCGCCCCGCCATGAAGGCGAAGTGCTCTATGTTGAGCCCAATATAGAACGCTAGTCGTTTGCCGTCCGGCCAATCGTAGTTGGTGCGCCTGATGATCGGAACGTAGTCGTAGCGGCCATGGCTGGGTAGCTTCAGCATGAGTGTGAAACTCCGTTTCAAAATGCTGGTCGGCCGCACGGCGAAGACCACATGATAGCGATCTCGCAAGTGGTGTCGATGGCTTTGGTTTGAGTGCGCGTGACGCGCAAATGAGCAATCCGCCCGACAATCCGGCATTTTCATTGCCGAGATTTGTCGAAGATTGGCTTGTCATGACGGGTGGGCTCGGCGACAATAGTGTCGAGATTTCGATGAGGAACCGTCATGCAATTCGGGCTTTATGCGCCGGTGCCGCATGTCACCGTCGGCAGTGACGAGATCGCCCGGTCGATCGAAGGTGCCCTCGATCTGATGCCTGACGGCGCCATCGATCCGCAGATGACGCACGCCAGAACCACCGTACTGGCTGCAGACGCAGCCGGCTTCGATATCGTGCTGTTTGCCGAAAGGCACCGCGGTCCCGATCTCGAAGCCTGGATACTGGCAGCGGCAGTCAGTTCCTGGACGAAGCGGATAAAGACGCTGACCGCGGTGCATCCCGGTCTCTGGCACCCCACACTCATCGCGAAGATGGCTGCCTCATTGGATCGTATCACGTCCGGCCGCAGCGCGATCAATCTGGTCACGGGTTGGAACGAAGCAGAGGCCCGCATGTTCGGCGGCGATGTCCTGCTCGACAACGATGATCGATACGTCCGGGCTGAAGAATTCGTCGAAGTGATGCGGCGGCTGTGGCGCGAGACACCTGCCTCGCATCAAGGGCGGTACTACGACGTCCAGGGATGCGAGCTCTTGCTCAAGCCGGCGGCGAATATCGACATCTTCACCGCGAGCAGAAGCAGCCGCGGTCTCGATATGGTCGCGCGGATTGCGGATTGGTGGTTCCTGGACTTCGACAAGAACGCGACTACGCCGCAAGAAGTCGCGGCGAGCATTCGCCTCACGATTGCGGACATGAATGCGCGGGCCGCGAACTATGGCCGAAGAGTGCGTTACGCTTTCAACCCGTACATCGCTTTTGGCTCATCTGCAGAAGATGCACGCGCACAGGCAGAGAAGCTATTGCAAGCGGCAGCTTCTGATCGCGATCGCAGCATGATGACCGGCTACATCGGGCCTGCGATGCGTGCCGGCTGTATCGGAAAGCCAGACGCCGTTCGCAGCCAACTGATGCTGTACGCCGAACTCGGCGTCGAGCTGTTCTTGTTCAAGTTCCCGCCTCATGGCGAGATCATTCGCGACATTCGGGACGAGGTCATTGGTCCGCTGCGGTCAACATGAACCGCATGGAGGTTACGTGAACAACAGCATCGGACTGACAGCCGGCGACGCGGTGATCGTGACCGGCGCGGCACAGGGGATCGGGAAAGCGATCGCGCTGGATCTCGCAGCACGGGGCGCTCGATTGGCCTTGTGGGACGTCGATGCTGTGCAATGTGCCGCCACCGCTGCCGCATGCCGGGGCCGGGTCGAGGTCATACACGCGGGCGTCGACGTGTCGGATCGTGAGCGGGTCATGGCGGCGTTCGGCGAGGCGGAAAAAGCGTTCGGTTCAATCTACGGGCTCGTCAGTAACGCCGGCATCTTTCCGCGCGCCAGTATCCTGGAATCGACGCCGGAGATGTGGCGGCACGTTCTCGGAGTGAACCTGCTCGGGACCGTGTTTTGCGCCCAGGCCGTATGTCCTGGCATGATATCTGCCAAACGCGGCGCGATCGTGAACATCGCATCGGGCCGCGCCCTCCAAGGCACGCCGCGCGGTGCGCACTACGCAGCCTCGAAGGCGGGCATCGTGTCGTTCACCAAGTCCCTCGCGCTCGAGATGGCGGCTCATGGTATCCGCGCGAACTGCATCATTCCCGGCGTGACCGAGACGGCTCAACCCTTGGCCGATTCGACGCTGGAAGAACTGCATGCGTTGGGCAGGCGAATCATTCCGCTGGGCCGCATCGGCCAGCCCGAAGATCTCACCGGCGCGGTTGCGTTTCTGCTCAGTGATGCCGCGGGGTTCATGACGGGCCAGTCCATCGCCGTCAACGGCGGCGCGATCATGATCCCGTGAGCTACGAATTTCGCGTTTGCAGTGGAGAAACCAGAAAAAAGGAGACGGGAAATGCGCGTCACGCCATCGTTGCCGATCGCTAAACTTCGAGCCGCCCTTTTGATCGCAGCTGTGTTGCTCCTGCCGCTGCGACCAGCAGTTGCCGCAGACAAGATCGTCCTCGGCGTCGTCAGTCACGGCGCATTGCAGTGGCCGGAGTACACGGCGCAGAGCTTCGGTTGGTTCAAGGAGAACGGCGTCGAGGTCGACATGGTGACCGTCGGCGGCGGCGCAGCCCAGCAGCTCGTGGCCGGCGCCATCAACATCGGCTACAGCGGATTTCCAGATTTCATACGCGCTGCAAATCAGGGTGCACCGCTGAAGATCATCATCAACGGCATCGGCACGCCGCCCTACGCGATCTATGCGAAGCCGACGATCAAGAGCATCAAGGATCTGAAGGGAAAGGTCATCAGCATCGGCGCGGCCAAGGACATCACGACGATCTACACGTCGGCGTTCCTCCAGTCTGCCGGTTTGACCGTGAAAGACGTCGATTTCATTTATGCCAAAGCGACACCAGATCGCTTTGCGGCACTCGTGGCCGGAGGCGTCGATGCGGCGATCCTCTTTCCGCCTTTCACTTTCCGCGCAGGAGTTCAGGGTTTCACAAACCTCGGCGATATCGAGCCCTTCCTGAAGGGCTATCCATTCACCGTCTATGCCGTGAACACCGATTGGGCGCAGAAGAACGAGCGCGCCGTGCTCGGTTTCGTGAAGGCCTACGGCAAGGCGGTGCGGTGGCTTTATGACCCGGCCAACAAGGCCGAGGCGGTGAAGATCCTGGTCAAGTCCGCCAAGAGCGACGCCAAGGATTCCGCCGACACTTACGACTATTTCACCAGGATCGCTGCTTTCAGCAAGGATGGTCTCGTCAGTCCATCGGTCTTCAAGACGATGGGCGAGGGCCTCGTCTGGCTTGGAGATCTGAAAGAGCCGGTGCCGCCCATGACAAAGTTCTTCGATACCAAATATGTCGACAAGACATGGAAATGAGCACTGCTGCGGCCGCCGCTCCTTGTCGCGCTCACGCACGCACAAGGAACGGCATGACGCTGCGGCCGAACTCCCGCAGGCCTTCCAGCATCGGTGTGAAGCGCAGCATCATGCAGGTGATACCGGCCTGCTCGTAGGCGCGGATACGCTTGGCGACAACCTCCGGGGTGCCGACAAGCCCTGCGCCCAGAGTGTTGGAGATGCGATCGCGGTTCGCCGGATTTTCGACCGCATCGGCCATCTCTCGAGCCTTCTCCATCGTCGGTGCCAGGATCACTTGCGGATTGAGCCCGAACCCAAGTTTCCGGCCATGGGATGCTGCGAAGTCGCTCATCTCGCGGACGTCGCGCGCCACGAGATCTACGTTCTGCTGAAAGTTGCGATAGCCGGGCTTGTATTCCGCGAACCAAGTATCGCACAACTCGGCGATGACGCGCTTGCCTTCGGGAGACCGGCTTGCCGCATAGATCGGTGGTGATCGTGAGCCAGCCGCGCGCGCCACGACATCTCCGCGATCGGGCACGACGACCCGCGCATTGGCGCCGGTCAGGGCCGCTGGAACGTCGGCCCGATAGAAGCGGCCGGCGTGCTCGAATTCGCCGTCCGTCCAGAAGCCGCGAATGACGGTCAAGAATTCGTGCATACGTCCAAATTTGTCGTCCGCCGATTGCGACCAGTTTCCATTGCTGAAAAGTTCGAATTCCTCCTGCCACCAGCCGTTGACGAGATTGATGGCGAAGCGCCCGCCGCTGATGCGATCGAGGCTGGCTCCCATCTTCGCGATCACCTGCGGTGTGATCATACCCGGATGAACGGCGACCATCACCTCGATCCGCTTCGTCAATGCAGCCAGGGCCGCGGCGAGGGTCCACGCCTCGAGATCCGGGCCGAGGTATCGCTGAGCGATGAGCGTCGTGTGGAAGCCGAGGTCGTCTGCGGTTCGAACCACATCGACGGCGAAACGGAAGGCATCGTCAGTTTCTCCAGGCGCCGGACGCCCGAGCTTCAAGTCCGACACTGCAGCGTCCATGCGCGGTTCGGACCTGATCGTGTGCGGCAGCGGCGTCCAGATTCCGAATTTCATTTGCGCCCCCTTGGCCACGATCTCAGCGCCCGGCCCCGTGGCTCAGAACGTTGGCCGGCCATCGTCCCCGATCGTCCCCTTGAACGCGACATAGCCACCGTCGATGAGCAGATCCGTCGCCGTCACGAAGCTAGATTCATCGGATGCTAGGTAGAGCGCACCGGCCGCGATGTCCTCGACGTCGCCGGGCCGGTTGAGGAGATGCTTGGGGCCCTGCTTCAGGCGTGCAGCGTCCTTGCCGCCGCTGCGCTTGCTCGACCGGTCGGTGAGGATGAAGCCCGGGGAGATCGAATTTGCGCGGATGCCATCTTTTGCGTGATCCATCGCGAGAACCCGCGTGAAAGCAATCAGCGCGGCCTTGCTCGTCGAGTAAGGCGCGCGTCCCGCCGCTACGAGGTGGCCGAGCTGGGATGCGATGTTCACGATGGCGCCGCCGCCGCTCGCCGTCATCTCGGGAATGGCGAACTTGCACATGATGAAAGCACCGGTGAGATTGACGCGCAGCGCCTTTTCCCACTCGTCCAACGGCAGAGTTACGGCCGTCCCATCCGGTGTGACGGCCGCTGCAACGTTGACGAGCGTCGTCAAGGAGCCGAACTCGGCAACGGTTTTGGCAACGCCTGCCTCGGCGCTGCCTGCGTCGCCGACGTCCAATGCGAAGCCGATGCACTTTCCACTGGAGGCACGGATGTTCGCCGCCGCCGCTTCCGCTTTGTCCCGATCCAGGTCTCCGATGGCAACCGCTGCTCCGGCGGCGGCAAAACGCGCGGCGATGGCGCCGCCGATTTCTCCACCGCCGCCGGTAACGAGCGCTACTCGGCCTGCCATCCTCGTATCGCTGGCCATTCGCTTTTCACTCCTCCACGCAAAATCCGGCCTACTTCTTGGCGGCCTCGATATAACTCCCATCGAAGAAGCGGTTGAGCGGCGGCACCGGCTCCTGCACATCTCCCATTTCCAAGAGGCCCGCTTTCATGCGGCCGAACATCGCCTCACTCAGCATGCCGTCGCGGCTGAAGGCGGCAAGCTTCTTGACCAGATAGTCGTAGCTCTGCTCGGCGTCGCTACGCTCGGCCTTTGTGAACTTGATGATCATGGCAACGGCGTCTGCGCGGTTCTCAGGTTTGTAAACCCAGTCGATGCCCCGCAGATGGCAGCGGGCAAATGCGACCGCAGCGCTCTTGTTCTTCTCGGCCCATGTGGTGTTGATCGTCCACACGGTGAACGGATAGTCCTTCATGTAGTCGGAGATTTCACCGAGGTTCGTGAAGCCCAGTCGATCGGCGCGAAACGAAGCGGGGGGATTGAGGATCGTCGCGTCCACACCGCCCGCATTGAGCGCCGTGAAACGGTCCCCTGTCGCCTTGGCATAGATGAAGTCGACGTCCGTCGTCTTCAATCCGGCCGAAGCGAGGAATGGTCGCATATAGATGAGCGTGACATCCTTGACGCCGCCGATGCTGATCGTCTTGCCCTTGAGGTCAGCGATCTTCTTAATGGCGGACTTTGCGTGCACCGAGTAGGGGGGCACCGAGTTATTGTTTATGAAGATGCGCATCGGCGCGCCCTGTCCGATCGCGCGGAAGAAGTCGGGAAAGCCGCTCTGCGCGACGTTCAACGCGCCGACCGCCAACTGTTGTGCTCCCCCGCCGCCGACCGTGACGATGTCGAGTTCGATTCCATTTTCCTTCGCGCATCCCGATGACGTCGTCCAATACTGAGAGAGCTGCGTCGCGGCGTGCGCGACGACACCCGTCGTGATCTTGGTCTGGGCGCTCGCTTCATCTGGTCCGACCGTAGCGAGTGCGGCAGCTGCCATTGCAATTGCGTACGCACTATTGCGAAGGGTAATCGTCATCACGGAGCTCCTGTTGGGCAACCGCTCTCGAGTTGGTTCGCGGCCGAGCCGAAATCTGACACATCACCGGAACGGCGGAAAGGCCCAGCTGCGGCGAAACGCCGTTTCATTTCGTTCCTGCAAGCGGGTTGAGCATTGGTTCACCGATTAGGCATCGATCTGCACGATCGAAGAGCACGAGCGGACGTCCGATGCCCACAAGGCGCTTGCTCTCTTGCCGCGCGCCGCGCAACAATGAAGGTGCTATAAAAAGGAGAGGGTATGACGACTGAAGCGCATCCGCGCGCCGCGAAGGCGTCCGTACCTGCGACGCATCGCCAATCGAAGAAGTCGGGCTTCTGGGCTGACAATGGATGGGCCTGGGCATCGATCGCCATCGGCCTCGGGTTGTGGGAACTGATCAGCCGATTTCTCATCGGCAACAAGCTGTTCCTCGCCGCTCCCTCTCAGGTCGCCGTCGCTTTCGTCGAACTCGCGGCCACGGGAGAATTGCAGAAGCATGCGTGGGTGAGCGCGCTCGAATTCTTCTGGGGCTATACCTCGGCCTGCATCCTGGGCGTGGCCCTGGGGCTCCTGATGGCCAGTTCGAGGATCGCCAAGCAGATGCTCGATCCATGGGTCGCTGGCCTCTATGCAACGCCCACCGTCGCTCTGGCTCCGCTGTTCATCCTCTGGTTTGGAATCGGCATCTTCTCGAAGATCGTCGTGGTCGCGCTGCTCGTAATCTTCCCGGTCGTGATAAATACGGAAGCGGGTCTGCGAACGACGAATCCCCAGCTGATCGAGACGGTGCGAAGTTTCGGTGCGAGCCGCAGGCAGATCTTTCTCAAGGTGTCGTTGCCTTCGGCGCTTCCTTTCATTTTCGCCGGCTTCAAGCTCGGGATCGGGCGCGGGTTGATCGGCGTGGTGGTCGCTGAATTGTTCGGTGCGAGAGCGGGCATCGGCCAGATGATCAGCCAGTCGGCTGAAACCTTCAACATGCCCGCACTGTTTGCTGGCGTGACATTGCTGGCTTTTGCCGGCATCGCCATGACCAGTTCGTTCTCTTGGCTCGAACGCCGCCTCATTCCCTGGAGAGACTGACGATGGAGCCTTCCGAGCTTGCGCCGGTCAAGCTGTCCGTTTCCGGTTTGACCAAGCACTTCGGCGATCTCGAGGTGCTTCGGGACGTCAGCACCGATGTGCGCCGGGGCGAATTCATTTCCATCGTGGGTCCGTCGGGTTGCGGCAAGACAACCTTCCTGCGCATCATCGGCGGCCTCGAGCTGAGCGATTCCGGCGAGGCGCGCCTCGACGAACGCAAGATCTCGGGACCGGGAAAGGATCGCGGATTTGTATTCCAGCAGGACAATCTGCTGCCGTGGCGCACCGTTCGCTCGAATACCGGGATCGGCCCTGAAATCAACGGCGAGAAGGGCCCCGAACAGCATCACCGCATTGAGCGGCTGCTGAAGCTGGTTGGCCTCGGCGGCTTCGAGGAGTACTACCCACGGCAGTTGTCGGGCGGCATGCGGCAGCGCGTGAACCTCGCCCGCGCCCTCGCTGTCGATCCCGATCTGCTGCTGATGGACGAGCCGTTTTCGGCGCTCGATGCGCAAACCCGCGAGATCATGCAGACCGAGTTGATGCGGATTTGGGAAGAGGGCCGGAAGACCGTTCTGTTCGTCACCCATCAGATCGACGAGGCCGTCTACCTGTCGGATCGCGTATTGGTGTTCGCGCGACGTCCGGGCCGCATTCAAGAGGTCGTGGAGATCGATCTGCCTCGTCCACGTCCCCTCAGTCTCAAACGCACGCCGCAGTTCGTGGCCTACGTCGACCACATCTGGAAGCTGATCGAAGACGACGTCCGCGCTTCGGTGCTGGAAGAGCACGCCTGACACCGTCGGCGCAGTTGCCAGCCCCGAAGGAACAGCTGAGTTTTCCATGGGAGAAATCGTATGAAGCCGCGAGCCTATGGTCCCTTTCCCTATTCTCCGATCATCAGCCGTCCCCGGCTCGTGTGGCCAGGAGGCGCCCAGCTGGCGCTGTGGGTCGTGCCGAATATCGAGTTCTTCGCGCTGGACGAAAAAGTTCCGGCGGGCTCGGGTGGCAGTGGTGTGCCGGTTCCCGATGTCCCGTCCTGGTCGGCACGTGACTACGGCAATCGCGTGGGCGTCTTCCGGCTGATGCGCGTGCTTGCAAAGCACGGGATACGCGGCACGGTCGCACTCAACTCCGACCTGTGCGCTCATCATCCCGAGATCATAGCCGAGGGCAACAAGCTCGGTTGGGAATGGAAGGGCCACAATCAAAGCAACACGCGGCGGCTCAACGAGGCGGCGCCAGGCGAGGAGCCGAACATAATCCGTGACACGCTTGCGACCATCGAGAAGGCGGCCGGTAAACGTCCGGTCGGTTGGCTCGGCTCAGGCCTTCAGGAGACGTGGGAGACGCTCGATCTTCTGGCTGCCAATGGATGCGAATACGTCTCCGACTGGACCAACGACGACCAGCCCTACGTGATGGACCTCGATGGCGGCAAGTCCATCGTAGCGATGCCCTACAGCCACGAGATCAACGACAAGCCCGCCTTCGAGAAGCACAGTCGTACGGCCCTCGAATTCAAGGAGATGATCTGCCGGCAGTTCGATGTCCTGTATCGCGAGGGCGCCGAGACGGGCATGGTGATGTGTATCGCCATCCATCCCTACCTCACCGGCGTCCCACATCGCATCGATGCGTTCGACGAAGCGCTCGCCTACATCTGTAAGCATCCCAAAGTGTGGCGTGCGACCGGCTCGGAGATTACCCGCGCCTTCCGCGAGCAATTGAAGTAGGTAGCACAAAGCTCGCGCTGGGACGCTCCACCAAGACCGGCAGCGTTCCAGCTATCGGCGTTCAATGCGTATCGAAGATCTGCTGGTAGGCCGCAACGGCCTTCTGGGTCGCCGTGATCTCCTCTGATGTTGGATTAGCCGGATCGCGCGCCGCGGGAAGGCTGCCGAGCTTCATCAGGCTGGCCATCAGCAAGAGACGGGCCTTCGTCGCCGTCAGGTTGGAACCGGCCATCAGGAACGGATGAGGATCGGCAAAGCCGACCGGCGCACCGCGGCCGACACGCACCACGGGCAGACCGGAGAACACCGCACGAAAAACGAGCTTCTGCCTGGCCACCGATGTCATCGTGCCATAGGGAACCATGCCCTCGATCACGAGCCCCGCCAGCATGCCGAGCGACAGCTTGTGCGCGATCACTGCTTTCAGATCCTCCTCGATTTCGGGATCGTCGCCCCAGTCGAGGCCCGTGTACGCCCCGTCCTTCACGATCGAGACAGAGGGGATCGCGCGCTCCAGCAACTGCCCCTCGCCGTCTTTTACCGGCGTCGAAAACCGCACGATCTCGGCACCTTCGCGCTTCACGCAGTCGACGGCCGATGGGAGCAGCGACAGCCGCACGTCAGAGCGGTGCGTGTGCTTGTAGGCCGGGAGGTACGTCACCGCGACGCTGCCCTGGTGGCTGATCTGGCCGAGGATGCCGCCGTGTCCACCCGTCGCGACGTAGCCGCCGGGCCTCGCATCCCCTTTGGCAACCTCGCGCGCGGCGAAGAACTGCTGCTCTTGGATGACGAGCGTCCCGAGACGGTTGCGTCCGCTGCCGTCGTCCCACACGGATGAGGCGATGTAGCGAACGGAATCCAAAATGTTCTGAGGACCGTCGTTGCTCAACTGCCCCTGCGGCCTCTGCGCTGCGTTGCACGCGATCGGCTTTCTCGTGTCGATCAGCAGATTGAACCAGTAGGCGCTGTCCTCGACGCTGGGACTCCCTTGCGTCCAGATCGCGCCGTCGTAGCGGTCGTCTGCGAGGATTTTCTGCACGCGATTCGTTATCAGTGCGAGTGCCGGCCGCACCGGCTGAACGGGGATGTGGTAGGGCTTGTAGGCGAAGAAGTCTTGTCCGCGCCGCTCTGGTGCGATGTCGCCGTCACCTGTGTCCGTGCGCGCGGCCTTCGCGAGACCTTGCGTATAGCCGCCAGGAGGCAGCACGCGATGGAAGTCCACGTCCGCGAGAGCCGAAATCGTTCCGGCCAGTCCATCGACGCCGATGCCCAGCCGATCGATCTCCTCGAAGCTGCGCGAGCCATCCGGGAAGAAGCCCTGTCGGCTCGCGGATGCAGGCGCCCCCGGCGCGATCCCCTCCTCCTCCCACGGCGCTCCACTTTCCTGGAGCGCCATGTATGGCAGCGGATAGAGGCCGTCCTCGGGCTTCAGATCGATCTCGTAGACAGGCTTGTCGTCTGTCGCGCGCTGCGTCTTGGAGAACGTCCCGTCCTCACCGATGTAGCCGTCGGGCGCAGCGTAGAGGTGCGCCGCGTCGCGTTCGAGCGGATGGGCTGAGAATTGCTCGACGTAGACTTTGGCTGGAGCCGCCAGCCGTTGAGCGCGCAGCGCATCGAACCGCTGCTCCGTTCCCTGCTCGGTCAGTCGCGCCGGCATCCCATGCTTCTCGCGCGCCTTGTTCGACGTCACCAGAGGCGGCGTGTTCTGGATCGTCGCCGTCGGACCAGCCATGTGCGCGATGCGCAGCTTTTTCGTCACCGCAGGTTCTCCCGTCATATTGCTACTTGCTACTCGACCGCGCTTCGATGCCGACCACCTCAGAACGGCGAGGTCGTAAGCATGTTACAGCCAAGTCGGACGAAGTTCCCACTAGAATTGAAACGGCGTTTCAAATTCAAGAAAAACTGAAGCCCGAGATCGAAATAGAGGCAACTCGCTGCTCGATTAGGCAACAGACGTTGTGGCGGGCATGGGAAAGCAGTGTTAGCCTGCATTTCTTCCCGGCATCCCCGTTGCGTTCTGCTCGGCCGGGCCAGTACCCCCGTATGGAGGACTCGAGATGCTTACCCGCCGCCGTACACTTCAAGGCACACTGGCAGCCGCCGGTTCACTCGTCATCGCCAAGCCCGGCATCATCCAGGCTCAGAGCAAAGGTCCGATCAAGGTTCGCTACAGCGAAGTCGTGCGCTCGCTTCTCTACGCGCCGGCCTACGTCGCCATCTCCAATGGCATGTTCAAGGATGCGGGTCTCGACGTCACGATGACCACGGCGAACGGCGGCGACAAGCTCATGCCTTTGCTGCTGACCGGCACAGCCGATATCGGCCTGATCGGGCCGGAAGTGCCGATCTACGTGCTGAATTCGGATTCTCCCGTGAAGACGCGCATCTTCTGTGGCCTCACCACGACGGACGGGTTCATGCTGATGGGTCGCGAGAAGGTGGCCAAGTTCGAATGGAGCATGCTGAAGGGCAAGGAGATCCTCGGCTTCCGTCCGGGCTCGACGCCGCTGCTCTATCTCGAGGCCGCGATGCGCCAGAACGGGATCGATCCGTTGAAGGACGTGAAACTCAACAACAACGTCGCGATCCCCGCGCGTGTCGGATCCTGGCTCGCGGGGCAGAACCAGTTCGGCATCTTCACCGAACCCGATCCCTCTCAGCTAGAGCTCGACGGCAAGGCCTTCTTCATGGCGTCGATCGGCGAGACGATCGGGCCGGCCGACTACACCGTCTTCTGCGCCACCGACAAGTACATCAAGGAGCAGCCAGAAACTGTTCAGGCATGGACCAACGCAATCAACAAGGCGATGGGCTGGTGCCAAACGGCGAGCATCCCCGACCTGGTGAATGCCGTCGAGCCGTTCTTTCCAAGCGTTTCCCCGAAGGCGGTATCGGCGGCCTGCGAGCGTTACCGCCGGCTCGGCATGTGGAAGAAGACGCCGGTGATCGACGAGAAGCCGATCGAGAAGTTCCAGGACATCCTCGTCGGTGGACGCGTGCTCGAGCAGGGCAAGCGCGTCAAGTTCGCCGATCTCGTCACAAACGATTTCGCGCGAAAGGCGAAGTAGGCCCGTGTACAACACCGCTGCGGGGTCGGCGAAGGTGGAGTTGCGCAACGTCAGCCTGCGCTACTTCACGCCGGAGACAGAGACAGAGGCGCTGGCCGGTATCTCGCTGGCCATCCGTGCCGGTGAGTTCGTGTCGATCATCGGCCAGAGTGGTTGCGGGAAGAGCACGCTTCTGTCGCTGATCTCCGGGCTCCTGCAACCGACCGGCGGCGAAGTGCTCGTCGATGGACAGCGCGTGGACAAGCCTTCGCCGAAGGTCGGCTACATGCTTCAACAGGACTACCTGTTCGAGTGGCGCACGATCCTCGAGAACACGATGCTCGGCGCGGAGATCCAGGGGCGGGACATCGTCGCGGCGGGAGATCGTGCCAAGATGCTGCTCACTCGCTATGGCCTCGGACAGTTCTTCGACTACCTGCCTCGTCAGCTTTCCGGAGGCATGCGCCAGCGCGTTGCACTGGCGCGAACGCTCGTGACCGAGCCCGATGTCGTGCTACTCGACGAACCATTCTCCGCGCTGGATTCCCAGACACGTATCGCATTGGCGGACGAGGTCGCAGAGGTTCTGCGCCGCGAGGGGAAGACTGCGATCCTCGTCACGCACGATATCGGCGAGGCCATCGCGATGGCGGATCGCGTCGTCGTGATGTCGCGCCGCCCCGGCCGCATCCGTTCGGATCACGCGATCCGCCTGGACGATGGCGACGGAAAACGGCCAACGCCATTCGCCGCGCGCAGCACGCAGCAGTTCAACACCTACTTCAAGATGCTGTGGGAGGAGCTCGAGGTTCATGTCGAAGGCTGAAACGGCTCCGATTGCCACTTCCGTATCGGGAACGTCAACAGGAACGCCGAGTGCCGACTACATTGCGTGGCTGCGCCGGGAGCGTATCCGCCATCTCGGCGTGCGCGGTACGCAGGTTGCACTTCTGGTGGCATTCCTGGTGTTGTGGGAGGTTCTGCCGCGCGCCCAACTCGTCAATCCGATGCTGACGAGCTACCCTTCCGCGCTGTGGCCTACGTTTCTCGATCTCATGCAGGACAAGCCGCAGCAATCCAACATTCTCGTCCATACCTGGGGTACGGTATTCGCGACCATCGTCGGCTTCACCGCTGCAATGGTGATCGGCACGATCGTCGCCGCGATTCTCTGGTGGTGGGAAAGTCTCTACAAGATCCTCGATCCCTATCTCGTCGTTGCCAACGCGATGCCCAAGACCGCGTTCGTACCGATCTTCTACATCTGGCTGGGTGCCGCCGCGTCGATCTACGCGATGGCACTCGCGATTTCGGTTTTCATCACCATTCTGATGATCTATTCGGGCTTTCAGGGCGTCGATCCCAACAAGATCAAGCTCGCGCAGACGTTCGGCGCAAGCCGCTGGCAAGTCCTCAGCAAGGTCGTGTTGCCTGGCAGCGTGCCGACGATGATCGCAACGCTGAAGGTCAACACGGGCCTGTCGCTGGTCGGCGTCGTCGTCGGCGAGTTCCAGTCGGCCAGTATCGGATTGGGCTATCTGATCCAATACGGCAGTCAGATCTTCAAGCTCAACATCGTCATGACCGCGATCACCATTCTTGCGATCGTCTCGTCGCTGATGTATCTCGCGATCCACCGTCTGGAAGCCGCCGTCATGAAGCGGCGCTGACTGCGCCAGTGCCCCCATCACGAACAGCGGAACTCGCGCCGCTTACTGGATACTGGATAATTGGCCGAAATCCGGCTTCATGCCATCGTGGCTCGGCTCAACAAAACCCGCATTGAACACGCTCAAAGATGAACTGCCGATCGATAGTGGAAGCGGGTTCCGCAATCGCGGATCAGAACTCAGGTGTAGTTCGTCGTCGAACTTTCGTTCTGCGGCGCCGTCGATACTGCTGGTCGGAATGCCTCGGTGTCGAGGTCGACGAGGCGATCGAAACCGCTGTGAAAATCGACATTTGATCGCTGACGCGGTCCCTCCGATTCCGGACATGATCGGCAGCATATTTCCTCTCGCCGATCTCGCAGCCCGCGAGGTCCGCTTCAGGGATCACGCGATCCGTTGCGGTGCAGCACGCCGTTGCTACCGGACGGCAGCAAGTGGCCCGTCGCGTCGGGCACGTGATCGACGCTATCAGATCGCTGCGGTCATTGACACATGTCGCACCTGATGGAGATGCGATCAGGTCGCCGACGCCCCTGATTTGGCTACCGTGCGCGGTTCCATCATGGTCGCGACTTGCTCGCGGGCGAAGGCTTGCGCCGCTTTGTCGTAAGGTGAGTTTGCGCGGCAAGGGCGTCGACTGCGGCTTCCAGGCCCTTGAGGTCGACGACGGCGGGATCGAAGCTGCCGTAACGCTCGACAAACTCGACGTGACGAGCGTGCTTAGGGTCGGCCAGGGCATCGAGCATTTCACGGTAGCCTTGCGGTCCTCCGATGTCCTCGGGCGGGCAGCGACCAGTTGCCTCCAAGAGGAACGGCTGCGCCAGCCCCGGCACGTCGGCGAAGATGCGCTCGACCTTGATCGTGTGCTGCCAGTTGTCGCCGAAGTCGTAGATGTATCGGATAGTCTTGCTGCCGACGTCCTCGATCACGCTGAGCAGCGTGGCCTTGTCGGCGTCAAGCGAGCCATCGCCGAATTCATAATCGTCGCGCGGTCCCCACCCCGTACCCCCGGCTCGAAACCCCCAGAGGTGGGTGCTGCTCCCCCCCATCGCAGCCTGAATGATCTTGTGCAAGCGTGCGAGCCGGACGCCAAAGCGCACAGTGATGCGGCGCATCACGACAGGCTCGACGCGGTCGAGCGTGATCTTCAAACGCACGATGTTCTTGGCTCCCATGGCGGCAGACTACATGTTGGGATGCGCGCGCGACAGCCGCCTTGCGTGTCGTCTTGGGTGTCGCCGGCGTGCCTGTTGATTGGTGAAGGGTGCTCGACGGTAGAGGATCGCGATCCGGTCGGGAGCGTGCCCAAGATGGGCGTTACGTTGGGCGAACAGGGGGCAGCATGCGACCGAAGAAGCCAATACATGTCAGCATCGAGCAGGTCCGCATCACGCGGGATGGCCCGACCGCGGTGATCGAATTCGCCGACCCAGCCTACGGCGGCGTCAATCTGACCATTGGTGACCACGTGGCCGAGATGAGCGACCAGCAGGTCGTCGATGTGCTCAACGACGTCCTCGCCGCGCAGGCGCAGTCCTTGCGGGAATGGGACAACACGGTCACCGAGATCCCCCTCGGCAAGCCGCAGATCAAGTTCAGTCGCGATAGCGGGCAATGGGTACCGCAGGGCGAGGTCCTCCGGTGCATCATCCACGACAACGAGCACCGGGAACCGGTCTTCGAAATAGACGGCAAGGAGCTGTCGCTCAGAGAGTTTGGGCATATGCTTGTCGTTTATGCCGGCTGGGGCATGCGCATCGCCTTCGTGCCCGAGGAGCTGGTCCACGAGCAGCCGAAGATTAAGGTGCGCCAGCCCAGGCGTCGGCGGTGAGCCACGACAGACGGAGGGTACCAATGCCAAGCAAGACAAAATACGAAAGCGAGCCGGATTGGCTCAATCCGGCCAACGATCGAAAGACGCCGTACACTGATGCCGAGCTGGACAAATTGGCCTCGGACTTCCTCGCGATGAACAAGGATGTCGCAGTTTGGAAGGACCTTATCGCGAGGGTCGGTGAACTCGAAGCTCTCGCGGTTGTGAAACAGAGGCTTGCGGCGCGAGATCCGAAGAGCCTGATCAATTGGCACCCCAGTGGATCAACGCACTGATTAATCGAGCCAGGACATGGCGCCCTTCGCTCAGCAGCGCCAACGGTCGATCCCAGAAGCGGAAGTCGCAGGCAGCGTGACCGGCGACGGAAATGCTGCCGCCGGTCACGTCCGGAATCGGAGGGACTGCGTCAGCGATCAGATATCGATTTTTTCCGCAATCTCGATCGCGTCATCGACCTCGATGCCGAGATATCGGACGGTCGATTCAATCTTCGAATGGCCGAGCAAAAGTTGGACCGCACGAAGATTTCCAGTTCGCCGGTAGATCAATACTGCCTTTGTCCGACGCAGCGAGTGCGTGCCGAACTTCGCGGGGTCAAGACCGATGCTGGCCACCCATTCCTGCACGAGCCGAGCGTATTGCCGTGTGGTCAAACCGCCCCGATCACCGCGACCAGCAAACAGGAACTGGCCAGCTTTCCTGCCGGTTAGTCGCAGATACTCGTCGATCGCTTGGCGC
>CAZNMY010000053.1:0-38760 GCA_964574325.1 uncultured Devosia sp. | reverse complement strand
GGCTGCAAAAGAGAAATCCGAAAACCGTTCTCGTTCCAGTCCGGGGAACTTCGGTCTAGTCGATCTTCGACAGCAGCTTCGGCAGTGTCACCAGCTTGCGCGCACCGTGACCTTCAATCGCCCGCAGCGTCGCCCCATCCTTTTCCCTGAACGGATTGTTCGAACTACCCTCGCACCATTCATTCAGTGCGCGGATGTCCAGCATGCGGCACGACGTTCGCACGTTCCAGGTCACATTGAGGGGCGAGCACGAGTTGACGTTGTCGTATGCCGTGTTGGTCGTCGACCCGCGATACTGAACGGACGCGTTAGCTGCCGGAGGAAGGGCAGTCGTCGGCTGCCATTTGCCATCTGTCCCCTTCCTCGCACCGCCAAGATTCTCCCGCGCGATGTTGTCACTCGGCCTCTGCGGGCCACCGTTGACCAGCAGAAACACCTGCGCTTCGACCCGCAGCGTTGGTTTGCTGCATCGTTCCGAGCTGCATGCGCCGAGCGTCGGCCCGGGCAAAGTATCCGTGCACGACGTGAAGACCCAGTGGACCTCGATCGTGTCGCCCGGTTTCACGCTGCCGCCGCATGCGCCACGCGGCAATTCGGGTACGGCCGCCGTCAGGGCAGGCGACAAGTCTTCGGCAGCATTGCACTGAAAACCCGACGGAGCGGCCGCGACGTTGAACGCAACGCCCTTGTGCTCGGCGTTCTTGTGGAAGTGCAGGTTGCAGATCGACATCCCAGCCGAGGACGTGGCGACCGGGAACGTAGCGTTGGCATTCTCGCCCGCCTTAACTGCGAGTTCTCGCGGTGACTGTGGGCCGACGCTCGCCGGCGTGCAGGCCGCGGTCGGTACCGCCGCGTGCCCGTGGCCGGGAGCGGCGCTGTGTTTAGGGGCGGCATTATCCATCGGCGTGTGCTGGGCCTGGGCGACAGCAGCGACGCCAAGTGCCAGCGCCGCAGCGACTGCGATGGAACGTAGCATTGGAATTTCTCCTCCCTCGATTAATTCTGCCTTAGTCCATGGTTTACACGCATCGATTGCCTGCAATGGTGATATCCATGCTCCTGCAATGGGAGCGATCCTGACACGGCAGCCTTGCTCCAAGAAGGTAGGTGTTCGGGGTGCACCTGCCCGCTGCTCCAGCCTTGCCGACGTCCTTACCCAATGAACGCGCTACGTTCCTTCCAGTGGCTACCCTACTTGCTTGCCAGCAGGTCGAGCGTGGCACGAGCGTGCTCGATCGAAGAAACGGCGACCGAGCCTTCCAGGTAGACGCGACCGTCGGTGAGCGCGAAGAGGCGCGTTCCGCGATATGTCTCCACGAACTTCACGCTCCGCAGGTCATTGTCGGAAACCATCATCTCCGGTGGAATGGCCGCTAGGGCACGAAGGGGAGCTGCATCTTGCAGCGTCGAGCTGCCGGGCTCGGAGCTATCGTCCTCGCGCGCGCCGTGTCCATCGAGGCTCCAATGCATTGCTGCTTCGGGCGAGGCCACCGCCTGGCGCATCTCTTTGCCGATCAGCCCTGTCGTCGGCAGGCCGTTCATCGCCTGAAAGCTCAGCACCGCATCTCGCGTCTGCTCGTCGAACACGCCATCGGCGGATCCGACATCGTAGCCGAGGTCGCCCAGTTTGCGCTGGACTTCGGCGATCTCGGGCGCCTCATCGCCGTACTCGTAGACGGTGTCTTCGCCGGCGCCGGTCGACTCGAAGCCGCCGGACGACTTGATGGAGGCGCTAGCGGGAGCCGGAATGCCGAAGGCCTTGCAGGCCGCGCGCACGGCGCTGTTACGATGAGGCATTCCCTTGGGTGAGGCGGTACTTTTTGGGTTGCCGAGGTTGATGCCCTTGCAGCAGGCGAGATAGTTGCCCTGGTCGGTAAGCTCGTTGAGCCCTTTCTGCTGCCATTGGGCGCAGGCGGTCTGTAGCGAGATGTAGGGATCCTCGATCAGGTCCGGATTGTCCTCGAGTTGCTTGCCGAGCCCGCAAGCCTCTCCGAGCTTGCGATAATTGTAGCGGCCGGTGGTTTGCAGGAGGCCGCCGCCGCGGAAGCGGAACCCATCCTTGGGTTGCGTATGGTGGAACCACTTGCACATGTACTGGCGCGGCGCGGTGATGCCGTACAGCCAATCGCCGACCCCCTCCCAATCCTTTTCATTGATCAGCCTTGTCGCGGTCGCCACGTCGCCCTTGGCGAGCGCCGCCAGGGCCGATGGCGTCTTCCACACCATGCTCTCGCGCAGAAGCGAGAAATTGCCGGTTTCGGCCGCCATGTTGCCGATGATGTAGGCCATGCGCGCCTTGCTGTCGGCGACCTTGAACTTTGCAAAGATCTCCGCGCCTTTGTCGGAGACGATCGCGTCGACATAGCGGTCCCAGATGGCCTGCTTCGAGGCGTCCTTGAGTGGCGCGATCTGGGCCATCAGGCCGCGGGTCAGCAGTGCGGTGGCCTCGGTCCGCTTGCCGCCGGTTGTGCCGCCGCCGGTATCGGCGAGCGGGACATCGGGCTTTGGGAGTGGCTGTCCGCCGCCGGGAGGCAACGGAGGAGTGCCGCCGCCACCGACGGGTGCGTCTGGCTGGGTCGGCTGCCCTCCCCCTGGCAGCTTGGGCTCTGGCGGCTTGGGTTGGAGATCAACGACGACGGGCGATCCGGCGGCAACGAACACGCTGCCGAAATGCGCTTCCAGCGCGGGGGAGAAAATGCCGTCGGCTGGCAGCCCCTTCTCCTTCTGCGCCTTGATCAGCGCCGCCATGACATGGGGACCGAAGTAGGTGCTGCTCTTGAGTTTGAGCAACTCCAGCAGGCGCCGGACCTCCTCGCCCTCGGAGCCGATGCGAAGCCGGGAGAGGCGCTGATGCGTCTGCGGGTCGGCAAGCGACTTGCCCTCGTCGGCGTGGATCGCGGCAATCGAGGCCTCGTCGCCGGTCAGCAGCATGTAGTCGACGCGGCCATCGCCCAGCTTCTTGATTTCGCTTTGAAACCGCCCCCAAAGACCGCTGTCTTTGCCGCCTTTCACCGTCTGGCAGCCCTGCGAGGAGAACTTCTTGTCACCATAGGCGCAGTGGATGTTGTCCCAGATGTCTCCATTCGTATCCCACGAGCCACGGAAGTCGAAAAACTTGCTGGTGCCTCTCCGCAGCACGGTCAGGACCGACCTCTCGTCCGGCACGCGGAACGCGGGAATGACCGGGCCCTGTCGCAGATGCGGTCCGCGCGCGTAGATGTAGCATCCGAGCGCCAGCACATTGGTCTTCTTGCCGGCCGTGATGTAGCCATGCCAGGGCACGGTCGAGGCGGTGTAGGCCGAAAATGTTCCCGTCGAGCGGAAGTAATAGCCGATGACACAGCGGAAATTGTAGTGGTCGGGGCGCGCGATCTCGAGCGGCAGCGATTCGACGTTCTCATGGTACTCCTGGTCCAAGAGCCTGGCGCCCCGCATCCCGAAAACGATGACGTCGTTCTTGCCCTTGAATGCAAACCGGTTTGCAGCGCAGTAGAGGTCGAGCGCCCCTTTGTGGAAAAGGAATTGCTTGTTGGCCGGACTCGCGCCGTTCTCGAGCAGATGACGATAGAAGGGTGAATCCTCGTCGTTGTCGGGCCAGTATTTGGGGCCGGAGGCCTCGAACCCTTCGATGTCCGGCAGGTCCATGATGGCGGGGTCGTGATCGTCCTCCTCCTCGCCGTCGGCGACGCCGGATTCGAAGCCGCCGTCGTTGGAGATCTCGGGACCGGCCATCCACTCGTCGGGCGGCGTGTCGAAATTGGCGCCTTGAGCGGGTTTCGAATCCTGCATCATCGTGTTCCAATCTCGCGTGAATGAAATCTGCAATTCACAGACCGGCAATTCGTCCTGCTCATTTGTGCGGCTTCGGCGGCAGCTTCTTGAAAGCGCCGCCACCGGGCTCCGGCGGCGCCGTATCCCAGAACGCCTCGATTTCTCCTGGGAATTGCGCTTGCAAACCCTGCAGATGGCGGATGATGCTCGACAGAGGGATGGCCTGATTGAACGTCTTGTTCAAGGTATTGCTGTGCCAGCCGGCGTGATGCAGCGCGACGGGCTCCAGGTCCGCGTATCTGAAGCATGGCGAACCCGACGAGCCGCGATCGGTCGTGGCCTGATGGCGCATGCGTGTACCATTGGCGTTCATGGCGAATGCAATGCCGCACTCGCTTTTCAGAGGCAGACCGTTCGGATGCTGCAGCAGATAGAGCAACGGCTTCTCCTTGTCGGTCTTGCCGACAATGTCGGGCGCACCGACTGCGGACATCAAGGATATCCAGCCGCGGGCCGCTGCATCGCTTTCACCGTTGCCGATCGGCAGCTCCCCGAGCCGCTGCTCGAGCCTGAGGATGGCGAAATCGAGCTCGTGGTCAGCGGGAACCTTGTTCTGGTCCTCGCCCTGATCGGCGCTGCTGTACCGGCTCCAGGCAACGACAGGCTCATCGGGATGCAGGCCGCACGAGGTGCCCTGGATCAGCAGGCCGCCAACCCGCTTGTAGTCGAATTGGCAAACGACGTCCGCCGCGCGCAGCCGGTTCTTTGGTTTGTGCGATGGCCAGTCGTCGGGACCGTGCCCAAGTGGCAGGATGCTCTCGACGACGTGGAAGTTGGTCAGCAACAGATCCGGGCCGACCAGCCAACCGGTGCCGACCTCCGGTATCGACTTGAACCTGACCTGGCAGACGCGCCCCTCCAGCAGCGCTTCCTTACGGCGACGGTCGGAAGGCTCGAGCTGAGAGAATGCGAGGATCGCCATCTCGAGTTGGGCGGTCGGAATGTCCTTCACCTCTTCCGCCGTCTTGCCGGTAACGGCGGCGACTGCGGCCCTCAAGTTCTCCTCCGATGGCGGATCGATACCGAGATGCATTTCGTCGGCGATTTCGGCGAGGCGCGTGTCGTCGGGCTTGGAGCGCCGAGCGTGAACGAGAAGATTACCGATCCAGCCGTTGGCCTCGGCGCGGTCCACGACCTGACGTACGTCCTTGTAGAGGGAGGTGGCGCGGTCCGGCACGTCGAACTTTTCCTTGAGCCGGCTATCGACCATCTGGCGGAAGCCGTCGGTCGAGGCGAAAGCATTGCACAGACCCTCGATCAACGACTGATGCTTCGACCAGGTGACCCAGAACGAGAACAGCGCGCCAAAAAGGCCGAGGCCGACGACGAACGGGCCGAAGCTGACGAGATTATCGAAGCCGCCGCGCCGGCCGGGGTCGGCATGGACATAGCTGACGACCTCGTACAGCACGAAACCGGCGACGAGCGTGCCGCCGACGACGATGAACCAGCGCGCGAAGCTCAGCCGCCACTGCCGGTTCTCGTAGATAGCAAGCAGGGTGAAATAGATGCCCATCATGGCGGCAGCGACTTGCAGGATGTCGTCGCGGGGCGGCAGGAAATCGTGCGTGCAGCTGGCGCCGCTCACCCCCAGCAGCGTCGCTGCCCCAATCATTCGCCGACAGACGAACGAGCCGATATCCGGCAGATAGATCGCCGCGCACAGGCCGAGCATCAAAACAGCGATGAAACCAGTCGCCATCGCCAGGATCTGCTCGAGCCGCGAAACGGTCCTGGTCGACGAGTTGTAGGCGATGAAATGCATGATCACATAAAGCCCGCCGCCGAGCAGCGCGGCGAAGCCGAGCAGGCGCTGGTAGCGAAAAAATGCGGTTTCGAAATCGACAACTCCTTTGTCCGGGAACAGGATCGCCACAAGCACGCCCGCGACGAGGCCAAGCACTGCCCCGCGCCACAGCAGCCGTACCGGCGGCTCCACGGAGTGCTCTTTGTATCGATTGAGGAATCCGATGAGGCCGCCAAGCAAAAGACAGGCGATACCCACCACGCCGACTTCAGCGATGATCGCTGGTGCGATCGGCAGCCGGAGCGTTCCCAGCAGCTGGTGAAGGACGACGAGCAGGGCACCGATCGCGACGAGCGCCCACGAGACTCTACCCTTCATAATGCCCCCAACGCAACGAAATGCCGTTTCACTATCGAGTGAGCTTAGGCGTGGCTCGATGAAAGCGTCAACGGCAGAACAGACACACGACGAGAGATTGGCCCGAACACACCACCGGACACACCAAGAGAGATTGTACGTCGCGCACAATGATAGCGAACACTTGCAGGTCGCGCAGCGCGCCGATCCCGTAGGGGGTGTCCAACCTGGATTCGAAGCAGAGCCGAAATGATGATCGCCAGCATCGAGCCGATGGGGTCAGGCACGGCACACCCCCTGCGGACTGATCGCGCACCGTGTGCCGATTATGACACTCAATCTATGTTTCGGGCCGGTTTCCAACAGGAGTTTTGACTCGCGCATCGGCTCTCGGCTACGAGTTTATTCGCATTTAATCGAGTGTGGCGTGTTTACTCGACTGCTGCAAGATCTGCAGTCGCACTTTTGGTTTCGACACGACTGCTGATAGCTGATGCCGCCGTCCGTCTCGAAGGCAGCCAGATGCTTCGCGGCGTACCCGATTGCTGTTGTTGCGTTGTGAGGGGGCATGCGGCGAACTTCTGCAGTTGCCAGTTGCGCGGTCGCAGCTGTGATGACGATAATCTCGAGTGGATGCGGGCAGAGCAATTTGAGCTCGGTTCTGGCGCCCTCACCTGCGCAAGTCGCAGGCTACATCAACGAGCAACGCACCGCCGCCGAGGCCGTCAAAGGCATGACCCCGCGCGAGTACCTGTCGGCGAGCATCGTTTACAGCAATCAGCGGTGCAAGGAATTCTTCATCGCGCTCTCGGAGTCCCAGAGGGACTCGCGGCTCATCGACAAGGTGCTGCAAGTCGCGCAGGCCGCCGGCACCTCTCTGTTCCCGGTCTACGAGATATCGCGCCGCAGCCAGGCCATGTTCACCGCCTTTGTAGGCGGCGCCTCGGTCATCAATGACGGCGTTCGCGAAATCTACGCATTCGGGCCTTACGCAACGGAACTCAACAGCCGCGTAACAGAAGCTCAGAACGTCTACCTCTCGGCGCAGAGCACCCGTGACGCCGTCAAGATCATCAGCAACTACTCGAGCAGGGAACTGCGCGGTCAATTGCAGACCTCGCTGAGCGGCAATGTCTATGCGCCGCTGCCAGCGGTCGATTTTGTCGTCAGCATCGAAGGAATCACGCGCGACGAAGCGATGCTGCTCGCACGCTACATCGCCCAGGGCTACGCCTATCAGTGCTCGGTTCCCAGTATTCAGAACCTGATCCGCTCGTCGATAGCGACTGCCAGGATCGAGAATGTAGCGGGAGACAAGACGGGTGGCTTGACGCAAGCGGTACCGTCGGCCGTCACCAACGACGGCATCAGGCGAAGCCCGAGGTGACGGCGGGAGGACCACGGGCCATGTCGACCCCCACTAGGATGAACGGCTTGCGCAAAGCTACAGTCGTCCTTTCCAGCGTCGCCTTGCTCGGTGTGGGCGGCTGTGGGCTTCAGTCAATCGGGTCACCAGCACCCCTCGATGTCGCCGCCTACATCAACGACCAGCGCCTTGCAGCCGATGCCGTGAAGGGTATGACCCCACGCGAATATCTCACTGCGAGCGTCGTCTACAGCAATCAGAGGTGCAAAGAGTTTTTCATCGCTCTGGCAGAAGCCGACCGCAAGCGGCAGCTGGTCGATACGCTGTTGACGGCAGCCGGTGCAGCCGGTGCGTCGCTGTTCCCCGTCGTAAACTCATCGACCCGCGACCTCGCCGTCTACACCGCTTCGATCGCAGGGGCGGCCGCGATCAACGAAGGGATCAGCCAGATCTACGGTTTCGCAGCCTATGGCAGCGAGATCGCCAACAAAGTAACCGAGTCGCAAAACGTCTACCTCGGTGCGGTCAGCACGCGAGATTCCATCCGGATCGTCAGCGCCTATTCGAGCCAGGAACTGCGCGGCCGGATCAGCACCTCGTTCGCCGGAAACACGTTCGCACCGATACCTGCAGTGAACCTGGTGATCAACATCGATCATGTCACGCGCGACGAGGCGTTCCTGCTCGCCCGCTATGTTGCCCAGGGCTACGCCTACCAATGCTCCGTCGCCAACATCAGCACGATCGTCCGCGCCTCGATCGCCACAGCGAGGATCGGGAATCATGCCGGCGGCGGGCGCGGCGGGCTCTACCAGGCCGTACCGGGGGCGATCGGAGGTCAGACCGGCGGCTCGGATCAGGTGGATGTCAGGCCGGGCGGCGGCCGGACCGGTAGACCGCGAAGTCCGGACCGCGACGACGATGGCCCACTCGTCCTCCCTCCCGCGCCGCCGCCAACTCCGCCCCCCAAGAAGCCAGTTGATGGCGGTAGCCTGCCGGTCACGCCCAACGAACTGGGCGCAGTCACAGTCGTGGAAAACAGCCTCACCAGCCCCCAGATCACGACGCTGCAGAACAAACTGTGCGTCGCAGCACCCGACGGCAGGCTCGGGCCATCGACGTCGCAAACGCGCTCGGCGATCGCCAACTATCAAGCGGCGACGGGGCGGGCCCAGACCGGCTCGATCGACAACGACGCCCAGCTCAGCGAGATCAGCAACTCGTCAACCTGCGTACTGCCGCGAAACGAGCCGTTCGCCGCCTTCCATAAGTTCTATCTCGCCAACCCTCAGCGACAACAGGTATTCCATGCCGATCTGTTCGCCGCGATGCGCTACCTAGGAAGCGCGCCGCTGGGTTTGAAGCAGGTCAACGTTCCCCCACGATTGATGGAGAGTTCGCTCGAGGGCGATCTAAGCGCACCACTGCTGACAAGGCAGGCGATCCGCCTGATCGAGGAAGCGCGTGGCACGACACCGACCGGCATCCTCGCTCCGCAGACCCTTGCTGCGATCAGGGATTTTGCATCGAAGGCCCCGTCGGGCCCTACGGCCCCCGGCGCTAAACCACCACCGCCAATAGTCGTTCCGCCGCTGCCGCCGCCTCAGCCGCTTCCGACAGTGCCGATCACTCTCCCGGAATCTCGATTGTCCTCGGAAGAGGTGCGGGCACTGCAGAGCAGATTGTGTGTTCAGCCCGACGGCAACCGAAGCTTTGCTCCAAACCTCCGCGAGGCCATCCGCAACTATCAGAGCGCAACCGGCAAGACCGAGACCGGGAGTCTCGACGACGCACAGATCAAGGAGATCAGAGCCTCACCGACCTGTTTGCTGCGTACCGGCTCAGCCTTTGCAAAGTTCCACCTCAGAACGCCTGAGCAGCGCGCACAGTTTTTGAGCGAACTCGCTGCGGCGATGCGGGCGCTCGAATCGAGCAAGCCGGTCATCGCCCAACAGAAGCTCGTCCAGATCGAGAAGTCCTACAATGACCGGACGCGACAAGCGATCCAAGTCATTCAGGAACACATTGGCATCAACAGGACGGGACACCTCGACAGGCGCGTGCTCGACGCCATCAAGGGCCTTGCTGGCCCCCGGAACTGAAGCACGGTCCGGGTGGCCCGAAGCCCGCGATCGGGAATGACGACGTACCGATTCCAGCAGGCTGTCATCTCTAGCCTGGTGGATTGTTTGTAGCTCAAGCTTTTCAAATTCGCAGCATTTGAGTGGGGTGTGCGATGCAAGACCAGGTGACAACTACGCTGACCGCCCCAACTGCAGGAACGGGCACCCATCAGCCCCGCCGGGTCAAGATTTTCACCGTCCACGGGACCTTTGCCCACGAGGCGGATTGGGACAACTGGGACCCCAAGCCGGAAGACGAGAAAAAGCTGCAGTCGGGAAAACCGCGGAATTTCGTCAATCGGCTCAGTTACGCATTACGTGAGAAGGGCGTTGCTTTCGATCACGCCGACCACACCGAATACAATTGGTCCGGCGGCAATAGCCATGACGAGCGCCGGACAGCGGCGATCGGACTGAAGAAGTTGATCGAGAAAGAGTTGTCGCGAACGCAAACGGAGCACGGCGTCTCTTATCAAGAATACTACAATGGAGGCGTCTACGTCATCGGCCATAGCCATGGCGGCACGCTTTCGCGTATCGCCATGAACCTGTGGGACAAAGACAGTGACTACTACCAGCCGATCAGGATCGTCGATCCCGTCACTGGCGTCCTCACCTACGACGAATTCAAGCAAGACGATCACTGCGCTCACTGCAAGCAGGAGCGTCACGGCAAGGTCGGGCCCAACACCGTAGAGAAACCCGATCTGGTTATCACCTTGGGCAGTCCATTTGTCACCTTCGAGGATCGCAGGAACGGCCTGCTCGCGGCGAAGATCGCCGTATGGGGGTTCCGGGCCTTGATGGCCCTTCTGATTCTTATTTACCTCTACTCTCTCAACCAGATCGTGGCCTTATTGCAGATGAACAAGTCGGCGACGGCAGATCCTATGGCCGCCAAGGAGAACCCTGATTTTAATCCGCGGCAAGTTTTGTTTGGCTATTTCAATGGATTATCCGATGCACTTTTCGGCGTCACTCTCGATGCTCCGATGGTTCAAATTGCCGCCCTGTTGATCGCGCCAGTCTTTCTGTATTGGCTTTGTGTCGGCTACCCAGCTCGTCGATTAATTCGGAAGCTCGAAGAATGGCGCATCGAAAGTACAGTCTTGAATGCCGCCGCCGCAATAGCAAGGCTTGTTTCTTTGATCGGAGTTATCGCTTTGGCGGTTTACTATGTGGCGCTCCTGACCCGGGGCAAGGCGGGCGTCAGCTGGATGATCGATCTGTTGGGCCAGCCGACCGCGGTCATATGGATGGCCTGGATAATCCCGCTCGTTGCGTATTGGGCGTTTGTGATCAGCCTGCCGGGCAGGCTCCTTTCAGGCCTTGCCGACGAGGTCGCCAGGCTCAAGGATCGATTGCCGGTCAAGTACGATCCGCGGGGAGAAAAGCAGGTTGCGTTCGTCAACTACACGACCCCCGGTGACGAAGCCGGGTTGGGTCTGAAACTCCAAGGTTTCATTACTTGGCTGGTGCAAACTCTTTGGCTAGCGACGGCAGTTGCAGCACTCTTTGCCGTCTTCCTTCAGGTCATCAGCTTGAATAGCGGTCACGCCGACGGCTTTATGCACGACGCCAGTCCACAGTTGGTTTCTCGCACCATTGCAATCATGAATATTGTCACCCTTCTGCCCGTTGCCGTGTGGAACGGACTGTCGTGGACGTTCGGCTGGATTCCCGGCTTATCGAGTCTTCATCCCGTGATGAATATCAGCGATCTCCCTGTTGCGGAGCAGGCTGGTGTGGCGAGGAAAGTTGGCCACGCCATGGACGTGGTGACAGTAAAACTGCTGTTCCAACTCATTCCGATGGCGCTGGCGATGACCGCCCTCTCGTTCCTTGTCAGCAAATGGCTTCGCAATTCCCAGGTCGGCTTCGGCAACGAGCGTTTAGCCTGGACCCTGGCAAGCAAGATTTCCATTGCAAAGCGCGCCAATGAGAACAGCATGCTGCGCAATATCGTTATTTCGCCGCTCGCCTGGTGGAACCGGGATATTGCTCACTGCTACTATTATAAGTGCGACCCAGTCATCCAGGATGTCGCCGGCTTTATCGCCGATCGCAATCTGCACAAGGCGGATCGGCCGTGGCCGATCGAGCGGATCGTGGCGTCGGCAATGACCTGGCTCATCGTATTGATCGTCTGTCTCGGGATATTTGCGGCGGCGGTTTCGGTCGCGAAAAATGCCGTCTCATGAATTCGTCAACCGGTCCGCGGCGGCCTGCGATCGGTTGGCGCGGAGGTTAAGCCCGTCATTGGATCCGAAAGCCCTATGTGGCCGGCCCCCGCCAGCGCCCCCGGACCGCGACAGGTCCAGCACATGGAAACGTGCTGGCCAGCGGTAGGGTCCGCGCCACCGACGGCAGCCCCTGACCCACACCTGCCAGCCCCTGCCGGTCGCTCGGCGGGGGGAAGCGGACATCGCCGCGGGGTGATCCGTTGCTCGGGCGACAGTGAAGGGGGCGTTTTCGAAGCGCAGCCAGGAACCCCGGTAGGCCCTGACTGATTTTGCTTCTAACCGCCCGCAAACGCAGGTAATCCTTGCCCCGCGGCACTGGACCGCGCGCTTTCGGACAACGCAGTCGACCCGCACGATGCCCTGGCTGACGATATTCAAGGCCATCGGTTCCGCCGAGGGCAGCACCCTGGACCGTCTGAGCAAGGCGATCCGAGGTGCGCTCGGATTGGAACATCGCCAGGGTGTGGACCGCGCCGCTTTCACCGCCGCCGTCGTTGCCCTGTCCGCCAAACTGAGCATCATCGACGGCGTTTCTCTGCGTATCGAGGAAGAGACATTCGAGCGGATGTTCAGCTTCGAGCCGGACGAAACCGACAACATCCGCTGGCTGTTCCGGCTCGCAGCGAAGGACCACGCCGGCTATGAGAGCTATGCCCGAGAGCTCGCGACGTCGCTGGGCGACCGCCCGGATCTGTTGCGCGACATCTTCGAGGCGCTGATGCATATCGCAAGCGCCGACGGTGTGCTCCACCAAAGCGAGGACGGCTTCCTGGCCAGCGTCGCACGGATCTTCGCCTATTCGCCGGAGAAATACCGCGCGATCCGCGCCCGCTTCGTCCTCGACCCTGCCGACCCCTACGAGGTCCTGGGCGTTCCACGGGAGATGTCGGACGCCGCCTTGAAGGCGCGCTACCGCCAACTCGTCCGCCGCAATCACCCCGACGCCATGGCCGCAAAGGGCTTGCCCAAGGAGATGCAGGAGATGGCGACCCGTAAACTCGCCGCTATCAACGCAGCCTGGGAAACGATCGCCCGGGAGCGCAGCCTGTGAACCTCCGGACAACGCACACCGTCCGAGGGGCAGGCTACGAAGGGCAGGCCCCATGCTGACCGCCGACAGCGCTCTGGTCTCGCACCTGCACGCCTCCGGCAATATCGACGACCGCAAGGCCGGCCTCACCCCGCAACTTCTGATCCTGCACTACACCGGCCTCGCCACGGCCGAGCGCTCGATCGAGGTGCTCGCCGATCCCCGCAGCAAGGTCTCCTGCCATTACGTCGTCGACGAACGCGGCCGCATCACCCAGATGGTGGCAGAGGCCAAGCGCGCCTGGCAGGCGGGCGTGTCGTCCTGGTTCGGTGAGACCGACATCAACTCGGCCTCGATCGGAATCGAGATCCAGAACCCCGGCCACGCCGGCGGCTATCCCGATTTCACGGGCCCGCAGATGTCCG
This sequence comes from uncultured Devosia sp., assembly GCA_964574325.1. Lineage (GTDB taxonomy): Bacteria > Pseudomonadota > Alphaproteobacteria > Rhizobiales > Hyphomicrobiaceae > CAMDPA01. The sequence continues at coordinate 25,638 of CAZNMY010000053.1, read as the reverse complement.
CGGTCCGCGATCTCTGCCTCGACATCATATCGCGGCACCGGATGCCCCCGGCCGGCGTCCTCGCCCATTCCGACGTGGCGCCTGCGCGCAAAATCGACCCCGGCGAGAAATTCGACTGGAAATGGCTCGCCGAAGCAGGCGTTGGCCATTGGGTTGCCCCCGCCCCCCCGTCCGATGCGGGACCCAAGCTCGGCCTCGCCGACAGAGGTGGCGCCGTCGCCGCGATGCAGCGCTGCCTCGCTGCCTATGGCTACGGCATCATGATCTCGGGCGAATTCGACATCGCCACGCAATACGTGGTGATCGCCTTCCAGCGGCACTTCCGCCCGGCCCGCGTCGACGGCTGCTGGGACGCCTCGTGCGCCGATACGCTGGCGCGCCTCGTCGCGGCGCTGCCGATGTCCACGGCGACGAGCTGAAACCCTGCCCTACTCGGCCCGCATGACGAAGCAATCGATCTGCCGGCGCCGCATCTCCACACACGTGGACGCCGCAGCACGCGAATCGAACCCGACGAAGCGCGCACGGAACACCTGACGGCCATCCTTGGAAATGACGAACGTCCGGGGCTGGCTGGCGCGCAGCAATTCGCCCGCATTCGCCCGAACTGCCGCCAATGCGCGATCGGCCTCCATCGAACTGCCAAAGGCTCCGATCTGGATCTCGAACCCGCCGCCACCGCCGGCAGCTGTGGTCGGTCCGGCAGAAGCCAATTCGCCCGGTCGCGGCCCGCGCACGCCATAAGGCTGCGCCATCCCCGCCGCACCCGACGAAAGCTGTGCCGCCTGTTGTTGAAGGCTCGACGGGGGATTGCCGCGGGCAACCGCGTGTTGCGGCGAAGGCGCGCGATCCGAACGTGCGGGCGGCGCAAGTTGCGGCGCGACACGACCGCTATCGGCCCCAAGCGCCGGCCCCGTAAACGCGAAACGAGAAGCATCGCCGGCATCGCTCGGCCCGCCGGCCGCAATCTTCGGCCTGACCGCCGGAACCGGTGCGGGAGCCTGGACAGGTGCAGGCGCCTGCGCACTTGCCGCGGCATGCCATGGCGCACCGGCATCGGGAACCGGTGACGCGCCCCGCGGACGAGGCGGAACCAGCACGGGACGCGGACCTTCGCGCGGCGGCGTCGGCGCTGCTCCCGGTTCGGGCTGAAGGCTGGGCCGCGGCCGCTGAGCCGGGGCCGCTGCCGCCACGAGTACCGGCGCCGAACGTCTCGTCTTGTAGGGCGACGAATGCGTCAGCGCCCGAGACAACAGGAGTTGCATCGCATCGTCGCGCCGCGCGGCGGTCGCCCCGCCGAAAATCGCGCCGACGACATGCCGCCCGCCCCGTCTGACCGACGACACGAGATTGAAGCCGGACGCGCGCGTGTAGCCGGTCTTGATCCCGTCCGTCCCCTGGTAGCGGAACAGCAGATTGTTGTGATTGCGATAGCTCGAGCCTTCGTAGGTGAAGCTGCGCACCGCGAACAACGGATAGTGCTGCGGAAAGTCGTCCTGCAGCCGTAACGCCAGCCGCACCATGTCGCGCGCCGTCGTCACCTGCCCCGGATCGGGCAGACCCGATGCGTTGCGGAACGTCGTGCGGCTCATGCCGAACAGCCGCGCCTTGTCCGTCATCATCCGCGCGAACCGTGCCTCGGTGCCGCCGAGATGCTCCGCGATCGCAACCGCCGCGTCGTTGGCCGACTTCGTGATCAACGCCTTCATCGCATCGATCAGCGCGATCGTCTCACCTGGGTCGAGGTCGAGCTTCGTCGGCGGCTGGGACGCCGCCTCCTGCGATACACGGATACGTGTTGCATAGCTCGCCCGGCGCTGCTCGATCGCCTCGAACGCCATGTAGAGCGTCATCATCTTGGTCAACGATGCGGGATAGCGCAGGTCATCGGCCTGTGCCGCGTAGAGCACCTGGCCATTGTTGCCGTCGACGATCAGCGCGGCATGCCGGTCCTGCGCGCGAGCCGAACCGGCGAACGTGACCAGCAATACTGCCGCGAACAAGACTGAACGAAACCAGTGGACGCTCGGCACCGACATGCCCCTCGAATTCTCCAGTCCCCTGCCATGCAGCACCGACGCGCCGGGCCCTCCTGCCCCCCCGACCCCGGGGTGCGGATCGGGATCATCAACACTCCAAGAGGGCGGCTTGTTGACCGGATTGCGTCTCGCTCGGACAGCGCCGCCCGGCAATTGCCTCGACCACGGTGGGGTTGTTGAAAACGCGAACATGCCGGGAAGGCTACCGCGAACCCCTGGGGATACGGTTAATAGCCGGCCTTTCAAGCTGCTCCAGCGCAGAACCGCGCCATTTAAGTCATTTGCATCAATCGATTGACACCGAACCGCCGGGCTTGCGGAGCTGTAATGCCAAGGTCTCATGTTGCGCCGCACCATTTTTCTTGCAAATATTGCTGCATCGCATATATTCACGTCAGACGCAGCGGGAATCGGCGCTCCCCGACGGCGGCACCCGCCCGGCGCCACACACAACGGTCTATTCAGGAGAACCGATTATGGCCAAGGACATGGACGACGTAGCGAAGATGGGTCAGGCGAACATGGACAGCGCCATGAAGATGTGGGGCGACTGGACCAAGAACTGGCAGGCCGTCACCGCCGAGATGACCGACTACACCAAGCGCTCGTTCGAGGACGGCACAAAGACGCTGGAGAAGCTCGCGACCGCCAAGAGCATCGAGCAGGTCATGGAGATCCAGACCGGCTACGCCAAGCGCGCCTATGACGACTATATGCAGCAGATGACGCGCCTGGGCTCGATGTACGCCGATCTCGCCAAGGGCAGCGCCAAGCCCTTCGAGCAGTTCGTTCCGACCCGCCGCTGATCGAAAAATCTTTTTTTCACGATCCCGCGTATTGCAAAGGCCCGGTTCGAACCGGGCCTTTTTTGCGTCGCTTTGCTGATGGAGCATGTCTCCGACCGAAACTTACCTCCTCACCATCGGACCTCTCCGCCACACGCGATGACCAAGCCTCACCAAACGCTCCGAGATGCGCGATGCAACACGGCGCTTCCGCCCTCGCGATCCGCCATTCGTCGTGCATCGGCACGGATCGAAACGGCAACGGGCACGTTTTCTGCACTGACTGCTGATTCAATGTCTACTTCTGCCGTGTCTCCGCCTGCCGGGACGTCGCAATTGCGGGAGGCGGCGTGACAGAGGCGAAAGACGCCTGGAAAGCATCGCATGTGAAACTGTGTGTTCGCCGGGCCGGAACCCCGCGCCAGCCAACCACGTACATTGCCCTCACCGGGGAGGTCCACTATTCTGACGAAGATCTCGAAGGGCGGTTGTGATCGGAACGAACGACCGAAGGATGCTGAACACTGCATGTGACAAACGCGCGAAGTTCACCCTTTTCGTTTCGCAGGCCGATACATACATGGCGGATAGCAGCATGATCACGAAGCTGATGGCAGGCAAAGGCCCGGGAAAGGGCGGCGACGGCAATGGCAATGGCAACGACGATGAAGGCAAGACCGGCATCGTCACCAAGACCCGGCCCAAGACGAAGAAGCCATCCCTCTACAAGGTTCTGTTGCTCAACGACGACTACACGCCGATGGAGTTCGTCGTGCATGTGCTCGAACGCTACTTCGGTAAGAACCGCGAGGAAGCGACCAAGATCATGCTGCATGTCCACCAGAAGGGGGTGGGCATATGCGGGGTCTATACATACGAGGTAGCCGAGACCAAGGTTACCCAGGTGATGGACTTCTCGCGACAGCACGGCCACCCGCTGCAGTGCACCCTCGAGAAAGAGTGAGGAACTCTTGCGCCGGATCAGGCTGACTCTCCCCGGCGCAGATCAGTAAGGAATCCACCGTGCCATCCTTCTCGCAAAGCCTTGAAGCTGCCCTTCACCGTGCGTTGGAGCTTGCGAACCAGCGCAGCCACGAATACGCCACGCTCGAGCATCTCCTCCTCGCCCTCGTCGATGACCGCGACGCCGGCAGCGTGATGAAGGCGTGCAACGTCGACGTCGACAAACTGCGCCGCCGTATCACCGAATTCCTCGACAACGAGCTGGGTTCCCTCGAATCCAAGACCGCGACCGAGGCACAGCCGACCACGAGCTTCCAGCGCGTGATCCACCGCGCGGTCGTCCATGTCCAATCGTCGGGCCGCGAGGAGGTGACGGGCGCGAACGTCCTCGTCGCCATGTTCGCCGAGCGCGAGAGCCACGCGGCGTTCTTCCTGCAGGAGCAGGAAATGACCCGGTTCGACGCCGTTCAATACATCAGTCATGGGATCGCGAAGCGTCCCGGGATGTCCGAGCCCCGCCCCGTGCGCGGCTCCGAAGAGGAGGACGGTGCTACGGGCGAAGGTGGCGGCGGCGAAGGCAAGAAGCAGACCCAGGACGCGCTCAACGCGTATTGCGTCAATCTCAACAAGAAGGCCCGCGACGGCCGCATCGATCCCCTGATCGGGCGCGCCGCAGAAGTGCAACGCACCATTCAGGTGCTGTGCCGCCGGCAGAAGAACAACCCGCTCTACGTCGGCGATCCCGGCGTCGGCAAGACCGCCATTGCGGAAGGTCTCGCGCGCAAGATCATCAAGGGCGAGGTGCCCGAGGTGCTCAAGAACGCGACGATCTTCTCCCTCGACATGGGCTCGCTGCTCGCCGGCACGCGTTATCGCGGCGACTTCGAGGAACGGCTCAAGGCCGTCATGAAAGAGATCGAAAACTACAAGGGCGCGATCCTCTTCATCGACGAGATCCACACCGTGATCGGCGCCGGCGCGACGTCGGGCGGCGCGATGGACGCCTCGAACCTGCTGAAGCCCGCGCTGCAGTCGGGCACGCTCCGCTGCATCGGCTCCACCACCTACAAGGAGTACCGGCAGCACTTCGAGAAGGATCGGGCGCTCGTCCGCCGCTTCCAGAAGATCGACGTCAACGAGCCGACCGTCGAGGACGCCATCGAGATCATGAAGGGCCTGAAGCCCTATTTCGAGGAGTTCCACAAGGTCAAGTACACCGAGGACGCGGTCACCGCCGCCGTCGAGCTGTCGGCCAAGTACATCCATGACCGCAAGCTGCCCGACAAGGCGATCGACGTGATCGACGAGACCGGCGCGAGCCAGATGCTGCTCGAGGTGGGCAAGCGCAAGAAGAAGATCACGGTGAAGGAGATCGAGGCGACCGTCGCCACCATGGCGCGCATTCCGCCCAAGACCATCACGAAGTCGGACGCCGAGGTGCTGTCCAACCTCGAGAAGGATCTGAAGCGCCTCGTGTTCGGCCAGGACGCCGCGATTTCAGCGCTGACCGGCGCGATCAAGCTCGCACGTGCGGGCCTGCGGGAGCCGGAGAAGCCGATCGGCTGCTATCTGTTCTCGGGCCCCACCGGCGTCGGCAAGACCGAGGTCGCCAAGCAGCTCGCGAGCCTGATGGGCGTGGAGTTCCTGCGCTTCGACATGTCCGAGTACATGGAAAAGCACTCCGTCAGCCGCCTCATCGGCGCGCCTCCGGGCTACGTCGGCTTCGACCAGGGCGGCCTGCTCACCGATGGCATCGATCAGCACCCGCACTGCGTGCTGCTGCTCGACGAGATCGAGAAAGCTCATCCGGATCTCTACAATATCCTGCTGCAAGTCATGGACCACGGCAAGCTGACCGACCACAACGGCAAGAAGGTCGACTTCCGCAACGTCATCCTGATCATGACCACCAACGCGGGCGCATCCGATCTGGCGCGCGCGCCGATGGGCTTCAACCGCGCCAAGCGGGAGGGCGAGGATTCCGACGCGATCCAGAAGATGTTCACGCCGGAGTTCCGCAACCGCCTCGACGCCGTCGTCGCCTTCGGCAACCTGCCGATGGAAGTCATCCTGAAAGTGGTCGAGAAGTTCATCTTCCAGCTCGAGGCGCAGCTCGCGGATCGCGGCGTCACGATCGAGATGACGGAAGGCGCTTCGAAACTGGTTGCCGACCGCGGCTACGACGAGCGATTCGGCGCCCGCCCGCTCGCCCGCGTCATCCAGGAGCTCATCAAGAAGCCGCTGGCCGACGAGCTACTGTTCGGCAAGCTCGAGCACGGCGGCACCGTCAAGGTGCTGGTCGACGGCGAGGGCGCGAACGCCAAGCTCAAGTTCGACATCATCCCCGGCGAGCCCAAGGCGAAGAAGAGCCGGGACACCGACGAGGACGACAACGACGACGGCGAGGAGGAGGAGACCGCCCTGGTCGACGCCGCCCCGCGCGCCAAGGCGCTGCCGAGCCCCAAGCGTCCCGCTCGCTCGACCGGCACCGTTCCTACGGTACCGCCGAAGAAGGACTGAAGGCCCAACCGCTTCTCGACTTCCAGCGCCATCGGACCGACCGTCCGGTGGCGCTTCGTCGTTCCGGCCTCGCCTGCAGCGTGTCGATGACGGTGAGGCAAAGCGCTGAAGACTGCAAGGCATAGGGATCGTGCTCGGGCCCGACATACAGCGCGACTCCTCGACTATGGCGCAGGCGCGCGATCTCGACGGCAATCTTCTGACCCCGGCTACGCCGCATTCACGTCCTATCCGCCAGCTCAATCGCTCAACACGTGTCGTGCATCCCGTTGCAAGTGACCGTCTTCGAACTGCGGCTGCGATATCCACTTTCTCCTTCACCCTCGCGTGGAACCCGAGCTGGTCGGTTGCGTTTCGGTCCACAAATGCAGCCGGAACCGCGGTGTTTCATTCCCGTTGGCCGGGATGGATATTCGCCGAGAAGCGGAGACTTCCCATGGATCGAAATCACCAGCTCTCGACGTCTCGCGGCGGCGCGATGACGAAGGGATCAGACACCTTTCTGTCGCTACACCGCGAGATGAACCGCTTGTTCGACGACGTGTTTCGCGGCTTCGGCTTGCCGGTGGCGCGCGAGAGCGGGGACGGCGGAACCATGCTGCAACCGGTGATCGACGTCTCGGAGACAGACAAGGAGTTCAAGATCTGTGCGGATATGCCGGGGGTGTCCGAAAAGGACGTCGAAGTGATGCTCAACGGCGATGTTCTGACCATCAAGGCCGAGCGCAGGCAGGAGCGCACCGACACCCAGGAAAACTATCACCTCGTAGAGCGGAGCCACGGCACGTTCCAGCGCGCCCTGCGGCTGCCCCCCAACATCGACGCGGAGCACGTCGACGCACAGTTCGAAAATGGCGTGCTCGTGGTCAAGGTTCCAAAGACAGCGGAGACCCGGCGCTCTCGCCGCGTCACGATCCAGGGCAAGCAATCGAATGGCGAAGTCGACCGGAACGGGTCGGCGGAAGCGCAAAATGCCAGCTTCGAGGACAAGAAGCAGAACAGTGCTGACGATCGCGGGAAGCAATCGTCCCATCATAGCGTCGAAAATGAGAGCGCCCCCGGGACACGTGAACAATAAGAAACCCACTGTTCGCGGATGCACCAGTCAATCCGAGGCGTCACTCGTCATGGCAGAACGATGATGCGTTCTCGAGCTGTCTGAGGTCGCTTTTCCGTGTCACCGTGCCGAGCCGCATGGCCGGAGCAGACCGAAGTGCCGCTGAGTTACATTGGCTCGTGAGCGCCGTAGCAGCGTGGTGGATCCGGAGCCTGGGCGCCGAATACCGTCCTGTTGAGCGGCGACAGGAGGTCAGCCGACATTGCCCTTACCCGGAAACGGCTCAGCGTCCCGACCACGAGACGTTCGTCATCCGCCAATCCGCCACGCTCGTTTCCGGCACCTGGGAGTTCGAGGTGGACTTTGCCAAGCGAGCTGTGAGAATGATGAGCCTGACTGCAAACTGATCGAGCGCTGGACTACCGCGCCGCATGGGAGGTCATCGTTGCTCAACCGCTCAACTCGCGTCGTGCTGGCACTCTGCGCTTGCACGCTCCTTGCCGGCAAGCCAGCCACCGCCCAGACCGTGGCCGAGTTCTACAAGGGTAAGACGCTCAACGTCATGATCGGCGTTTCGGCGGGTGGCGAGTACGACTTGCACGCCCGCATCGTCGCCCGCCACATCGGCAAGCACATCCCCGGCAACCCCTCCGTCGTTCCACAGAACATGACGGGAGCGGCCGGCGTGACGATGACCAATTACCTGTACAACGTCGCCGCCAAAGACGGCACCTACATCGGCATGATCCAGAACGGCCAGCCGATCGCCCAGGCCCTCGGTACGCCCAACATCAAGTTCGACGTCGGCAAATTCCAGTGGATCGGCTCGATCAGCCCGACGGTCGAGACGATGGCGCTGTGGCACACAGCCGGCGCAAAGACGCTCGACGAAGCCCGAGCCAAAGAGATTTCCATCGGCTCCACCGGCCGCGGTACGATCACCACGACGTTCCCGCGCCTCTTCAACGAGTTCGCCGGCACGAAGTTCAAGATCATCTCGGGCTATCCCGGCGGCAACGACATCAATCTCGCGATGCAGCGCGGCGAGGTCGGCGGGCGCAACAACACGTGGTCGAGCTGGAAGGCCACGAAGCGGGACTGGCTGGCGAAGAAGGAGATCGTGATCATCGGTTACGCCGGCCCGCAGCCCAAGGATCTCACCGGAGTTCCCAATCTGGAAGCACTCGCCAAGAACGAGGACGACCGGCGGATCATATCGCTGCTGATTTCCGGCACGAAGCTCGGCCGCCCCCTTGCGGCCATGCCCGATGTTCCCGCCGATCGCGTCGCAGCGTTGCGCAAGGCATTCCTGGCGACGATGAACGACCCCGATTTCCGCAAGGACACGGTGACGGCCAACATCGAGATCGATCCGGTGCCGGGCGAGACGATGCAGAAGGTTGTCGCGGACGTGCTGTCGACACCCAAGGCTCTCGTCGATCGCGCGAAGCCGCTGAACAATTAGGGCGGGTTGTGCGCCGTAGGTCGGGTCACGGGGCTCTCCCCCGCGACCCGACACTTCACGGCGTGCCGAACGGGTGTCGGGTCGCCCCCGGCTCGCGCTTTGCGCGTCCGGGGTTGACCCGACCTACGGCGTTTGCCCTGTCAAATCTTGAAGCTCTCCAGCGTCTCGGGCGCGAACAGGTCTTCGGGCTTCAACAGGCGCTTCGAGAGACCGCACTGGTGGTGGTACTTCAGGAACGTCTGTAGCGTGGCGACGTTCTTCTCGAAGCCGTAGGGCCAATAGTCTTCGCCCATCAGGTTTCGCGCTTCTTCCACGTGGGCATTGTGCCACGGCAGCATCGCCGCATGTGCCGCGGTCTGACGCTGCATATCGTAGGTGAGATGCTGGGCCTTCAGGAACGCCTTCATCAGCGTCTGCGCGACCCAGCGGTTCTTCTCGTACACGTCGCGGCGGATGACGACCGTGTGCATGATCGGAAAGATGCCGGTCTTCTTGTAGTAACCCTTCTCCTCGGACATGAAATCCGGGAAGAGACGCACCACGTTCTTCCCGTCGAACGTCGATGGCATCCGCGCGGTATGGAACGCGTCGATCTCGCCGGTCGCCAGCATCTGCGCCAGCGTCTTGTCCTCCGGGATCGGCGTCACCTTGATGTTCGCGGGCAGGTCGAGCTTCTGCTTCTCGACGCGCCCCGGCTCCTCCTCGCCCCCCGTGAAATACTGCACGCTGTCGACCGGCACGCCGTAGTGCTCGTCGAGAATACCCCGGATCCAGACCGGCGCCGTCATCTGGAATTCCGGCACGCCGATCTTCTTGCCGATCAGGTCCTTCGGCGTCTTGATGCCCGACTTCGCATTCACGTAGACACAGGAATGCCGGAAGAACCGCGACGGCCACACCGGGATCGCGATGAACGGCGGGTTGTCGCGGAACAGCGACACCGTATAGGACGACAGCGACATCTCCGACACGTCGAACTCGCGGAACCGCGCCTGGCGGAAGAACGTCTCCTCCACCTCGAGATCGTGGAAATTGAGATCGATGCCGTCGGGCTTCACGCGGCCGTCGGCCAGCGGTTGCATGCGGTCATAGCCCCAGCATGCGAAATTCAGATTCAGCTTTGTCATGGATGTCCCCTTTTTTCCCCCTCTCCCCATTCGTCTTCACGAATGGGGAGAGGGTCGGGGAGAGGGGCGGCAGCGCGCACAACGTAGTGCCAGCGGCCGCCCCTCACCCTAACCCTCTCCCCGCTGAAGAGCGGGGAGAGGGTATTCTTCAATAAAACTGATCGTAGTGCACCTGGGTCGGCGGAACCTTGGCCTCGTGCATCATCTTGACGACCGCGGTGGCCATGGCGGGCGGGCCGGCGAAGTAGATTTCGAGATCCTTCAATTTGTCGCCGAACAATTGCGCCGCCGCATCCGTGATGAAGCCGGTGCGGCCCGCCCAGTTCTCGCCTTCCGGCATCGACAGCACGGGATAGTAGTGCAGCCGCGCGCCCCACCCCGGCAGCACGCGAAGGAATTCTTCGCCCGCCACATCGCGCACCTGCCGGCCGCCGTAGACGAAATGCAGTTGCCGGTCCTTCAGAGCCTCGCTCGCCGCAAACCCACGCGAGATCGACACCATCGGCGACAGCCCGGAGCCGCCCGCGAGACACAGGATATCGCGCGGCGCATCCTCGCGCAGATAGGCCATGCCGAACGGACCATCCACCGCGATTTCGTCGCCCGCCTTCACGGATGCGAACAGCTTCTCGGTGGCAGCGCCGCCCGGCACCTTCTTGATCTGGAAATCCCACGTCTCGCCGCCGGACGTGACGTTGGACATGGAATAGGCCCGCGCGCCTTCCACACCGGGTACGTAGAGCAGCGCGTACTGCCCCGGCAGGAACCGCGTCGCCGTTGCGGGCTTCAACCGGAACTCTCGAATGTCGTGCGTCACGTCCTCGATGGCTTCGACGCGCCCCGTCATCCGAATGGGTCTGTGCTTGGGCAGATAATGATCGCGCAGGTTGACCTTGATCGACAGGTCGCCCTGCGGCCGCGCCTGACAGCCCAGATAGCGGTTGCGCGCCTTGTGCCGCTCGTTCCAGCCCGGCGCGTCCTTGCGCTCGTGCTCGACCGTACCCTCCGCGATCTCGAACAGGCAATTGCCGCAACTGCCGACGTTGCACTCGTAGGGAAAGCCGAGCCCGGCGCGAAGGGCGGCCCGCAGCACGGTATCCCCCTCCGGGCAGTCGAACGAGATTTCTGGCTTGGCGAGCTTGATCGTTGGCATTGCAGGCGTTCCGGATGAAATGGCTGGATCGGGAGTATCAATCCCACGCGGCGGGAACCTAGGAGGTTTGTTCGGGCGGCGCAACGCGACAGCGCGCTCGCACACTTGCAGGCATGCACGGGGGCCGGCGGCAGATCGAAAGCCCGCTCGCTACTGCTGGCGCATCATTCCCGACACCGTCTCGTACGACTATGGCCGCCTGGCCGAGCAGATGCTAGGTTCGCCCCCAAGCGTGCAGAACCGGGTGGAGGAAGTCTCGGATGAAACATCGTTTCGCGGTGGCGGCGATGACCTGCGCCCTGGCTGGTGTCTCTGCCCTGGCACCCCACGCCAGATCACAAGAGGCGCCTTCCGCCTACCCCAGCCGGAACATCACCCTGGTCGTTCCCCAGGCGGCCGGCGGCCCTCCAGACGTCATCGCGCGCCTCGTTGCGACGCCGCTGGCCGAGATCGTGGGCAAACCCATCATCATCGAGAACCGCCCGGGCGCCAGCGCTTCGATCGGCGCCAACGCCGTCGCCAAGGCGGCACCCGACGGCTACACGCTTATCTTCATCGAGATCACAGTCGTCGTCGCGCCGAGCCTCGTCGCCAACGTCGCTTACAACCCGACCACGGATTTCGCCCCCATTCGTCGGCGGCCATATCGAGTCGATTTTCGTGAGCTTGGCGACGGCCGAAGCTCAGGCCAAGGCGGGGCAGGTCCGCATCTTCGGCGTAACCGGACCGCAGCGGTTCCCAGCCTTGCCGGACGTCCCGACGTTCAAGGAGATGGGCCACGATCTCGGTGGGCTCGACGACGGCGTCTGGTTCGGGCTCGCAGCGCCCGCCGGCACGCCTCAGCCGATCATCGCCAAGCTCAACGCCGGGGTGAACCGCGCGCTGCAGGATCCCACCGTCCGGTCGCGCATCGAAAAAGCGAACTTCAAGGTGGGAGGCGGCGAGCCCGCCGTGCTGGGCAATCTGATCAAGGATCACACCATCTTCTGGGCCGACCTCCTGCGCAAATCAGGCATCAAGCCCAAGGGGCCGTGATCGGTCCCACGTAGGTTTCGACCGGACGCTCGTCGAAGCTCCGGTGAGCAGCACCTTCCGCAGCTAAGCACTTTCGCTTACTACTCGACCAAACGCTGGAGTCGACTTGTCTTGCTCCCGAGGGCAAAATTCAGATCGTAGAAATCGGAGTGAACGGCTCGAAATCGTCTCGATGTCGGGCATAATGGGAGGTTCCGTCTTGCTAGCAAAGCTCAGTAGCTTGTCCGCTGCCTTGGTCCTGGCCACGTCCATTCCGGCCACGGCGCAACAAATCAGGGTGATAGCATCCAACCCGCAGGGTTCGGTGTTCTTCCAGGGCAGCGCCGTGATCGGCAAGCTTCTGGACGAGAAATTGAAGATGCAGGTGCGCGTGCAGCCGACGGGCGGCTCTTCCACTTACATCCCCCAGATCAACACCGGCGATATCGACTTCGGCTTCACGAACGTCGACGACTCCATGACCGCGTTCAAGGGCACCGGTAACTTCAAGCGGCCGAGCCCCAATCTTCGGCTCATGACGGTCGTCTTCCCGTTGACACTGGGCGTGGTGGTTCCAGCCGATTCACCGATCAAGACGATCGCCGACCTCAAGGGCAAGCGCATCCCCTCGGGTTACAATGCCCAGACGACGGGCCGCATCCTCCAGGACGCCGTTTTGGCGACGGAGGGCCTGACGATGAAGGACGTGACGGGCGTGCCGACGCAGAGCTTGTTCTCGGGCGTGGACCTGCTCGGCGAAGGCAAGGTGGATGCCGCGACCATCGCCATGGGTGTCGCTCAGATCCAGCAGGCGAACGCCAATCTGTCGTCCCGTGGCGGCGTCCGCTTCATCAACATGAAGTCCACGCCGGATGCCCTGGCCGCGATCCGCAAGATCCTGCCGGCCCGGCCGATCCTGATTCAGCCCGCGCCCCATACCGTGGGTGTCGCCGTGCCGACCACGATCATGGCTTACAACGTCTTCTTCTCGACGCACGACAAGATGCCCGAGGATGTCGTCTACAACATCGTCAAGACGCTGCACGAAAACAAGCCGACCCTCGTTTCCGGCCACCCGGTATTCCGTGGCTTCGATCCCAAGGCGATGACCGAGGAAATCGGCGTGCCGTGGCACCCCGGTGCGATCAGGTTCTACAAGGAAAGCGGCCAGTGGCCGCCCAAGTGACCTGCACCAGAATCTGACGGTCTGAACGGCGCTGCAATCGACATGCGCCGTTCAGCGCTTCCCATTCCGATCGATTGAGAGATGTCCGTGACGACACCACCTGCCGGATCGCCAGCGAGCGAAAACGCCGAACTCGCCGTTGCATCTGCCGGGGAAGGGGGCGGCGCGCTCGTGCCCGCCCATCCAATTCACAAGTTCGCCGTCATCCTCGCCGGCGTTGCACTGACCACGCTCTGTCTGGCCTGGGCCTGCAACGTACCCTACCTGTTCGGCAAGGCATTCTATCGCGAGCAATTCCTGGCCCTCGTCCTGGGCCTCTCGGTGATGCTCGCGTTCAACTCGGTCAACTGGCGCGGCCGACCGCAAGCCGGCTTTTCTCCGCTCGATTTCCTGCTTGGCCTCGTGGGTCTCGCCACGACGATGTGGATCTGTTTCGACTACGATCGGCTGCTGGGCGACGTCGCCTACCGGACGGAAGAGGTGTTGGCGCTCAGCGTCGTGCTGGTCGTGCTCTCGCTGGAGGGATTGCGGCGGGTGACGGGCCTGGGCATGTTCATCGTCGTCCTGTTTTTCATCGTCTATTCGTTCGTCGCACACCTGATGCCGCTCGAACTGCGCGGCAAGCAGCAGAACCCCATCACGCTCGCCGTCTATCTCGGCTTCGACCCGTCGGCGATTTTCGGAACGCCGCTCGTGATCGGGGCGACCATCGTCATCATGTACATCCTGCTCGGCGACCTTTTGACCAGGGCCGGTGGCGGTGACTTCTTCATGGATATCTCGACGGCCGCGATGGGGCATCGCCGCGGTGGACCGGCGAAGATCTGCGTGGTCGGCTCGGCGTTGTTCGGCACGATCTCCGGCAGCTCGATCTCGAGCGTCGCATCGGTCGGGGTGTTCACGATACCGATGATGAAACGTACCGGCTACACCGCGCGCGACGCCGGTGCCATCGAGGCGGTCGCCTCGACAGGCGGTCAGCTGGCTCCCCCCGTGATGGGGGCTGCCGCCTTCCTGATGGCGGAATTCATCGAGGTTCCCTATCCCGAGATCGCCCTCGCAGCCGCGATCCCTGCCATCATCTACTACTGGGGGCTCTACTGGCAGGTCGACCTGATCGCAGGTCGCGAGCGACTGCAGCGCATGGCCGACGTCGGCGAGACCGTCGGTGCGGTGATGAAGGACGGCTGGCACTTCCTCATTCCGTTCATCGCGTTGATCCTGATCATGTTCGTGTGGAAGACATCGCCGGAGCTCGCGGCGATCGGCGCCTCCCTCGTCATGCTGCTGGTCGGCATGATCCGGCCGTACCGCGGCAAGCGACTGCGTCCGGTCGACGCCTGGAATTCGCTCGCCTCGACGGGGCGGAGCACGAGCGATCTGTTCATGACGCTCGCGGGTGCCGGCATCGTCATCGGCATCCTGAGCGCGACCGGCCTCGCCTACGCACTGACGCTCTTGCTGGTGAAGATCGCCGGCCAGAACCTGTTCATGCTGCTCGCCGTCGCCGCGCTGGTCAGCATCATCCTCGGCATGGGCATGCCGACCACCGCCGTCTACGTCCTGCTCGCCACTCTGATTGCGCCCTCGTTGATCGATGCCGGCGTACCCAAGCTTCCGGCACACATGTTCATCCTCTACTTCGGCATGCTGTCGATGATCACGCCGCCGGTGGCGCTCGCCGCATTCGCCGCCGCCAACATCTCGAAGGCCGGTGTCATGGAAACGGCGTGGGCCGCCTGCATGATCGGCTGGACGAAGTTCGCCCTGCCCGTGATGTTCGTGCTCTCTCCGACGCTGCTGCTGATCGGCACGCCGACGCAGATCGGAATCGACTTCGTGACGGCGATGATCGGCGTCTACTTCGTCACGGTCGGCATCGTCGGGTTCTTCCAGTCTCGGATCGGCTCGGCTCTGCGGATCGTAATGCTGGTTCTGGGCGGGTTAGCGCTGATCCCGAGCGCCAGCATAGGCTTGGTCATTCCCGGTTTCGTCAGTGTGGCAGCCGCAGGATTGGGTGCCGCTGTGCTTGGCGCGATGCACGTTCTCAATCGCAGGCAATCGGCTACGATCTGACCACGTCGCCGGGCCGTTCCACCCCGCATTTCTGCCGATTGCCTCCAGCCTCTGCCTGACTTAGACAATGCACGTATGAGGCAGCCGAGCAGAGTGCGGGTGTGGCTGCCGGTTCCGATCATCGAGGCCGACGTGCCCTCGGGCCACGCTCACGACGTGGCCTCTGGTACGATAATGGGTGGGGTATGCGGCATCTAAGTCTCGGCGTGCTGTTGTTCGCATTCTGGCTGGCGCTTTCCGGACATTACACGCCATTCCTGATCTCAGTCGGGCTGGTGTGCAGCATCCTGTGCGTGGCCGCGGCTGCGCGCCTGGGCGTGCTCGATTCCGAAGGACACCCGACTCATCTGCTGGGCCGGGCGCTGACCTATTACCCCTGGCTGATCTGGGAAATCGTCAAGTCCGCCTGGGCGGTGACGAAGATCATCCTTCATCCCAAACTGCCGATCTCGCCGACGATGACCGTGGTCGACGCCAGCCAGCGCACGGCTGCCGGGATCGTCACCTTCGGCAACTCGATCACGCTGACGCCCGGAACGATCACGACCGACATCAAGGGCAGCCGGCTGACCGTGCACGCCCTCGTGCGCGATGGTGCCATCGATGTAGAGACCGGGGCCATGAACGCGCGTGTGAAGCAGTTCGAGGGAGGCGCCTGATGTTCGTCGCAGCAACCGTTGCGATCCTCGTTGCACTCGTGCTCGCCGTGGCCAGGGCGATCCGCGGGCCGACGGTATTCGACAGGGTGCTCGCCGGCAACTCGGTCGGGACGCTGGCGATCCTGTTGTTGTCCGTACTCGGCTTCCTCACCGGGCGGCCCGAATGGCTGGACATCGGCATCACCTACGGCCTGCTCAACATCATCTCGACACTCGCCGTCCTGAAATTCTTCCGGCACGGCGACCTCGCTTACGACGCCGAGGAGGACCGGCAGGCATGAAGGATATGATCGTCAACCTCCTGAGCTGGGGCTTCATCCTCTCGGGTAGCTTCTTCGTCCTGGTCGGCGCCATCGGCCTGCTGCGAATGCCCGATGTCTACACGCGCATGCACGCGGCCAGCGTCACGGAAACGCTGGGAGCCGGCCTGCTGTTCATCGGACTGATGATCCAGGCCGGTCCGACACTCGTTGCCCTGAAACTGCTGTTCCTGCTGGCGCTGTTTTTCTTCGCTGGACCCGTAGCATCGCACGCGCTCTCGCAAGCAGCGCTGCACGAGGGCGTCGAACCCATCCTGCACGAGGATCGCCGGATGCGCCTCACACCTGGTGAGAACGGCCGAGAGGGCGCGCCATGATGGAGACCCTGGTCAACGCCGTTCTGTTGACGCTGCTCGCCGTCATCACGGTGGCGATCGCCCGCCAGCGCAGCCTGTTCGGCGTGGTGATCCTCGCCGGCGTCTACAGCTTCCTGATGGCGAGCGTGCTGATCGCGCTCGATGCGGTCGACGTCGCCATGACGGAGGCGTCGGTCGGCGCCGGCATCTCGACGGTGGTGCTGCTGGCGACGCTCCATCTCACGAAGTCGCGGGAATATCCCCAGCCGCGCAATGTTGCCCTTCCGCTGTTCGTTTCAACGGTGGTCGGCGCCGCGCTGGTGTTCGGCACCTACACGCTGCCGCCGTTCGGCACCGCCGACGCGCCGATCCACAAGCACACGACGCCGCACTTCCTCGCTTACGCATACAAGGAGACCCACTCGCCGAACGTGGTGACGGCGGTGCTGGCCGACTATCGCGGCTACGACACCCTGGGGGAGACGACGGTGATTTTCACAGCCGGCATCGGCGTGATGATGCTGCTGCGCGGACGCCGGCGCCGCAAAGGCGATGACAATGGGGGCAATGCCGCATGAAGTTCGATCTGATCCCGCGGGTCATCGTCAAGCTCATCCTGCCTTTCATCCCGTTGTTCGCGCTGTACGTGCAGTTTCATGGCGAGTATGGGCCGGGCGGCGGCTTCCAGGCCGGCGTCATCACCGCCTGCACGGTGATACTCTATGCCCTGATATTCGGCGTTGAGGCCGCCAGGAAAGTGGCCCCTCACAGCCTCGTCGAACGCCTGGTGCCGCTGGGCGTATTGATCTATCTGAGCGCCGGCCTGCCGGCGATGATCAGCGGACGCAACTTCCTCGACTACGGGGTGCTCGCTGCGGACTCTGCCAGCGGGCACGGCTGGGGCATCATGATCGTGGAAATCGGCGTGCTGGTGACGGTGTCGGCGACCATGATCGCGATCTTCTATGCGTTCGCCGAACGGGGACGAGCATGAGTTCCAGCATGACCACTTTGCGTGCCCTGTTCGAGCACTACAACTACTTCATCACGATCTTCCTGATGGTGGCGGGGCTCTACATCGTCATCGCCCGCGGCAACATGATCAAGAAGCTGGTGGGCCTGTCGCTGTTCCAGACCTCCGTCTATCTGCTCTATGTCACGCCGGGCAAGATCATCGGCGGCACCGCGCCGATCCTCGATCCGGCGTTCAAGGTCTACTCGAACCCCTTGCCGCACGTGCTGATCCTGACCGCGATCGTGGTCGGCGTAGCGACGCTGGCGCTCGGGCTCGCCCTGGTCGTGCGCATTCACGAAGCATACGGCACCATCGAGGAGGATGAGATCTTCGCAAAGGACGGGGAGATATGAGAGCGATCGAGCTTCATCTTCCCATCCTGCAGGTTCTGATTCCGTTGATCGCCGCGGTGCTCTCGGCGTTCTGCCGGCGCGGAACGACGGCATGGATGGTGGCATTGCTGGCCACCTGGGCCGCAGCCGTGATCGCATGGTGGCTCGTCCTGAAGGTGACGGGCACGGGCCAGCCGATCTCCTACCTGCTCGGCGGCTGGAAGGTGCCGATCGGTATCGAATACCGGGTCGACGCGCTCAACGCCTTCGTGCTGGCGCTCGTCACGTCGGTCGGTGCGATCCTGATGCCCTACGCGAAGAAGAGCGTCGCGCACGAGATCGACTCGCACAATCAGGCATGGTTCTACACCATGTACCTGTTGTGCCTGGCCGGCCTCCTCGGCATCTCGGTCACCGGCGACGCCTTCAACGTGTTCGTGTTCATGGAGATCTCATCGCTCTCCACCTACGTGCTCATCGCCATGGGCGGCCACCGCCGGGCGCTGCTCGCCGCTTATCAGTACCTCATCGTCGGCACGATCGGGGCGACGTTCTACGTGATCGGCGTCGGCCTCCTCTATCTCGTCACCGGCAGCCTCAACCTCTACGACATCGCGGCGCGGCTGGGCGCTGCCCCGCCCGAACTGTTCCGGCCGTTGCTCGTCGGCCTCGGTTTCCTGACCATCGGCATCTGTCTGAAGCTCGCCCTCTTCCCGCTCCACGTCTGGCTGCCGAACGCCTACGCCTACGCGCCGTCTCTCGCGACGGCCTTCCTGGCGGGAACGGCGACCAAGGTGGCCGTCTACCTGCTGATCCGCATTTTCTTCTCGGTCTTCGGCGTCGGCTTCGCCCTCTCGTCGCTGCCGGTTCCCGAGATACTGCTCGTGTTCTCGATCGCGGCGATGCTCGTCGCCTCGCTGAGTGCGGCATTCGAAGGCAACGCCAAGCGACTGCTGGCGTATTCCTCGGTGGCGCAGATCGGCTACATCACGCTCGGCATCGCGCTGGCGAACCAGAGCGGTTTGACGGGCGGCATCGTCCATCTGATGAACCACGCCGCGATCAAGGCGGCGCTGTTCATGGCGATCGGCGCCGTGTTCCATCGCATCGGCACCGTCGAGATCGCGAGCATGGCCGGGATCGGGCGGCGGATGCCGTTGACCATGGCCGCATTCGTGGTGGCGGGTCTCGGTATCATCGGCGTGCCCGGCACCGCCGGCTTCATCTCGAAGTGGTATCTCGCGATCGGCGCGCTGGAGAAAGGCTATTGGCCGCTGGTTTTCCTGATCGTCGCAAGCTCTCTCATCGCGGTCGTGTACATCGGACGGATCATCGAGGTCGCATACTTCCGCGAGCCTGCACCCGATATCGAAAAGGCGCACGAGCCGCCGCTGTCGATGCTGGTTCCGCTGATCGTGATGGCGGCGGCGACGATCTGGCTCGGCATCGACACGCACTACAGCGCCGATCTCGCGGCCCAGGCGTCCAAGCTCCTGCTCGGGGGGCTAAAATGATAGCCAACCTCACACCGGAAACACTGCTCGTCCTCGCCCTCGTGCTGCCGCTCGGCGGTGCACTCCTCTTGCCGCTGTTCGACCGCCAGCCCAACCTGCGGGAAACCGTGACGCTGGCAACCGCGGCCATGCTCGCCTTCGTCGTCTGGAGCCTGCTGCCGCATGTTCTGGCCGGTGCACGGCCCGAGCTGACGCTCTGGCGCGTCGCGCCTGGGCTGGAGCTGGCGTTCAAGGTCGAACCGCTGGGCATGCTGTTCGCGCTCGTCGCGGGCTCCCTGTGGATCGTGAACTCGATCTATTCGATCGGCTACATGCGCGGCAACCACGAGCCGAGGCAGACGACGTTCTACGTCTGCTTCGCCGTCGCCATCGCGTGCACGATGGGTATCGCCTTCGCCAAGAACCTGTTCACCCTGTTCGTGTTCTACGAAGTGCTGACGCTGTCGACCTATCCGCTCGTCACCCACAAGGCGACGCCCGAGGCGATGCGGGCAGGCCGCGTCTATCTCCTGCTCCTGCTCGGCACGTCGATGCTGCTGCTGCTCCCGGCCATCATCGCCACCGGTGTGCTCGCCGGCACGCTCGACTTCACCCCCGGCGGCATCCTTTCGGGCAAGGTCGGCGCCGGCGTCATGGGCCTGCTGCTGGCGCTCTACGTCTTCGGCATCGGCAAAGCCGCCATGATGCCGTTCCACTTCTGGCTGCCCGCTGCCATGGTCGCCCCGACACCGGTCAGCGCGTTGCTGCACGCGGTCGCCGTCGTGAAGGCGGGTGTGTTCACCGTGCTGAAGATCGCCGTCTACGTGTTCGGCCTGGAGACGCTGACAGCGACACCGGCCACCACCTGGTTGCTCTACGCTGCCGCCGCGACCTTGCTCGCAGCCTCGGTGACGGCTTTGGCTCAGGACAATCTGAAGGCGCGACTGGCTTATTCGACCGTGAGCCAACTCGCGTACGTCGTGCTCGGCGCGCTGCTCGCGACGTCGATGAGCGTGACCGGCGCGGGACTGCACATCGCCATGCATGCGGCCGGCAAGATCACTCTGTTTTTTTGCGCCGGCGCGATTTACGTGGCAGCCCACAAGACCGAGATCAGCGAGCTCGACGGCATCGGGCGCGCGATGCCGATCACGATGGCGGCGTTCTTCGTCGGCAGTCTCAGCATCATCGGCATGCCGCCGCTCGGCGGCTCGTGGAGCAAGTGGTATCTGGCGCTCGGCGCCCTCGATGCCGGACGCGGCTTCGCGGTCGGCATCCTGATGATCAGTTCGCTCCTCAGCGTCGCCTACCTGATGCCGATCGTGGCGCGCGCCTTCTTCCTACCGCCGCGGGGCGATGACGGCCACGCTCCGGGTCACGGCCACGGCCACGGACATGGCGCGATCCAGGAAGCGCCGGTCCCCTGCCTGATCGCCTTGGTGACCACGGCGGCACTGAGCATCGCACTGTTCTTCGGCAGCGGCATGCTCGAGCGGCTGATGGCAGCCGCGCTCGTCGTGCAACGATGAACGGGAATCGAGAAACATGACCGAACATGATCCCGTCACGCCCCCTGTCACGCACCATGGCCCACCCCATGGCCAGCCTCTGGGCGAGCGCGCCTACTGGCTCGACAATCCCGCCAACGTCGATCGGCTGGTGCGCTGGTTCTACATCGCCTGCGGTCTGCTGCTGGTGATCGATCCATTCGTCCACAAGCACGGCCCCTTCAAGCTCGAGCACGTCTGGGGCTTCTATGGGATCTATGGGTTTGTCGCCTGCGTCGCGCTGGTGCTGATCGCAAAGCAGCTGCGCAAAATCCTGATGCGGCCAGAGGACTACTATGATCGCTGAGCTTTCGCCCGGCCTCGTCCTTATCCTGGGGGCGATCATCGTTCCGCTGCTGCCGCACCGCGTCCGGCAGGCGTGGATGCTCGCGTTGCCAGCTTTGGCGTTCTGGCAACTCCTGTCGCTGCCGATGGGAGATCATGGGATCGTCAGGCTCTTCGACCTGACGCTCGTGACCACCCGGGTCGACCGGCTGAGCCTGATGTTCGGCTACATCTTCCTGATCGCGACCGGTATCTGCGTCGTCTACTCCCTCCACGTCAAGGACACCATCCAGCAGGTCGCCGGGCTCGTCTATGCGGGCGGAGCGCTCTGTGCCGTGTTCGCCGGCGACCTCGTGAGCCTGTTCGTCTGCTGGGAAGTGATCGCAATCGCTTCGGTGTTCCTGATCTGGGCGTCGCGCAATGAGCGCGCCTATTGGGCCGGTATGCGCTACATCATCGTGCACGTGGGCTCGGGCGTTCTGCTGCTAGCGGGCGTTCTGCTGCACTACCGGCATACCGGCTCGATCGCCTTCGGACCGATCGGCCTGGGCACGCCCGGCGGCATGCTGATTCTCATCGCCTTCGGCATCAAATGTGCCTTCCCGATGATGCACTCCTGGCTGATCGACGCCTATCCGGAAGCAACCGTTACCGGCACCGTGTTCCTCTCGGCCTTCACGACCAAAGTTGCGATCTATGCGCTGGCGCGCGGCTATGCCGGCACCGAGATTCTCGTGACGATCGGTGCCGTGATGGCGGCATTCCCGATCTTCTATGCCGTGATCGAGAACGACCTCAGACGCGTGCTGGCCTACAGCTTGAACAACCAGTTGGGCTTCATGGTCGTCGGCATCGGCATCGGCACAGAACTCGGCGTCAACGGCGCAGTGGCCCACGCGTTCGCAGATATCCTGTTCAAGGGGCTCCTGTTCATGTCGATGGGCGCCGTGCTGTTCAGGGTCGGCACGGTGAAGGGCTCCGAGTTGGGCGGCCTCTACAAATCCATGCCGTGGACCACGGCATTCTGCATCGTTGGCGCAGCCTCCATCTCCGCGTTCCCCTTATTCAGCGGCTTCGTGACGAAATCCATGATCATCAGCGCCGCCATGGAAAAGGGACACTTCTGGGTCTGGCTCATCCTGCTGTTCGCGAGTGCTGGCGTGTTTCACCATGCCGGCATCAAGATCCCATACTTCGCCTTCTTTGCCCACGATTCCGGCAAGCGCTGCCGCGAAGCCCCCCCGAACATGCTCATGGCCATGGGAATTGCAGCCGCCCTGTGCATCGGCATCGGAAGTTTTCCGAGCCTGTTCTACCAGGTGCTTCCTTATAAGGTCGACTATCACGCCTATACCCTCGACCACGTTGTGGCACAGCTGCAGATCCTGTTCCTGTCGGCGCTGGCTTTCACCGTGCTGATGCGCACCGGGATCTATCCGCCAGAGCTGCGTTCGACCAACCTCGACGTCGACTGGCTCTGGCGCCGTGCCGGCCGCCGCATGGTCGACGGTTTCTACGAGACCGCCGGTGCGGCCTACCGATCGATCTCAGGTGGCGTGAAAGCGTCTGCGTCCGGCGTTGGCAAAGTGCTCCATCGCCATCATGGTCCAGCCGGAATCTTCGGCAGGTCCTGGCCGACCGGCAGCATGGCGTTCTGGATGACGGTAATGCTGGGCGCTTACCTGATCCTGGCATACGTTTGAGCTAAACGGCCGTTCGACCGGATCGCCCGGTAGCGTTCGCACCAGCGCGTAGCGACGCCGCAGACAAATGGCTCGAAGCGGTCGGGCGGAATAGCGTTCCCGCGGGAAATTCCCCTCGCAGTCGTCGGCGCGTTTGCCCGCCATCCCGTCTCGTCGTGTACCTGCTGGACCGGCATGACCGATCCACACGGGCAGCCCCCGCGGAAAAACTGCCGCAATGGGAGTAGAACAGCGGCAGTACTTGCCGCCCGGCACGGAAATGCTAGCTTGCAGACCAGAGGCAACGACAAGGCCCCGGGAGGAAGCATACCGATGAAATGCCATTTCAGTGTCATCGCCTCAGCGGCGACAGGCTGTGTCGCAGCGCTCCTATCGACCGGGGCCGCTGCGCAAGACGCCGCCACGTTCTACAAGGGCCGCAATATCGACGTCATCGTCGCATCGCCACCGGGCGGCGGTTTCGACGCTTATGCACGCATCATTACGCGGCACATGGTCAAACACATGGCCGGCCCGCCCAACTTCGTGATCCGAAACATGCCGGGCGCAGGCGCCCGCAACGCCACGACATTCATGTCTGATGTCGGCGCGCGCGACGGCACCGTGTTGCTCGCCACCCAACCCGGTGCGCTCGTCGAGCCGATCCTGGGCGACCCCAAGACGATCGCCTACAAGCCGCTCGATTTCCAATACATCGGCAGCGCCGAGGCGTTCACCTCGCTCTGCCTGATGCGGACCGACAGCCCCGTGAAGACCTATGCGGAGCTGCACGAGAAGGAAGTGGTTTTCGGCGGCGATCAGATCGGCTCCACGACGCACGACCACACCGTGATGTTCCGCAAGCTGTCCGGCGCAAAGATGAAGATGATCACGGGATACAAGGGAACGTCCGACCTCGTCCTCGCCATCCAGCGCAACGAAGTGCAGGGCTTTTGCGGCTATGCGTGGTCTTCGCTGTTCGCCCGCTCGCCCGATCTCGTCAACAAGGGCACGACGCGCATCATCAATCAGCTCGCGCTGAGCCCCCACGCCGCCGCCGACAAGGCCGGCATTCCCAACGCGCTCGGGTTCGTCAAGGACCCGCTGAACAAGAAAGCGATGGAGCTGATCGCCACCGTACAGGAGTTCGGGCGGCCGTACCTGGTCCATGGTGCGGTGCCGGCAGACCGGGTCGCAGCCCTTCGCGCTGCCTTCGACGCCACCATGAAGGACAAGAACTACGTCGACGAAATCGTCAAGGCTCGCCTCGACGTCTCTCCGCGGACCGGCGCCCAGGTGCGCGAACTCCTGCGGGGGGTGCTCGAAGCACCCAAAGAGGTGCAGCAACGGGCCCGCTGGTCGATCACCTCGTCCAATTGAGCCGGCAAGGCCACACCGCGTCCCAACGCGACACGCCGCTTAACCTGCTGGAAACCCGTCTCCACCTATCTTGCCACCATTCTCGCGGGACGTGGCGTGGCAGGGGTGTCGGTGCTGCTTATGTGGCGTGTTTTCCATTCGTTGATCGCCATGGTGTTCTCGGCGATGGCAACGGTCGCTGTTGCGCCGGTTTCGGCTCAGCCCTGGCATGAAGGCTCCGTGGGCCACTTCGTGCGGCTCGCCCCGGAAGGGCAGCCGCCGCTCAACGTGTATGTCGAGGAAATGGGACGGGGACCGCCGATCCTGTTTCTGCACGGGCTCGGCGGATCGAGCTACTCCTGGCGCTTCGTTGCCCCACGGCTGGCTGCCACGAACCGGGTCATCGGGCTCGATCTCCGGGGCTTCGGGCGCTCCGACAAGCCGTTCGACCGCGCTTACAGCTCGACGGATCACGCCAACGTCGTGAAGGCCTTCATCCGCCAAGCCAACCTGAAGCGCATCACACTGGTCGGCCATTCCTTCGGCGGCATCGTGGCCCTGCGCCTCGCGCTGGACCGCCGCCTCGAGCCCCATCGCATCGCGCGCCTCGTGGTGATGGATGCGCCTGTGTTTCCGCAGCCATTTTCGGCGGGCGTCGCGTTCCTGCGCCGGCCGGTACTGCCCTATCTCGCACTGCTGCTCGTTCCACCCGAAGTAACGGCCACCGTCGCGCTGATGATGGAGAGCGTGGGGTTCGAGCGATTTTCCGACAAGGACATCTCCATCTACGCCGATCCGCTCTCGGCGCCGGGAGGACCGCACGCGCTGGTCGAGACCGCGTTGCAGATCGTACCGCAGGATCTCGATCAGGTCATCGCGCGCTATCCCACCATCAACAAGCCGGTACTGGCGCTGTGGTGCCGGCACGACCGGGTCGTACCTCTGTCGACAGGGCTGCGGCTGCAGCGCACGATACCCGGCGCCAAGCTGGCGATCATGGACGGGTGCGACCACATGCCGGCCGAACAGTCACCCGGCGCCGTCGTCACCGAGATCCGGCGCTTCCTGGGGCGTTGAGCCCCCCGATAGCGCATTCGCGTACTTTGGCCCCGGCTTCAGCGGCAGCGCGTCCCGAGAAGGTAGACACGCGCTCCGTCGCTTACAGCACGAGCAGTGCAAGCGACTTGACCATAGGCATGATTTTTCGAAGGGCGCTGTTCGGCGTTCATGTTGGTGATCCCCAGCGCACCCGATTGCGCAAACTC